>NZ_CP094669.1:1384000-2058000 GCF_022827545.1 Hymenobacter tibetensis
AGGACAAGCGCTGAGAGGTAAATGCTTTTGTGCACCGCACTAGAATGGTCCTGATTCAAAATGGGAGTGCTGGTTCAATACGCAACGGGTCCCTAATTCGCTGAAACAGGCCAAACGGAGGATACGGCTCCTAGGCAGACCAAAAACCGTCTTTGATGATTCTACCTGTCGAGCTAAGTAGAATACGGCAAGCGCGTAGCGGCATATTTGCTTTCAGAGTAAACAGCGCAGGCATGAGGCTGAATAGCTTGGTTTTCCTCGCTATATGTGCTGTTGTACTGCCGAATTGTACCTTATCGGGTGAGGCGATAAATCATCAGGGCGGCGCGCTGCACAAGCAGGGGGAATTCCTTGGTGTTGAGCGTTTCGCCGGGGGCGTGAGCACCTTTTCCTGAGGCACCTAGGCCGTCGAGGCAATCCAGGTACTGTGCCACCAGCGAAACGTCGCCGGCGCCGCGGGAGCCAGGGTCGCCGGCTGTTACGGGCCCGAAGCCTAGGTCGCGGCTCACGTGGTCAGCGAGGGCGGCGAGCTTCTGGTTACCGGGAGTGGGCGGCATACCGGGTAGGTTGTCGGTAAAGGTTATTTCGGCGCGGGTGTTCGGTAGATTGCGCGCTACGATCTCGCGCATCTTGGTGCGGGCCTCTTCTTTCTGCTTTTCGGTCAGGAAACGCAAGTCGCCCGCTACGGCCACTTCCGGCGAAATAATGTTGGTTTTGCCTGCCACCTCGCCGTGGGCCTTTGCCACTTCGTACTTCACTTCCGAGCCGCCCACTATCAGGCCCGGATTAAACGTCAGATACTGCTCTTGGCTGAGCTTCTCCCGAAACTCGTTCAGAATGCGTGCCGATTCGAAAATAGCTCCGTAGCCAACGTTGGGTTTAAATATGGTGGAGGAATGACCCGCCTGCCCGTACGTTTTAAGCTGCCAACTACTAGAGCCGCGCCGTGCCGTAGCCACCGAGTGCAGCCCCGCCGCCGACTCGAACGCCAAAGCCACATCCGACTCCTTGGCTTTGGCAATGAAGTCGGCGCGACTGGCTTCGCCTTCTCCTTTGCGCTCTTCGTCGCCGGTGAAATACGCCGTGATGGTAGTGTTGTCGAGCAGGCCATTTTGCTGCAAGGCTTGTAACGCAGCTAGCATCACTACGTCGCCGCCTTTCATATCGTTGACGCCTTGCCCAGTGGCCGTCGAGTCGTTGAGTTGGGTATAGGTAGTGAAGGGCATGTCCAGCTCGAACACGGTATCGAGGTGCCCGATCAGAAACAACTTCTTGCCCTTTTTGCCTTTGCGTTGGGCCACCAGATGGCCGGCGCGCTGCATAGCCGGAGGCATGGCTACCCATTCCGTTTTGAACCCAATGGCGTCGAATTCCTTCCGCAAAATGGCTCCCACTTCCTGCACGCCTTTCTGGTTGAGGGTGCCGCTGTTGGTGTTGACTAATTGCACCAGCAGCTTCTCGCTCTGCGGCATGTTTTGCTTCACCGAGGCAATAATTTTTTGTTCGGTGGCCGAGAGCTTTTGCGCGTTGGCCGTAAGGCTGCACGCTAGCGTGCAGATAAGCGTAAGTTGTTTTCTCATGAGATAAGTCAGCTTTTCAAGCGAGGCACAGTAGCATTTGTTGGGTTCCATTCCGCTATTTGCACACGGCGAATGGGGTGGCGGTACCAATACAATGTACTAAAGCCTGTTATACAGGCACGAAAAAGGGGATTGAATGATTCAACCCCCTTTTATTCCTCTGTACGCCTTGTTAGTCCATCACGTCCCAGAAGATCTTAGACGTGAATTGATTGATGTTCTCTGGGATATTAGAGAAGTTGGTGCTAATCTCAGTTTGCGGGTACAGCAGTCGAACGGGTAGCTTATCGGCCCGTGGAGAGCTAGACTGCAGAGACGCCGGAAACTTCGGGAAAGTGGTGCGTCTATACTCGTTCCACGCTTCAATAGCCGTGACGGAGTTCATAGCCAGATATTTCTGGTAAATGATTTTTTCCAGCTTGCTAACAGGACGAGTTGTACTGCCCGCCGGAACTCCCAAGGTGGTGGTGGCTGCATCCCAATCGACCAAGCCATTCGTGGTGTTTGCCGTCAAGTACTTGGTGTAATCAGCTACGGCGTTGGCCGATACGTTGCTGGTAGTGGCTGCGCGACTAGGGGCCGGGGCGTAGAAATACACAAACGAAGCTCGAATACCGTTATTGAAATCGGTTTTGGCACCAGCGTCGCCTCCAGTCAGGAAGCCTCTGGATTTAGCTTCAGCCTGTAGAAAGTAGCTCTCTGCAGCGAGCATCAGTGGTGTAGAAGCATCAAATCCCTTCAGAATACCGCCGTAGTCTTTCCAGCGCGATATTTGCGTACCCCCTGGTAGGGGGTTTGGGTCGCCCAACACAACACCTTTGTACTTGCCATTGAAAGCGCCAGCAGTAGCCAACACATATAGCTGCGATACCCGAGGATCACTGTTCTGCTCGTACTGATCGATGATGTACTGCGTACCAGCCTGGTAGTTGCTCTGGGCAATACGGGCACCCGCAGGGTTTGCACGGTAGGCGTTCCAAAAGGGGTTCTGCTTGCCAGCAGTCTGCAAATACCCTGGCTGTGCTGCTACATCGGTAGTAGTAAATCCTTCGGGCGCCAGCTGTGCCTGTAGTTTGGTCATTTCGGCTCGCACATAGCCATCCAATGCTGGAACGAACGACTGACGCAGCAGAATACGGAGCTTGAGCGTATTAGCGAACCGAACCCAGTTGGCCATGGTACCACCAAACACAATGTCTTCGGGGCCTACAGCAACGGCATTAGCGCCGGGAGTTCTAATGGCAGCAATGGCTTCGTCGAGCTTAACTACCAAATCCTTATAAATGTCTTCCGCTTTGTCGTATTGCGGGGCGAGAATGGGCGTGGGCGAATCAGATTGTAGCGACTGGGAATATGGAATATCACCGTATTGATCGACCAATAGCTGATAGTTCAGCACCTTCATGATCTTGCCAATCGACGAAATGTACACCAGCCCTAAGTCCGCACCGTTCTTCTCGATGTTGTCGTAGTCCTTGATGTTGTCGTACACCGATCCCCAAAGTCCTTGCTGATACGTGCTGCTGTAGGTGTAGGTGCGTTCGGGGTTGTAGCCGTTAACCGTACCCGTTTTGCCCCAGTAGCCGGCCGTCCAGCTGCCGTACGTGTTCAGCGTAAGGCCATAGTTGTCAGCAGTTACTTTCAGCGCCTGAGCCAGAATGGCGTTGGGAGTTGCTGACTCCAGCGTTAAGCTGTTAGGGTTTTCGTTGATGTCGAAAAAGTCGTCGCCGCAGCTAGTCGTGAGAGACACGAGTACCAGCGCCGCCAGAAACTTACTTGTATTTTTCATTGCTGTTGAGTTAGAAGGTGGCGGACAAACTGGCACCGTAGAAGCGAGTTGGAGGCGTCTGGTCGGAGTTGTTGATACCGATACCGTTGCCACTTGTGAAGCTGAATTCCGGATCGGTGAACTGGTTCGCCTTGGGAACCCACGTGTACAGGTTGCGGCCGTACAGGTTAAGCGTTACACCCTTGATAAAGCGTGCGTTGTCTAGCAATGAAGCTGGTAAGCTGTAGTTAAGGGAAACCTCCCGCAACTTGAAGAAGTCGCCTTTCGTGACGTAGTTGTAGGCTATGTTCCGGTTGTAGGAACTGTTGGCCCAGAACTCGGCGCCCCCAGGAGTCAGGTTTTCGGTGTTGTCTACGTAGGAGCCGTCAGGAGCCTGTATCGACGAGTTCGGCATCACAAATGGTTCGCGGCCGGTAGAGGCGCTGCGGGCCGAAGCACCTGTGAAGTCCATTGTGGCGCCGAGGCCGTGATACACGGAATAGCCAGTCCGGTATTCGGCTTGGGCGGCCAGCGTAATGCCCTTGAACGTGAGGCTGGTGTTGAAGCCGTACTTGTACTTAGGCAGCGTATTGCCAAACGTAGTAAGCTGGCTGGCCTGCGAAGGAACCCACCCCTGACGCTGGTATGTAGAGCCATCCGCTGCCTTGGCCGGGCCAAGATCCACGAACGTTAAGATCACGCGGCCCTTGTCATCACGAGCGTAGTCGGTGCCCTGAAGTACCGGATACGCCTGTCCTGCAATAGCATATACTTGTGCGTCTCCACCCGTCGTGAGTGGCAACTGCGTCGTTTGGTCCGTGATTTTAAGAACCTTGTTATCGTTGTAGTTGAAATTCGCTCCCACCTTCCAGGTTAAGCCATTCTCTGCTTCCACTGGTGTTACATTCAGGTCCATTTCCACGCCGTTGTTCTGCACTCTGCCGGCGTTGAGCAAGTAGTTGGTGAACCCACCCGACGGGGCAATGTTGGCGTTGATAGTTTGGTTGATGGAAAGCTGGTAGTAGTAGGTAGCTGCCAAACTGATCCGCTGCTTCAGGAAGCTCAACTCGGTGCCTACTTCAGTGGAGTGGGTAAACTCCGGCTTCAGATTCGGTACGATAGTTTGGTTGCTGAGCGTATAAGACGCTGCCGACCCAAACGGATACCCGCTGCCCGGGTTATAAACAGGCTCGATGCTGTAGGCGCCGAAGTTGTTGGCAACGCCGCCAACAACTCCACCCAAGTTTACCTGACCTACTTTAGAGTAGCCACCACGGAGTTTGGCATAGTCGATGATGGCCACTGACTTCAATGCCGGCACAATTTCCGTCAGCACCACGGAGGCGTCTACGCTAGGGTAGAAATAGGAGCGGTTTTCTGGGCTCAATACAGAAACCTCTTCCTGACGGGCCGAGCCGTGCAAGAACAACATGTCTTTGTAGCCCAACGTCAAGTCGCCGAAGAAGGCAGCTTGCCGATACCGGTACCGACCTTGGCTGACAACGGCTTCGCCTATCCGGTTATTACCTACGTTGAACACGCCGGGTACCGACAAGCCGTTCGCGGTGGCTGCCAGAAACTGGGAGTTGTTCATCTGAACGTTATTGCCCAGAATTCCTTTCAATGAAATGTCACCGAATTGCTTGACAATGTTGACAAACAAGTCGGAATTGAGGCGACTATTGTAGCTGTTGAGTTCCGTCACGCCACCAGCAATGTTGCTTCGGGAGTTGATGGGCCGGCCGAGAGTGTACGCTGTGTAAGTGAATTTGTCCAGCCAGTTCTTGTTGTCTTGGTTGATGTACGTCAGGCCAACCCTGTATTGTGCTGACAGCCAATCATTGATTTTGTAGCCCAGATCAATATTCCCAACCAGTGTGCTTTGGCGAATATTGCGTCGGTTGATATCGAGGGTGAAGTAAGGGTTGGCGTAATACTCGTTGTAGTAGCCGTTGGGGTTGGCAAACTCATTGTTCTGCCAGTCTCGGTAGCTGGTAATCGGAATCAGAGCCGAGGTATTAAGCAATTGGTCATACACGGAGCCATTGCCTTGGTTCACCTTCACTTGCGCAAACGAAACGTTCATGCCCGCAGAGAGCTTGTTCATTTGTCGCGACGCATTGGCCCGGAATGTGTTGCGGTCATACTGGTCTTTCGGCAGTACGCCCTTGTTTTTCGCGTTCTGGTACGATACAAAAATCTTGGTATCCTTGTCGCCGCCCGAAAACGAGACGTTGTTTTGCATCTGGTAGCCGGTGTTGAAGAAGTCTTTACGCTCGTTTGGCCGGGCTTTGTACTCGATGCTTTGGATGTTACCGTCCGTGGTTTTGTAGCCTAGTTCCCGGATAGAGCCATCGTACCGGTCGCCGTACTGCTGGTTCTCGTACGGCGAATACTCCCGAATCCACTCCGAAGAACCCGGCCCGAACTCGTTTTGAGTTTTCGGCCAGAAGTTGATTTGCTCTAGCTGGGAAGTGTGCGAGAACGTAACACTGGGGGTTGTGCCCCCTCGTTTGGTGGTGATAATCAACGCCCCGTTGGTGGCCTGCGAACCATAAAGAGCGGCAGCGTTGGCCCCTTTCAGAATGGTGATATCGGCGATATCATCAGGGTTGAGCGCAGTTAACACATCCTGCGTGGTTTGCACCCCATCAAGTACAACGAGAGCTTGGTTTTCACCAGTTATAGAGCGGGTGCCGCGTAGCGTGATCCGTACGCTCGGGTTGATACCGTTGTTAACGGTCTGAATCTGTAAGCCTGATACTTTGCCGGCCAAGCCATTCGTGACGTTCGTCACGCGGGCTTGGTTTAAGTCCTTTGCATCAATGGTGGAGGTGGCATAGCCCATTTCTCGTGCCTGACGCTGAATGCCCAGTGCCCCCGTCACAACCACTTCACCAAGCTGCTTGGTGTCGGCCCCCAGGCCGATATTAATAACTGCGGCATCCCCGATGGGCCGTTCTACAGCACCGTACCCAATCGAGGAAAACGTAAGCACGGTAGTGCCGGCCGGAACACTAATTGAGTAGCCACCATCGGCATTCGTTGACACGCCAATGGAGGTGCCTTTAGCTAATACAGTAACTCCCGGAAGCCCTTGACCAGTGGCCTGGTCAGTAACCTTACCTGAAATTGCTCTGTTCTGGGCCATCCCCTGCTGCAACAGGCTGATAGTCAAAACAGAAGTCAGAAGTAGCTTTTGCTTCATGCGCTTGTTTTTTTGGTGAGTGAAAATGATTGTTGGAAACATGCAACTGTACAAGTATACAGCAGATGCATCATTAAGTAATCATTAAAATACGCCTGTTTATTGAAAAAAATATATAAACAAGGCCGAGTATTTTAATTTTCAACAAAAAAATGATGGTATTAGTGCCATATTGTTAACAAGCGGCAACAGGCTATAATGCTATCGGTGTACTTACATACTTGTTGTTGCGACGTTTCACGAATAGGTGTTACAACGCTGGGTTGCAGGTCGAGTCAATCGATTGCAATTCAAGCTGCTTGGCCAAGAGCTTGCGAATTGTTTGCAGAAAGCTGCTTTTGTTAGCGAAAATTGATAGCGCTATCAATAACACAGGTGCACCTTCTACAACATAGCATCCTGGTTTAATTACATAGAATGAGTACTGCAGAGCACAGCCAGCATCATCTGTTTCTTGCATATCGATTGGGGTGCTTACAGCGAAAACTTTTTTAGTTAAGCAGCAATCCTATTTTAAATAGGTAGAATGCAGCACTCAACGCAACGAAATACGAATTGCTGGTACTTTAGCTTTCAAAGACTCTCTCACAAACAACCTTCTATGAACTCACTACGACTCCTCACTCTATCCGCTGGTTTTGCGCTGGCGGCTCCCGCGCTTGCCCAACAAGCTGCCGAAAAGGTAGATCAAGCTGCTATTGCCAAAATAAAGGATGAAGGTTTCAACCGCTCCAAGGTGATGGAAACGGCTTTCTACCTCACCGATGTGTGCGGCCCCCGCCTGGCAGGCTCCGACGGCTTGAAACGCGCCTACGACTGGACCAAAACCCGCCTCACCCAATATGGCCTTACCAATGCCAACCTGGAGCCGTGGGGCGAATTTGGCCGTGGCTGGGACATTGAAAAATCGTACGTAGCCATGACGGCGCCGTACTACCACACCATGATCGGGGCCCCCAAAGCCTGGACGCCCAGCACCAGCGGCACCGTGAAAAAGCAAGTGGTGTATGTGAAAGCCACCACCGAGGCGGAGCTAGACAAGTTTAAAGGCCAGCTGCGCGACAAAATAGTGGTGACGGAAGTGGCCACGCCCCCGAAAGAAGGATTCGAGCCCGACGCCAAACGCTACACCGACGAGGAGCTGAAGACAATGGCCGCTGGTGCCGCCCCCGCCCGCCCCGCTGCCGCTGGCACCCCAGCCACTTCCGAAGCTGACCGGATGGCCACTTACCGGGCCCGCCTAGCGCTGCGCACCAAGATGGGAGAGATGATGATGGCTGAAGGGGCCGCCGCCGTGCTAAGCACCCGTGGTGGTTCGCAAGGCACGTTCTTCACTTCGAACGGCGCGCCTTACGCCCCCGACGCCAAGCCCGTACTGCCCGAAATAGAAATGTCGCCCGAAGACCAGTTGCGTATCATTCGCTTGGTAGAGGCGGGTGTGCCGGTGGAAGTGGAGATGGAAACCAAAACCCGTTTCCAGACCCAGGACCTAAAAAGCTACAATGTTATAGCTGAAATTCCGGGCACCGACAAAAAGCTGAAAAGTGAAATCGTGATGCTGGGTGGCCACCTCGACTCCTGGCATGCTGCCACCGGCGCCACCGACAACGCCGCCGGGTGCGCCGTCATGATGGAGGCGGTTCGCATCCTGAAAGCCAGTGGCTTGAAGCCGCGCCGTACCATTCGAATTGCCTTGTGGAGTGCCGAAGAGCAGGGCTTGTTCGGCTCGCGCAACTACGTGAAAAACCACTTCGCCGACCCCGCTACCATGAAACTATTGCCCGAGCATGAGAAACTGGCGGCCTACTTCAACCTAGATAATGGTGGCGGCAAAATCCGCGGTATCTACCAGCAAAGCAACGAAGCCGTAGCGCCCATCTTCACCGCGTGGCTCCAGCCATTTGCCGACCTGGGTGCTACCACCGTCACGCCCCGCAACACCGGTGGCACCGACCACTTATCATTCGACGCAGTGGGGCTGCCCGGCTTCCAGTTCATTCAGGACCCACTCGACTACGGCACCCGCACCCACCACACCAACCAAGACACCTACGACCGGTTGCTGCCCGAAGACCTGAAACAGGCCTCCGTAGTAGTGGCTTCGTTTGTGTACCACGCTGCCACGCGCGACCAGAAACTGCCACGCAAGACCTTACCTACGGCTACCGCCGCAGCCAAGCCCCAGTAGGTCATAGTGGTAGACTAAGAACATAGAGTTACCTTCGTGGTGCCCGACGACGTAAAGAGCCTCTCGGACAATGTTCGTGCTGCGGCACCACTACAGCACGAACCCTTTTAATCGCTCTTCGCGTTGCTTCATTATGTCGACACCCACAAAACGCCCTCGTCCCCGCAAAGCCAGCGAAACCGCTGCGCCTCCTGTCTCTCATGCCGATCAGCTTCTTGCGCTACACTCGCGTGAGGAAGGCAAAACGGTCATGTACAAGCAGGATGCTTGGGGCCATGTTGAAACGCGCTTCGTGCGCACCCAGAATGTAAAGGCCTGGGAAGCCAAGGGCTTTTTCGTACGCTAAACCCGAAACTGCTTTACGTGAAAAGCCCCGACATCGTCGGGGCTTTTTTTATGGGGTTCTGCTTGCTTTGTGTGCGCAAGCACTACGCTTGGCCTTCTCCTCACATTTCAGCGCCGCCGATACCGTTGCTCAGCGCGGGTGGCTTGTTTGGGCGTGGCCGCTGGCTCATCCGTTTTGCGCACGTGCAGCAAGGGCGCAGCGCTTTTCAAGCCGGCTTTGGCAGGTCGGCTCTGGTTGGTTTGGGTTAACGAAGCTTGCTGCCATTCCTGGAAAGCTTCTTCCACCATCCAGCGGATGTGCGGAAAGCAGAGGTGAAGGGAGGAGTAAGGCTGGTCGGACATACCGTGCGTTTTTACAGTAAAAACTGCCCTAGCTGCAAAGCCAGTAGCTTCCGTACTTGTACTCGCTTTTCCAGAGGGGGGTTGTAGCTCGACCTTAAAGCAAGGCCCAGAAGCACCTTACTAATTGGCTAGCTACACTTGCCTGTCTACTAAGAGGCTGCCTGCCTAAGCGTGCCATGCGGAGTAGGTGTTACCAGTCTTGTTCTGAGGCAGTGGCCAAGGCCGTCGTCAACGACTTCACTATTTCGCCCATTTGCTCCTGCACAGCGGCGGCATAGGGATTCAAAATAGGTGCAGGCTGCTTCTTGACAACAGAAGAAGTTCTCGAGGCTTTCGGAACGACTTTTTGAGGACGTGGCTGTACCGTTACCACGGGTGCCTTCTGCACAACGTGCGTGGCTTGCACCAAGGTCAGCGTATCTTGCTGGTTGGGCAAGTCAGTGAGCCGGTACTGATACTGGCCATCTTGGGCTTCGAGCGTGAATACAAACCAAACGCGGTGGCTACGGCCTGGCGCCCCAGCATTCCACTTCACGCGGGTGGAGCCTTTGCCAACCAGCGAACCAGCCGCCGTATTGGTAAGCATCAGCGGATTTTCGGCGTCGATGAAGTGAGCGGCAAACCACGTTTTGGCGCGGTTTTGCAAGGCAGTGCGGGAAACACCAGGCACTTGTACGACGCCTTGCTTGGTTACTTGCGGAAGAAGACTATCCGCCGCTGATGGTGCTTTGCTGGGGGCTAGCTGGGCCTGCGCCACGCTGCCGGCAAGCAGACAGAACGAGAGTAGGATGGTTTTCATAGGGTCCAAACATACACACGCTAAGCGAAAAAGTATATTTCATCCCATTATTTTGCAACATCCAGCAGCTGTTATTCGTAGCGAAACCCAGAAATAGCAAGCGCCCTTTCACTATATAAGCTCCACGGTACAGCGCTGTCAAGACCTCTGTTTGAAGCTGACAAATAGCACGTTATAGAGAGCTACAGTAGGTATAGATGCTATTCTGTCAAGCCCAGCTTTCGGGTGAGCCAATTTTTTGGCACTTCCACCGTCATTTCTACCACCGGCTTATCGGTTTTGTCTTTCAAGCGCTTGCTGAGTCGAGTCAGCTTGCCTTCCTCGCTGTTGCGAGAAAGCAGAATCTTACCGTAATCACGAACAACATTGACCGCCTTGGGCAGCGTAACGCTTACGGTTACCTCTTTATACTCCGTTTCGGGAAGCGGCGGATCAGCTGCTCGGCGGCTCTGAGCCTGGCCACTCACGGCTGTGAATAGCAATAGGGCAAGTAAAAGCGTGAGCAGTTTGCGGATAGACATTGGACCCTCTTAACACTATAAAGATGCTACTGCTGTAAATAGGGTTGTCTGAACGTGGTTGCAAAACTGCCACGGTTTTCCGTTGATGCAAGCCGTTTGTTCACTAGGGCGTTCGTCGGGAAGCTCAAACGGAGAGTGGCTACCCGCTTGGCTATCAATGGGCATTACTTCATCTGCAGAAATTTGCGCCTCATCACTTCCTGCACCGGTGTGTTGTTGATCTTGCTATCCAGCCACGAAACGATGTCTAGGTACAGGAAGGGCCGGTTTTCGAATGGATTAGCCGCTATAACAATCAACTTCTCGCGGAGCGCAACAAACGCCTCACGCACTTGATGTGGCGCAATGTTGCCGACGTTGCGCAGAAACCGAAAAATTTCCACCTGCATAGGTTGTTGGTCGTTCATCATGCCCAAGAAGCGGTAAACAGACCGTACCTGATATTCCAAGCTGGCATCTTCGCCGGCTTCGTAGTGCGCAATCAGGTTAAGGATACGGGCGAAGCACTGCAAATCTTCGCGCAAACTCAGGTCTTTGTGCTGAATGATGAGGTTCAAATACTCAATGGCCTTCTGGTATTGGCCACTGCCAAAGTAGAGGCTGGCTATCTTATAATAGAACACCAATGTGCGGTGCATATCCAACTGCGACTTGTAGTGTTCCAGGTTCTCCAACAACTCCGGAATGATTTCCAGGCCTTCGGTAAAGCGGCCTTCCAAGAAATAGGCGTTGATCTTGTTGGTATAGATGTACTGAAACAGCAGAATCTCGGTGTTGGGGCTGCTGCGCCGGGTTTGGTTGGCAGCAAATTCTTCCAGCGTTTTCAGCACCTCCATGAACTTGCTGTAGTACAGCATATTGTAGAGCGTGGCCAGCAGGTTGTGTAGGCCCTTGATGTAAAGCATGGCCTGCAAATCTTTCATGTGCGGGGCCTGCTCAAACAAATCCACCCACTTCTGCGCATAGCGGTAGCAAGCCCGGAAATCCTGGTTGAGCGTGTAGTACCACACGTGCGCTTGGTAGAAATACAGCTTCTCGAAAAAGCCGCCTTTGCTGTCCTCGAAGGGTGGCAGGTTTTCCCGGAAGAAAGCGGTAATCTGCTCATGGTCGGCGCGGTTGCGGGCGTGGCCGGCTTTCAGGTACAGCCCATAGAGCCGCAGGGAGGCATTGGAAAGCGCGTGCATTTTGCCCAAATGCTCGACCGTGTCTACGGCCTCGGTTGCCAGGGTTTCGGCGCGGTCTTTTATGCTGCGCGTGATGTACTGGCTTTCGATGAGCTTCTCGAAATCTAGCGCCAGCAGCACGATGTGCGGCATTTCCACCTGCCGAGCGGCCACTTTCACCTTCTCCAGCATGCGTAGGCTTTGCTGGTAGAAGCCCTTGTTGTAGAGCACCCGCGCATAATCGAGCTGCTCGTGCAGTTGAATGTCGGGGTTCTGGCCGGCGTGGTAGACCCGCAGGCTGGAGAGGAGCTGCTTATAGAGGTTGGCTTTCAGGTTGGCGAGCTGCACCCGCTTGAGCGTCGGGACCTGCACGAGTATCTGCGTCTCATCATAGGATTCTAGCGCCTCCAAGGCGTCGAAAAGTTGAAGGAACTTCAGGTCTTCGGAGGAACCTTGCCGGTTGGTAAAAAGCCGGAAATGGCGCTTTTCGGAGCGGGTAAGAGACTTTATTAACTGAAAAATGGGCTCTGTACTTCGGTTGGGCATCGTAAGAAGTTATTCATTAAGCTACTGATAAATAGATAGTTGAATTCGATAGAAGAGAAGTTGGAAATAGTAGAACTAGACAAAGAGCAGTTTACAAGGGGAGATAGAACACGGTACTTAGATCAATAATCAACACCTCGTTCCAGTTGACAAGGCTGTTTACAAGACTATTGTAGCATGGCGCATCAGCAAATACAAATCTTTGATACTACGCTCCGCGACGGCGAACAAGTGCCGGGCTGCAAGCTAAACAGGGAAGAGAAACTTGTTATTGCTCGACAGCTAGAACTACTCGGCGTCGATGTAATTGAGGCCGGTTTTCCCGTTTCCAGCCCCGGCGACTTTGCCGCCGTGCAAGCCATAGCCGCTCAAACCCGCGAGGCTACCGTATGCGGCCTGTCCCGCGCCGTTGAAAACGACATCCGGGTAGCTGCCGAGGCGCTGCAAAAGGCCCGTTACCCACGCATCCACACCGGCATCGGTACTTCCGACGTGCACATCCTGCACAAGCTCTGTACCACCCGCGAAGACGTACTAGAACGTGCTGTTGCCGCGGTAAAGCTCGCTAAAAGCTTCGTGGAAGATGTGGAATTTTACGCCGAAGACGCTGGCCGTACCGACAACGAGTTTCTAGCCCGCGTGTGCGAGGCGGTTATTAAGGCCGGTGCTACCGTCCTCAACATCCCCGATACCACTGGTTACTGCTTGCCGCAGGAGTACGGTGCCAAAATCAAGTTCCTCCAGGAAAATGTGCGGGGCATTGAAAATGTGCGGCTCTCTACGCACTGCCACAATGATTTGGGGCTGGCCACGGCCAACTCTATTGCCGGCGTGATGAACGGTGCCCGTCAGATTGAATGCACCATCAACGGGGTAGGGGAGCGGGCCGGTAATACGGCGCTGGAGGAAGTGGTGATGATCTTGCGTCAGCACCCATACCTCAACCTCGATACCCGCATTAACACCCGCCTGCTAGCCGAAACTTCCGCCATGGTGTCGCACCTGATGACTATGCCGGTACAGCCCAACAAGGCGATTGTGGGTTCCAATGCGTTTTCGCATTCCAGCGGCATCCACCAAGACGGCATCATCAAGCACCGCGAAACCTACGAAATCATCGACCCCAAAGAAGTGGGCGTCGCCGATTCTTCGATTGTGCTCACAGCGCGTTCGGGCCGTGCGGCGCTGGCCTATCGGCTCCAGAAAATCGGGTACGACTTCGAGAAAATCACGCTCAACAAAGCCTACGCCTGCTTCCTCCAACTAGCCGACCGCAAGCGGGAGGTGGTGGACGAGGATTTGCACGCCTTGGTAGAACAGGAAAAACTGGTAGCAGTCAACTAACATGGCCAAGTCCTTATTTGATAAAATTTGGGATGCGCACGTGGTAAAAACCGCGCCAGGCGGCTTGGATATCGTGTACATCGACCGGCACCTGATTCATGAGGTAACCAGCCCGCAGGCCTTCGACGAACTCGAAGCCCGCAACCTGCCGCTCTACCGCCCCAACCGCATCTTGGCTACCGCCGACCACAACGTTCCGACGCGCAACCAGCACCTCCCCATCGAGGAGCCGCTGTCTCGCTCGCAGGTGGATAAGTTGACTGCGAACTGCGAAAAGTACGGCGTAGAGCTGTATGGCTTGGGCCACGCCCGCCAGGGCATCGTGCACGTAATCGGGCCGGAATTGGGTTTGACGTTGCCCGGCGCTACCATCGTGTGCGGCGACAGCCACACCTCTACGCACGGCGCATTTGGCGCAGTGGCGTTCGGTATCGGTACCAGCCAGGTGGCGCAGGTAATGGCTACCCAGTGCTTGCTGCTGAGCCGCCCGAAGCGCATGCGCATCACTGTGGATGGCGAGTTGCGCCGCGGCGTGACGGCTAAAGACCTGATTCTCTATATTATCTCGCAGCTCGGTACCGGTGGTGCCACGGGCTATTTTGTTGAATACGCGGGTAGTGCTGTGCGCGGCCTGAGCATGGAAGGCCGGATGACGGTCTGCAACATGAGCATCGAAATGGGGGCGCGCGGCGGCCTTATTGCCCCCGATGCTACTACGTTTGCCTATGTCGAAGGCCGCGCCTACGCCCCGAAGGGCATTGTGTGGGAGCAGGCAGTAGCCTACTGGAAAACCCTGTATTCCGACGACGATACGGTGTTCGACGCCGAACACCACTTCAGCGCCCGCGACATTGCCCCGATGATAACCTACGGTACCAACCCCGGGATGGGCATTGCCTTGAACGGCAACATCCCAAGCGAGGTAGCTGCCAGCGAGTCTGAGAGCTTCGATAAGTCACTGGCCTACATGGGATTCCAGCGCGGTGAGTCGTTGTTGGGTAAGGAAATCAACTACGTGTTCATCGGCAGCTGCACCAACTCGCGCATCGAGGATTTGCGGGCGGTGGCGGCCTATGTGCAAGGCAAGCAGAAAGCCAAGCACGTGGAGGCCATCATCGTACCCGGTTCCAAGCAAGTCGAGCAGCAAGCCATTTCCGAGGGCTTAGACAAGATTCTGGCCGAAGCTGGTTTCGAGCTACGCGAGCCTGGTTGCAGTGCTTGCCTGGCCATGAATGAGGACAAGATTCCGGCTGGCGCGTACTGCGTGGCCACGTCCAACCGCAACTTCGAAGGCCGCCAAGGGCCGGGCTCGCGCACGTTGCTGGCATCGCCGCTGGTAGCGGCCATCACGGCCGTGCAAGGCCGCATTGTCGACATCACGCAGTACTTAAACTAAGCGCCGCCGACAGCCATGGAAAAGTTTCAGACCCTACACTCCAGCGCGGTGCCGCTGCCACTCGAAAACATCGACACGGACCAGATTATTCCGGCCCGTTTCCTGAAAGCCACCACGAGGGAGGGCTTCGGCGAGAACCTGTTTCGTGACTGGCGCTGCAACGCCAACGGAACGCCGAAGCCCGACTTCGTGCTCAACGACGCGCGCTACAGCGGCCAGATTCTGTTGGCCGGCAAAAACTTCGGTTGCGGTTCCAGTCGGGAGCACGCCGCGTGGGCCCTGTATGATGCCGGTTTCCGGTTGGTGATTTCCAGCTACTTCGCCGACATCTTCCGCGGCAACGCCTTGAATACCGGCCTGTTGCCGCTGCAAGTAACCGACGCCGAACTAAGCAACCTGTTTGCCCTAGTGGAGCAGAACGCCAACACCCAATTTGTGGTGAACCTGCCCGAGCAGACCTTGCACGTGCCGGCCACCAACCAAACAATTCACTTCGATATCGACCCCTACAAGAAGGAATGCCTGATTAATGGGTACGACGACATCGATTTTCTAGTAAGTCAGAAACAGGCCATCGAAGCCTACGAACAAAGCAGAACATGGGCATGGTAAGCAAGAAAATAGCGGTATTGCCCGGCGACGGTATCGGGCCGGAGGTGTGTAGACAGGCGGTGAAGGTGCTACAGGCCGTAGCCGAGCGTTTCGGCCATCGGTTCGAGATGCGCAACCATCTGATGGGCGCGTGCGCCATCGATGCCACCGGCGACCCGCTGCCCGAAGCCACCCTCACTGCCTGCCGCGAGGCCGACGCCGTTCTGCTAGGTGCCATCGGCGACCCGAAATACGACAACGACCCCTCCGCCAAGGTGCGCCCCGAACAGGGTTTGCTGCGCCTGCGCAAGTCGTTGGGCTTGTACGCTAACATTCGCCCCGTAACGGCTTACGACGTGCTGCTGAACCACTCGCCCCTGAAGCGGGAGCGGATTCAGGGCACCGACATGGTCATCTTCCGCGAGCTAACCGGCGGCATCTACTTCGGGGAGAAAGGCCGCACCGCCGACGGTACCAGTGCCTACGACCACTGCACCTACAGCCGCGACGAGATTCTGCGCATCGCACACCTCGCCTTCAAAGCCGCTGCGGGCCGCCGCCAAAAGCTGACGCTGGTTGACAAGGCCAACGTGCTGGAAACCTCCCGGCTCTGGCGCGAAGTGGTCCGCGAAATGGCCGCCCAATACCCCGAGGTGGAGGTGGATTACCTGTTCGTGGACAACGCCGCCATGCAGATTATCCTGAACCCCACGCAGTTCGACGTGATTCTGACCGAGAACATGTTCGGCGACATCATTTCCGACGAAGCCTCCGTCATTGCCGGTTCGATGGGCTTGTTGCCCTCGGCTTCGGTAGGCGCGGAAGTGGCCTTGTTCGAGCCCATTCACGGTTCGTATCCGCAGGCGAAGGGCAAAGGCATTGCCAACCCCATTGCCGCTATTCTATCGGCCGCTATGTTGCTGGAGCACTTGGATTTGAACACGGAAGCCGCCATGGTGCGCGAGGCCGTGGACGAAGCCCTGCACAACGGCATCCTGACCCAAGAACTCAGCCCCAATGCTCCGTACAGCACTGAAGAAGTAGGCAGCTACATCGCCTTCTGGATTGCTGATTCCAACGAGAAGCAGTGGAACAAAAACAACGTGGAAATCGGCGCTAGCACGATTATCTAACGCTTCAAAAGCCCGTCATGCTGCGCCTGCGCCCAACACGACGACCCCGCCGACCCCATGCATAAGAACCTGCTATTGGTGATTATAGTGATTATTCCTTGCCTCGCGGGCGCATAGGAACAGCTTTTTGTATCTCGACAAAAGCCTTTCTAAGCCCCGCGCTCAGGAAGGCTTTTCTTTTGGCTTCTCTTCTTCTCAAGTTCCACACGCATGTATTTCAATCCCGACACCCTCGCTTTTGTAGACGGCGAGTTCGTGAAAGCCGATCAAGCGCAGGTTAGCTCGTATGCGCAGTCGCTGCACTATGGCTATGCTGTTTTTGAAGGCATTCGGTCGTATGCTACACCGGCGGGCACGCAGATTTTCAAGGCCAAGGAGCACTACGAGCGGCTGCAATATTCCTGCAAGTCGGTGGGGTTGCCGCTGTCTTACTCCATCGAGGAGATGACGGAAATCACCTACCGGCTGCTCGAACTCAACAACCTGTCGGATGCCTACATCCGGCCGCTGGTGTACGCCGGCACGCCCAACATGACCCTCAAGCACGCCAGCACCAGCAACCTGATGATTGCCGTGTGGGATTGGGGCAAATACCTCGGCGACCAATGCCTGCGCCTCAGCATTTCGCCCTACCAGCGCCCCAACCCTAAGGCCGTGCCCATCGAGGCCAAAGTGTCGGGCCACTACGTCAACTCCATCATTGCCAGCTCGGAAGCCCGCGGCCGCGGCTTCGATGAAGCTTTGCTGCTGGACATGAACGGCTTCGTGGCCGAAGGACCCGGCGCCAACTTCTTCTTCGAGAAAGACGGTGAACTGTTCACCGCACCTCCCGGCAGCATCCTGCGCGGCATCACCCGCAACACCATCATCGATTTGGCCCGCGAAGCCGGCATCAAAGTCACCGAAAAGTTCTTCACCCCCGACGAGCTGCAAGGCGCAACCGGCGCCTTCTTCACCGGCACTGCTGCGGAAGTAATTGGCATCACTTCCATCGACGACTTGGTGTTCAGCACGCCTTACCAAGATACCCTCGGCCATGTGCTAGCCGAGCGCTACCACGCCCTAGTAACCGGCCAATCGGTAGCCCACAGCCAAAACCTTGAAGTGAAAGCCTAGCGCACCATTCCGACCACCGCACCGCTCTCCGTCCGCATTTCCATTCCTGATCTACGCTCTGAAAATGATTCTCAATAAGTACAGCCGCATCTACACCCAAGACGACAGCCTGCCGGCTTCCCAAGCCATGCTGATTGGCTCCGGTTTGTCGGACGAAGACTTGCGCAAGCCGTTCGTGGGCATCTGCTCCACCGGCTTCGAGGGCAACACCTGCAATATGCACCTCGACGGCCTGGCCGATGGGGTGAAGCTAGGCGTGCAGGCGCAGGGCTTGGTGGGGCTGCGGTTCAATACCATTGGGGTCAGCGACGGCATCACGAACGGTACGCCGGGCATGCGCTTCTCGCTGGTGTCGCGCGAAATCATTGCTGATTCCATTGAGGCCATGGCCGGCGCGCACAACTACGACGCCATTGCCACGGTGGTGGGCTGCGACAAGAACATGCCGGGTGCCCTGATTGCCATGGCGCGCCTGAACCGGCCTTCGCTGATGGTGTATGGCGGCACGATTAAGGGCGGCCACTTCAAGGGGCAGCAGCTCAACATCGTGTCGTGCTTCGAGGCGTACGGCAAGAAGCTGCAAGGGCAGATTTCTGATGAGGATTACAAAGGCATCATCCACAACGCCTGCCCTGGTCCGGGTGCTTGCGGGGGGATGTACACGGCCAATACCATGGCGTCGGCCATCGAGGTGTTGGGCATGAGCGTGCCGTTCTCATCGTCGTCGCCGGCGGTGAGTACCGAGAAAAACCAGGAGTGCCTGGATACCGGGGTGTACCTGCGGCGCCTGCTGGAGCGCGACATCAAGCCCCGCGACATTCTGGTGCGCGAGGCCTTCGAGAATGCGTTGGTGATGATTACGGTGCTCGGCGGCTCGACCAACGCAGTGCTGCACCTGATTGCCATTGCCCACGCGGCCGGCGTGCACCTCACCATGGAAGACTTCCAGGAAGTCAGCAACCGGGTGCCGGTGCTGGCCGACCTCAAGCCGAGCGGCAAGTACCTCATGGAAGACCTAGCGGCGCTAGGCGGCGTGCCCGCCGTGATGCGCACCCTGCTCGATGCCGGCCTGCTCCAAGGCGACCTGCTGACCGTAACCGGCCAAACGCTAGCCGAAAACCTAGCGGATGTGAAGCCGCTCGGTGCCGAGCAAGACCTGCTCCGTCCGCTCAGTAACCCCATCAAAGCCGACGGCCACATCCAGATTCTCTACGGCAACCTGGCCCCGAAAGGCGCCGTGGCCAAAATCACCGGCAAAGAAGGCTTGCGGTTTGAAGGGCCGGCTGTCGTGTTCAACTCCGAAGAAGAACTCAACGAGGGCATCGTGCAAGGCAAAATCAAGGCCGGCAACGTGGTGGTGATTCGCTACGTGGGGCCGAAAGGCGGACCCGGCATGCCGGAAATGCTGAAACCAACTTCCGCCATCATCGGCGCCGGCCTCGGCGACAAAGTGGCCTTGATTACCGACGGGCGGTTTTCGGGTGGCACGCACGGCTTCGTTATCGGCCACGTCTGCCCCGAGGCCTACGACGGTGGCCCGATTGCCCTGGTGGAAGATGGCGATTGGGTGGTGCTCGACGCCAGCACCAACACCATGGACGTGCAGCTAGAGCCCGCGCTGCTGGACTTGCGCCGCAGCCAGTGGCAACGTCCGCGCCCCAACGCCACGCAAGGAGTACTCCTCAAATATATCCGCACGGTCAGCGACGCCAGTCACGGCTGTATCACCGACTTAGACGAAAGCTATGTTAACGAACGAGCAATCAGCGCAAACCCTGCCTGAGTTTACCGCCACGGCGGTACAGCCGGAAACGGAAACCATGACCGGCGCGGTGGCCACCTTACAGGCCCTGCTGGCGGAAGGCGTGGATACCATCTTCGGGTATCCGGGCGGGGCCATCATCCCGATTTACGATGCCCTCTACGACTTCAAAGAGCAGCTAAACCACGTGCTGGTGCGCCACGAGCAAGGCGGCATCCATGCGGCGCAAGGCTACGCGCGCTCTTCCGGCAAGGTAGGAGTGGTGTTTGCTACCTCCGGGCCGGGTGCTACCAACCTGGTAACAGGGTTGGCTGATGCGCTGATTGACAGCACGCCGCTGGTGTGCATCACGGGGCAGGTGTTCGCGCACTTGTTGGGCACCGATGCTTTCCAGGAAACCGACATCATCAACATCACTACCCCCATCACCAAGTGGAATTACCAGGTAACCAACGCCGAGGAAATCCCCGAGGCGCTGGCCAAGGCGTTCTACATTGCCCGCAGCGGCCGGCCCGGCCCGGTGCTGATTGACATCACCAAGAACGCACAGCAGCAGAAGCACGATTTCGCGCCGTACGTGCCCTGCACGCACATCCGTAGCTACCGCCCCGTGCCCATCGTGCGACCCGAATATATCCGCGAGGCCGCGGCGATTATCAACCAAGCCAAGCGCCCATTTGTGCTGTGGGGCCAGGGCGTGATATTGGGCAAGGCCGAGCAAGAGTTCAAAGCCTTTATCGAGAAAAGCGGCATTCCGGCCGCCTGGACCATCCTCGGGGCCGGTGCCTTGCCCACCGACCACCCCCTAAACGTGGGGATGCTCGGGATGCACGGCAACTATGGCCCCAACGTCCTCACCAACGAGTGCGACGTGCTGATTGCCATTGGTATGCGTTTCGACGACCGAGTAACCGGCCGCCTCGACAAGTACGCCAAGCAAGCCAAGGTCATCCACCTCGACATCGACCCCACCGAAATCGACAAGAACGTGGCTACCACGGTGCCCGTGTGGGGCGACTGCAAAGAGACGCTGCCGCTCCTCACCGCGCTGGTTGACGCCAAACTGCACCCCGAGTGGCACGAGCGGTTCCGGGTGCACATGGAGCAGGAAGTGGACGCCGTCATCCGTGAGGAACTGTTCCCGACCAGCGAGGAAATGACCATGGGCGAAGTCATCCAGCAACTCAACGAGCTGACGGAAGGCGAGGCCGTGATTGTAACCGATGTAGGCCAGCACCAGATGGTGGCCTGCCGCTACGCCAAGCTCAACAAAACCCGCAGCAACATCACCAGCGGCGGCCTCGGCACCATGGGTTTCGCGCTGCCGGCGGCCATCGGGGCCAAGTTCGGTACGCCGCACCGCCCGGTGGTGGCCATCATCGGCGACGGAGGCGTGCAGATGACCATTCAGGAACTCGGTACCATCATGCAAACCGGCGTCGACGTGAAAATCATCATCCTCAACAACCGCTTCCTCGGCATGGTGCGGCAGTGGCAGGAACTCTTCAACGACCGGCGCTACTCCTTCGTGGATATTGCCAGCCCCGACTACGTGACCGTAGCCAGTGGCTATGGCATCAGCGGCAAGCGGGTAGAAGCCCGCGCCGAACTGAAGCAGTCGCTGCAACAGATGCTGGAGCACCCCGGCTCTTTCCTGCTGGAAGTCATGGTATCGAAAGAGAACAACATCTTCCCCATGGTGCCCCAAGGGTGCAGCGTAGCCGAAATCCGGCTGCGGTAACTCGAAGGTGAAATTGTGAAGGGTGAAGTTGTGAATGACAACGTTTCATCTACGCAACTGCTACACCATCAGGGCTTCACAATTTCACCTTTCACAATTTCATATCATGAGTCAGCAAGCATCCATCGACCGGCAGGAATACAACATCACGGCGTACACGGAAAACCAGGTGGGGCTGCTGAACCGCATTGCCATCATTTTCTCGCGCCGCAAAATCAACATCGAGAGCCTCAACGTGTCGCCTTCTGAAATCGAGGGCATTCACCGCTTCAACATCGTCATCAACGAAACCGAGGAGGTAGTCGGCAAGTTGGCCCGCCAAATCGAGAAGCAGATTGAAGTGTTGAAAGTGTATTACAACACCAACGCCGACGTGATTTGGCAGGAAATGGCGCTCTATAAAGTGCCTACCGATGTCATTGCCGAGAAGGCCATTGTGGAGCGGTTGCTTCGCGAAAACGGCGCCCGCGCCGTGGTGATCCGCAAGGATTACACCGTGTTTGAAACCACCGGCCACCGAGAGGAAACCGACAACCTCATCCGCGTGCTGCAACCCTACGGCCTCATCGAGTTTGTGCGCAGCGCCCGCATCGCCATCATCAAAGCCAGCGACGGATTCAACAGCAAGCTCCGCGAGTTCGAGCGCCGCGAGCCAAGCACCGAGCCCGCCGAAAACGAATACCTCAACAGCCGCGACAAGGTGTTCACGATGTAGATCAGCCCGCATCGAAACGGCTAATTCAACAAAGAAAACAACACATTCACCCTTAATAGCCCACAGCAAAATGGCACAAATCAATTTTGGCGGAGTAGACGAAACTGTAGTTACCCGCGAGGAATTTCCTTTGGAAAAGGCGCTGGACGTTCTCAAAAACGAAACTATTGCCGTAATCGGGTACGGGGTGCAGGGTCCCGGCCAGGCGCTCAACATGCGCGACAACGGGTTCAACGTCATTGTTGGCCAGCGCGAAGATTCTCCGTCGTGGGAGCGGGCGCTGAAAGATGGTTGGGTGGAAGGCGAAACGCTGTTCTCGATTGAGGAAGCGGCGGAGCGCGGCACCATCATCTGCAACCTGCTCTCCGATGCCGGCCAAATTGCGCTGTGGCCCACGCTGAAAGCCAAGCTGACACCCGGCAAAACGCTGTACTTCTCGCACGGCTTCGGCATCACCTTCAACGACCAAACCAACATCATCCCACCCGCCGATGTAGACGTGATTCTGGTAGCGCCCAAGGGCAGCGGCACCAGCCTGCGCCGCTTGTTCGTGGCCGGTGGTGGCCTCAACTCATCGTTTGCGGTGTACCAAGATGCTACGGGTAAAGCCTATGAAAAAGTAGTGGCGATGGGCATTGGTGTAGGTTCGGGTTACCTGTTTGAAACCGACTTCAAGAAGGAAGTATACTCCGACCTCACCGGTGAGCGGGGCGTGTTGATGGGCGCTTTGGCGGGTATCATTGAAGCGCAGTACCAAGTGTTGCGCCAGCGCGGCCACTCGCCTTCCGAAGCCTTCAACGAAACCGTGGAAGAACTCACCCAAAGCCTCGTGCCGCTGGTAGGTGAGAACGGCATGGACTGGATGTTCAGCAACTGCTCGGTAACCGCGCAGCGCGGCGCCCTCGACTGGAAAGGCCGCTTCCGCGAAGCCACCCTACCCGTCCTCAACGAGCTATACGACAGCGTAGCTTCTGGCAAAGAAGCCGAGCGCACCATTCAGCGCGGTTCTACCCCCAACTACCGCTCGGAGCTGGAAACTGAACTCAAAGAAGTGCGCGACTCCGAGTTGTGGCAGACCGGCGCCACCGTACGTCAGCTCCGCTCGAAAGCCGCGGAAAAAGTGGAAGAGTTAAGCTAGTAGCGTACTGGCTGAATAAGATCAGGCCAAGAAAAGAACGTCATGCTGAGCTTGTCGAAGCATCTCGCGTGCTGATATATGATTACTATTCCTGCATCAGCACGCGAGATGCTTCGGCAAGCTCAGCATGACTTGTTCTAGTCTCACGTGGAGACACACCAATTACGAAGGATATGGAAAAGGAAGTAGCCGCGCCGCTGGCCGTGACGCTGGAAAATGTGGAGCAGGCCGCGCGCAACCTGAAAGGCGTCATCTATAAAACCCCGCTGCTGCAAAACCACGGCCTCTCGCGCACCTACAACGCGACGGTGCTGCTGAAGCGGGAAGATTTGCAAGTGGTGCGCTCCTACAAGATTCGGGGCGCCTACCATAAGATGCTCACGCTGCCGCCCATTAGCGGGGAGCGGGAAATAGTGTGCGCCAGCGCCGGCAACCATGCGCAAGGCGTGGCTTATGCCTGCCAGATGCTCGGTTTGAAAGGCTACATTTTCATGCCCGCTGCCACGCCCGCCCAAAAGGTGGACAAAGTGCGGCTCTTCGGTAAAGAATACGTGGAAGTGGTGCTCACCGGCGCCAGCTTCGACGATTCGTTCCGCTCCGCCCGCGAGTTCTGCGACGAGCGGGGCAGCACCTTCATTCATCCCTTCGACGACCTTGCTATTGTTGAAGGCCAAGCCACCGTCGGCCTGGAAATCCTGAAAGCCGCCACCGTCCCTATCGACTACTGCTTCATGCCCATCGGCGGCGGCGGACTAGCCTCAGGTGTGGCCAGCGTGTTCCGGCAGCTCAGCCCCTCTACCAAGCTCATCGGCGTGCAGCCCTTGGGGGCACCTTCCATGTACTCGGCCATCCGCGGCAACCAGCACGCCGCCTTAGCCAGCATTGACAGTTTCGTGGACGGCGCGGCCGTGAAGTGCCCCGGCCAGCTGACCTACGAAATCTGCCGCGAGCTGCTCGATGAGGTGGTGCTGGTGCCGGAAGGCCAAATCTGCCAGGACTTGCTGAAGATGTACAACGAGGAAGGCATCGTGCTCGAACCGGCCGGTACGCTCACTATTTCGGCGCTGCACCAGTTTCGGGAGCAAATCAAAGGCAAAACGGTGGTGTGCGTCGTCAGCGGCTCCAACAACGACATCACCCGCATGGAGGATATCAAGGAGCGCGCCATGCAGCACCAGGGCCTCAAGCACTACTTCATGGTGACCTTCAACCAGGCCCCCGGCGCCCTCCGCCGCTTTGTCAACAACGTGCTGCACGAAGGCGACGACATCATCCAGTTTCAGTACATCAAGAAGAACAACAAGGAAAAAGGCCCCGTCTTCATCGGCGTCGAAGTCAAACAGCCCCACGACGTAGAAGGCATCAAGGCCCGCATGGCAGAAGAAGGCTTTGCCTTCGAATACCTAAACGGCAAGCAGGATTTCCTGGCGCTATTGGTGTAAGTGAAAGTATTTCATGCTCCGACTTAAACGAACTAGCCCGTAGTGCTCAGCACTACGGGCTAGTTCGTTTTAAGAGGATTATCGTTCTGATTTTGCAGTCTGCTGATTCCTATGCTAGCTTCTCTTTGAATAACTTCAGCGTCCGGTCCCATGCGAGTTTAGCAGCTTCGGCGTTGTAACGTGCAGGGGAGGAATCGTTGTTGAAAGCGTGGTTGACGCCTTCGTACACGTACTGCTCGTACTTGATGTTGTTGGCTTTGAGGGCAGCTTCGTAGGCGTCTTTGCCAGCGTTTACCCGCTCATCGAGGCCAGCGTAGTGGAGTAGGAGAGTGGCTTTGATTTTGGGCACGTCTTCAGCTTTGGGCTGGGTACCGTAGTAAGCCACGGCGGCGTTGAGCTTGGGCTCAGCTACGGCTAGGCTGTTGGCCATGGCCCCGCCCCAACAGAAGCCGACGCACCCGGTTTTGCCGTTCGAGTCTTTACGGCCGCGCAGGTAGGTGAGGGCTGCTAAGTAGTTGTTCAAGTTCTGCTGCTTATCCAGCTTGCCGATCATGGTGCGGCCTTCATCCTCGTTGGCAGGCGTGCCGCCAAATACCGACAGCGCATCAACGCCCAAGGCTAGGTACCCCGCCTGCGCCACGCGGCGCGTTACGTCCTTGATGTGAGGCGTGAGGCCGCGGTTTTCGTGAATCACTACTACAGCGCCTAGTTTTTTCTTACCCTTCGGGTGCACCAAGTAGCCTTTCATGGTCACGCCGGCGTCGCCGGGCCACGTTGCTTCTTCAGTCACGAGGTCATCGGTTTGCTCGGGTACTGTGGCGGCTTGGGCATAGCCGGGCTCCAGCACGGCCAGCGCTGCTGCAGCCATAGCCGCGCCGCCGGTTAGCTTGTGTAGGCGGTCTAGGAAGTCGCGGCGGCTGAGAGGGGCGTGGGTGTACTCGTCGAACAGGTTGATAATGCGCTGGTCCATGAGGGGCTGAGGAGGAAAAGCTTGAGGAAAACAGAAGTTTTAAATAGGGGGCCTTTGGCCCTTCCGCTACTAGGCACGGAGGCAAGTTGGTGGCAGCAGCGCAGCCTTATTTGTAAAAGACAAAAGCGCCCTCGCAAATGGTTGCTTGCAGCAACTCATCTCTAGTTGCTAAGCTACCTGGAACGCAGCCAGGAAAACAAGGCGAGTTGTGTCCAGCCGGAAAATTATTGGACAATATAATTCCGGTTGCGCCATTCTCTGGAATCGTTCCCGGCAACGGTTTCGGTATATTTATTTAGCTAGTTGGCCCGCATAATCGGTTTTGCAAACGTTATCGTTGGTGGAGTTGCGGTATATTTCGTCCGAGAAGCTGCTAAACCCTCCGCTTGTACCGGGCCATGTAGGCACGGCATATAGGGTCCTTCAACGCTTCACTTCTTCGTCCTTCTTGTTGGCTTTTGCCGTCATACTTTTTGTTTTGCTTTTCTCTCTATGAAATACCTGCTGGGATACGACATTGGCAGTTCCTCCATCAAAGTAGCGTTACTCAGCGTCGACACCGGGAAGTGTTTGGCTAGCGCCACATCGCCGAAACAGGAGATGGAAATCGTGGCGAAGGCTGCGGGTTGGGCTGAGCAGGAGCCGGAGCGGTGGTGGCAGGAAGCCGTGAATGCCACCAAGCAGTTGAAAGACAAGTTCAGCTTCGACCCGGCCTTGGTAGCCGGCATCGGCATCACCTACCAAATGCACGGGCTGATTCTACTTGACAAAGCCGGCAAGGTGCTACGCCCAGCCATTATCTGGTGCGACAGCCGGGCTGTCGACTACGGCAACCAAGCTTTCACCGACCTGGGTGAAGAGTACTGCCTGCATTACCTGCTCAACTCACCGGGCAACTTCACCGCTTCCAAACTGAAGTGGGTGAAAGAAAACGAGCCGGCTATCTACGAGCAAATCCATAAGGTGCAACTGCCCGGCGACTATATTGCTTTCCAAATGACGGGGCAACTGCAAACTACCGTTTCTGGTTTGTCGGAAGGGGTGTTCTGGAACTTCCGGGAGCACAGCGTCGCCCAGGGCTTACTCGACTACTATGGCCTTGACCGGGACTTGCTGCCCGAAGTAGTGGACACCTTCGCCGAGCATGGCCGCCTGACGGCCGAGGCTGCGCAGGAACTGGGGTTGCACGCTGGTACGCCCATCAGCTACCGGGCCGGCGACCAGCCCAACAATGCTTTCTCGTTGAACGTGTTGGAGCCCGGTGAAATAGCGGCTACTGCTGGGACCAGCGGTGTGGTATATGGCATCAGTGAAACGCCCGTTTCCGATCCTCGCTCCCGCGTTAACACCTTCGTGCACGTGAACAGTACGGAAGCCCAGCCCCGCAATGGCGTGCTGATGTGCGTGAACGGCACGGGTATCCTAAATAGCTGGCTCCGCAAAGTGGTGGGCGAACTACCCTACGACGAAATGAACCAACTGGCCGCACAAGCCCCAGTGGGAGCGGAGGGGCTGTTGTTTCTCCCCTTCGGCAACGGCGCCGAGCGTATTTTGGAAAACCGCCCCACCGAAGCCGAACTGCACGGGCTCAGCTTCAATAGGCACTCCCGCGCACACGTGCTGCGGGCCGCCCAAGAAGGCATTGTATTCGCCTTCAACTATGGCCTCGACATTATGCGGGGCATGGGCGTGCAGGTGCAGAAAGTGCGTGCCGGCAGTGCCAATATGTTTTTGAGCCCACTGTTCCGGGAGGCTTTCGTAAACAGCAGCAACGTAACACTAGAGTTATATAACACAGACGCTGCGCAAGGTGCAGCTCGGGGTGCCGGCATCGGGGTAGGCGTATACGCTAGTCCTGCCGAGGCATTTGGCAGTTTAGAGCGTTTGCTTACGCTGGAGCCCACCCCCGACTTGCAGGAGCAGTACCAGGGCGCCTATGCTCGCTGGCACCGCACCCTGACGCAACAGATCCTTTCATCCACAACCCAACCATCCCATGTCGAGTAACACGCTGACGAAGACCGAGTTTTTCACGGGCATCGCGCCCATCCAGTACGAAGGCCGCGAGTCGGACAACCCGCTGGCCTTTAAGTGGTACGACCCGACCCGCGTGGTGGCCGGCAAAACCATGCAAGAGCACCTGCGCTTCGCCGTCTCCTACTGGCACACCTTCACCGGCACCGGCGGCGACCCCTTCGGCCCCGGCACCAAGCAGTTTGCCTGGGATGCGCACCACGACATCCTGGGCCGGGCCCAGGCTAAGGCCGATGCCGCCTTCGAGTTCTTCACCAAGCTCGGCACGCCCTACTACTGCTTCCATGACATTGACCTGGTGGACGAGGGCAGCTCGCTGAGCGAGTACGAGCGCAACCTGAGCGCCATCGTGGACTACCTCAAGCAGCACCAGCAGGCGAGCGGCGTGCAACTGCTCTGGGGCACGGCCAACGTGTTTTCCAACCCGCGCTACATGAACGGGGCCAGCACCAACCCCGACTTCTCGGTGGTCGCCTACGCGGGCACGCAAGTGAAAAACTCCATCGACGCCACCATTGCCCTGGGCGGGCAGGGCTACACCTTCTGGGGGGGCCGCGAGGGCTACATGACCTTGCTCAACACCAACATGAAGCGCGAGCTGGCGCACTTGGGCCAGTTCCTGACCATAGCCCGCGACTATGCCCGCAAGCAGGGCTTCACGGGCAAGTTCTTCATCGAGCCCAAGCCGGCCGAGCCCACCAAGCACCAGTACGACTTCGACGCGGCGACCGTGCTCGGCTTTTTGCGGGAGCACGGGCTGCAGGACGACTTCATGCTGAACCTGGAAGTGAACCACGCCACGCTGGCGGGCCACACGTTCCAGCACGAGCTGCAAGTAGCGGCCGACGCCAACCTGCTGGGCAGCATCGACGCCAACCGGGGCGACTACCAGAACGGCTGGGACACGGACCAGTTCCCCAACAACCTGAACGAGCTGACCGAGTCGATGCTCATCATTTTGGAGCACGGCGGCATCCAGCCGGGGGGCATCAACTTCGACGCCAAGACGCGGCGCAACTCCACCGACTTGGAGGACATCTTCATTGCCCACATTGCCGGCATGGACACGTTTGCGCGGGCGCTGGTGGTGGCCAACGATATTTTAGAGAAGTCGCCCTACAAGCAGTTCCGCACCGAGCGCTACGCCTCGTTTGATGCCGGCGAGGGTGCCGCTTTCGAGAAAGGCCAGCTGACGCTGGAAGACCTGCGCACGATTGCCCACAACGCGGGCGAGCCGCCGCTGAAGAGCGGCAAGCAGGAGTGGCTCGAAGCCATCATCAACCAGTATATCTAAGCGCAAGCTATAACCAACAAAAAAGAGGACCTACCGCAAGGTGGGTCCTCTTTTTTGTTGCGCTCTGTGGTATTGCTACAGCTGGGTTGCTGCTGGTATGTATGCTTCCAACACAGAGGAGTGAAGCTGCCTCGGCTTGTAGTCAAGGCCCATTGCGTAATTTGGCGTATGAATTCGCTGATCTACTTGGCCTACGGGTTGCCTGACCTGATTAATGAGGGCATTTATAGCATCCTCTCGTATCAGCGACTTGCGCGGCGCGACTTGGCGCAGATACTTATCTACACCGACCAGCCCACGGAGTTCCAACAGGTACTTGGGACACCGGCCAACATACAGTACCCGCCCATTAGTGCGGGGCAATGGCAAGCTTGGCGCGGCAGCCGGGTGTATTTGCTGAAAATAGAGGTGCTAAAGCACGCAGCTGAACACTATCCCGGCAACCTGTTATTCGTGGATACGGATACTATCTGGCAACAAGATCCGGAACCCATCTTCCATGCCCTTGGTGGTGGGCAGCGCTACATGCATGTCTGTGAGGGGGTGATGGCGGAAGGAGATTATTTAAGCCAGAAAATCTACCGCCGTCTACGGGGGCACCAGTGGCAAATCAATGGCCGCACGTTCACTTTGGATGCCACCACACGGCTCTACAATTCTGGAGTGCTTGGCTTCCCAAGCCACGACGCCAGCTTGTTGGATGGCATACGGGAGCTGGCTGAGCAGCTGTATGCCACCTACAACAAGCATATTATGGAGCAGCTAGCCTTTAGTATGCAGTTCCAAACGGATAGGACGCTGGCAGAGGCTGCGCCGTATGTGCTGCATTACTGGAACCTCAAAGAAATCCGTCCGGTGCTGACGCAACTAGTGCACCGCTACGCACCGCAAGGGCTCGATGTGCTTTACGCCCAACTCAGCCGGGTGAACATCTCCGAACTGCACGCACAAGAGCTGGCGTATCGAGGACTGGCTGGCTGGCAGCGCACGTTGCTGAAGCTTCAGGGCCGGCGGTGGCGTCTGCCGCACATCGACGTGTAGCCAGTCCGCTTAGGTGCGCCGCCACTAGCTTATCCTTCCTCCCGATGCACAGTGGCGGGGTTGAAGGCCGGCACGCACACCGACCAGTACTCGCATTCCGCATCGAACGGGTTGGAATAGCGCACTCGTGCCCCCGCCTTGATCAGCAACGACTCGCCAGCAGTTAGCTCCACTACGTCGCCGTCGATTTCAAACCGCTTGTGGCCTCGTACCACAATCGTTACTTCATCGAACTCCGGGGTCTGGTGGGGCTCGCTCCACTGGGGCGGGGCTACCATATGGGCCACGCTGTACTGGGCGGTTTGGGTGCTAGCTAAGCCAATATGCTCTTCAATGAGCTTCCCATCGGTGGTGGGCACAACAAACGGGTTCTGCTGGCGGAAATAGCGCTTCTCAGGCATAGTACGCAATGATAGGGGAGGGTTAGGGCTTTTGCGAACCGGGGCAGGCACCGGGCTTGAAGCTGGTGAGGCCCGCATTGGTGGCCGTACAGGCGTTGCCGTACGTTTTGCCGTCGCAGCCGCATACGGGGTCATACTGCATGGTGCACATGGCATCCGTACGAATTTTGGCTGGGTCGATGCAGGGTTTGGCGGCAGTGGGAGGGGTCTGTTTCTGGCAGGCTCCCGATAGCAGCAAGACTAGCAGAGGCAACAAGATTCTCATGAGCGTACGCGAAGAGTGGAGTGCGAAAGTAGAACTTCGGCGTCATATACGGCTACACGGCCCGGCTAGGGGAGGAGCGGGTTTAGGGTGGCGGTGGTCCATCTAAGCTATCCGCTTTAGGCAGCGCAAAGGGTGCAACGGCCATTGTACGGCGGAGCTATATTCCGTTGGCGGCATGCCGAGCAAGTAGGAAACCGCTATATTGTGAAACCCTACTTTTTTAGGGCTCAATGAAAACCTGTGCAGCTTGGCGCCGTATTAGGCTCAGAATGGCAGAAACTTGATACGCTGGTGACAGCCTATTTAGCGCGGCGGCCACCACTCGGCCACCGAGAGTCATTGATCTGAAATTCATCACCTTTCTCTCTCCACACTATGTCGTATTACGAAGAAGACAACTCGGGTAAGATTCTCCTCGCTGCTTTGGCTGGTGCCGGTGCCGGTATCATTGCTGGTTTGTTGATGGCTCCCGATAAAGGCAAAGCCACCCGCGAGAAAATCGGCAGCGCTGCTACCAAGTACAGCGGCCAGTTTGGCGAGCAGTTCTCTAAATACACTGAAGACCTGGACGCTAAATTCAAAGGCTACGTTGAGAAACTAGAAGACCTAGGCATCGGTGGTGCTGGCAGCAGCTTGAAGCTGAAAGGCACCTGGGACGACGCCAAAGGCAAGCTGAAGCAGCAGTACGCGCAGCTGACCGACGAAGACCTAGAGTATGCCGAAGGCAAAAGCGACGAGCTAGTAGGCCGTTTGCAGCAGAAACTCGGCAAAGCTAAAAGCGAAGTCGTGAAAATGCTGAATGATTTGTAGGCTACACCAGCCTTCTACAAAAGCCTCTGTTTTCGCAAGAAAGCAGAGGCTTTTTTTGTTAACCTAAACCTAATCAGGACCGTTAGCACACTCAAGAAAGTTGCTTGCTGGAAGCTGCCCAGCGAAACGGCCAGCCACCTTCTTGTTTCTCGGCGTTCTTCTCTTTTCTCACTTTATAACTGCTGCGTTTGTTATGCAAGACACCAAAGGCAAAGTGATTTTTTCTCTGCTTGCTGCAGCCACTGCGGGCATTGTAACGGGCTTGCTATTGGCTCCCGAAACCGGCGAAGAAACTCGGGCAGGCCTCAAAAAGTCGGCTGGTAAGTTCAGCGACGACCTCAATAAACTGTTCAAAGACGGTTTGTCGCGCCTAAGCTCCCTAAAAGAGCAAGCTCCTGCTTCCGCAGAGCAGCAGTCTGACCGCTCAGCGGCCGATAGCCTGCTCGGTTCCATCAATACGCCCGGTGGTTTCACAGAGCCAGCCCTTGGTAGCGCCGACGACTTCGATTCTGACTACGATGGTAGTGGCGGTGATGCCCGTCATTCGGCTGGCTACGGCAAAGGGCTTTAAAAAAAGTACTCTATTTCGTAACCTGATTTCAATCGCGCCGTTAAAGAATATACAACCGACTTGAAAGAAGATCGGAGATTTCATTGTCGTAAAATTGCCGGCTGCTGAGCTTCTGGCGGGATTGGTTAAATATCCCACCAGTAAAATCTAGCGTTGCCCATCGCAAGCTTCTGCAATAGAACCCGGTTGGAAGGGTAAGTTTGTTGTATCAAAAAGGAAAGCCTCCCGCTATTCAATGCGCGGGAGGCTTTCTGATTTTTAGGCTTGTATGGTTAACGCGAATCTATTTTTTAAATAAAATGCGTTTGCTCGTAACCTCTCGCAACACGCCGCCGTTAAAGAGAATGTAACTAGCTTGAAAGAAGCTGAGTAGCACACTTGAAGTAAAATTGCCGGCAGTAGAGCTTCTGTTTGGTCTTGGTTAACTAGATCAAACAGTAAAATCGTACTTGTCCATCGCAAGCTTCTTTAAGTAAGTCTTTCAGCTGAAAGGTAAGTTAGAAACAAAAGAAAGCCTCCCGCACAGTGATATGCGGGAGGCTTTCTGCTTTATATAGGTAAACCGAGCCGGCAGTAGTCTGAATAGTTCTTTTAAGTTATTGTGCCCCGGCAGCCAATAAAAAGAGCTTGCCACAAGGCAAGCTCTTTTTATTGTGTCCATTATCATGCAGCGCTCAGGCTTTTCTGAGCAGCAAGACAATTATTACTCAGGCTTTGGTGCGTTTTCCGACTTGGTGTTCTCCGGCTTCATCTGTGGGAAGAACAACACATCTTGGATAGAATTGGAGTTGGTCATGATCATGCTGAGGCGGTCTATACCGATACCCAAGCCCGCTGTAGGCGGCATGCCATACTCTAGGGCACGCAGGAAGTCCTCGTCAAGCACCATGGCTTCGGTGTCGCCGCGCTTACCTAGCTCCAATTGCTCCTCGAAGCGGGCCCGCTGGTCGATGGGGTCATTCAACTCCGAGAAGGCGTTGCAGATTTCCTTGCCGTTGCAGATAGCCTCGAACCGCTCCACTAGCCCCGGCTTGCTCCGGTGCTTCTTGGCCAGCGGCGACATTTCCACCGGGTAGTCGGTGATGAAGGTAGGCTGGATCAGTTTCGGCTCTACATGCTCGCCAAAAATTTCATCGATGATCTTAGCTTTGCCCATGCTTGGGTCGAGGGCCACTTTCAACTCTTTGGCCGCAGTACGTAGCTCATCTTCCGACTTGCCGTCGATGTTGAAGCCCGTGAAGTGCTCGATGGATTCGGCCATGGTGTAGCGTTTCCAAGGCCGCTGGAAGTTGATGAGGTTGTCGCCGACCTGCACCTCAGTCTGGCCGTGCAGGGTCAGGGCTACGCGCTCCACCATTTCTTCTACCAAGTCCATCATCCAGTAGTAGTCTTTATAGGCTACATACAGTTCCATCTGCGTGAACTCCGGGTTGTGGAAGCGCGACATGCCTTCGTTGCGGAAGTCTTTGCTGAATTCATATACCCCATCAAAGCCACCCACAATCAGGCGCTTTAGGTACAGCTCGTTGGCAATGCGCAGATACAGCGTCATGTCCAGCGTGTTGTGGTGGGTTTTGAAGGGGCGAGCGGCCGCACCGCCATACAAGGGCTGTAGGATAGGGGTTTCCACCTCCAAATAACCTTTGTCGTTCAAGTAGTTGCGCATGGCCTGCACCAACTGCGTACGCTTCACAAAAGCGTCGCGCACCTGCGGGTTCACCACCAAGTCCACGTAGCGCTGGCGGTAGCGCTGTTCGGGGTCGGTGAAGGCGTCGTACGTTTTCTTTTCACCAGTGGCTTCGTCAACTGCTTCCCGAACAACGGGCAGCGGACGCAGACTTTTGCTCAGGAATTTGAACTCCGTTACGTGGATGGATATTTCACCTACCATCGTAGTAAACACGCGGCCCTTCACGCCCACAAAGTCGCCAAGGTCGACTAGCTTCTTGAAGACGTTGTTGTACAGAGACTTGTCTTCGCCAGGGCAGATTTCGTCGCGGTTTACGTACAGCTGGATACGGCCCGAGGCATCCATCAGCTCGGCAAACGAGGCTTTACCCATCACCCGTACCGACATAACCCGGCCGGCTAAGCTTACTTCTTGGAAGTTGTTTAGCTCGGGGTGGTAGTTGTCAAGAATTTCCTGAGCGTAGAAACTGACGTCGAACAACTCGGAAGGATACGGCTCGATACCAAGCTTCTGGAGTTCCTCTAGCTTGTTGCGACGAATTATTTCCTGTTCGCTAAGATGATGCATGGGGCAGGGAGTAAAAAGAAGGCCCGTTGAGGGCCAAAAGTCGAGCCGCAAAAATAGCGCAGCCCACTCGCCTAACCTAATAGGCTTGGTACTGCGCAAGCGTCATACGTACTCAACCGCTTTCCACTTGCTAAGGTTAACTTGAAACGAGCGCAACTACTGTTCTTCGCTTCACAAAGCAATGTGCACGCGTACATGGCCCACAAGCAAAAAGCGCCACCCTAAAAGGATGGCGCTTTGGTGTATATGGAGTAAGACCTAATATAATACAGAGCGGTACTTAAGCGGCAATACCCATTTGCGGAGCGGGAGTTTCGCCCGTGATGGTAGGCTGCACCCGAGTGCGGAGGCGTTCCTCTACAAAGCTGTGGTGCAAGTGCTTCGGCAACTCGTCGATTAGCTGCTGGTAGCGCTCCAGGCCAATAGCCTTGGCTACATAGGTTTCGTGAATGCCATTGAGGTAGCTCACGATGTTGAGCAGCGACTGGTGGAAGAGTTTGAAGTCAATCTCGGCCTCTATGTAGCGCTCAATCTCACGGCTGGTCTGCGTAATGCGCAGGCGGCCCAGCAGGTCGAAGATGGTAGTGTAGCCTAAGCGCCACGTAATCTGCTGCCAGTGTGAAGCAGTCCATTTGTCGAGCACCTTGCCCGTCTTCTGGCTACGCAGCGCCGTGTTGGGGTTAGCTTGGATTTGCTGGCGAGTCCATTGAGCTTTCATCTTGCGCGTGGTGCGCAAGAACTGGCCAATCTGAGCCTGTGCGTCAATCTCCTTGCTGGCAATGTTAAGCCCGGCTTTGTAGCCCGCCAACGGCAAGCGGTGAATGCTAAAGTCGCCGTAAGAGCCAGCCGCATAGAACGACACTGGCCGCGGGTACGCGTTGCGAACTACTAACCGGCCAACCTCACGGCGCACCAAAGAAGGATTGTTGCCACGTACGCCTGCTGTGTATAGGAAAGCCTGCAAGCCAGCCATAATGGTATGATAAGCCTGCGGGAACGTCCAGTGCAAGGCGTTACGCAAGTAGTCCTCGTCGCCTAGCTCGGCCGTGGAACGCAATGCGTATTCCGTGCTCCAGCAAGCGTGCAACAGCTTAGTTATAGCTGTCAGGTCGGTATCGGTTAGCTCTGCTTGATGCGCGCGGAAAAAGGGCAGGTGTTGCAAGCCACCGGTGGCGTCATCAGCCTCCTGGATATGGTAGTTGATAGCGAAGAAATAGTTGAGGAAAACCTGCGCCGGGATAGACTTGCGCCAGGTCTCGTCAGCTAGCTTCTGCTGCTCGTCCGTCACGAGCGGAATGATAGGTGTTTCCATGTTCGTTGTCATGCTAGTTTAACATGAAGGTATAGGTTATAGTTCTTATTTGCTAAAAATATTGGGCGAAATTATTGTTATTTTTAGTATTGACTATCAATGGATTACGTAGGAATTAGTTTGGTGTTTGGCCTGCATTATTTAGGGTCGATTTACTAACATATTTAACTGCTGTATTGTGCCACTGTAAGTAGCAATAAAAAGGCCTCCCTAGCTCAAGCTAGGGAGGCCTTTTAGGAATGTATAACAGCTTATAAAAACTCTATAGGTCTTTATGAGCCTACCACTTTACATCTGATCTTTCACCACCGACACTGCTTCACGCAACGTGATGTCTTTGTACAAGTTCTTCGTGAAACGCGAAGCACGATTCACTTCCACTGTATCGGAGCCAAGAGCACGCAGGTCAGTAGAAAGAGGAGCAATAGCCAGTGGCTGTGCTGCTTTCTGGGCCTGATCGTACTTGTCGGACTCTGCTTTGTTGGTCAACTGCTCAGCACGATAAGCAGTGAGCTTCAACGATACTTTCGTTTCGTCTTTGCGCTTGCGCATCCGCTGGGCTAGCTCGTTTATGAGGCGGAAGCTTGGGTTAGAAGCTACGCGTGCCTGACTAGCCGTCCGCAACTTCTCAGTGGCCGGAGCCTGCGACCAAGCGCGGTAGCGTGCTGGGCTGATTTCGTCCCACTTCAACGGATAATCCGATTCTTTCTCACCCTGGTCGAGGTAGCTATACGCATCGGGCAGAATGATATCTGGTACTACGCCTTTAAATTGGGTGGAACCACCATTGATGCGGTAGAACTTCTGCGTAGTAAGCTTCAACGAGCCAAATGGCTTGATGCTGTTGAATTCAGCTGGAAGGGCATCGTCCAAATCGAAGATACGCTGTACGGTGCCTTTGCCATACGTGCTAGCAGCACCCATTACTACGCCCCGCTTGTAGTCCTGGATAGCCGCAGCCAGAATCTCAGAAGCCGAAGCGCTATACTTGTTCACGAGTACCACTAGTGGGCCACTGTACTGCACACGTGGGTCACGGTCGTTCAAAACGCTCGGAGCACCCTGTGGACCTTTCACCTGTACTACTGGTCCGCTATCGATGAAGAGGCCAGCCATTTCCACGGCGTCCTGCAAAGAACCACCGCCGTTGAAACGCAAGTCAAGTACCACACCGGCCACATTCTCCTGCTTCAATTTCTCTAGTTCTTTCTTCACGTCTTCGGCAGAACTGCGTCCACCGTTGTCGTTGAAGTCAGCGTAGAAGGTTGGTAGTTTGATATAACCAATCTTTTTGCCGGCCTCGTTGATGGTAGCCGACTGCGCGAAAGTTTCCTTGATGGTTACTACGTCGCGGATAATCGAGATAATCTTGGTGCTGTTGTCAGGCTTCTTTACGGTCAACCGTACTTGCGTACCCTTTTTGCCTTTGATCATCGACACCGCCTTATCCAAGCGCATACCTTCCACCGATACAGGCTCCGCATCAGCCTGCGCAACGCGGGAGATAATGTCACCTGCTTTCAACTCGCCTTGAATGTACGAGGCGCTCCCAGGGATAATATCAGTCACCTTGATTTGACCGTCTTTTTCCTGGAGCGAAGCACCGATGCCTTCGAAGCGGCCAGTCATAGCCTGGTCAAAGCTCTCTTTATCGCGGGGAGCGAAGTACTCGGTGTGCGGGTCGTAGGTGTTGGCAATAACGTTGGCGTACAAAGCCAACCGGTCATTGGCGTCGTTCTGCAACAGGTCGTTGAACTGGTCGTCGAAATACTTTAGCACACGCTTACGGGCCTCAACCTCCATTTCGGCGGGCGTACGCATGGGCTCAGACGTAGTAGACGGCGAAGGAGTAGCGCTGGTGGAAGCCAATGGTTTGTCTTTCTTTTTAGCCTGCGCATCCATCATTTCTGAAATGCGCACCATCGTCTGGTACTTCAAAAACTTGCGCCACTCATCACGCTGAGCATTTTTGTCAGCCGCAAAGTTTGCCTTATCGGAATCTGTTTCGAAGTTCTCTTCGGTCGTAAAATCGAACGGTTTGGTTAGGATGTCGCGGTACAGGCCCTGCACCTCTTTCACCCGCTGATCAAGAAGCACGTTAGCTTGGTCCATGAACTCATGGGTGCCGCGCTTCACTTCGTCATCAATGTCGTTCTGATACTTGGTGCGCAGCTGCGCTACATCAGAAGCCAGCAGAAATTTCTTGTTGGAATCTATCCGTTTCAAATACAGGTCGAAGACCCGCTTGGAAAAGGTGTCGTCAATTTTCTCGGGCTGATAGTGCATCTGGGTAAGGCCGTTAAGCATTACCTGCACCAGCACGGCGTCTTTTTGTGGGGTACGTGCGTCGCCACGGCGATAGAGCTTATAGGAAGCTAGCACAAAAACTGCCAGCACCACCGCGGCATACAAGCCTATCTTGATTCGGGGAAAAGACATGGAAAAGCGAGTGAAATGGAGGAAAATCAAATTAAACAGGAACCATAATAGTGCTTACGGCACGGTAGCAACCTCAGTTAGGCTAAAACGCCAGAGCCTGTGGAATAAGTGCCCTTGTAGTTCGTCTATTCGAACAATAAAGGCAAATGAAATGAAGAAAAGTTGCAAGCAATACGGTTGAGCATAGCCACTAAAAGCGAGCCAAAAGCAGTGAATATGCTATTTCGGCAGAAGCAGTAATATACTTATTTCGGGTGCACAAAAAAAGGCCCCTCCAAGAGTAGGAGGGGCCTTTTTTAATTAATGCGGTTCGTCGACTAGTAGCGACGCACCTTGTCGCCGTTACTGCGACGGAATTCTTCTTCGAAATAACGAGCATCTTCGTCGTTACGGGGATTTACGCCCATTACGATGCCGCCATTTTTGATATCGGATTCGTACTCTTTAGCATGCTCTTCTGGGATGCCCGAGCCTACCAAGGCTCCTACTAGACCACCCGTCAGACCACCGGCGCCAGCACCAGCCAAGGCTGCTGCGATAGGACCAGCAATTACCAAGCCCAGGCCTGGTAGTGCTACCGACGTGCCAATAGCAGCAATAGCACCAATGATAGCACCTGCAGTACCACCGATGGCCGAACCTACGCCAGCGCCTTCCATGGCTTTGTCGCCAAGCTCGGTGTCAGGAGTGTTGCTGCCGAAGTGCGTATTGCGGGTTTCGTCCGACATCAACACGTTCACGTCGTCTTTGGAATAACCACGCGAAGAAAGTGACTGATAGGCACGCTCAGCGCTGTCACGGTCACGGAACATGCCCGTCATCATGCCACCGCTGGTTGAAGAACCATAAGATGAATCGTTACCAGTTACAGCGCGGCCAGCATCGCTAGCAGCATTTTGTACGGCGTCAATACCAGCTCCTACGGTAGCACCTACTGAACCTGCTACGGCTGCACCTTTCTGGGTGGCACTGTAGTCATGGTTCGGGTTGCTGTCAGCACCAGGGATGCTAGAGTCGCCGCTGTTAGAGTTGCCTAGGTTGCCACCCGACGTAGCGTTGCTGCTAGAACCAGTAGAGAGCGAGCCGCTGCCAAAGCCAGTGCCAGCGTTGCCGGTACCATAGTTAGAGCCTGAGCCTGTACCAGTATTCATCGGGTTATTCGATTCGTTGGTGTTCATGTGGAGAGAATGTATAGGTGGAAATGGAAGAACCCAGTGCAGTAATCGAGAGTGGAACACTGCATCCAGATATATGTCACTAAACGCGACCGTTCTGGTCGGGGTTACATATATAATTAGGGCCTTTCATTTTTTCGGGGCTATACTACTGCTCGCACAGTCGAGCTTTATCCCCAACGGTCGTAGTTGGCTTCATCTTGCCAAAATGCCCGGCATTCCTGGCGCATATTTTTCAGCAAATCTTCTTGTTGCTTTAGGGTACGCCATTCTCCAAGGCCTAGCCGTTCACAAAGTTTGTAGAAGTTGTCGCCTTGGCCTTTGGAGCCTTCTACCTTCACCAAGCAGCTTAGAATAGGCCGGCCAGCTTTGAGTTCCTGTTCCGAAATTTCGGCTAGTAGCTCGTTCAGGCGGCTTTTCTCGTGCGATATATCCAAGTTGAGTCCTAACTCAGCTTCCTGCACAAGATTCAGGTAGCTAATGGTGCCTACCTGATGACGGGCAAAGCGAATCAAATGGCTGCGAATTCGGCCGAACATGGGCAAAGGAAATGGGTTAGGGGGCGGAAAGTACAAAAAAAGCCCGCTGTTCCAGTATCATTATCTGGAACAACGGGCGGCGGCTACCCAAAACCGTGCCGAGTAGGCAAACTACCACTAACGGCCTTGCCGGCGTCTTATTTCTTTTTGAATCAAAAGAAATTCGCGGCTGCTCTGGCCGGCAATGGCGGTATTCTCATCGGCGCGGCGCAATAAGTACGGCATAACAGCGTCTACAGGACCGTAAGGCACATATTTGGCGGTGTTGTAACCGGCATGCGCTAGGTTGTAGCTGAGGTTGTCGCTCATACCATAGAGCTGCGCAAACCAAATGCGCTGGTCGCCGGGCTGGACGTCATATTCCTGCATCAAAGCAGTGAGTAACTTAGAACTGGCTTCATTGTGGGTGCCAGCGCATATGCTAATCCGGTCGACGTGCTGCACGCAGTAGCGCAACGACTCATCGTATAGAGCGTCGGTTTCCTGCTTCGTTGGGTTGATGGGATTTTTGTAGCCACGCTGGCTAGCTATCCGCGCCTCCTTCTCCATGTAAGCACCCCGCACCAGCTTACCACCCAAGAAGTAGTTGCCTTGCTTGGCTTGGTCGTGCGCTTCTTTGATGGCGTCGAGCCGGTCGTGGCGGTACAGCTGGTAGGTGTTCCATACGATGGCCGACTCGCGGTTGTATTTGCGCATCATGTCGTACGCCATGTTGTCGATGGTCTGCTGAAACCAGCTCTCCTCGGCATCAACGAACACCCGCACGCCATATTGGTGGGCCCGCTGACAAATGGCATCTACCCGGGCGTATGCCCGGTCGTAGCTGGCTTGCTCCGCAGGGGTAAAGGCTTTGCCTGCCTGCACTTTCTCCAACAACGCGCTATCGGCCAGGCCTGTCACCTTGAACACCGAAAAAGGAATGTGCGTGGAGCGGTGTGCTAAGTCAATAGTGGCTAGGATTTCGTCGCGAGTTTGGTCGAAGCTTTTGTCGCTGCCTTCCCCTTCCACCGAGTAGTCGAGGATAGTGCCAATGCCGTAGCGGCCCAACTCCGCAATCACCGGCACACACTCTTTGATAGTTTCGCCGCCGCAGAACTGGCGGAAAATCGAGTGTTTGATTAAAAACTTAGTGCCGGGTATGCTCCACTTCAGTGCAGCTTTCATCATGCCCCCACCGGTTTTCACCAGGGTGTTGTTGTTCATGGACGCAAACAGGGCGTACATCTTGCGCAACTCTGCATCCGATTTCGAGGCGAAGGCGACGGCAGTGTCATCAAAGGAAATGGGCGGAGCTTGGGTTAGAGGCATTGGGTGTAGCTTTGGGGCAGATGAATGTGGGTAGGCAAAGGTAGCCTTTAAACAAGATTTCTCAGGGCCAGGTTATCGGCCTCGGTATCTTGCACTGAACACAGTTGTTCCCGCTTTCATTCAGTGAATGTGCAAGCGTAACTCTTCTCTTTTTGCTTTGCTGTATGCCAACTACTTCCGTTTCTGACACTCTTTTCACTCGTTTGCTTTCCGCCAAAGGCAGTCCTCTACTTATTGCAGGTCCTTGTTCGGCCGAAACCGAAGAGCAGGTACTGGCCACGGCCCACGGCTTGAAAGCACTGGGCAAAGTTGATTTGTTTCGGGCGGGTATCTGGAAACCGCGGACCAAGCCGGGTGGGTTCGAAGGAATGGGCTCAGTGGCCTTGCCGTGGCTGCAACGCGTGAAAGAGGAAACTGGCATCCCAACTACCGTGGAAGTAGCCACTCCGCGCCACGTAGAGGAAGCACTAGCACACGGTATTGATGTGCTCTGGATTGGGGCTCGAACCACCGTTAATCCTTTCGCCATTCAAGAACTGGCTGATGCGCTGGCCGGCACTGGTGTGCCCGTGATGGTGAAAAACCCAGTGAACCCCGATGTAGCGCTATGGGCTGGTGCGCTGGAACGGTTGGAGCGAGCTGGCATCACCGATTTGGCGGCTATTCACCGTGGGTTTAGCACGTTTGCGCCCTCCCGCTACCGCAACGCGCCCACTTGGATTTTGCCTATTGAGTTGAAGAGCCGGTTTCCGCAACTACCTCTCATCTGCGACCCAAGCCATATTGGGGGGCGCCGCGACCTACTATTGCCCATTGCTCAAAAAGCCCTCGACCTTGATTACGATGGGCTGATGATTGAAACGCACCCCGACCCTGACCATGCCCTCAGCGACGCCGCACAGCAAGTGACACCTGTGCGCCTAGGCGAAATCCTAAATGAGCTACACTTCCGCTACCGCTCTTCCAACAACGCCGAGTACTTGAACAAGGCCGAAGAGCTACGCCAGAAGATGGATGAAGCCGATCGAGAAATTATGGAGGGCTTGGCCAGGCGGATGGCTCTGGTAGGAGAGCTAGCGGAGTACAAGAAGGAAAACGACGTGAAAATCCTGCAAATGGACCGCTGGAACGAAATCTTCGAGTCGAGGCAGGCGTGGGCACGAAAACTAGGAGTGAACGAGAAGTTTATAGCTGAACTCTACAAACTGGTTCACCTGGAAAGCATCCGGCGACAAACCGAAATCATGCAGCGGCCAGAATAACTGTTGAACAAGCATTGCCGTGCGAGGAATTTTCTTCCGTACGGCAATGCCTGTTTTAGCGCGTACCCTCGGCACGCGCTATGTTCACAACAGAGGAATTTTCAGACAAGAATACCAAGGAGCTGTAAACTCCTAGCGCCTTGTGTTACTGGCGTACGCGAATGTAGTTGTGCTCCATAGGGTCGCCGTTTGCTTCAATTAGTTGGAGGGTGTTGCCAGACACCGAGTAAATCTGCATACCCCGGTAACCCCGGTACATCAAAACTTGCCGAGGTGGTTTACCGATGCCCTGCCGTTCGTTGCGAACCGAGAAAACAGTGGCACTAACGAAGGCATCATCCTCGTAAAAACGAGCCCGGCCACGCCGGTCAAACTCAACTACCACACGGTGTCCGGTGCTGGCTGGAGTAAGTTCTGGTGAGTTGGGAGAGGCTGTCCGCTGCCATTCCCAACGACCTACTAGTTGCTCCTCTGGTTTTGGCATTGATTCTCGTTGGCATGCTCCCCATAGCGGAATGGTGAGGAGCAAGGCGGCAGATAAGCCGCGGGTAGAGGAGGTCATAATTAATATAGAATGTAAGTTGCGGTGACATGAGCAAGATACGGTTCAGATGGTTGCATCGGATCGTGTTATTTTTGCTTCATATCATGATGGAATTGCCTTCCGCAAATGCCATACCTGAACTGTTCTATTTCTTCTGAAACAAGTGAAAATTGAATAATATATTGTCCATTGGTCCGGAGGCATTGCCTATCCTTGCCGACCTGTTGCGTCAGCCGGCTGTAAGTCAGGTGTTTGTGTTAGTGGATGCCAATACCAGCCGGTTATGCTATCCGCTGCTTAAACCGCACCTGCCCGAAGCCCATTCTCTGATTGAGATACCCGCCGGGGAAGAAGCCAAGACGCTGGACTCTTGCGAAGCCGTGTGGAACAACCTAACGGAGCAGCAAGCCGACCGATTTGCGGTGCTAGTGAACCTAGGAGGGGGCGTGATAACCGACTTGGGCGGGTTTTGCGCGGCACTCTACAAGCGCGGCATCCGGTTTGTGCAGGTGCCTACCACCTTACTGGCGCAGGTAGATGCCAGTGTAGGAGGCAAAACTGGAATTGACTTTCAGGGATTCAAAAACCATTTGGGCGTTTTTCAGGAGCCCGCCGGCGTTTTTATTGACCCTGCATTTCTGGCCACTCTCGATCCTCGCCAACTGAAGTCGGGCTATGCGGAAGTGGTGAAGCATGGCTTGATTGCGGACGCTGCCGCTTTCCAGGAGCAGCGGGTCAACAGCCTGTTCATTGACGACTGGACCGATACCATCCGGCATTCAGTGGCCTTGAAACAGGAAATTGTGGCGCAGGACCCCTTGGAAGCAGGCCCACGCAAACTGCTCAACTTTGGCCACACCGTGGGCCATGCGTTGGAGAGCTTTCTGCTTTCCCAACCCGGTCGCGAGATATTGCACGGCGAGGCGGTAGCGGCTGGTATGGTATGTGAGGCTTGGCTGAGTGTGCAACACGGCTTGCTCAGTGATACTGAACTCGACCAGATCGAGACATTCCTGTTTTCGGTTTTCGAGAAAGTGCAGTTTGTAACTCTAGAAACCGAAGCTATTGCCGAGTACGCTCGCCAGGACAAGAAAAACGCGGGTACCACCATCAACTGTACCTTGCTTGAAACAATTGGCCGCGGTGTCTACAATCAGCCTGTTACCGTGGCAGAAATAGCGGAGTCATTGCGGTATTACCATCGGCTGTAGCATGGTGGCCCAGCCGTGGATTGGGTAGCGCATCACGTACCATCCAACCGCTTATACTTTGTCTTGAACTCTTCTTTCACTCATTCACTAGCTCCGGCTGGTGGTTCATCTGTACTGCTATCAGCTCTTCTGTCAATCTTACATGGCCTAATGGCCCCCTGCGTGGAACGGCTCAGTTGCCGGCTTCGAAAAGTGAAAGCAACCGCGCTCTTATCTTACAGGCTCTGGCAGGTGGCGGGCAATTGGATAATCTTTCCGATGCCAACGACACGCAGCTCATGCAACGTTTGCTGGCCGACCCAACCACTCTCGAACTCGATGCCGAAGACGCGGGTACCGTTATGCGTTTCCTGACGGCCTATCTGGCCGTAACCGACCGCCACGCCTTGCTTACCGGCACTGCTCGTATGCGAGAGCGGCCCATAGCTGTATTGGTGGAAGCATTGCGCCAGCTCGGGGCCGATATTTCCTACGAAGAAGCAGAAGGGTACCCGCCGTTGCGCCTACGTGGCTGGAAAGTGGTGGCGCCAGAACAGGAGACAGAAAATGAACCCACCGAGCTGAAAGTGCGCGGCGACATCAGCAGCCAGTACATTTCGGCGTTGTTGATGGTAGGACCTATGCTGCCCAACGGGCTGCGAATTTGGCTAACGGGCAAAGTTGGCTCGCGCCCCTACATCCGGATGACGATGGCCCTAATGCAGCACTTCGGAGGCGAATGCCGCGACTTAGGCACGGCGTTGGAGGCCCGCGCCGGCCGCTACCAACCCGCTGACTATACCATCGAATCGGATTGGTCGGCGGCAAGTTACTGGTATGCTATGGTAGCCTTGGCGCCTGCGGGTTCGCACATCACGCTGCCTGGTTTGCGCCGTTATTCCTGGCAAGGCGACCAAGCCATTGTTGACATCATGGCGCAGCTAGGAGTAACCACGGAATTCCTAACCGATGGCGTCCGGCTGGTACAAACCACTCCTTCCGCTGGCTTCACCCAAGATTTCACCGACTGCCCCGACCTAGCGCAGACGGTTGCCGTGGTAGCCGCTGCTTTGAATGTGCCTGTACTCATGACTGGCCTAGAAAGCCTACGCATCAAGGAAACCGACCGAATTTTCGCGTTGCAAACGGAGTTGGCCAACTTTGGCGCTTTCCTCACCGAGGAAACAGAAGGGTTCTTCCGGGTGTCCACGGAGAACTTCCACGTAGCCGGCCAAACTGTAGCCACCTACCATGACCACCGCATGGCTATGGCTTTCGCGCCGTTGGCGTTGCGTGGTGCTATCACCATCGAGGCTCCAAAAGTAGTACGCAAGTCGTATCCACAGTTCTGGTCGGAGCTGGAAAAAGCTGGGTTCACTACTGAAGTTCAGTAGTGACGCGCCGGCTTGCGCTGATGCGTCATGGTGATACAACCTTAGCCGCTGGCTGTTGCTAAGACGCGAAATTGGCAGTAGTCAATGACTTAAAATAGCCGGCAGAGTATCTCAGCCGGCTACCATGCCAGCTGAATAGCTCGCCATCTACAATGCGAATCTGAGCTTGCGGGCACATAGTTTGAAACTCAGCTATATGCTTTTCACTGAACGGATACGGCTCCGACGAAAGCAGAATCTGCTGTGGAGCTGCTGCAGCTACCAGTTCGGGCGTAACCTCTGGGTATCGGCCAAGGTGGCTGAACACATTGCTGTACCCAGCTCGGCGCAGCATGTCATCGATGAATGTGCCGGAAGCCGCTACCATGTACGGCTTGCGCCAAATGAAATAAGCGGCTGGAATAGGGGTGGAAACGACTGGCAACGCTTCGAACGACTGCGCTATTTCAGCAAGCAACGGTTCTGCTATGTGTTTGCGGCCAGTAAGGAGCGCCACCCGGCTTATCATATCGAGGGCGTTTGGTAGCGTGTAGATGTCACTAAGCCACACAGGGTATTGCAAAGCCAGCAGTTGTATGCCCTCCTGATAATTTTCCTCTTTGTTGCCGATGATCAGGTCTGGCTTACAAGAAGCAATTTTGGCGAAGTCGAAGTTTTTTGTTCCGCCGATAACCATAGCTTGTTGACGAGCAACCGGTGGGTGAATGCAAAACTTTGTGACGCCTACAACCCGGTTTCCGATACCCAAGTCGTACAGCAACTCCGTTTGCGACGGCACCAGCGACACAATGCGTTGCGGCGGAAACGGCACCACTACGCGCTGACCCATCTGATCGGTGACAGTAAGCGGCACCTTACATATATCAAAATTCATTGGCAGCATAGGGGAGTTGGTGGAGCAATGTGGCAAAGAAAGCAAAGAGTGTTAGCAGCATAAGGGCCGCCTAGATGCACTCAGTAAAGCAAACGGCCGCTCACAATATGAGCGGCCGTTTCTGTTCTTGATACTTGGTACGATCTAGCTGAGCTGAATGCTACGATTAGCTGAAGTATCGGAAATCATGGTTGTCCTCAATGCGCAGCAGCGTTTCATAGATGAGCTTGGTCACAGCCTCCACATCATCTTTGTGCACTGTTTCAACGGTTGTGTGCATGTACTTGAGTGGCAACGAAATCAGAGCAGAAGCTACTCCTGCTCCTGAGTAAGCAAATGCATCTGTATCGGTGCCGGTGGCGCGGGTAGCGGCGGCGCGCTGGAACGGAATTTCCGCTTCCTGAGCGGTCCGGATGATTAGGTCGCGCAGGTTGTTTTGCACGGCCGGACCATAGGTTATCACTGGTCCTTTCCCGCAGAACAAGTCGCCAGCTGTCTTCTTTTCATACATCGGCGACTGGGTGTCGTGAGTCACGTCCGTGATGATGGCTACGTCGGGTTGAATGCGGTGCGCTACCATTTCAGCGCCTCGCAGGCCAATTTCCTCTTGTACTGCATTCACAATGTAGAGGCCGAAGGGCAGCGTGTTACCGTTTTCCTTTAGCATCCGAGCCACCTCGGCTATCATAAATCCACCGACGCGGTTGTCCAGTGCCCGGCCCACGTAGTACTTGTCGTTGAGCACCATGAACTCGTCTTCGAACGTAACGACGGAGCCCACGTGGATGCCCATTTGCTCGACTTCCTCTTTGCTGGAGGCGCCGCAGTCCAAAAATACCGTTTCAATGGTAGGAGCCTTGTCTTGCTCTACTTTCCGCACGTGAATAGCGGGCCAACCGAACACCGCTTTCACAATGCCCTTGGCTGTATGGATGTTTACCCGCTTGCTAGGAGCTACCAATGGGTCGGAACCACCGTTGCGGCGCAGATACAAGAATCCAGACTCCGTAATGAAGTTGACGAAATAGCTGATTTCGTCGGCATGAGCCTCGATAACCACTTTGTATTTCGCCTCTGGATTGATAACCCCCACGACTGTGCCGTACGTGTCCACGAAATACTCGTCGATATACGGCTTGATGTAGTCAAGCCATATTTTCTGACCTTCTTTCTCGAAACCGGTGGGAGAGGGGTTATTGAGGTACTTCTGTAAAAAATCGAAGCTTTCCTGTCGCATGAAATAGAAACTCGATGGTAAAAAAATAAAATGAGCTACAGAACCCTTGAAGTTTCTGTGGGCGGAGGAGCATGCCAAGCCATGGGAATATCAGCTTCAATTCCATGTACGCCTGCTACACGCCCCTCAAAACGACCTTCCCGCACAAACCCGAGTTGTTCATACAACTGAATGGCGCGGGTGTTTGTCTCCCGTACCAGCAGTTCCACCCGCTGTACGTGTGGAAAGCGGTGCTGTACGTGCACAAGGAGCGTGTTGAACAAACGACGGCCTATTCCCTGGCCTTGTACGCTGGTATCCACGGCTATGGTGATGTCGCCTAACACGTGAGAGAAAATTTTTAAGCCAGAGGAATACGTATGGATTTCGGCAACTAGTTGGCCGTGTTGCTTTGCTACCAAGCCTACCCCGTGGTGTATGCTACGACTCAGAAAGTGCTGCACATACTCGTCGGTAATTTCCTCGGGCTGCCGGGCAAGCCCGCCACTTTCCCTTGACACCCGTTGATACAGGCTGCGGATAGCGGATGCATCCTGAGCAACGGACGAGCGAATCTGGATGGACATGGCAAGCGGAAACTACAGCGGAATGTTGCCGTGCTTCTTACGTGGCAGCGTATCCACTTTGTTTTCCAGCATCTTAAAGGCACGAATTAGTTTCTGCCTAGTCTGCGAAGGCAAAATAACTTCATCGACAAAGCCCCGATGCGCCGCCCGATAGGGTGTCGCGAACTTTTGCTGGTACTCGTCTACTTTTTCCTGAAGCTTGGCCTCCGGATCAGCGGCAGCGGCTATTTCGCGCTTGAAGATGATTTCGGCAGCTCCTTTAGCGCCCATCACCGCAATTTCGGCCGTGGGCCACGCATAGTTCATGTCGGCCCCGATGTGCTTGCTGTTCATCACATCGTATGCCCCGCCGTACGCCTTGCGGGTTATAACGGTGATGCGCGGTACCGTTGCCTCGCAGAACGCATACAGTAATTTGGCGCCGTTGGTGATAATACCACGCCACTCTTGGTCGGTGCCGGGCAAGAAGCCGGGTACGTCTTCCAGTACTAGCAGCGGAATATTGAACGAGTCGCAGAACCGCACGAACCGGGCCGCCTTGGTGCTGGCATTGATGTCGAGTACGCCGGCTAATACAGCGGGCTGGTTGCCGACTATCCCAATGCTACGGCCCCCTAGCCGGGCAAATCCTACCACAATGTTTTCCGCGAAATTCTGGTGAACCTCCAGAAACGTACCTCCATCAATAATGCCCTCAATCACCTCCCGCATATCGTAGGGCTGGTTGGGGTTTTCGGGAATGATGCTGTCTAGTACCGGACGAACTTCGTTGCTGGTTTCGTAAGGCAGCATCGGAGCCGTTTCCTCACAGTTTTGCGGCATATAGCTCAACAGCTGCTTGAGGTGGTTGATGCAAACCACTTCGTTGGCACACGAAAAATGCGTGACTCCGCTCTTGGCAGAGTGCGTACTCGCACCACCAAGCTCTTCGCTGGTTACGTTTTCGTGGGTAACGGTCTTCACTACGTTTGGACCAGTCACGAACATGTAGCTCGTGTCTTCCACCATCAGAATGAAGTCGGTGATGGCTGGCGAGTACACTGCGCCGCCCGCGCACGGTCCCATAATAGCCGACAGCTGCGGCACAACCCCCGAAGCCAAGGTGTTCTTATAGAAGATATCGGCGTAACCGCCTAGGCTCACTACGCCTTCCTGAATCCGGGCGCCGCCCGAGTCGTTGAGGCCGATAACGGGTGCGCCGTTCTTCATGGCCAGGTCCATGATCTTCACAATCTTCTCGGCGTGCGTTTCGCTCAGTGAGCCACCGAAAACCGTGAAGTCCTGCGAAAAGACGTAGACCAGTCGTCCGTTCACGGTGCCGTAGCCCGTAATTACTCCGTCGCCGAGGTAATACTCCTTGTCCAGACCGAAGTCCTTGGAGCGGTGCATGACGAACTTGCCGATTTCCTCGAACGAGCCTTCATCAAGCAGCAAGTCCACCCGCTCGCGGGCCGTGAGCTTGCCTTTTTTATGCTGTGCATCAATCCGGGCTTGGCCACCGCCAAGTAGAGCCTCCTGATTTTTGCGTTCAAGAATTTCGAGTTTGCTCAAGTGGGCTTCCGCCTGCGGATCGGACATGGAGTGGGAGTTCGGGGTTGGAATAACAAGTACTAGGTAACTAATCCAAAGGTAGTGTACCAACATAGAAAAGCCGCACCAGAATTCTGGTGCGGTTGATTGCTAAATGTGCGTCAACTACATATAAGGCGGTAACTATTCTTAAGCGGATTCGCTATCGGGCTCAACCTACTAATGCTGTAAACAAAAACAGCCGGCTCCTATACAGGAACCGGCCGTTTCTATTTTACACTACTCGCTTACTTCTTGGCATCAGCGTCGTCGCTTGGCTCAGGCTTTTCAGCTGGCCGCTCGTCGCTGGCAAGGTTCTGCGGCTCGTTGCTCTTGCTTACTTTGAAGATAAGCTCATCAGCACCTTCCGTGAAGTCAGCAGTGATAACGTCGCCTTGAGCAATTTCCGCTTTCAAGATTTCCTCAGCAATCGGATCTTCGATGTACTTCTGGATAGCCCGGTTCAGCGGACGAGCACCAAACTTCGGATCGTAGCCTTTCTCCGCTACAAAGTCCTTGGCAGCTTCCGTCAACTCCACACGGTAGCCGAGCAACTGAATGCGGCTCAACAGCTTCGACAGCGAGATGTCGATGATGCGGTGGATGTCCTTCTTCTCCAGTGAGTTGAAGACAATCACGTCATCCAAACGGTTGAGGAACTCGGGGGAGAACGTCTTACGCAGCGCATTGGTGATGGTGCTCTTTGTCAGCTCATCCAAGTTATCCTGCCGGGCCTTCGTACCGAAGCCGATGCCTGCACCGAAGTCCTGCAAGTCGCGGGCCCCGATGTTGGAGGTCATGATGATGATGGTGTTGCGGAAGTCCACCTTGCGGCCCAGGCCGTCAGTCAGAATACCGTCGTCAAGCACTTGCAGCAGCAAGTTGTACACGTCGGGGTGCGCCTTCTCAATCTCGTCGAGTAGGATAACCGAGTACGGCTTGCGGCGGATTTTCTCCGTCAACTGACCACCCTCTTCGTAACCTACATAGCCGGGAGGTGCGCCCACCAGGCGCGAGATGCTGAATTTCTCCATGTACTCCGACATGTCAATCCGCACCAGCGAATCTTCTTTGTCGAAGAGGTAGGTGGCTAGCACCTTGGCGAGCTCGGTTTTACCAACACCGGTTGGGCCGAGGAACACAAACGAACCGATAGGCTTCTTAGGGTCTTTCAAGCCTACGCGGGTGCGCTGGATGGCTTTCACCAACTGCTTGATAGCCTTGTCCTGGCCGATAACCTTGCCTTGTAGCTCTTCGCCCATGTTCAAAAGCTTGGCGCTTTCGTTCTGCGCGACACGGCTAACCGGAATACCGGTCATCATGGCAATAACCTCAGCTACGTTTTCTTCCTTAACGGTGTAACGCTTCTTCTTGGTCTCCTCTTCCCAGTCCTTCTTGGCTTGGTCGAGTTGCTCCAATAGCTTCTTCTCATTGTCGCGGAGCTTAGCAGCTTCCTCGTACTTCTGAGACTTCACCACGCGGTTCTTCTCGGTCTTGATGTTCTCGATGCTTTCTTCAAGCTTCAAGATGTCTTCCGGAACCACGATGTTGTTGATGTGCACACGGGCACCGGCTTCGTCCAGGATGTCGATGGCTTTGTCTGGCAGGAAACGGTCAGACATATACCGGTCCGACAGCTTCACACATGACTCGATAGCCTTGTCGGTGTACACCACATGGTGGTGATCCTGATACTTATCTTTGATGTTGTGCAGGATTTCGATGGTTTCCTCAGGCGTAGTAGGATCTACCATTACCATCTGGAAACGACGGGCCAAGGCACCATCCTTCTCGATGTACTGACGGTACTCGTCGAGGGTAGTAGCACCGATGCATTGAATTTCGCCGCGGGCCAAAGCCGGCTTGAACATGTTGGAAGCATCGAGCGAGCCTGAAGCTCCGCCAGCGCCTACAATCGTGTGCAACTCGTCAATGAACAGAATCACGTCGGGCGACTTTTCCAGCTCGTTCATCACGGCCTTCATGCGCTCCTCGAACTGACCACGATACTTGGTACCAGCTACCAGCGAAGCCAAATCCAGCGTCACTACCCGCTTGCCGAACAGCACACGCGATACTTTCTTCTGGATGATGCGCAGGGCCAGACCTTCGGCAATGGCCGTTTTACCAACGCCCGGCTCACCAATCAGGATCGGATTGTTCTTTTTGCGGCGGCTCAGAATCTGGGCTACACGCTCGATCTCTTTCTCACGGCCAACAATCGGGTCGAGCTTGTCGTCCTCAGCTAGCTTGGTGAGGTCACGGCCGAAGTTATCGAGTACTGGAGTACGCGACTTCTCGGTCCCTTTCTTAGGAGTAGCGCCAGCACCGGCACCGCCGCGGCCTGCACCACCACCAAAGAGGCGGTCGTTGTCGTCGTCATCGGCCTCGGGGCCGTTGGTAGGGTTGTTCGCCGTGTTACCGTGGTAGTCCAGCGAATCGCGCACAGATTCGTAGTTCACGTTGAATTTGCTGAGGATTTGAGACGAGATATTGTCTTCATCGCGCAGAATCGACAGCAACAGATGCTCTGTGCCGATGATTTCGCTCTTGAAGATCTTGGCTTCGAGATAGGTAATCTTAAGGACTTTCTCGGTCTGTTTCGTCAGGGGGATAGAGCCGGTGATGCTCGTGCCCTGCGTGGCCGTATTGCGAGTGGCTTGCTCGAGGGCATATTTCAGCTCGTCTACGGATACACCCAATTTCTTGAGCAAACCAATAGCCGTGCCTTCCCCTTCGCGAATCATGCCCAACAATAAGTGTTCGGTACCGATATAATCGTGCCCGAGCCGGATGGCCTCTTCCCGGCTCAGAGAGATGACCTCTTTGACTCGATTTGAGAATTTAGCTTCCATGCAGATAAGGTAGTGAAGAAAAACGGAACCCCGCAAGCGCTAATTAGGCGTTATCCGGCGGGTTGGGCCGTTGTAATCTGAAAACAGATAGAAACGGGCGATGGTTCGGGCGGCAAGGACACTACACGAGAAAATTGCCGGCAGCCGGACCTTGCATGAAGAGCAGGTCTAGGATGCTAAGCCCTGGTACAAAATCTTTACCAAAGGTCTGGGCATAGGGTCTTACCGACTTCCTGTCAGGTTCTAATGCCACGGAAACCTTTGGTGTCAGTGAATCACGACAGTCCACCACGGTGTTGGAAAGCTGATCAACAGTGTGGGGAGCGGATGTCGTTGTGGGGTACGTGGGAAAGTAGTCGGTGGTAAGCTCCACAGGAGTCCGCAACCGAAGGCAGCGTAGGTAGAAACGCAAGAAAGCAAGATTTAGATCAAAAAGATACGTGTGCTTTTGTACGTAGATATCGTGCAAATAGTCGGCGTAGTATTCGAAATACGGTGTACCGCCGTACGCAGTTTGAATAGTCCGCCAGTGTTGATGCACCCAGTTCTGTCGATAATCGATTTCTATATCCTTGGTCTTTACCTTCTCACTACGATTTCCATCTACCACGGGCACCGTTAGAGGCTTCACTCCCTGAGCCGTTAGAAGTAGGCAGCGGTTGCGGTAGGTTTGCTTACGATAATGCTCTTGCGCTTCCAGTCGGAGAGCTTCAGCCCCTATAATTCCAGTGAAAAACGTGGTTGGAGGGTGATATTGAGACTCAAAGAGAAGAATGGACATCGAGCGGAAGCTAGGAAAAAGGAATGCCGTACCTGCACGGTAGTTGACTATATCGGCTTGCTAGCAGCGTACGTTACCAGCAGAAACACGAAAGTATTGCGGTTAGTTGGAAGCAGTGAGGTAGCCGAAGTAGGCCGGAAATTAAAGTGATTTAACCATGTGAATAAAATTATGGCAACGGCCAATAAATCACATTCTCACCAAAGTCACCCTACCTTTGTCGGCCAAACTGACACGATGCGCCTATTTCATTTTTTGTCTTTTCTTTTGCTACTCGCCCCGGTAAGTCCGGTGGTAGCTGCCCAGCCTCATTTACAGCTTGACGTAGCGCGTTTCCGCAACACGGATACCAGCATAAAGGGTAGCACAGTGGAAATTTACGCTACTACTCCTGGGCAGTGGCTAACGTACATGCGCCGCGCCCCCAAGATGTACCAAGCTGCTGCTGTATTAACGTTGGAAGTCTTTGGGGCCAATGGACAAGCAGTGTATCAGGAAAACATAACGCTAAAGCCACCAGTGCTCAGTGACACCACGGCCGCCATCAAAAACCCGCTCAGCTTTCAGAAACGGCTGGTACTGCCCGACGGCTCTTATACCATTCGGGGGCTTGTACGTGACCAGTACCGCACTGGGCAGCAAGTGGTGCTGGAAAAACCTTTAGTGTTAACTACCACTGATGGCAAGCCGGCGCTCAGCGACGTAGTGCTGTTAGCCAAACCAGCCGCCCGAGGCGCCGAGGCTAGTAATTTCAGCCGGGGTGGCTTCAGCTTGACGCGGGCACCCGGTGGTGTATATGCGCGTGGGTCCGACAAGCTTTGGTTGTACACTGAGCTTTACAACGCGGCTCCGGACCAGGATTTGCAGCTCCGTTACCGCCTGCGCCGCACCGATGGCAAAACCGATGCCCTCATGCAGCCGGCTACCACCCGTGGGGTAGCGGGGCGGCCAACGCCCATTATTGCAGAAATAGACGTACGTAAACTCCCACCTGGCGACTATAGCTTGGTAGTGGAAGTTCGCACTGCCAAGCAACTCCTTACCACCCAGACCGCCACGTTGCGCCGATTCACAACTGATTATGCCCCGGCCGGCGCTGCAACTCCCGCCCGATGAGCAACCCCACTTCAAAGGCGTATGCCTGGTATTACCACGTGCTTGACTGGTTGCTGCGGGCCTTAGCTCGTTTGCCCTTACGTGCGCTGTACGTGTTGGCCGATTTTCTATATGTGGTGCTAGCCTACGTGGTGCGCTACCGTAAACAAGTGGTGCTCACCAATCTGCGGAACTCGTTTCCGGAAAAACCAGAAGGGGAAATACAGCGGATTCAACGCTTGTTCTACCGCAACTTTGCCCAAGTGCTGGTAGAAACCCTCAAACTGGCCGACATGCCGGATGCAGAATTGAAACAGCGGGTGCATTTCGGAAATCCGGAAGTACTGGAAAACCATTTTGCGCGCGGGCGCACCGTATTAGGACTTTCGTCGCATGCTGGCAACTGGGAGTGGGTGCTGACTTCGGGCGCCTTGTGGTTGTCGGCACACGCCGATGGAGTGTATAAGCCGCTTATGAACCCGTTTTTCGAGAAGTTCATGCGGCAGTTACGCACGCGCACCGGCGCCGGACTGATACCGATGCGTGATACGCTGCGCGATTTGGTGCAGCGCAAAGGTGAGGTGCGAGTGGTTAGCATGCTCTCTGACCAAGCGGCTGGCCCTGAGGATCGGCCTTACTGGACCACCTTCATGAATCAGGAAGCCGGCTTCTACACCAGTGCCGATCGGTTGGCGAGTCGCTTTCATTGTCCGGTTGTGTACGTGAGCATCCGTCGTCTGCGCCGGGGGTACTACGAAATCGTGCTCACCGACCTCTACGATGGCGACGCGCCATTGCCTACCGACAGCTTCCCGATAACAGAAGCGTTTGTGCGGCAACTGGAAACAGATATTCGTCTGTTCCCTGCCGATTATCTATGGACGCACCGCAGATGGAAACACAAGAGAGAAGTGAAGAACTGAAAGTAGAGAAGCCAGAACTAGAAGGATTTCTTCCGGTTCTGGCTTCTCTACTTTCAATGCTTGTCTTACAAGTATTGCTCAATGTCGCCGGCACCCTGACGAATCAACTCGAAGTCGTCGTTGGTGCAGTCAATGATGGTGCTAGGGATGTTGCCACCGAACCCACCGTCGATTACTAGGTCCACGAGCAAGCGGTACTTCTCGTAAATCAGGTCGGGGTCGGTAACGTATTCTTCGAGCGTGTTTTCGTCTTCACGCACCGACGTACTGATGATGGGGTTGCCTAGTTCCTTCACCAATTGAATGATGATGGTATTGTCGGGCACCCGAATACCAACGGTTTTGCGCTTGTTACCACCTTGGCGCGGCGCTTTCGCGCTGGCCTCAAAAATAAAGGTGAACGGGCCCGGCAAAGCCTTCTTGATAACCTTGTAGGTAGGAGTGGTGATGCCGTGTGCGTAATCGGCAATGTGCGAAAGGTCGGAGCAGATAAAGCTAAGGTTCGCCTTATCGGGGTTCAGGCCCTTGATGCGGCAGAGACGTTCAACGGCTTTGGCGTTGTGGATGTCGCAGCCTATGCCGTAGACGGTATCCGTAGGGTAGATAATGATACCCCCCTTGCGCAGAACGTCGACTACTTGTTGGATGCGGGCTTGAGGTGGATTATCGGGGTGGATGCGGAGCAGCGTAGCGGGCATGGTGAAACAGGAGAGGGGCTAAATGAAACAGAACGGCCCGGCGGCCGGAGCGGTCCAAGGTAGCCGATGTGTTAGACTTCTGCTTACAGTTATCGTGTAAAATTCCTCTTAGGTTGCCAATCTGTAAGGTATGTGCACAAAAAAAGCCCCCACCCAAAGGCGGAGGCTTCTGCTGTTAAATAGCCGGCTACTGCTTTACTATCTTGTAAGAAGAGCTAGCAGCACCATCTTTCACGAGTACTATATAACTGCCAGCAGGTAAACTGCGAAGGTCGAAAGTGCCGTCGGCGTTAGCCGTACCGCTCAGTACGGTACGGCCGGTCAAGTCGGTAACCGTAACGGGTACTTTTGTGCCTTTGCCATTCAAGCGGATGCTCACCATGTCGTTGGCAGGGTTAGGGAACACGCTAATGGTGCTGTTCGCAACGCCGTTGCGCGTACCAAGTGTGGCAGTTCGTATCAGCCCATAGGTACGAACGTTATCAATACGCCAAGAACCGGTTGCTGCCTCTGCATTGTAGCCATAAATGCGGAATGTAACTGGAGTTGTGAGGGCCGAAAAAGCTGCTGGTAAGGTCACCCGTCTGTTGGCACGTATCATGTCGTCGTCGGGTACGGTTACCGTTACAATATTTGCAGTATAGTTGTCGAGGCTGGAACGCACAGCCCAGTCACGAATACCAGTGCCTGAGCGACGCTCGTCTAACACCAAACTATCTAGGCGCAACTGAAAGCCAGCATTTGGCTGGATTGTAAAGGTGAAGTAGTCGGTAGCATCAAGACCCATAGTGGCCCAACCAGTTGCCACAAAGGCGTTGGCACCAGAAGACGCAGTTACACCAGTTCCACGTGACATAGCGCTGAACGATGCATTACTAGGTTGCGCATCCGCAGGGAATGTAGCTTCTGAGCCAGTTGCACCTGTGAAGGTATACGTTGCTAGTTGGGTGGCCGCTTGCGCATACGTTTTAGTGCTAAGAAGGCCAAGGCTAGCTACCAAGGCTAGCTTTCCTAAACTTAATGTGTATAGTTTTTTCATAATGTGAGAGAAGAAAATGGATGGAGAAAAAAGGGCGAGTGTATCAGACAAAGGACACAAACTGTCTTAAAATGAATGGGCAGCCGGACCTTAAAATAATGCGTGTTCGCAAATGTATCATCATGAAACCGAAGCGTGTATAAAATCTGAAGATTAGCCGCTGTTAGATTCCAACTACTTTTGGGTTTTAAAGCTGTCCCAACCTACGTACCCATTTACCTGTCAACTGGAATTCTACTTCCTGGTTTTCTTGAATTTTTTGCTCTCAACATGACCAAACCTCGCATCGACTATAAAGCCAAGGCTACTCGTCGCCGCAACCGTTTTTCCTATACAGTCGGTATTATCGGCCTACTGCTCATTACGTTCTCCTACTACTTCTACCAGGTATTCTTCACGCCCAACATCGAAACCAAAGGCAAGCCCACCTACGTCGTTGTGCGGAAAGGGCAGTCGGCTAAGGCTGTGCTCGACTCTATCGATGCCACAGGCGTAGTGGTCGATAAACTGTCGTTGCACTTTGTGGCTCGCCTCATGAAGTATGAGCAGCTCGTACGGCCTGGCCGCTATGAGTTGAAAGACGGCTACACCAACCGCCAGCTTATCAACGACCTCCGTACCGGGCGCAACCGGTTGCCAGTTATCCTGACGTTTCAGAACATTCGGCTGCGTGAAGACCTGGCCCGTAAGCTAGCAACGACGATTGACGCTCGCCCCGGCCAATTCGACAGCTTGCTTAACAGCCCTGCCTACACCAAGAGCCTGGGCTTCGATACCACGAGCATCCTCACCATGTTCATCCCAAACACCTACGAACTGCCCTGGAACGCGTCGGCCAACAATGTCATGCAGCGCATGAAGAAAGAGTACGAGCGGTTCTGGACGCCGGAGCGTGATGCTAAGCGCGCAAAGATGAACCTTACCCGCGCCCAGGTTAGCACGTTGGCTAGCATTGTGGAAGCCGAGCAGCAGCAACACGCCGATGAGCGTCCCCGCGTAGCGGGCGTCTACCTCAACCGCCTCAAGCGCGACATGAAACTTCAGGCCGACCCTACTGTGGTCTATGCCAACAACGACTTCACCATCAAACGGGTGCTTAATGTGCACCTCGCCAAAGATTCTCCTTACAACACTTATAAGTATGGAGGCCTGCCGCCCGGCCCCATCAACCTGCCCAGCATTGCCAGCATTGATGCCGTGCTGAATCCCGAAAGCCACGACTACCTCTACTTCTGCGCCAAAGAAGATTTTAGCGGTTACCACGCCTTTGCCCGCAACGAGCAAGAGCACCTCGTAAACGCCCGCCGCTACCAAGCCGCCCTGAGCCGCGCCGGAATTATGAAGTAGTTGGTTGCTGCTTATTCGTTGTTGAGCAGTGAAGCGTAAGTAATTCGCTAAGCACATTCACTCCCTCAACTATCAACAAGCAGCAATCAGTAATCACCAATTAGCACGATGTACCAATCCGACACTAACATCCGAGTCCGCTACGCAGAAACAGACCAAATGGGCTACGTGTACCATGGCAACTACGCGGCCTACTTTGAAGTATGCCGCACTGAGGCGTTCCGTCAACTGGGTATCAGCTACAAAGACCTAGAAGCAGAAGGAGTAGGGATGCCGGTGGGCGAAATCAGAACCCGCTTCCGCCGTCCCGCTCGCTACGACGACCTCTTGACTGTGCGCCTGTTGCTAAAGCAGCCTGCTGAAGGCTCCCGGGTGCTGTTCGAGTATGAAATCTACAACGAGGCGCAGGAACTGCTAACCGAGGGCCACACGTTGATGGTGTTTGTGAGTATGGCTACTGGGCGCCCCGTCCCGATTCCAGCCCACATCCAAGCCAAACTCGCCCCGTACTTCACCGACGACGAAACAGCCGGTCCGCTTACTCCGCCCAAAGCTCCGGCGGATGCTCCAGCCCCGGCGGCTTTCCTGAAATAGGGGAGGGGAGCCAGAATATAAGTTGTTCTCACCTCCTGACTTCTAGCTCTCACCTGCCATGCACCTGCCAACCCGACGTTACCACTTGCCTGACTTGCGCCGCCGGCGTAGTTACCGGCGGTTTATCATTTGGTTGAAACGACTACGCTTTTCCGGTGGGAAAGCGTCGGTGTATGACGTGGTTGACCGCATGATTCAGGAACTCAAGCTTGATAGTGTAGAGAAGCGCGCCGGCTACATGGCGTTCAACTTCACGGTGGCCCTGTTTCCAACTATCATCTTCCTTTTTACCCTTATCCCGTACCTGCCAATTCCGAACCTGAGCGTCGATATTCTCCAGTTTTTGGCCGATTTGATTCCCGCGGAAATGTATCGGGCTGTTTCGGGTACCATCGAAGACATTGTTAATATCCCGCACGGCGGGTTGCTCTCGTTCGGTTTTGCCACTGCTCTGGTGTTAAGCAGCAACGGCATCATGGCGCTGCTGGATGCGTTCGAGAAGAAGTACCCTTCCTTTAAGAAGCGGACGTATGTGCGCAAACGGGTCATTGCCACGTTGCTTACCGTTGTTTTGTCGTCGGTACTACTGGTATCAGTAGCGGGCATATTCTTCGGTACTTACATTATCGACGCGCTGGTATTTCAGGAAATAGTGCCGGAGAAATACACTGGGGAGATAATTGCGGTTATCAAGTACGGCTCAGTAGTGGGGCTATTTCTTCTCACTACCTGCCTCGTATATTATTATGTGCCTCCCGTGCATGATAAATGGCCGTTTCTCTCGGCCGGAGCCGTGGTAGCTACACTGCTCATCTTCTTGGTGTCGTTTCTGTTCATCCTCTACGTCAAGATATTCGACTCCTACAACACCTTCTATGGCTCTATCGGGGCGCTGGTAGGCTTTATGGTCTGGTTGGACTTTGTATGCATGACCATTATTCTAGGATTTGAAGTCAACGTGAGCATTGATGCCGTAACCGGACGGCTTCGTACGGAGCCTGCCAGTATGCGGCTACTAGAACGGCTGCGCGGGAAAGAAAAATCACCCAAACAAGTTAACGCCTGATAATCAGTCAGCAACATGCGTTGGTGCTGCTCGATGTGTTGAAAAGTGGAAAAATATGTCGGCAAAAGTTGTGATAGGGGCAGGGCGCTGCTACTTTTGTCGTCCCAAATCGACTGAATTACCTTATAGAGAGGTGGCAGAGTGGTCGAATGCGACGGATTCGAAATCCGTTATACCTGCAAGGGTATCGGGGGTTCGAATCCCCCCCTCTCTACGCTTGCATGCATGGATTCGACCGGATTCCTTGTATCTTGCCACCAGAAGAAGCACTTAGAGAGCTGGCAGAGTGGTCGATTGCGGCGGTCTTGAAAACCGTTGAGGGTTAAACCTCCGGGGGTTCGAATCCCTCGCTCTCTACGAAAAACCCCGTTTCCATATCGGAAACGGGGTTTTTTATTTCTGGGGGTACAGCCAAGGGTACAGAATATGCTGATTGCAACTAACCTCTATCTATGAAGAAGATCTATAGGTTTGTTCACAGGAACTATGATTACCTACTTCTTATAAGTACCCTAATCGTTCTGATAGAGGCAGCCACTTATACTTTTCTTGTCTCAGACCTGATTAAAGACAATGGCAAAGCTCTTACAGTAACTCTATCAACAATAGGTATCCTGCTAGCTGTTTTCCAGTTTGCCTTCACCCAGATCAGCAATCGAAAGAAGAAGTACTTCGACCTGCGGTACGGCTTCTATAAGGATACAGTGAAGCAGATCCAGCTCATAACCGATGTTGTTCAAGAAGGTATGCTGCGTGACGTGATTGCAGGTGATACTATGCACAAGCTAATGTCTGCGTCAAACGAACTTACTGGTTCCATGAAAGCTAATCTTGACTTACTATTTCCTGGAATTGAACTGCCCAATATGGATTATAAGTTGGGCAAGACCATCGACGATTTGGTAAGTCGGACCAATAAGTACTACGTCTCTGTTAAGAACAATGCCACAGAGGCTCACACAATTATCGAGACAATGAATTGGCACAATGAGGTAAGGCCAATGTTGGAACAGCTATCAAAGGATAAGCACATTTTCTTTGCTGCCATGCGCTCTTATATGTAGTTTGATTTATACATTCGACTTACCAACCTGGAATAGTTGCCAGCTTGCCTCGGTAGGGTAAAAGCCCACTCTTGTCATTGATGAGAGTGGGCTTTTTACATCGATACTGCCTATTCACTCAGACTAGTTGGCGTAAGCTCTTCCTGTGAGATACGCGTACAGTTTTATCGTTTGCGCCTTTTCTACTTAAGCTCTTCTCTGCAAGCTAAAGTAGGAGCCATTAACTACCAGTGCCATGTTCGGCACTTCTTGCACATGCTGGTAAAAAAAGAATTGTTTTTACGGGTGCATTAGCTACACTACTACACTAGGAAAGTGCCCTACCGCGCTGAAATGCATTTCGTCCCTGTGTAGTTTGAAAAGCAAAGTGCACTACACAGCACGAAAAAGCCCCGTTGTGCAGGTCAACGAGGCTTTCTTTTACTGCGGTTGTCTACTATCAAAATGCGCTCATCTGGTAACGAACTCAGAAGGAGCCCTTGGTATACCGCATTTCCTCACACCCAAGTCATAAGTGGGCGCCTTACTTGCGTAACAGCGTGAGCATTTCATCTTTAACGGCAATGAGCTGGTCCTTCATTGCTAATTGGTCCCGAAGCAAGCCCACCTCTTTCGTTAGACTGTCTCGCTCCGCTTTGTAGATGTCGCGTTCTTTTTCACAGTCGCTGATACTGTAGTTGCTGTGAGTGCCCTTGCCGCCAGTAGTGCTTACCGAGGGCTTTCTGCCAGTAATAGCTTCCAGAGTCTGCGGGTTACTACTGCCACTTATGAAAGGCTCGCCTTCGCCAGTAAGAAACCAAACTGGGTTGATGCTTTCAAAATGCTTCAATACTTTTTCCAAGTAGTCAGCCCCAGGCATTGAGTTGCGAGTGCCCACGTAATTCTGCGTGATAGTAGGCTTCTCGCCAATACTTTCGCTGAATGCACGAGCACTTAACTGGAAGGATTGCAACAGAAAACTTATCCGTTGATTGATAGGGTGCTGTTGCACTTTGTAAGGTGGCTTAGCTTATAGCTTACAATTGTAAGGTTTCAATTGCAAGCATACTGTGCTTGCTTGTTCAGTGGTATGGTGCTGATTGTTTGCAAGTAAGCAATTGCCAGGTGAATAATGCTAAACAAGAATTTAACAAGCAGTAGAAATGTATGTGGCTGCAGCCCTTTGTCAAAGCTCTGCTTATTCAACTGTTGCATTGATGCTACTGCGCTCGCCAGCAGGCATAGCAGTTGGGCAAAGTGTACAGCTTACTTTAATTCTGCGACTACCTCTGAGTATATAAAGTTTACAAAGGCCACGTAGCTCCTCTTTTTGTTGGCTACTACTTGAGAAGCCTGGGAACAAGTGTTCAGGAGTAGGTGTAGTGCTTTTACCTACACACCTGTAGCAACTAATCGTTGTGCTAGCTGTTGATTTGGTGTAAGCATTGCCGAGAACCGTAGCTCCACTACATTAGCTGTGAAAGTACTGTTTGGTATGGCGGTGTCTAGCCGAAAAGTATTCTTCTACGAGCTTAGCGTTTCACTTTGATTGGCTTGTTTGCGAGTGTATTTCGTCTCAATAAGGTGCGCGAATAATTTGTAGTATGCGTGTAGCCTGCAAAGGCAAAGTATTACGAATCTCACGTAAAATTGTATATTGGTTGCAAGCCTTGTTCCCTCAGCCTTCTTCGTTCTGTGAATTCTTCTCAATGGACATACGCCGCTTGGACGGACACCGAGTTGCTCGATGCACTGCGCGCAGACGAGGAAAAAGCCTTTGCTGAGATCTATAAGCGCTATTGCTACCGTCTGTTCACTGTCGCTTATCGGAAACTTAATAGCCGCCAAGTTGCCGAGGAGCTAGTACAAGATCTATTTGCGGACCTTTGGGGCCGGCGTGGCATCATCCAGATTCAGCAACTAGAGAGCTATCTGTTTTCGGCGATTCGCTATCGAATCATCAACTATATCAAGTCGAAGAAAATCAAGTCGGGGTACGAGCTGTACTGTCGCTTGAGCGCAAGTGATGCCGATACGGATACGGAAAAACTCCTTGCGCATAACGATTTGAGTGAGGCGTTGCTGGACAGTATGCGCAAGTTGCCCGAAAAGTCTAGGGAGATATTCCAGTTGAGCAGATTAGAGCATTATACAGTGCCCGAAATTTCGGTGCGGGTCAAACTGTCGGAGAAAAGCGTTGAATACCACCTAACTAAGTCTCTGAAACTACTGCGAAGCTATCTGCGAGACTATCTGATGCTTGTACCGATACTTTTTTTGTGGTTGCGATAGCAAAACAACTGCTTGATACTTAGTGGGCTGGGTAGTTTGTTGGGAATATTTATAAAAAAAATAGGTTTTGGTTTAGGGGTGCAGGCAAGTTCGTTGACTTGGTAGATAAATCCCCCCTATACTCTTCACCAACCGTGACGGAAGCCGAATTCCATACGCTGCTCCAACGCTATCTGGACAACCAGTGCACTGCAAAAGAGCGGTCAATGGTAGAGCGGTGGTACAACCGGTTGGAAGAGACGAATGTAAAGCCGCTGCAGAGTCAGAACCAGGAAGCCGTTGAGGATGCCATTTGGCAACGCCTTACAGACAGTAACTTGGTGCCGGCTCCGGAGGCGCGCATAATACAGCATCCTGCTTCTTTCTGGCAGGCGTCTCCGCTCAAGTGGATTGCAGCTATCTTGGTATTAGGAGTGGCTTTCCAACTGCTGTATCAAACCAAGCAGCTTCAACGCCTGTTTCGGTCGAGCAGCGCAGCAGTGGCCAGCAGTTGGACGTTGCGTGAGAACAACACCCGGCAAACACAAAAATTCGTGTTGCCTGATGGAAGCCGGATCGTTTTACATCCTGGCAGCAGCCTACAATACGCTACAGCTTTTGCTGGTGCCAAGCGCCGAGTCTTTTTGGAAGGTGAAGCGTTTTTTGACGTGCATAAAAACCCAAAGCGCCCTTTCCTTGTGTTTACCAAGCAAGTTGTAACAACAGTCTTAGGTACCAGCTTCCGAGTGAAAGCATATGCTAGCAGCAATGAAGCATCGGTGGCCGTGCGCGAAGGTAAAGTGGCCGTTCAAGCGCGGAAAGGAGCCAAGTTGGATGCTACTCCTGCACGGCCCGCTGCTACTGGTGTGCTTCTGCTGCCCAACGAGCAGGTAGTGTATTCCACCACTAGCACTCAACTAAAGAAGCGACTGGTTGCTAAGCCAGTCTTGTTACAGCCGCAGCCTTTTGCATTCGAGGAGCGCCCCGTGACTGAGGTGCTGTCTGCCCTTGAGCAGGCTTACGGGGTAGATATTGTATATGACAAAGTAAAGCTGGCTGGCTGCACAGTAAGTATCTCTTTCGACAATGAGTCCTTGTTCGAGAAACTTGGCTTGCTGTGCAAATCCATGGGTACTTCATATACTCTGGCCAGCACGCAAGTCGTTTTTCATAGTGTGGGGTGTGGTTTGAACCATAAGTAGCTAGATAGTTTCCCACCTGCTAGCTACTCGTCGCCTCGGGCCTCTAGGGTCCTGTTTTTTTGAGAATTCCCATTTATCCTTAATTCCCATATGAAACATCCAGTACATTTTCCCCTTGCCAATTGGCCAGCGCTAAAAAACGTGTGGCTGCAAACTCTGCTGACTGGTCTTCCTATAGGCCTCATGGTGGGAGCACAGCCAGTGCAAGCCGCCCAACCTATTGCTGTGCCAACTTCCGTTAGCGCCCAAACTGTATTAGAGCGCAAGATCACGCTCGCAGTGGAAGGGCAGTCAATCAAGGAAACGCTAACCAAAATAGCTCGGCAAGCAAACATTCGGTTTGTGTACAGCCAGCAACTCATTGGTGCAGAGCGTAAAGTGAGCGTGCACGTTAAGGATGAAAACCTAGCGTCGGTACTAGATGAGATACTAGCTCCCCTAAAGATTGAGTATGAAGTTACAAATGGGCGGGTAGTATTACGTGTTCCCAGCTATGCAAACGTTTCCAGTGCAAACGTTTCCCAAGATATAAGCGTCTCGGGAAAAGTAGTTGATGCAAAAGGTGCCGGTTTGCCAGGGGTTACGGTGGTAGTAAAAGGCACCACCACTGGCACCAGTACGGGCCCAGATGGCAGTTTCACGTTGCAGGTTCCCGAGAATAGCGTCTTGGTTGTGAGCTTTGTCGGCTTTACACGGCAGGAAGTACCTGTCACTGGTGCCACAACTGGTTTGAATGTAACGCTCTTAGAAGACACGCAGGCACTGAACGAAGTAGTGGTAATCGGTTACGGTACTGCTCGTAAGAGCGACCTAACAGGTGCAGTGTCCTCTGTAAGTGGAGCCCAGCTCACGCAGGTAGCCACCTCTGATCCAGTGCAGTCTTTGCAAGGACGGGTAGCCGGTGTGGAAGTAACTGCTAATAGTGGGCAGCCAGGCTCAGGCACTCGGATTCGGGTACGGGGCGTGGGCACCATCAACAACAGTGACCCACTCTACGTTGTGGATGGTATTCAGACCGGCGACATCGGCTTTTTGTTGCCCGCTGATATCGAATCAACCGAGATTCTGAAGGATGCTTCGGCCACGGCCATCTACGGCTCGCGCGGTGCAAACGGGGTAGTACTCATTACCACCAAACACGGTAAGGCTGGCCAGACGCAGTTCAACGTAACGGGTTACACGGGCTTCCAGCAGATTCGGCGGACCTTGCCCCTAACCACCGCCGCCGAATACTCGACGCTCGTAACGGAGGCCTTCACCAACAGTGGGAAACAAGTGCCGGATAGTTATAATGCGCTGCTGCAAGATGCTATTGCTACCAACGCAAAGGGCATTGATTATCAGGATTTGGTAACGCAGAAGGGCTTGATTACCAACTACAGCTTGTCGGCTTCAGGCGGTACCGAGCAAAACCGCTACCTAGTGAGCGGGAGCTACTTTCAGCAAAACGGCATTATCAAGAATTCGGGCTTCAAGAAGTACGTGATTCGGGTGAACGACGACGTGGTGCTCACCAAGCGCATCAAGGCGGGCGTGGCAGCCACATTTACGAACAGCAACCAAACAGGCTCCGGCGACGGTCAGGGTGGCTCGCCGCCCTACTTGGTCCTGCAATATGCCGTGCAATCGAACCCTGTCTTCAACCCGTTCGGCCCCAACGGAACCTACAACGAAGACATCATCACGCGCAACGTGCTGAACGTACCGCGCTACCTTGACGAGCAGAAGTCCAACAAGACGCAGAACAACAACTTGTTCAGCAGCAGCTACCTTGACATTTCGTTGTTCGAAGGCTTGTCGTTCCGCTCTACGTTTGGCGTGAATTACAACAACAACCACCCCAAAACATACCAGCCGCAGTACTACATCGGTCCGGTAGACAACCGGGCCCAGAGCGCGCTCATTGAAACGCGTAGCGAAAACGTTTCGTGGGTGTGGTCGAACTATGCCAACTACAACAAAACCTTCTCCGACAACAGCTCCTTCTCGGCTACCTTAGGTCAGGAGGCCCAGCGCGGTTTCGGCAACGGCATTTCCATTACGGCCTACAACGTGCCGGCCGATGCCACCTTGCAATACGCCTCGGCCTCGCGCAGCACCGGCAACGTGGTGCGCAGCTCGCAGTACGACGGAGGCTTGATATCGTACTTCGGCCGGGCCAACTACAACTTCCGCGACAAGTATCTGGTTACTGGTACACTGCGCTTCGACCAGACCTCGAAGTTTCTCGGGCCAGTGCGTACGGGCACGTTCCCATCGGTAGGTGCTGCCTGGAATATCTCCAATGAGAATTTCCTTAAGGACATCAGTCAATTGTCGGTGTTGAAACTGCGCGCCAGCTACGGCCAGGTGGGCAACCAAAACGCCGCCCCTAACTATGGCTACGCATCCGTGGCGAGCAACAACCAGATCTATATATTCAACGGAGCGCCAGCTCCCGGTTTGGCCATCACTCGGGTCAACAATCCGGATCTGAAGTGGGAAACAGCCGTTACCACCGACGTGGGCATCGATGCCGAGTTGTTCAACAGCCAGCTGACCTTCACGGCTGACTACTACGAGCGGCGCACCCAAGACATGATTGCGCTGTCTCCGGTACCCGACTACTTGGGTCAGGCTCCCGCTAGCGCCAACGTGGGCTCCCTACGTAACCGAGGCCTGGAACTGGCCCTGAATTACCGCAATGAGGTGGGCAAACTGCAATACAACGTGGGTCTTAACTTCACCAAGATCAACAATGAAGTAACCAGCCTAGGTGGTGGCAATCCCATTGTGGCCGGCACTGTGCTCACGCAAATCGGCAATACTACCCTCACGAGCGTAGGCCGCGAAATAGCCTATTACTACGGCTTGCAAGCCCAGGGCGTGTTTCACACGCAGGAAGAAATTAACTCGTATACCTTCACAGGCGCCGATGGGGTAACGAAGCTGGTGCAGCCAGGTGCTGTACCCGGCGACATGCGCTACCAGGATACCAATGGCGACGGCGTAATTACGGGTGCAGATAACATTTACTTAGGCAGCGGCACCCCTGACTTTAGCTACGGCGCTTCGCTGAACCTGAACTACTCGGGCTTCGATTTCAAAATCTTGCTGTATGGCGTGCAGGGCGCCGAAATCGTGAACGGTGCGGGTTTTCACCTGAACAAATCTGCCGACTTTGTGGGTGTGTGGAGCAACTTCTATGCAAGCCGCATGGACCGGTGGACGCCGAGCAACCCCAACAGCAATGAGCCCCGCATCACGTCGAACGATACCAACGGCAACGACCGCCTAAGCAGCCGCCATATAGAAGACGGCAGCTACTTGCGCGCCCGCAACATGGAGCTAGGCTACACGCTACCCCAAGCCTTTTTGGGCAAGGTGAAGGTGAAAGGTGCCCGGGTGTTTGCCTCGGTTGACAACGTGTTTACTATCACGGACTACACCGGCTACGACCCCGAAATTTCCACGTCGTCTTCTTACAATGACCCCCTTGCATACGGCGTCGACTACGGCAACTATCCGCAGGCCCGTACTTACCGCTTGGGCTTTAATGTGCAGTTTTAATTAGTCAATTCCCACCTAACCAATATGAAACCCACACGCGCCGCTTTGCTCGGCCTACTACTGACTACGGTCCTGTCTCCGGGCTGCCAAAGCTTTCTAGACAAAGAGCCCCTCGGCACCACCACCCAGGACAATCTTTTCAAAGACGCCACCAATGCCGTGCAGGCCATCAACGCCGTGTACGACGTAGCCGCCTGGGACCAGGGCCCCAAATGGGGCGACCCCAACGGCCAGTACGTGGCCCAGAACTTCGAATGGATGTTTGGCGACTTGATGAGCGATGATTCCGATAAAGGGGGTAGTTCGCCCAGCGACTTTCCGTCCCTTATCGAGCTCAAAACCTGGAACACGCCGTCTAGCAGTCCCATCGTCAACTCGCTTTGGACCCACAGCTTCACGGGTATTGCACGAGCCAACACGGTTATTAACAGCATTGATGCGGGTACCATCGACGAGGGGCTCAAGTCGCGCTTGAAGGGCGAAGCCCTGTTCTTGCGGGCGTATTTCTACTTCAACTTAGTGAAGCTTTACGGGGGCGTTCCGCTGTTCGAGAAAACGCTGACGCCGACGGAAGCGCCCAACGCAACCCGCGCCACCATCGCGCAGACCTACGCCTTTATCGAGAAGGACCTGAAGGATGCCGCGGCGCTGCTACCTGAAAAAAGTGCTTATGCTGCCCCCGACCTAGGCCGCGCTACCAAAGGTGCTGCCACCGGCTACCTGGCGCGCGTTATCATGTACCAACTGGGCACCGTGAACGGCAACAACCACACGTGGCAGGAAGTGTATGACATCACGAACACCGTTATTGCCTCTAATCAGTACAGCCTGCTGGCCAACTATGCGGCCATTCACCAAGAGGTTGGCGAGAACAGCAGCGAATCGTTGTTCGAGATTCAGTTTGGATCGGACAACAACGGCTACGGTCCCATTTCGGTGGGCACCACCAGCAATATTTTTCAGAATAACCGCAACACGTTTGGCTACGGGTTCAATAACCCCACGCAGAGCTTGGTTGATGAGTTTGAACCCAATGACCCGCGCCGTGAAGTCACGATTATAAAGGACAATGACATTGTGCTGGGTATCCTCAACCGTATCGACCTCACCCAGAATGCCACTGGTTATTTCAACCGGAAGGCGGCCATTATCAGACCCAATGCCCCGGAGTCGGGACCTCAAAACGTCCGTAAGCTGCGTTACGCCGACATCCTGCTGATGAAAGCCGAAGCCGCTGCCCAGACCGGCAAACCTGCCGAAGCCGTGGCCCTAGTCAATCAGGTACGGCGGCGGGCGCGCGTTTCCACCCGGCCGCCGGGCACCACGCTAGGCTCCCTCACCTACGAACCTACCAACGCGCCAGCTGGCACGCTGCCAGACCTGAACATGGGCCTGTCAGGCCAAGCCTTACTAACGGCCATCTGGAAAGAGCGCCGGGTGGAGTTCGGAGAAGAGTCGCTGCGTCTTTGGGATCTGATTCGTACGGGACGCTACATGGCCATCCTAACACCAGAGGTGCGGGCTCGTGCGCTTTCGCACGTTGCTGCCGAGCCCTCCGTGAATCCGACGCCCTTGCTGCCCATTCCCCTGAATGACGCGCAAAGCTGGAAGGTGCCGCAAAACCCAGGGTATTAATCGTTGGTACCACGCGCCACTTACCCATCATGACGGGATTACTAGCTAAGCTGTAACATCTGTCTTTGTATTAGAAACGCCCTGTTTTACTTGCATGTAGGACAGGGCGTTTTTGCTGGCGCAAGCAAGAGGTAAGCCGATGTAGTGGCGCTATAAACATGCGTAGCTCTTGTGCGCCACCGCAGACAACGGTACAGGCTCCCAACAAAGCGGCCCCCGTCATTTCCCTGCCAGCGAAGGATCAGGGAAATGACGGGGGCCGCTTTGTTGGGAGCTAGGTTTCCCTAGCAGTAGTAGGGCTTAGGCTTCGGTGGGCTGCAACAAGCTGCTTACGCTGTCCAAAGCTTTCTGCACGGCAGTATCCTGCACGCCGGGCAGTGCAAGGCCTTCGGCGCGTATTACCGTTACGTCGGTCATGCCTAGGAAGCCTAGTACGGCTTGCAGATACGGCGCAACGAAGTCATATGAAGCCGATGGGCCTTCCGAGTAGATGCCGCCACTTGACATGGCCACATACACTTTCTTGCCTTTGATTAGGCCTTCAGGTCCTGACTCAGTATAGCGGAACGTGATGCCTGCCCGGGCAATATGGTCGATCCACGCTTTGAGCGTAGAAGGAATGCCGAAGTTGTAGAGCGGAGCTCCAATTACTATAACGTCGGCAGCTTGCACTTCCGCAATGGCCTCGTCGGAATGCCGGGCTGCTTCTTGCTGCTCGGGAGTACGGCTTTCCGCGGGGGTGAAGAAGGATTGCAGCTTGGCTTCCTCTAAGTGAGGGAAGGGGTTGCTCGCCAAATCACGCACCTGTACGGTGCTGCCTGGGTTGATGGCCTGCAGTTGCTCTAGAATGCCGTTGCCGAGTTGGATGCTTGCAGAGGCGCCTTTGCGCGGGCTAGAGATAATATGAAGAATGTGCATGGAGGTAAAAGAAAGTTTACAAGAAGGTCGAAATCAACAAGCCGTTCGCAGCTGAGCAAACAGTACAGCTGCGAAAGCGCATGCAATGTACATACATTTTATGTATATACATTGTTTCATAAGAATGATCTTCTCAACTCTTTTTACCGGTTATTTAAAAATTAGCTTTTTCAACTAACAGGAGAGCCTTTTGTTTGCTTGTGCCCTTGATATGGTGCGCACCCAAGCTCGACTGTGCGTATCTTATGTGCACAAACCCAGCTAGCACCCCAAGGGGCTTAGTCAGTACTGTGCTTGGTATGGGGCCTTTGTGTATTAAGAGCACAACTCCTGTCGTGCTTGCGCGTACTGACAGTGCTTTTAAGGCCTCGGAATAACCCGTCAGTCTATTAAAAGGCCTAGTTACATCATGCTGAAATGGTTGCTTCGAAGTATGGTGCTGTTGGTAGTGTTTATGCCGGCTTCGGCCTCGGGCTATTCAGTTCTTACTCATCAAGCCAACATCGACTCGTCATGGAGCCGCTGTTTGCTTCCCATGTTACAACGGCGCTACCCGGGTGCCACAGAAGAGCAACTCGTTGACGCTAAAGCTTACGCCTACGGAGGGTCGATTCTGCAGGATATGGGCTACTATCCTATGGGGTCCAAGCTGTTCACCAACCTAACCCACTACGTCCGGAGCGGCGACTTTGTCCGGAATCTGCTCAACGAAGCCCAAGGTCGCAATGAGTACGCGTTTGCTCTTGGCGCCCTGGCCCATTATACCGCTGATATTATTGGGCACCCAGAAGGTACCAACATGGCCATGCCTTTTGTGTACCCTGACTTGAAGCAGAAATACGGTAACCGCATCACGTATGAAGAAGCGCCCATTCAGCACACTCAGTTGGAGTTTGCTTTCGACGTGGTACAGCTGGCCTCCGGGCGCTACCGCACTGCCGAGTACCAACGGGCCATTGGGTTTAAGGTGGCTAAGCCAGTACTAGAGCGGGCTTTCTACAAAACCTATGACTTGGAGCTGGGGCAAGTGGTATTCAACGTAGATCTAGCAATTGGCTCGTTTCGGTTTGCCGTCCGTCAGCTGATTCCAATTGCCAGTCGAGCTGCTTGGCAGTCGAAACGAAAAGACATTCGGCGCTTAAGCCCAAGAGCCCGCCGGCGGGAATACGTGTTCAACCAGAGCGAAGTGGAATATCGGCAGCGCTACGGCACCGACTACCAAAAACCAGGGACAGGGGCACGTATTCTCTCGTATTTTGTGCGTGTACTCCCCAAAGTAGGGCCGCTCAGGCCATTTGCCTTCAAACTGCCCACTCCTGAAGCGCAGGAGTTGTTTAAAGGCAGTTTTCGCAATGTCATGACGCGCTACTGCCAATTGGTGGAAGCAGAGCCCAAGGATACGCTAACACTTGGCCGCCAACCACTCCCCAACACGGATTTCGATACCGGCCAGCCTACGTTGGTGGGGGAGTACGAGCTCACGGATGAAGCGTATGGCGAGTGGCTGCGTCAATTAGCCGACAATAAATTTGCGGGAGTTACAGTCCCGGTACGGCAAAACATTCTGAGCTTTTTCGACACTGCCCCTAAAAAACCACTGAACGAAGACGAGCAGAAGTCCAGCACTAGGGCCAAGACGTTGGAGGCGCTTGCGCAGCTTCGGGCGCTGTCTGTGAAATAACTGGTCCGGCGGCTGCCGTTGGGGTTAAAGCAAAAAAGTCCGCCAGGGTGTTCCGGCGGACTTTTTTGCTTGTGTGAAAGTGGTTTCCACTGTAGCGGAACCGGCGTTAAGTGCCGGAACCGAGCCTAAGCGCATTCTTCGCTACAAAAAGCGGTAGGGAGCATGCGCCCGATGGCTTGGAAAATGCAGCTGGTGCGGCTGCTGGCTTTGGGGCGTTAGCGGCTGGCGGTATTGCAACCGAAAAGCCGGCATTGCGGCCATTGCTTGAAAGGAAGCAAATGACACGCCCAAAGCCAACAGCAGCAGCAGAAACAGATGACAGATAGTGGATACCATGTTGCAATAGGGATGTGGGAGCGAGCTTCAACACGAATCAGCAGGCAGGTTGATCCGGTGAAGAAGTACCCAAAACTACCGCTACGTTCGGCTGCACTTGGCGCTTTTCGGTGAGCGAAGTCAAAACCGCCTTCAAGCAGGCCCTTATCCCGACGAAGCACACAACCCACCTCATGTCAACTCAGACACTGACACGGGCTGTTTTTGCCTCGTCACTGGCAACCTGCAGCCCACACAGTCTCGTTATGCCTGCACAATGCATATAGTTACGAACATCGACCTGCGGGACGGGAGCACCTGCGAGCTAACCTACGATGAAAACAACCAGTGGATGCGAGCCCTCTGGCTAGGCTACATCGACCCGCAGGAGGCCTATATGGGCGCCAGCAATTTTCTGGCTACCATGCAAACTTTCCACTGTGCCTACTTGCTCAACGACAACAGCGGGTTGCGTGGCCCCTGGTTCGATTCGGTGGAATGGCTATACCATGTGTGGGCTCCGCAAGCAGCACGCTTGGGTTTGCGCTTTATTGCGCACGTTTCGCAGCCACACGACCTGCTGGACCAAGCCGCAGTGCTTGAAAGACACCCGTTAAGTGGGGCCCTTCAAGTCCAGCTGTTTGACGATGTGGGTGGTGCCGAAGAATGGCTACAAGAACAGCACACGCAAATGATGCAAGCATCCAAGTAGCATAACGGGCGTAACTGTGACCGTATCAGCGAAGCTTTGGCGACTACTGAGCCTGTACTAGGCCGCTGCTCAAACGGCGCAACACTATTTCTGCTTGTTTTGCCTGGTAGCGGATGTCAAGCAAGCGGACTTCGGCATCTAGCTGCGTGCGCTGGGCTTCCCGCAGGGCCAAAGTGGTGAGCAGCCCTAATCGGTACCGCTCCAACGCAATGGCAATGTTCTCGCGGGCCAGCAGAATGTTGGTTTCCTCTAGCTCCAGCAATTGAAGGCGGTTCTGGTATTGCGCAAAAGCCTGCTCTGCCTGCGCCTCCAGCTGTAGCTGGGTTTGGTCGAGCAGGAGCTTGCTTTGCTCTTCCACAATGCGCGCGTTCTGCTCGAGGCGGTTGCGGTTGAAGCCGTCGAATATAGGAACGGAGGCAACCACACCGTAGCTGGGACCAAACACCCGGTTGACGTTCGAGCCGAGTACGCTGCCCGTTGCCGTGTTGATCAGGAAGGCGTTGTTGATGTTGCGGTTCACGCCGTATGTACCGGTCAGCCCAAGCTGCGGGAAGCGCGAAGCGCGGATCAGGCGTCGGTCGTAGGTGGCTACCTCAGTGTTGAGCTTGGCCTGTTGCAAACGTGGGTTGTTCTGTGCCAACGCCTGATTCACTTCTTCCCGGGTCAAGCTACGGGATACTACTATCGAGTCGGCGGGGCTGAAGTCGATGCGGGGGGCACGGCCTAGCAAGGCATTGAGGTTGACTTTGGCCCGTTGGAGAAGCTCCTGCTGCTGAATCAGCACAGAACGGTCGGCGTTGAAATCGACGCGTGCCGTTAGCACTTCCACCTTGGCACTGGCCCCTACATCCACCCGGGCCTGCGTGAGGTCAATCCGGGCTTGCCCGATTTTGAGGGCTTCTTCGATGGAGCCAATCTTTCCGAACTCCCGCACCACCACATAATAAGCATCAGTGATGTTGGCTATGGTTTCTTCAATGGTTGCGCGCGTGAATTGGCGCTGACTTTGGTTGAGCGCCTTCAGCCGGTCGTAGGCGATAAACATGCCTAGTCCATCAAAAACAGTCCAGGTAGCCGTTGCATTCGCGTTCAACGAGTTTGCTTTGCCGCCATTGATAACAACCGGATCCGACTGTTCTCGTTGTTGCCGAGTATTGTTGATGTTGAATGTGCGCGTGAAATTCCCGTTTGCTACCGGCAGCTGCCCAGCGTTGCCACGGGTTACGTTATTCTCCGCAATTCGCTCGTCTTGCCGCGATACCCGAATATCGTAGTTGTTTTCCAACCCGATGCGAATGGCCTCTGCCAACGTGAGGGGCGCTGCCGCCGCCACCGTTTGAGGCTTTTCCGTCTGGGACTTCGCTCGGGGCTCCTGCGTAGGCCGCGCTGGCTGCGTGGGTTGCTGAGCAAACACCATGTAGGAGGGCAACAGCAGCAGGGAGGTAATGAGTAGGCGCATGGAATCGTAAGAGTTGTTCGGGTGGGGGCTGTACCCCCTGGCCCCTTTGCTGTGAAAAGGGCCAGTACTAGTTGGGCTTGTTGTGTTCTTTGGCCCTGTTTTCCAAAAAACTATTCTCGGTAAGCGGCTCATCTCCTTGTTGAGGAAAAGCCTGCGTGCAAGCACTAAGCTACAGCGGCTTTCTTCTTTTCGGTGGCCTTCTGGCTATGCTTTTTGGCCGTAGCGAAGTATGAGTACATCACCGGAACGACATAAAGAGTAAGACCCGTTGCGAAGAACAGGCCGCCTACCACCCCGATACCCATAGCACGCCGGCTCAAAGCTCCCGCCCCCGTAGCAATAGCAATAGGCAGAATACCCAGCATGGCGCAGAGGCTAGTCATCAGGATAGGCCGGAAACGGGCAGTAGCTCCTTCAATCAGGCCAGTCATATAGTCTTTGCCTTGCTCCACCTGCTGGTTGGCAAACTCCACGATGAGGATACCATTTTTGGTTACCAACCCAATCAGCATAATGATACCGATTTGGGAGAACAGGTTAAGCGTCTGGTTGAAATACCACAAGCTCAGCAATGCGCCAGACAACGCTAGGGGCACCGTCACCATGATGATAATTGGGTCGCGGAAGCTCTCAAACTGAGCAGCCAGTACCAAGTAAATCAGCACCAGGGCCAGCCCGAATGCGAAAATCAAAGATGAAGAGCTTTCCTGAAAGTCGCGGGAGGTACCCGACAGCTCGGTGGTGAAGGTTTCGTCGAGTTGCTTGTCGGCAATGGCCTGCATGGCTGCAATACCGTCGCCTAAGGTTTTACCGGGAGCCAGCGAAGCCGAGAAGGTAGCCGAGTTGTAGCGGTTGAAACGGTAGAGCTGAGGCGGGGTGCTGCTTTCCGTTAGTTGAATCACGTTGTCGAGCTGCACAAGTTGGCCGTCTGCGCTTTTCACGGACAGCAAACGCACATCCAGCGGCTGGTTGCGGTCTTCACGCGCTACCTGTCCAATAATCTGGTACTGTTTGCTGTCCTTGATAAAGTAGCCGTAACGTTGTCCGCTCAGTCCCGATTGCAGTGTTTGCGAGATGCTCTGCACCGAAACACCAAGGCTCTGGGCTTTCTCCCGGTCGATGGTAACGCGCAGCTCGGGCTTGTTGAATTTCAAGTCCACGTCGGCGTACTGGAAGGTGGGGTCTTGGCGAGCGGCTTCCAGAAACTTGGGCACCGCGGCCCGCAACTTCTCGAAATCCTGCGTCTGCACCACGAACTGCACCGGCAGGCCGCCACCACCGTTCCCAATGCTTTGGTCTTGCGATACCGAAGTACGAGCAGCTGACAAGCGCTTCACACCCGCCGATAGTTTGGATGCAATCTGGTCCTGTGTGAGTGGGCGTTTTTCGGCATCAAACAGCAGAACACGCGCCCGGCCCGAGTTGGAGCCGCCTCCAAAGCCCGGCGACGTCACGGCGTACACGCTACTCAAGCTGTTGTTGTCCGTTGAGTCGGCAGCTAGTTTACTGAGCTGGTCCATGTAAGCGTCCATGAATTCGAACGAAGCGCCCTCAGGACCAGTAGCGTTCAGGTTGATGCGACTCCGGTCTTCCACAGGCGCCAGTTCCGAAGGAATGACTCCCATGAAAAACCAAATGCCGGCGCCAGTGCCAGCCACCATCAGCCACGCCAGCCAGCGGTTTTGCAGGAAGGTTTCCAGACTGCTTTTATAGCCGCCAATCAGGCGCTGGAAGAAAGGCTCCGTTTTACGATAAAACCAGTTATGCTTTTCCTGGCGCTTGAGTAGCACCGAGCACATCATGGGCGTGAGTGTGAGCGACACGAAAGCAGAAATCAGCACCGAGCCCGCCACCACAATGCCGAACTCGCGGAACAGGCGCCCCGTGATACCTGACAGAAACACCACTGGCAGGAATACTGCCGCCAGTACCACCGTGGTACTCACTACCGCCAGCAGAATTTCCTCGGAGCCCTTGATAGCAGCCGTTTTGGGGTCTTCGCCATCTTCGATGCGCGAGTAAATGTTCTCCAACACGACAATAGCATCGTCCACCACCAAGCCAATAGCAAGTACGATGGCCAGCAGCGTAAGCACATTGATAGAGAAGTCGAGCAGGTACATCACGAAGAAGATACCCACCAACGATACCGGAATAGCTACCACCGGAATCAGCGTGGAGCGCCAGTCGCGCAAGAACAGGAAAATGATGACTACCACGAGCACGAAAGCCTCGACGATGGTGTGTTCTACCTCGTTAATAGACTGGCGGATAAACACCGAGTTATCGAAGCCTGGCTTGAGCACCAAGTCTTTGGGCAAGTCTTTGCCATAGAGTTCAATGCGCTTGTTCCACTCGTCGGCAATGTCGATTTGATTGGAGCCAGGCTGCGGAATAACAGCAATGCCTACCATCGGCACGCCGTTTACTTTGAAAATAGTCTGGTCGTTTTCAGGGTACAACTCCGCGTAACCAACGTCAGTTAGGCGCACTAAAGAGGAAGCATCCTTACGGATAATCAGGTTGTTGAAATCCTCGACCGTGGTTAGGCGGCCCATGGTGCGAAGCGTAAGCTGAGTGGCTTGGCCTTGCACAGATCCGCTAGGCAACTCCACGTTTTCACGGGTGAGGGCTGCCTGCACATCCACGGGGCTTACACCCAGCGCCGACAGTTTCACGGGGTCCAGCCACAGCCGCATGGAATACCTCCGCTCCCCAAATACCCGCACTTCCGATACGCCCGGAATGGTTTGCAGACGTTCTTTGAGGGTGTTATTGGCGTAGTCAGTCAGTTCCAACAGGTCGCGTTGGTTGGAACTGAGGTAGGTCATAACAATGGGTTGCGAGTCGGCATTGGCCTTGCTCACAACCGGTGGGTCGATATCGCGCGGCAGACGGCCCTGCGCACCCGATACCTTGTCGCGCACGTCGTTGGCAGCGGTTTCGAGGTCGGCGTCCAGGTCGAATTCCACCGTAATCTGCGTGCGGCCGTCCCGCGAGTTGGAAGTCAGGTTCTTGATACCCGCAATGCCGTTCAACGCTTCTTCCAACGGCTCCGTCACCTGGCCCTGCATTACATCGGCAGAAGCGCCAGTGTATGCAGCCGACACTGAAATAATAGGCGGGTCAACGCTGGGATACTCCCGAATGCTGAGGTACCGAAAACCGATAACGCCGAATATCACGATGACAAGGCTCATCACGATGGCGAGGACCGGGCGGTTTATACTAGTTGATGATAAGCTCATGTATGTATTTCTCGCGGTAGGTCAACAGTATCTAGCCGTGATAGTTGAACATCCACTGTAGAACAGTGGCGTCGTACATAGCAAAACACTGCGAAGTATCTATTATTTAGTTGCGCGCACGGCATCTCCTGGTTTAACCTGCAGTATACCTGTCCGAATCACAGAGTCCCCAACGGCTAAACCGTCGGTAATTTGAATCACCTTATCGGAGCGGATGCCAATCTTTACCTTTTGGGGCACCATCTTCCCGTTCTTTACCGTGTACACACTGTAGCCGCTAGCCTCTGGAATCACAGATTCGGTAGGTACTTGCAACGCATCCGTCGATTCGCCGAGCTTCAGGTTTACTTTCACGAAAGCCCCCGGCCGTAACTCGTTTTTAGTGTTGGCGTAGCGGGCCCGCACTGGCTGGGTGCGGCTCACGGGGTCGATCTGCGGATCAATGGCGTACACCTTGGCATCGTACTGCTTGTTGGTGCCTTCGTCCGTCACGCTTACCACGTCGCCTACTCGCACATTGTTGGCAAAACGGCCTGGCACCGCGAAGTCAATTTTGACGGGCCGCACCCGCGAAAGAGTCGTTATTTCGGTGCCAGGGCTAACGTAAGTGCCTACTGTAGCAGTGGTCAGGCCCAGAACCCCATCAAAGGGAGCCCGCACGAAAGCACGGTCCAGGGTTGCACGCAAGGCTTGCAAATCCGATTGTGCCGTCAAGTAGAGGTTGTTGGCTTGCTCGTATTCCTGCGCGCTGATGTATTCTTTTTCCAGCAACGTACGCTGCCGGCGCTCTTGGTCGCGGTAGAGCTTGATGTTGTATTCCTGCTTCCGAATACCTGCCTGAGCCTCGTCGGCATTGATGCTGAACAGCAATTGGCCTTTGCGTACTGGCTGTCCTTCCTTGATGTTGAGGCTAGTTATCTTGCCTGAAAGCTCACTCTTTATGATAACAGATTCATCGGCCAGCACCGAGCCAGTGGCAGCCACTTGGTCGGAGAGGTTGGTTGGGGACACCACATACACCTGAACCGGCAAGGCCTGTCCACCACCTTTGCCACCTTTCCCACCAGCTCCGGCACCCCCACGGCCCCCTCCACCTTTCGCGTCGCCGGTGGTGGAAGGAAAGTACTTCATCTTCACAAAAACCAACCCTGCCACTATTGCCAGTGTTAGCACCGTCCAGAGCAGCTTGCGGCCTACGCTGCTTGAGGTCCGAGTTACTTCAATTTCTTCTTGCTCTTGGGTTTGCATACTCTGGTAGGATTCCGGCCTGATGTAGCTTTCTATTGGGACGGGCGACGTTTGACAACGCGAACCGGCTAATTTAAGTTGACTTGCACTGAAAAGTCGCCGTAGTTCACGGCGGTAAGACACCAGAATTGGCGTTGGGTTGCAGCCTGCCGCATTTGTATGAAGAAACCCGGCCAGCCAAACAGCCAACCGGGTTTCCTTATACAACCGAAATCATGATTTCGAATTACAGCGCTTTCTGGTTGATGTAGTTCTTCGCCAAGTTGTTGAGCTTGGTGTCAGCGGCTTGTTCTTCGTTGAGTGTCTGGTGCAGCAAGGCAGCGGCTTCAGGCTGGCCGACACGCTGCGCGTAGTGGGCTGCCGTACCATATCCTGCAATTTCATAGTGCTCGACGCGCTGTGCGGAAGCAATCAGGCCTGCGTCTTTCACCTCGTCGGTGGCATCCTCATGAATCATGTCAGAGCCTTCCTTCAGGATGCCTTCCATAGCCTTGCACTTGTGGCCCGTCAGGCTGATGTCAAGCAGCTTGCCGATTTGCTCTAAGCGGGCTACCTGGTTTTTGGTTTCCTGCAAGTGGCTCTGGAAAGCGGTTTTCAAACCGGAGTCTTTTGCTTTGTCTGCCATCTGGGGCAGTACTTCTAGCAACTGGTTTTCGGCGCTGTATAGGTCTTTAAGTTGCTCGTGGAATAAGTCGTCGAGGGTGCTAAGTTTATCTGAGAAGAGGCCCATGGTCGAGAAGAGGTTAAGGAGTGAAATACTGTACTTCCGATACGTACTCAGCAGCATGGGCGTTGCCCAACAGTTTGGTTGGCGCTAGCTAGGTGCCTACCTTTCAGACCTTATATCAGTGTCTCCTGCCCATGAGCCTGCCACGCAACCCTACGGAAGCCAGCCGTAATTTTTTTCAGGAAGTACAGGAGGTAGTGCGGCTAATACCACGTGGCCGGGTTTCCACGTATGGCGCTATTGCCCACTACCTAGGAGCCCGGCATGGTGCGCGCATGGTTGGCTATGCGCTTATTGCGGCGGTTCCTGCTCGCGGCCTCGATGATATTCCGGCGCAACGCGTAGTAAACCGCAACGGGCTGCTCACTGGCCGCATGCACTTCGCCACGCCCACAGCCATGCAAGAAGCCCTCGAAGCAGAAGGCGTCCGCGTAGTTGATGATCAGGTAGTGGAATTCAAGCAGTTGTTCTGGGACCCGAGTACGGAATTAGAATAGAGCGGCCGTTGCCAGCGCCCTTCTAGCGTACCCGAAACCGGTGAACATAAAAAGTGCCTTCCTTGGGCGATGTTTTCACCACTGCTGGGGTAGGACCACCGCCCTTCGGTACAGAGCACTCGAAATAGGTAGCCGTTGTAAAATCTGGCACGAACGACTGGCATTGCGGCTGCCCGCCCCGCACGCACAACTCCATTGCCTGGCGCCGATCACGCCAACTTAAGGCTAGGAAAGAATTAGGGGCAAGGGTACCCACTTCGCGCCCGCCGAGGGTCACCACGAGTGGCTGAGTAGGGGCAGCGTCTTGCCGGCGATAGAGGTAGATGGCAGCCGTATCGGGCGCCGCAAAGCCGTTGGCTGATACGGCCTGCTTCATGCTGGATACCACGCGTCCGGAAGTCATGCGCAACTTATAAAGCTGCGGTTCATTGGTACTGGTTGCTGCCACTAGTGCTGCTCCTGCTAGTCCGCCCAATATAGCTCCCGCGGCCATTGCACTAGGGTCGTGCGCTTTGAAGCCTGTGAACGTGTAGTTGTTGCCTGCGGGCTGCAAAGGAAAATAGTGCCCTCGGTAAAACACATAAGCCGTTTCGCCGTCGCTGACGCCCCAGGCACCGCCCCGCACCAAACGGCGTGGATTGTAGGCATCCAGTTCCAAGTACCACGCTTCCACATCTTCGGTGCCAGCCCACTGCGCTCCTTTGCGCGGCTTCCGCCTTATCTCAAATGGTCCTTCTGCCAGCGTTGGGGTATTCTGACGGAACTCCTCGAATGAGCGGTACACTCCACGGGTAGGAGGCCCAGACTGCACGGGGTAGCGGAGTGAAGCCCCCTCTTCCCCCGCAACCACTTGGGCCCAGGTAAGAACTGGCGCATTGCTAGCTGGTGGGACATCCTTTAGGTGGCTTAGGCTCTGTTCCACCTAGCGCTTAATGTTGTTGTCGTGCTGCTTGGTTACATCGAGGCCTTTGCTTTCTGCCAGCTCGGAAGTGCTGAGCAGCAGCCGATACGTATCATTGCCGACTGGCTCTAAAAAGTCTGCCACCAACTCAGCGCTGGCTGTTTCTGAAGTAGGGCGTATAATCTCGTAAATAGACAAAGCGTGGATGCGCACAATCAAGGGCCTAGTAGCAGGGCCGATGGGTAACGCCTGTTGCAGCAAGGGTGTCAGTTCCGCTGCCAACTCTCGCCGCAGGTTGGCCGAAGCGGGGGTGTTGTCCATGCCGCGATGTACGCTGCCTACGGTGGACCGATCGGCTCGGGCGTCCACTAGCTTATCGAGGTGGAAGTTGGTGCCCATTGCCGTCATTGTTTGCTGAGATAGGTCAAACTCGAAGGTTTGCGCAACGGCTGGCGTGCCCATTGCGGCCAGCAGCCCGCAAAGCAGGAGAAAGCGCATAATTCAAAAATATATAGAGTATAAAATCGTATAGGTCTCCGACCCACAGCTGGGTTGTGTAATTCCCCGGCGCTGACTTTGCGCGCTAGCCGTACCTAATGAGTGGTTGCTATACTTAGCTTGCCCAGGCTCGACGTTAGGCTACCCCCAATGTCGTCTGGTCTGTCCGGGTAGTATGTACTTGCGCCACCTGCGAGCTTGGCTTCATCAGATGCAGTACTTCAGGTGGCGCAAGCTTATTTCAATTGGTGAAAGAGAGATGTCAGATAAGGCTAGTGCAGAAATACTAATACCACTAAATGTGAGCTAACTACGTCTGGCTATCCTAGCTGGGCAGTCATAGCCGAACGGTTTTCAATGGCTGCTGCCATAATAGCGCCGCGGACCTCTTCAGGACTGGCATTCTTGAGCAGATAGCCATGAGCACCCTCGGCCTTCAAGCTCTCTATTAGCTCGGGCTCGTCGTGCATAGAAATAATGATGACGCGAATACGGGGGTATTGCGCACGCAGCAGACGAACGGTTTGCAGCCCATCTAAGTTGGGCATCTGCAAATCCATCAATATAACTTCTGGAAGATTGCCTTGGTCGAGCCGCTGAAGCAACTCTTCGCCGTCGCCTGCTTCAAAAAGGACCTCCATGCCGGGGAATCCACTGATGAGGGCACGCAGGCCTTTTCGAAATAGAATATGGTCATCAGCTACGGCCAAACGGATTGTTGCAGGTGTCATAGGAGGGAGGTAATGAGGGCAGGTATTTGAGAAGCAGTAATATACGGGACTGGTAAAGAAATCCAAACCTGGCTGCCAGACCCCAACTCCGACTGGTAGCGAAGCGTGCCTTGGAGCACGGCCACCCGGCTACGTAGGTTGGTCAGGCCATGGCCGGTGCGGGCTCCAACTAGGGGTTGCGCATCCACTTTGGACGTGTCGAAGCCGATGCCATTATCGGTATAATGCAAAGAAAGTACATCGGGGCCGAAGTCCACTATAATGGTGATTCTATCGGCGTGGGCATGGCGCAGCCCGTTGCCAAGTAGCTCCTGTACTACACGGTATACGATAAGCTCGTAGTGAGGGTCGAGGCGGCGGGGTTGGCCTTGTTGCTCTAGCACCAAACGCGTTGGGCCATCGGCAGGAACGGTGCGCGCCAAGGCATCGAGCGCGAAGGGTAAACCGAACTTTTGTAGAGCTGCGGGCAACAGGTTGCGTGAAATTCGCCGCACTTCCGTAATGGCCTGATCAAGGAGGGTGCTGGCTTCCTGAATAAGGGCGGGGTGGCCAAGAGTGCTTAAGTGCAACTTCACAATGGCCAGAGTAGTACCTACTCCGTCGTGTAGGTCAGCGGCAATGCGCCGCCGCTCGTCTTCCTGGGCCAATAGAGCGGCTTCCAAAGCTTGCTGTTGAGCCATTTCACGCACTTGCCGCAATTGCTCCTGCTGGCGGAGCAGCCGCCGTTGGTAGCGCAGCACAAATGCCACGATACCCAGCGCTAGTAGCAGTAGTACTGGGGTAGCTAGCAAAACGGGAACCAGCCAATTATTCATGCAAGCGAGAACACAACGCTAAAAGTGGCCAGAAAGCATTACAAAATACTAGCATAAATAAACTCAACGACAATACAGGAATTAACAAGATAAGGTGTAAAAACAGACACTGATACAAGCAATTAGCTTGTGAAATATAGCATCAGCGTATGCATACCGTAATACGGTGCCTGAAAAGTACAGCTCTATCTCCAAACTCACCACAAAGCAAGAACGATTCTTGGCTTATAACCTACATGCAGCCAGGTACCGCCTCCTTATCAACTATCCGCATTGACGCTAAACTAACTTTATGAGCGGCATCAGCATAAGCTACAACAGAAGCGGGTGGCTTGGCAACACAGTTCGTGACGCTGAGTGTAGTGGTTGTTAGCGGCGTATAACGCGCCGGACTGAAACAGGACCTATAAACGGTTTTACATTGGGCTCATCTCGGCCAACCAGCCAAAAAGCGCGAGCGATAATAGAATTCAGAACCAGGCTCAGGATGGAATTTATCATCATCATGAGCGTATCCTGCACGCCAGTCACGGTGTCTTGTAGCAAGAAAACCATCACTGTCCCGGCGAAATAAGTCATTACCCCTATGCCAATCACAAACATAGGGTTTCGCTCAAGAGGAGTAGTGCGTAGCTCTTGCATGAGCTGCTCGAAGTACAACAGTACTACCACCACAAGCAATACGCTTTCCAATGCCACCGTATAAACGGTAGTGGCTTTCAAGCCGCTCAGAAAAAAGAAGTCAGCAATAGCTACTACGATGAATAGCGCAACACCCATCCGCAGGTAGCGACGGAGTTTTTCAGAGCGAATAACTAAGTAGAAGGAATAGAATATAAACAGCGTCTCCAGTATGGTTACACTATTCCAGACTACTATGTTAGGCTGTTTCAGAAAGAACAGCGCTTCACCTGTTGCTGTTAAAACAGCCCACATCACACAGCACCAAAACACGGCCTTGTGGTGCGGCTGCAAGTAGTCCCACCGTGAATAGCCAACTACAAGTGGTAGCAGCAGAGAAAACCCCCTGCCAACATCAAGCATGTAACTGACTTTGTTGACCCAAATTAAATCTGGTAGGGACATTGTCCTTGGAATCTAATTATGATTCAAAGGGCTGTCTAGGCAGTTATCGGGGCATACGCGACCTTTGTCGAAGACACGGCTTCCCTCGTCGGTTAAGTCATTGCCTTCGGTAGCACCTACCAGAATAAAGCATTCTTGCCCATCAGGCCTGGTGGCGTTGTAGATGCGGATTCCGGTAGCATTTGTTTGCTCGAACAACTTTTGGAATACGCTGGCGCTGAAAAAAACCGATTTTAGGCCTTCTGGATGGACCTCTTGGTAAGCAGCCGTCCAGGCTTTTGCTTCGTCGATGCTTATTTCCTCACCTGCTGTATCGGCAGGAGGCACTGTGTGTGAGTTAGTGTTAGAAGAATGCGTTTCCATAGGAGTAGGTGAGGAAAGTGTGGAGCAGTCCTGATGCGGCCAAATATAGTTAAAGCTGTATTAAGCTTTGCCATCGTAAGTTCTTTCCTCACATTCCTTTACTGCCTAGAAGAGCAAGCCGCCGTTGGTATCTCGGGGTGCGCGGGGGGTACGTTTGGGGGCAGGCGGTGTGAAAAGTGGCGTTGTCTCTTCCTCAGGGGGAGTGATACTATCTTCTTCGTCTTGATCGAGGTTCTCGAACACCCGGTCAATAGCATCTTCGGCTGTCCGCAGCTTCTGCTTGCAAAGCCGGATAAGCTGCGCAGAGCGCTGCACGCGAGCTGTTAGCTCGTCAACATCGACAGTATCGGTTTCCAATGCGCGCAGAATAGTTTCGAGTTCAGCTATGGCGTCGCGGTATGTGGTTTCCATGGGGTAGGTGGCTATACTGGTAAATAAGGCAGCTAACAGGATGGCTGCTGATGCACAATCGGCTACGGCTGTGCCGACAACGTAAGCAGTCGGCTAGCGGAAAGCTTCTCTGGTAAGCAAAACGTCCTTTCCGAGAGTTTGCTGGGCTAGTTTTTCCAACAGCCGTACCTCGGCGCGGTGCAGTAGGCGCTCGGCTACTAGCTGCAACTGATACCGGCGAGCCAGCAGCTGCTCGCGGCGGCGGCGGTGCAGGCGGCGGAAACGACGGGCGAGAGTTAAGCCTAGATGCACGAGGCGGCGCTGTTGGCCGGTGGCTGCATGATGGGCGGCACGCTGTAAGGCATGGCGTTGCTGGGTAAGATGCACCTCCTGCTGGCGCAAACGAGCCCGAGCTAGAGGCGCGGTGGCACGCACCCGTTGATGCAGCGTACCACGGTGTTCCTCTAGTTTGCCTTGGGCAGCAAGATGGGTGCGACGACCAAGCCGGTCGAGATGAGCGGAAGCATCCTGGAGTTGTTGCAGGGCCAGCTCCCGGATACGGCCCGCGTAGCCGTCATAAACAGCGTCGAGGCGAGCGAGGCGGTCAGCCAGGAAGGCTGCTACGGCAGTGGGGGTTTTCAGGGCCAGGTGCGCGGTAAGGTCTACCACGGCCTCGTCTCGCTCGTGGCCGATACCTGTAAGCACTGGCAACGGGAAAGCCCCAATAGCTGCCGCCAAGCCATAATCGTCGAAGGCCAAAAGGTCTGTTTTCGAGCCCCCACCGCGGATGACAACCACCGCATCAAAATGCTGCCGGCTCTTTCGAATGGCATCCAGTGCGGCCCGAATACTGCCCGGAGACTCTTCGCCCTGCATACTGGCTGGAAACAGTGCCAGCGAAAAAGCATACGCAGATTCTTCCAGCTGCTGCACAAAATCTTGGAAGCCTGCGGCAGTAGGGGAAGAGATAATAGCTAGCCGCTGCGGTGCTAGCGCCAGGGGCAACGCGCGCTGGCGCTCCAACAGCCCTTTTTCGGCCAGCTTGCGCAAAGTTTCCAGGCGCTGCCGGGCCAGTTCGCCCACGGTGTAAGTGGGGTCGAGGGCTACTACATCCAAGCTCAGGCCATACTGCTCGTGGAATTTCACTTGCACCCGCAACATGATTTTCAAGCCTGCGCGCAACGGCTGGCCTGTGTGCTCTTCAAACACAGGGGCAAGCTGTTGGTAGCGCTGGCTCCAGATGGTGGCGCGGGCTTGGGCTTTGAGCTGGGTGCCGCGACCAGTCTGGTGCTGGTCGGTGAGAGTGAGGTAACAATGGGCGCCGTCGAAACGAGGCAAGGTTAGGTCGGCAATTTCAGCTACCACCCAATACGAATCGGCAAACCGCTCACTCAGGCTTTGCTTCACTCGCAGCAGCAACTCTGCCAGTGGGAGGGCTACGGGTGGCTGAGAAGCAGAAAGCCCGGGTTCCGGGCGTCGATTGTAGAGCGGCGGCATATAGGCGTAAAGGTACGGCTTCTGCATGGCTGCCACCAAGGTATTGCGGTGGTATGCGCCCGTGCACGTAGTTTTTAAAGAGAAAAAGTACCGTAGTCCGGTGCTGTTCAAGCCCGCTGGGTTTGCTTCAAGGGCTACAACGGAGCGGAAAGAAGTGTAAACTAGTGCGTGCTACCGATTGGTTCAGAAGAGCGTAGTAGCATAGCTGCGCGGCAGAAGGGCTAAAACCTGCCTACCTTGCGCTCCGTTTTTACTTTTCACTATGTCTGCGCCGCTGCATTCCTACCTATCCCAGCAAACTCTCACAGTTCTCGTGCCCGTGTACGATGAAGAGGAAAGCCTCCCGCAGTTTGTGGTGGAGATGAACAAGTTTCTCGACCAAACACCCGTAGCAACTACGGTACTGTTCGTGAACGACGGGTCCAAAGACAATTCGCTGGCTTTGCTGCGTGATATCTGTCGGCAAGATGCGCGCTATGAGTTTATTAGCCTGAGCCACAACAAGGGGTTGAGTACAGCTATCAAGGCAGGTTTCGACCACTGCCGGAGCACGTTGGTTGGGTATATTGATTCCGATATCCAGACTTCGCCGCTCGACTTTCTGAAGTTTTTCGAGTTTTTGCCGGAGTACGACATGGTGAACGGCATCCGGGCCAAGCGGCAGGATACGTTCGTGAAAAAGATGTCGTCGAAGATAGCTAACACGGTGCGGCGTACCCTCATCAACGACGGAATTGAAGATACGGGCTGCCCGCTGAAAATCATCAAGCTGGACTACGCCCGCCGAATTCCACTTTTTCATGGCATGCACCGTTTCCTAGGGGCGCTGGTGCAGTTGCAGGGCGGACGCGTGAAGCAGTTGCCGGTACAACATTTCCCACGGTTTGCTGGCACAGCTAAGTACAACCTCTGGAACCGCGCCTGGAAGCCCCTGGTAGATACGTTCGGGTTCCGCTGGATCCGAAGCCGCTGGAAAAACTACGAAATAGGGGAGCAGCACCGCGCCGAACGTCATGCTTAACGTAGCACAAGTAGCCTTAGGCATCGGGCTAACGTCGCAGCTACTGTTTAGTAGCCGCATTGTGTTGCAGTGGGTGCAGAGCGAGCGTGCCAAACGGGTGCTGGTACCCACTCTGTTCTGGCAAATAAGTTTGATTTCCTCGTTTCTGATGATTATTTACGGGATGCTGCGTCACGACCCAGTTATCCTCGGAGCACAACTCATCAGCTACGGTATTTACATTCGCAACTTGCAGCTACTCGGCGAATGGCGGAAGCTTAGCGCCTGGTTTCGGGCGGGGGCATACGTGTTTCCGCTGGCTACACTGGGGTGGTTTGTGGTTGGCAACCAGCATTTTAGTTTGCAGGCCATGCTGAGCCACGGCATTCCGAGTGGCGTATTGATGCTCGGAACCATCGGACAAACCATCTTTTTGATGCGTTTCGTGTACCAATGGCTGTATTCCGAGCGCAAAGGCGAATCGGTGCTGCCGCTGAGCTTTTGGGTGGTTAGTCTGGTTGGCTCGGTACTGATTCTGGCGTACGCCTTGCTGCGCGACCCCATGGACAAGGTCTTGATCCTTGGCAATGTGTTTGGGACAGTCGTGTATGCCCGCAACATCGTGCTGATGCGCCGGGAAGCAGCAAAAGCATAAGCTACCGTTCTCCGGCACCCAATGTGCAGTACGGAGCTAAGAGCGTACACTTTACTGACTTTATAGCGGCCTCTTGCTAGGATCTAGCAGGGTCACGCGCCAGTAACCGTCTTTGCGTTGGCGGTCGAGGTAGAAGCTGTCTACCACTGTAACCAGTATTTGCTTGCGCCACGTGGTTGGCAGGTACTTGCTGATGTTAACCTTGGGACTAGAGAATACCGCAATGGGGCGGGTGGGCCGAACCAGCATGGAATCGGGGGTGCGAGGCCAGCTAGGCGTCGCCCGGCCCGCATCCCACACCCGCTTGATGTGCAGGTCTTCGAGGGTGTACCAGGGAAGCTGCGCTAGCACCGGATTGCGTTGGAGAGCTTGAATGTGCCGTAACCCAGGTTCGGCGCGGCGGTTGGTCCAGAGCGGGTAGGCTGGTGCCAGCACGGAAAGCAGCACGGCCATAGCGGTAATGGAGCTAGCCACCAATACGGGCACCTGATACTGCCGAAACCCCCACCACCCAATGGCAGCAGCCAGCAGTGCAAACCCCACAACCGTGACGGTGAAAGGAACCGAACCCGGCCCGTAGGGTGGTAGCTTCATGAGCAGCAGCGCAACCGGGAACAAGCAGCAAGCTAACACCAGCAATCCGGCCCATACACGAACGATGGTGGCTTCGGGGCGAGGGCGCAAACCAGCGCGCAGCACGGTTTCAAAATGCCGAAGCAACCCGGCTATCAGCAACGCCAACGGAGGCATGAGGGGCAGTAGGTACCGTTCTTTTTTCTCGGGAACCAAGCTTAGCAGCAAGAAGGCAATCAACACCCAGGCCAGGGCGGCCTGGTAGGGAATATAGCGGCTCGCCCTCGGGCGGGCAAATGGCACTGCCAATGCCAACAAGGCTATTGGCGTCCAGATGCCCGTGAACACCGGGAAATTCCAGTATTCCCAGAACGGCTGCACGTGCCGCTCGCCCCAAGAGGTTACTTCCACCCGGGCTACCGCTAAGGCAGCCGGGGCTACCGTGTCTTGCACGGCCAAGTATATGGGCCAGGCAGTGCCCACGGCCAGCCCAATTACCAGTGCCAGCAGCAAACCAAACTGCCGGGACCGTAGCGGTCCGCGGGCCGGATACAGCCGCTGAAGCCCAAAACTGGCCAGAAAGGGAAGTAGTATCGTATAGGGCGCTACTGGGCCCTTGCTAAGCATGGAGCCGCCGAGCAGCAAACCGCTCAAGGCAAACCAACCCCAACCGCGGCCAGTAGCATACCAGCCCCGTGCCAAAGCCCAAAGGGTGCCGACCAGCAAGCTGTTGGCAAAAATATCCCAGTGTCCTTCGCGGCCCACCGTAATAACCAGCAGACTGCTTGCCAGCACCAGCGTAGCAAGCCACGCAGTGCGGCCGGGTGCTTCGGTTTCGCCGGGCTCTTCCCGGATAAGCTCACGCACGAGGCCCCAGAAGAAAAACACCAGCAGAGTGCTCATGATGGCCGCGGGGAGGCGGAGAATGCCAGGGTCTTGGGTAAGGCCGGTTAGCTGCTCAGTGAGGGCTACGGCCCAAGTAGGCAATGGCGGTTTGGCCACCCGCAGTGCGCCGTTCATGGTAGGAATAAGCCAAGAGCCACCGCCTACCATTTCGCGGGCGGCTACAAAGTTGCGGGCCTCCATCAAATTCACCTCCGGGGCGCCCAAATGCACGAAGCAGCTAAAAAAACAGACAAACAACACGATAAACGGTCGTAGCCTAGGGGCATCAAGCTTGGAAAGCATTGGTAGTTGTACTAGAATTCTTGCTCAATAAAGCAGCTGAGCATTCAAGAGAAAGAAACCGCAGGGCGTTACCAGGGAAGCAGACAACGCATTCTGGTTTTAATAAGGCAGTAGACGGTTACACGCCCGTTGCTGAAGCAAGCAACGGCTTAGTGGGCGCTGCTTCGCTTTTTTGCAGCCAGTCCACGAAGTGGCGTAGGCCATCGGCCAGCGTAGTTTGCGGATTGTAGCCTAACAGATGGCGAGCTTTGCTGATATCAGCGTAAGTCACTTCCACATCGCCGGCTTGCATGGGAAGCTGGTTGAGTGTAGGCGTGACGCCCACTGCAGTGCCCACGGCTGCTATCAGGTCACGCAGCTTTACGGGGCTGCTATTGCCTAAATTGATGGTTTGGTACGTGCCAGCGTGAGCAAGCAAGTAGGCTATGCCACGAGCCACACCATCCACGGTGTCGGCCACAAACGTGTAGTCGCGGGCAGTGCTACCGTCGCCGTATACGGGAATAGGCTGGCCGGCTAGCAGCAAGCGTGCAAACTTATGAATGGCAAGGTCGGGGCGTTGACGCGGGCCATAGACGGTAAAGAATCGGGCATTTAGCACGTTCAGCCCGTAGAGATGATGATAAGTGAAGGTGAGCTGCTCGGCACTGAGCTTGGATGCGGCATACGGCGATATGCACGCCGCCAAAAGCGCCATGTCTTCGCGAAACGGCAACTCCACCGTATTGCCATATACCGACGAAGACGACGCAAAAAACAGGTTCTTAACCTCCGACAAGCGCATCCACTCCAGCAAATGCACGGTACCCAGCACGTTGGCTTCCACATAAGCCGCCGGCTCCTTCACCGAAGGGCCCACCCCCGCTTTGGCAGCCAAGTGCACTACAACATCCACTTTTTCAGCTGCCAATGCGGTTGCCAGCGCTGCCGGACCATCGCGCAGGTCTAGCTCATGAAACGTAAACGCGGGCTGCTGAAGCGAGGCGAGCAGATTGATTTGCTTGGTGGCCTGATCGTAGAACGGGTCGAAGTTATCGAGTCCAATCACGCGGTAGCCGTCGGCGAGCAGCCGTTCGCTCAGATGGGAGCCGATGAAGCCGGCGCAGCCGGTAACTAGAGCAGTGGGCATGCTAAGAGCCAAGTAAGCAACAGAAAAAAGCTTGTGGATAGCTAAACGGAAGCACAAAGTAACAATTGTATAACAAGCGGGTTTGCAACCGGGTGCATAGTTTGCCTCTCACGGAACAGCTTCCACCAAAAAATTTAAAATCAGACAAAATGGGTTTATCCAATTTTATCTAGACAGACTGCTCTTTGCTGGATAAGCACGTGACTATAAATATATGCTACAAAAGTACTCACATCTTAGATGCGTATGCGTTAGTACTTTAGCTAGATTATGGTGGTTCAGCCGTATGAGAATATTCGCTAGAGAGTTGGTATTGTATTATGCTTGGTATAAATTGGGCAGAAATTAGTGCTAACATTGATTCTCGAGCAACCTTTAGCGGAGGTGGCCGGTCTTCTAGGTGAAGCCAGCAGTTCTGAGTATCAACGTACCATGCTTCCGTTGCATAAGCGCACAAGGAAATAGGGGCACTATCGTTATACGCGTACTCTCATCCCAGAACTGTAGCACACACCATACTGCATCCCATGAAAAAACGCAACAGCATGACGCTAGCTGCCGTGGCTCTTACGGGCCTAACGCTAGCAGCGTGCTCCACGGGCGGCCCCAAAGCCCGCCCATCCGCTACGGCCATCAAACCCGATTTAGCCATCCCGAAAGGCGCAGACGTTGCGCCAACGGAAGGCACTGATACGAAAGGGGTGGGCCTGAATCTAGCTAACATCGATCCTTCGGTGTCCGCCTGCCAGGATTTCAACCAGTATGCTTCTGGTAACTGGTACAAGAACAATCCTATTCCGGCTGCAGAGGTTCGGTGGGGATCTTTCAACGAGCTTTCCGACAAGAACAACGCCGTAATGCGCCAAATTCTGCAAGAGGCCGCCGCCAATACGTCGGCAGCCAAAGGCAGCAACGCCCAGAAAGTCGGCGACTTCTACGCGTCGGCGATGGACACGGTAGCCATCGAACAAGCAGGCTTGAAGTACTTGCAGCCCGAGTTGAACCGCATTCAGGCTATTAAAGACCTGAAAGGGTTGCAGGCCGAAATCGTGCGGCAGCAGCTGAGCGGGACCGGAGCATTCTTCAATAGCGGTGTAGGGCAAGACGAGAAGAATAGCACGCAGTACGCGGTGCAGCTCTACCAAGGCGGGCTGTCGTTGCCCGATCGGGACTACTACCTCAAAGAGGATGCTCGTTCCAAGAACATCCGCACGGCGTACACCACGTACCTCACCAACACGTTCAAGATGCTGGGCGACAACCCGGCAACAGCTGCCAAAAACGCGGCCACGGTGATTCGGTTGGAGACACGCTTGGCCAAAGCCAGCAAGAGCCGCGTAGATCTGCGCGACCCGTACGCCAACTACAACAAGATGACAGTGGCTGCTTTCAACAAGCAGTTTCCAAACTTGGGCCTAGCTACGGCGTTGCCCGCTATGAAGCTGGGAGCAGCCAAAGAAATCATTGTAGGACAGCCGGCCTTCTTCAAAGAGGAAAACGCTATGCTGAAGCAAGTGCCTCTGGCCGACCTGAAGACCTACATTCGTTGGCACACGGTGTCGTCGTTGACTTCTGCGCTACCTAAGGCATACGGTGACGAAGCCTTCCGCTTTTCGCAGGTGCTGAGCGGCGCCAAGCAGCAGCAACCCCGCTGGAAGCGCATGAACCGCGCCACCGACGGTGCGCTGGGCGAGGCATTCGGCCAGCTCTACGTAGACAAGGCTTTCACGCCCGAAACCAAAGCCAAGGCGCTGCAAATGGTGTCCAATATCCGCGAAGCCATGGCCGACCACATTCGGCAGGTGGACTGGATGAGCGAAACAACCAAGCAGGAAGCCCTGAAAAAGCTAAACTCCTTCACGGTTAAAATCGGTTACCCTGACAAGTGGAAGGACTACTCGGCGCTGACTATCTCACGTGAATCGTACCTGAAAAATGTACTGGCTGCTCGCAAGTGGGCTGCCCTCGACAACGCCAGCAAGCTGGGCAAGCCGATTGACCGTAACGAGTGGGGTATGACCCCGCCCACGGTGAATGCCTACTACAACCCGCCGATGAACGAAATTGTGTTCCCGGCTGGCATCATGCAGCCCCCGTTCTTCGACCCGAATGCCGACGACGCGGTAAACTACGGTGGTATGGGGGCCGTTATCGGCCACGAAATCACCCACGGTTTCGACGACCAGGGCCGCCAATATGATTCGGAGGGCAACCTGAAAGACTGGTGGACCAAAGAAGACGCCGACAAGTTCAACCAGCGCGCCGACATGGTGGGCAAGCAATACTCGGCCTTCCAGCCCCTAGATTCGGTGTTTGTGAACGGTAAGCTAACGATGGGTGAAAACCTAGCTGACCTTGGAGGCCTTACCATTGCGTACTCGGCGCTACAAAAGCAGCTCGAAAAGCAATACGGCACCGCCCCGCGGCCTAAGTATGACGGCCTGACCCCAGAGCAGCGGTTCTTCCTGTCGTGGGCTCAGGTATGGCGCACCAACGCCCGCCCCGAGTACATCCGCCAGCAGGTACAAACCGATCCGCACTCTCCGGCTCAGTTCCGAACCAACGGTCCGCTCATGAACATGCCGCAGTTCTACGAAGCCTTCGGCTGCAAAGAAGATGCAAAGATGGTCCGTGCTCAAACCGAGCGCGCCAAAATATGGTAAGCACTGCCCGTGCTTAAAACAGTTTGATTGTTGGAAAGGCGGCTCGCATTTGTGAGCCGTTTTTTTTTGCTCACAGGCTACTATGCAAGCTGGTTGTGCTGTACATGGTGCAAGCTTTTTACCTTGCATCATGCAAACAACCTTTCGCCGGCTTGCCTGGCTGCCGCTGCTGCTGGCTTGCTCTTGCACTGAAACAGTGAAAGAACAAGTAGCCAACCCTGAAATTGGGGATGTATACGTGGTGCAGTTCCAGCCGCAGGGCACCACCACTACGCGCTATTTCTTCTATCACCTCTACCGCGTCACGCCTGATAGTGCCTACCTGCACCCGGCTCGCCAGGATTCACCCACGGCTGAGGCCGATCTGCGGCAGCTGGCTTTCGAGCCTTCGCCCACCACTATTGGGTACACCCGGGCTCAGCTGCTGGAGCTATTGCAAGAGCAGCCCGGTGACGTGACGAAAAGCCGACTGGTGCAAGTGCGCCGACCGTAGGGGAGTGGCTTACCGTGGTTCCACTACTTCCAGCTTGATGTTCACGTCCTTGGTGGGCCACTTGTAGGGGTCAACGGGCTCATTGGCTATTTTGTCTACCACGTCGAGGCCGTCCACCACTTCCCCGAATACCGTGTATTTACCATCCAAAGACGGCACGCCCCCCACCGTAGCATAAGCGCGTTGTTGGGCAGGAGTTAGTGGGCGGCCTGCCATGGCTTGACTCTGCGCGGGCGTCATGGTTTGCCCTTGCACGAAATAGAAATCGGTGTTCGAGGAAAGCTGGCCGGGGTTTTCGTCGTCATCGTAGCGGGCCATGCCCAAGACGCCACGCTTGTGGAAATGCTGCGGCCGGATTTCGGGTGGCAGACGATACCGGGCCAAGCGAATAGTCCGGTGGTCGGAGGCGCCGCCTTGCACCGCAAACCCCTTGACCACGCGGTTGAACACCGTTTCATCGAACACACCTTTGCGGGCAAGCAGCAGGAAATTGGCCTTGTGAATGGGCGTGTCGTCGTAGAGGCGCACCCGAATGTCGCCGAGGCGAGTATGGACTATCACTTCCGAGGCGGGGTACTGCTTGCCGTAGGGTAAAAGCAGCGCGGCGGCGTTGCTGTCGGCTATGGCGGTGAGAGCGGGCCCCGGTGCTTTCCGTTCTGCTGATGGCGTAGGCGCTACTGTTTCCGTGACGGGCTGCTGCCGGTTGCAGGCGCTACCCAACAACAGCAGAGAAAGTGAAACGGCAAGGCGAGGCGCAAAAGATGGCATACAAGGAAGTTGATGTGAAAACGGGCAGGCCAAAAACGCGAATGAGGTGGCTACCTAGCGGTAGCCACCTCAAACATAACAATCAGTTGCAATGTGTTGTCACTGCACGGGTTTCGCACAGACCATTGTAGCTGCTTATGGGTTTGCCTAGAGCTTGATACCTAGCTTCTTGGCAATGTCTTTATACATTTCTGGGTCGTAGTCGTCGGCGCCGGGCGAGTTAAGTTGTGGCTCCTCTTCCAGCACTGGATACGGTACACCCTCAAAACCACCCTGGATTACTTCCAGCGGCTGGCCATCTTCTGGGTGGGTACCATTCCAGATGATACCTGCCTGCTTGTAGTCGTCGGGGCTGAAGGTATATAGCTTGAGGTGCAGTTTCTGCTGATCCTGCAACTTTTTAGCCTCTGGGAACTTGTCGTTGCTCAAATCGGGTACGGGCACCAGTTTGGTCACTTCCACTCCAGTCAGGTGCTCCAAGGCTTTGGCATACGCCACTACGTGCAAACCACCGCGTACCAGCAAGTACCCTACCATGGCGCGGGCGCAAGGGTCCGACACCATTTCATATACGCGCATTTTGTTGGCCCGGGCCCCGCACTCCAAAAAGAAGTTGTGCAGCAAGTCCAGTTTCAAGTTGCCGCTGGCGTGCACGTTCTGGCCCGTCCAGGGGTTGCCCATCGAATCGACGGGTAAGGCCGCTTGGGCGCTGCTTAGGAAATGGTAGCTATTACGAGCATCCTTGGCATCAGCCAACGGAGCTGGCACTGGGTCTTTGCCCCGCACCGTCTGACCGGTGAGCAGTAGATTGATGGCGTAGGATACGGCCTCGATGTGGCTGTACTCTTCGGCCGCAATGCTGCACGTTAAGTCGTAGAACGGCCGCAACCGGTCACGCCCCCGGAAATTGAACGACTGGAACGTGTAGTTCATCAGCGTCGACATCTCTCCGTATTTGCCTCCTAGCAGTTCCTGAATGGCTGCTGCATCGTTAGGCGAAGGGTTTTTGGGTTTTGGCAGCTCAACGGCTAGCCGGTCATAACGCAAGATCATAGCTCAGAAATTAGGGATGAAGGTCGTAGTGCTTGCCAGCGGGGCAGCCAGCAGGGTCACCAAACTCTACGGCGCAGTTACTGGAGCGTTATGTTGAGCTTACCGAAGCACGGGCCCCAGAGAACGATGGCAAAAGCTAGGCGCCAACCCACTAAATAGCCTCTTAAGGCCTGCTGTGCTACCTTCCATCCTGTTTTCGCAACTAGCCTGTGCCGCTTGCTTTCACAGAGGATGGGGCAATAAGCCAATATTTTGTTGGTAATAAAACGCCACGGGCCGGTACACGCCTCAGCAGAGAATACCAGTTAAGAGAGAAAAGCTAGTCTAGCTAGTTGAGTTGGCCGCACCTTATCTAACGCAAAAAGGTCCCCTCCACTGAGTGAAGGGGACCTTGTAAGGGGAAAAGCCAGCTTACCAGCCTGAGCCGGACGGAGTGCTCCAACCGTCATCCTGCTTCTTGGCAGGTTTCTGCTTTTTCTCTTTCTGCTTGGTGCTCGTGCCGTTGGTCTTGACTTTCACCTTCACTTTCTCGGCTCCGGCTGGCACCGGGGCACCTGGTATGGGCGAAGCCGCGCCAGTAGCGGCTGGGGCAGTAGGCTCAGCAGGGGAGGCGGTTTCCAGTACCGGGGCCGCCATGTCCACTGCCGAGTTAATTTGGTCGGCCTGCACGGCGGCTTTTTCTTTCTCTAGCGCTAGCAGCATCTGCTGAGGCACCAGTTCGTTGTCTTTCCACACTTTCAATTGCTGGCTGAGCAGGTCCTTTTCTTCCTTTGTGGTTTTCTTGGTTAGCAGCTCGGTGAGGTTGGGACTACCCGCGTCGCGCCAGGCAGTCAGCCACAACGACGAAACAAACGTGGGCGCTTGCTTGAGCTGATACGCAACCATGCCGCCCACTTCCTTGTGGTAAGCATCAGCGAAAGCATCGGAATAGGAGCGGCGGGTTTTGCCGTACTTGTGCGAGTACACGTACTTGGTTTCGGGTTTGAAACCGCGGGTTGCCTTTTCCTCGAAGTCGAAGGTAGCTCCCAGGAACCCGTACGAGCTCTGAACGATCTTCCAAATATCAGTCAGTGGGTCCCTCAGGTATTTAGCTGACTCTGAATCCAGCTTGTACTCGGCAATGTGACGCTCAGGCAATTTCGACTCCCACAGTGAGTGCAAGCCGCTCTGGTTGGTAAGCTGGCCGTCGTAGTTGACGGTGGTGTGCAGCGGCACGAAAGCATCGGCTACGTAGTGGCACAAGTCGGCGGAGAGGCGCACAATAGCCACCGTGTCGCGGGCTTTGAAGGCGGCCGTCAGGTTGTCTTTCACTTCCATGATCTGCCACGGCACCGTTCCGTATTTGCGCAGCGTGTCGGCGGTGTATTTGGCTTCGGCTTTGTCCCAGGCTTTCGGCATGAGGCCAAACGGGTCGTCGCCGTAATGGTCCATGTCGATGAAGTGCTTGGTTGCTTCTTGGGGGTCGGAGTCGCGGCGCTCATCGGGGGCCGTGGAGAGGCGCACAATTTCCTTGAGGTGACGGAAATAGAACGGCTGCAAGCTGGACGGCAGCGTGTACACCGATATCTGCGCAATCGTGCGGTGCGCGAAAAATCCCCAGCCTGGTGAGGTGACTGGCACCAGCAAACCCAGGCAAAGCAGAACAACGAATAGTTTTTTCATGGCGTAGCGTCAGTACCCGTAAATAGACCGGTAAAGTTAAGGCGAATAGGTGAGTAAGGGGTTGGGTTATTAGAGGATAAGCACGGTGTGAAATCAGGAAAAATAGAGCGTTTTACCTACCCAAACAGGAGCCTTGCCTCACTGCGCACGCCCGGAAATACGGGGCGGGTTGTATGCGGCAGCTCTTCGGTAACTTGCCTGAAAGCTTGCGCCCTATCTGCTAGAGAACGAGCGGCAGCTATACGCTGTGGGAAGTCCCGATACTGTTCTTTGTCTGCTTACTTGCAGCTGTTTAGCAAGCATCACGTAGTCGTCTCCTCCTTCTATGGCGCTTATCTCGAAAAAGAAGCTTAATTATTCCATCAAACCGGCGCTACGGGAGTACCTACACCACTACGACCGTGAAACCAAATTGCCCGTCACCTACCGAGACATGACGCACTTCAGCGGGGCCTTTCCCTTGCTCGACCGGTATGGCAACGATACGCTGTGGGAAACGGTTTTTTATGAGCCGCAAACCCTACGCGAACTGAGTGAAGGGCTGGCTCAAGTGTACGCCCTGCTTAAAACCGACGGCGACCTTTCCTTTACCGACCACTTGCTGGCCGACCGAATCGACTACTGCCGCTTCGGCAATTCCAATCCGTTTCGGGTGCGCATCGTCAACCGCCTCAACGACAACTACGACTACTTCTACGTGAAAACGGCGGACGCCTCGCGGGTATATGGGTTGGAGCTAGAGCACCTGCTCTCGCCAAACCGCCTGAGTTACCTAGTGAGTGGCGACACGCTGGTGGAAGAGCATATTGCTGGCATTCCTGGCGATGATTTTATTCGGACCCGCATGCCGCAGATGCAGTTCAACCAAGTGCGAATTGCCAAGGAGTTTGTGAAGTTCAATGAGCGGTGCTTTGCCCGACTGCTGGGCGACATGCGCTCCTACAACTACGTCATTGTGGTAACTCCCGACCTCGAAGCCGAGCAGTACCGCGTCCGGGCCATTGACTTCGACCAGCAGAGTTATGAGGGCCGCAAAACTATGTATTTGCCCCAGTATTTCAAGGACAACTTGGCCGTGATTCAGATGTGCAGCCGCTTCCTGAAGGCCGAAACCATTCGGCAGTACCAAACCGAGGAACGCGTGCTGATGCTGCGGCGGGTGCGCCTGGAGCGTTACCGCCTCAAAGCCCTAATGGATTGTATGCGCCGCGAGGAGCTAGCACCGCCCGAAAAAGTAGCACAACTTCAAACCGAGCTAAACCTGCACCACAAGACCAGTGCCTTCAACCGCTGCCGCAATATGGGCGACATCGTACGGCAGAACCTGAAGCTGGTGCTGGACTTGCCTAACATACTGGATTAGCTAGGTCTGCGCGCAAGTTGACGTTGCCAGAAAACTCGTTAGCAGTACCTAAGTACCTAAGGTTAGCGCTGGCTCTGCTCGATTTTCGTGACAACAGAGTCATTGGCGTGTTGCTCGGCATAATTATCCAGCAACTCGCCCAAGTGCTGGAAGATGAAGTCCACTGCTAGCTGGCGCACTTCGTCGCAGTTGCCTTCAAACTCTTGGCGTAGCTCTTGAGCCCGGCCTTCGTGGAGGATGGTGAAGTACATTGTACCCACCGGCTTCTCCGTTGACTCGGAAGCGCCACCCGCGCACAGGCCCGTTACAGCAACACATACGTCGGCAGTAGGCAGGTGCTTGTGCAGGCCCAGTACCATTTCATTGGTGACTTGCTGGCTTTCGGCCGTGTACATGGCCAGCGTTTCCTTCTTCACGCCCAGCAGGCGCTGCTTGGCCACCGGATGATATGTAACAACCGAGCCCAGCAGAACCTCGCTGCTAGCTTCCGCCTTCACAAACTCCGACGCCAGCAACCCTGCCGTACAACTCTCAGCAAACGCTAAGGTGAGCTTGTATTGCAGAAATTTTTTTACCAGTGCGTTCAGGTCGGATGGTTTCATGATGACGGATAGAGGTCCAAAGTCCTCCCTTTACGCAGCCTTACCCCCTAAGTGTTATAGTTGAGGTGGCTAGATTTAACGTAAAAAGAAGCGCAACGCCATCCTGCTATGGAGTGCGCTTGCGCTTCGATAACTTATACAGCGGATAGCTGCCGACCACTAATCCGGCAGCTAGCAAGGTATTGCCGGGCTCGGCTATAGCATTGCTGATCAAGAAAGTAACGGAAACCAGCAGGGCCAGCCCAGTGGTGTAGGGGTAGCCCCAGACGCGGTAGGGGCGCGGCAGTTCCGGAGCGGTGCGGCGCAACCAAAGCACGGCGCCAAACCCTACCGCATAGTAGCTAACAAACAAAATACTCGTGACGGCCAGCAGCTGCTCGGCGCTACCGGTGGCTAGCAGCACCAGCGTTAGGAGGGTGGCTACCAACAATGCCGGGCGCGGTGTACCTCGCTCATGTACACGCGCTAGTGGCCGAGGCAGGTGACCGTCGCGGCTCAGGGCGAATAGCACCCGCGTAGCCATCAGCAATACCGAATTGAGCACGCCCACGTGCCCTAGTATGGCTACCGCCAACATGGCGCGCCGGCCCCACGCGCCCAATAGCCGAGCTGCCACTTCGGCTAGCGGAAGCTCACTACCCACTAGCTCCCGAAACGGTAGGGCGTGTAGCAAGGCGGCATTCAGCAAGGCATAAGTAAGAATAACAAGGCCCACCCCAACCAGCATGGAGCGAGGTACTGCCTGCGCGGGGTCGTGGTCTTCCTCGGCAAAATAGATGGCCGCGTACCAGCCATCATACGCAAAAATGACAGCTTGAAACGCCACAACCAGCGCCAATGCCCCGGGCCCCGGCAACTTGCTAGGCGCTGAAGTTGCCGCGCTAGGCAGCCACCAACTACCTACCAGCAGCACGGCCAGCGCCAGCGCCATGAGCAAGGCCGTTAGTTCCTGCGCGCGGCTGGCCTCCCGCAAACCGCGCCACTGTATCAGGCCCAGAACTCCCACTGCGGCTGCGGCTATGGTACGCTCATGGCCAGCCAGCGCGGGTACCAGCGCGCCTACGTAGGTGGCCATCATCAAGGCCACCAGTGCTCCAGTTACGCAACTGCTTACCCAGTCGCCCCAACCTACTACTACCGCCGCAAACTCACCGAAAGCTCGGTGGGTATAGCCATACCACCCGCCAGCCTGGGGCAGCATGGCGCCCAGCTCGGCAATAGAATTGGCACCCAGCAGCGCGTAAAATCCACCGGCTAGCCACACCAACAGCACCCCATTGGGAGAGCCTACGGCCTCGGCCACTTCGCGGGGCGAGCGAAGTACACCCGTGCCCGTGGTGCCGCCCACTACCACCGCCAGCCCGAACCCCATGCCCAGCAGGCGCAACAAACGAGACGATTGAGCGGGAGCAGTCAAGTAACAGAGAAAGTAAGGGCCGAGCTATGCATCATGCCATGTATAAGTTCTGCGCAAGGCAACTGATGAACGTACTGCTTGCTGCACCAAGGCACCAAACGGCCCCCAAGACATACGCCTTGGGGGCCGGACAAATGTATTACACCGCAACCCAATAGGGAAGTGGCTTAGTGACCCAACGAAATGCTCATGCCCAACGACACCTCAACTCCGCCCGGACTTATGATATTAATCAGGTCGGACATGCGCTGGGAGGGGCGCAAGCCGTTCACGTATGATATTGGGTCGCCGGTGAAACGGATACCGTACCCCAGAGTGCCCAATAGCCCTACTCGGCCTGGTTGCCAGCGCAAACCCGAACGCAAGTGCAGTATGCCGCTGGGTGCTAGGTTATAGATGGTGCTTTCCTCGGTAGGCATTCCTTCGTCCAAGGTCAGACTTACCTCGTCTATTCGGCCCGAGCGGGATACATTGAGGCCGACGTAAGGAGAAACAGCCTTGGTTAAATTCAGAAAGTGCCGAACTCCTAGCCCAATCTTGCCGCCTACTCCTATGCCCACCCCTGCATTGATATCAGTAGCGGGGCCGATAAGATGCGCATAGCTAACGCCCAGTCCTCCGTAGGGGCCGCCCCACCCCAGTTCCACGCCCAATGAAGAATTGCTGTGGCGGCGCAAATCGGCAGGGCCAGCCGTTTGCAAAGCCGGCGGATTGCTCCGTACCCCCGGGGCAGGCGCCGGAGTAGAGGGCGCCACCGGACGAGTGTTTAGTTCGGTTTGCGCAATGGCAGGCACACCCGCCGCTACAACCAGTAAAGCGGCTAAAACAGTAGAAATTTTCATGCAACTATATTGATAAAGTAAGTGGCAGTGGAAGACTGCTAATTGCAAGCAAGAAGGCTGATATAGTGGGAGTAGGAGGAAGATAACGCCAAACTTCACTTATACATTAGCTTATTTATATGTAAGCAAGCTTCATGCCTACTCTTGCCGATACACCACTCCCTGCTTCATAACAAACCGTACGCGCTGCATCACTTTGATATCTTGGGTTGGGTCGCCGTCCACGGCTACCACATCAGCAAACTTACCGGGTTCCAGCGTGCCGAGGTTGGCGGTTTGGTCGAGCAGTTCGGCTGCCGATACGGTAGCGCTTCGCAAGGCCTCGTAAGCGGGCATGCCGGCTTCCACCATGTACTGAAACTCTAGGGCATTGACCCCGTGCCGGAACACCGCCGCATCCGTCCCGAAGGCTATTTTCACCTTGGCCTTGTACGCCCGCCCAAACGTAGCCTGTAGCTTGGGCCCGATGGCTAGAGCTTTGGGTGTCACCAGGGGCGGATAGTAGTTCGGAATCTTGGCCGAATCGGCTACCGACTTGCCGGCCGTGATGGTGGGCACATACCACGTGCCGTTTTTTACCATCAGCCGCATGGTTTCGTCGTCCATTAGAGTACCGTGCTCGATGCTGTTTACCCCTGCCCGAATAGCGCGCTTCATCCCCTCGGCGCCGTGCGCGTGACAGGCCACACGCAAGCCTAAGTCGTGGGCGGTTTCCACAATGGCCCGTATTTCCTCTTCGGTCATCTGAGGTGCCGAGCCATCTTTGGCCACACTTAGCACGCCGCCCGTACTGGCAATCTTAATCAGGTCGGCGCCGCGCTTGTATTGTTCGCGCACGGCTTGACGGCCTTGGTCGGGGCCGTTTATCACGCCGTCGGCAGGGCCAGGGGTGCCCATCAGGTTCAGGCGGTAGCCATTGGTAGGGTCGCCATGCCCCCCGGTGCCCGATATGATTTTGCCGGCTGTGAAGATGCGCGGCCCCACCACTTGCCCCCGGTTGACGGCGTTACGTAAGGCTACGCTTACGGAGCCGCCTAGGTCGCGCACCGTAGTGAAGCCCGCGAGTAAGGTTTTGCGGGCATGGTCGAGGGCATTGAATGCCAGATCGGCCGGATTTTCGGTAAATGTTTTGAGTTGGTTGTCCTTGCTGGTTTCGCCTTCCAGGTGAACGTGGCAGTCGATGAGGCCGGGCAGCACGGTGCGATTTTTCAGGTCGATGGTTTTGTCGGTAGCACCGCCGTTCTGGTAGCCCTTCTGGACGGCTACCACGCGGCCTTTTTCCACCACTACCGTCATTTCAGTTTGCGCGCGCTCTTGGCGCATATCCAAGAGCCGGCCGCAATGCAAGTAAGTTTTCTGGGCCTGTGCAGTGGGCAGATGCAAGGCAAGCGCTAAAGCAGAGAGTACAAGTGTTTTCAGATGCATGAAAGAGGGTAGTTGAATGCAAGAGGCCAGTGCAGATCCAAGTAAGGGGTTTTCAGTCGAATGCAACTCTTTCACTGCAAATCCAGCCTACAGGGTCGGGTAGCCGGTAGCCAGGCGAGAGCACCCCGCGCCGCCAAATACATGCTGCATGCAGCGTATATTAGGGGCATCCTGCGTACCTTCCGCCCCATTCATCCACTTAGCAAACCACTCTATGGCCACTCCCGAAGAATTTGAAGCTGCCGCCGCTCGCAGCAAAGAACTACCTACTAAACCATCTAATGCCGTACTCCTTCAGCTGTATTCACTCTACAAGCAGGCCTCCGAAGGCGACGTTACGGGCGAGCGTCCTGGTGGCTTCGACTTCAAAGCCATTGCCAAGTACGATGCCTGGAGCAGCCTCAAAGGCAAAAGCGCCGACGAAGCCCGTCAGGAGTACGTAGACCTTGTGACTTCTTTGTTTTAAGCGTCTCTAGCCGCTTTTCATGTTGGCCGCTCGCAACCGTGTCAGCTACCCCAACAAGCATAAAGCCCTGACCTCCGCATGGAGGTCAGGGCTTTATGCTTGTTGGGGTAGCTGCCTACTGAGGCGTGGCGCCCAAGTCGGGGCTGATGGGTGGTGTTACGGGCGGCGTAGCAGGCTTGGGCGCCGGCAGATCAAAGGCTACGGCCGCGTGCTCGAAATGGCCTTTGTGCGAGCCGTCGCAGAACGGTTTCTGGTTGGAGAGGCCGCAGCGGCAGATGCTGATTCGCTCGCGGCCACCCAAGCCATACGGCTGGCCTTGGGCATCAACAAGTTCGATATCAGTACCCTCCACGCGGAGGGAGCCATTGCTAAGGACGGTGAGTTTGGTGGCCATGAGGAGAGGTAAATAAGGTGAAGTGGTGGCTTTGAGTAGGCGAGACAGGCGCAGGCAGTGTGCGAAGTAGGTTGTACGAAAGACGTGGGCCTTGCCGCAATTCCTGCTCTTATCATCTACCGGAGTTCTTTACGCATGATGTAGTCGTTCATCCAGAAGGGGCCAATCGGAATATCTTCTTCCCGGTTTCGGCTGAATCCCTGGCGCTCGTAAAAAGCTAATGCCGGGTTGTGGCGGTTCACGTTCAGCTCCAAGGCGTGCCCTCCCGCCGCGCGGCTAGCTTCTTCTACGGCTGCTATAAGATGTTGGCCTAACCCCTGCCCTTGGTGCGAAGGCAACACGTAGATCTTCTGTAGCTTGAAAATATTGCCCTCAACGGGCAGTTGCGAAAACGACGCAAAGCCAGCCGGCTGGTCTTCGGTGTAGAGCAACAGAAAGGTGTGCTGGTCGGCAGTCATCTGGCGTTGCAGCGAAGCGGGCGTGTAGATGACCCGGTACATGTAATCGATTTGCTCTTTCGAGATGATAAACCGATATGTGGGTTCCCAAGTGGCTTCGGCCAACTCGATGATGGTGGGAATGTCGGCCAGAGCGGCGGGACGGATGGTAATAGCAGCGGGAACAAAAGCAGACATAGGCTGCAAAAACGGCATTTTCCGGGGAAGAACCGAACTTGAGGCCCGATTTCGCCGTTTTGGGCCGGAAATTGCGTGCTCTACGTATAACGCGTCAGTCCCTGGCCGTTGTTAGGTCAATCTCAATTCTCATGCATATGAAACGTCTTGCTCTTTCGGCTTCCGTGCTGCTGGCCGTGTTGGCGCTGGCTCCGGCCGCCCAAGCCCAACAAACCACCACGCAGAAGCCAACCACTCCTTCGAAAACGACCACCACTTCCCAAACGACATCAGCCGTCGAGCAGGATTTGCGCGTTTTCAGCAACTGGGTGAGCGACAAGCTAAGCCGCGCCGAGTCCGAGGTTCGCCGCGAGCTGCCGAAGATTTCCGCCGAATTCGATCGGCAGAGCCAACGTATTGATAAAGGAGTGGATAGCCTCTCGGCGCAAGGAAAGCGCGAATATGGTGACCAGAAAAAGCGCTACAAGGATTGGGCTTCCAAACAGGATAGCCTCAACACCCAGGCCCGGCGCCCCGAAACCGCTCAGCAAACCCAAGACCGTCTGCTAGGCGAGAAAGTGATACTCAGCCGCGCCCGCGCTACCGAGTTGCCTGATTTGTATGGCCGCTTCATAGAAGCCACCCGTGAGCAACGCCGCGACTGGACGGCCACCGACTGGAGCAATGCCGCCGCGGTGCTAGCCAACCTAAATGGCCGCTACGAGCAAGTACGCGAACAGATTCCGCTGGAAAGCCGCATTCGTATTCGTTCGTGGCAAGGTGAATTCCGGACTTTGGAAGCAGCCCGAGATGCTAAAGAGGTGATAAACAAGTAACAACTGTGGTTCAGCATGCCTTGGTAGGCAAGCAGAGCCCGGCTGCCAAAGCAGGAGAGCAGGAAATATGGTATTTCCTGCTCTCCTGCTTTGGCAGCCGGGCTCTACTGGTTTTCAGGCAGTTGCTGCTGTAGCCATACCTGCGCTAGAATAGGATCAAAGAAAACCTGAATAGCCAACCGCTGGCTGGAGCGCGCCACGAATTCCAAAGACGCCAATTGGTTGTTCAAATCGGGTGCAAAAACGTAGGCAAACGCCCGCAGTCCGCTGGCATATGCCTGCGGCAGCCATTCAAACTCCAACCATTCCATAGCCTCCGACCAGTCGCCGGTGGAGCCGTGCTTGTTGTTGAGCAGCAACGGAAACCGAAGTTTCTCCTGAGTTTGGAGCACGACCTTTGCTCCCGCCACCACAGACTCGGCCGTGAGGTTGCCAAACCACTGAACATAAAGCAACTGCTCGGCTGGGTAGTAGAACTGATGCAGCAGCGGCGCGCCATGGGCGTCGAGCAAAACACCCATATCCTGTACTTCAGCAGGGGAAGGTGCAGAATCAGTACGCTTTGGTTTGGGTAGGGAGGCAGACACAACAGCAGACAGTAACAGCACAAAATCCGAACACAGCTATTAATATAGTGAAGATTACATGTAAAAAATCAGGGTTCGGGTCTTGAAACCGGATTCTGTACTTTTGTGGTTCGGGCCAAGCCACGGCGGCCGGCCACGCATTCTTTCTTACGCTGTATGCACATTGCCATCGTCGGCAACATTGGAGCCGGTAAAACCACGCTGGCTAACAAGTTAGCCCATCATTTCAACTGGGAGGTCTTCCTCGAAGACGTTGATCATAACCCCTACCTCAAGGATTTCTATGATGATATGCCCCGTTGGGCTTTTCACTTACAGGTGTATTTCCTGAATAGCCGTTTCAAGCAAACGCAGCGCATCAAAGAAATACAGCGCGCGGGCAAAGGTGTTATTCAGGACCGCACTATCTACGAGGATGCCCACATCTTCGCGGCCAATCTGCATGAGTCGAGCCTGATGACGGAACGGGACTACCAGAACTACATGGGCTTGTTTGAGTCGATGATCAACATGGTGAGCCCGCCCGATTTGCTGCTTTATCTGCGGGCCGACTTGCCCCGTCTTATTCACCAGATTCAGAAGCGCAACCGCGACTACGAAAACAACATTAAGATCGAATACCTCAAAAACCTGAACGGGCACTACGAGCAGTGGATCAGCGGCTACAAGCATGGCAAGCTCCTTATCGTGGACGTAAACCACCTCGACTACGTGCAAAACCCCGAGGACCTCGGAAGCATTATTGAGCGAATTAATAGCACCCTCTTCGGCTTGTTCTAGTGAGTGAGTGGGAGGGTGCAGCTGCGCCCTCCCGCCAGGCATATACTGTTGCTTTACCCCTCGAGTAAGGCTTGGTTGAGAAACTGGACGAGGGGCTGCGCCGCCCGCAAACCCGTTACTACGCGGGCTGCAAAATCAGAACGCAGCACGTCGCTGTCGGAGAAGGTTTGCGCCACCGTGAATTCTTTGAGGCGCAGCCATTCCAGATCGGGGGTGTGCTGGCCGTAGCCGCGGGGCGGGCGTTGCAGCCGCTCGCCCTGCAGGCCAGCGGGGAAGTGATGGTGCAACTTTGGGGCCTCGCGCAGGGCGTGAAACTCGGCCCCGTTGTAGTGAATTTCTTGGCGCACCCGGGTCAAGTTGGCGGTATCCGGTTTCCAGATACCAGCCCCCATCCAGGTATGGCCTTCGGGCTGAACCGCCATGAAGTACCCCGCACACGCAGCGTGTCGACCCCCACGCTTCATTCCTGCACCCATACGCCGCTTGTACGGCTCCGGGTCGCGCTGCGACCGGTCGTTCTTGTTGATGCGGAACATGACATCGGTAGGGGTGAGGCCCCGCAACTCCGGCTCGAACTGCTGCAGCCCGGCTAGCACCTCTGCTACCAGCGCCGTGTAAATTGCCCGCGCCCGGTGGTAATCTGCTCGGTGCTCGTCCATCCAGGCTTTGTGGTTGTTGGCGGCCAGGTTGCGCAGAAAGTCAAGCAGAAAAGCACGTTCCATAAGGGTGAGGCAGAAGTAGGGTGGAGCAGGAGAGGAGCCTGTAGCAAGTAGCCGTAGCTGCGTACCGCTACGGCTAACATTGTTGCTTCGGTTATCTATTGACTACGGCTTCACGCTAAGTAGCTCAACGGTATCCCCAACGCGTAGCTGCCCACGGCCCGAAACGGTTAGGTTCTGGCCAAACATCACCTTGCCGCCTATGGTACGGTAGCTGGCCAGGGTACGCAGCGGTTCGCCATGGGCGCTTTTCAACGCCGTTTGCTGGTTGACAGTGGTCATTACGCAGCGTCCGCAGGCCCGCACCGCCCGAAACGTGACGTCGCCAATCTGGAACTGCTCCCAGGTGTCTTCGCCGAAGGCTGGCCCACCGCTAACCACGAGGTTGGGCCGAAACCGGTCCATCAATACAGACTCTGTGAGACGGCCATTCAAGTCATCGAGCGAGCTTTGGCCGATGAGCAAGAACGGATATTCATCGGCGAAGCTCAGCAGCTGGCCCTCGGGGTTTAGTTCCGGCTCCACGTCGCGCCGCACCATATCCGACATGTACACCAGCCGGCACACTTTACCTAGGGCTTCCGTTAGCCATTCATCGGCTTCGGGAGTTCCTCGCCACGCAAACACCATGTCGTCCCAGATGGTAACAAACAGTGTCCGTTCCGGGGTGGCTTCAAACGGAATGTAAAGCGGCAGCAAATCGGGCCGTTGAGCGTGAGTTAGGAGAAAGCCGTTGTAAGCTGGTGCCAAACGCAGCAACGCCATGGCCGGGTTTTGGCGCTGCGTCAGGAACTGGTTGCGTTCATCAACGAGCAGCCAGCGTCGGTCGTGGCGAAGGCCGCGCCGCTCGGTGGTACTCTCACTGAGCCGGATGCCGCCCAGCGACTTGATAGGGTAGATATAGAGGTCTTGCAGAGTCAAGGAGGCAGTCATGCCACGAAGGTAAGAGGAGTGCGCCGATGGACACTGCTACATAGCTGCCGAAACCAGTTTGGCAGTGTTCTTACCAAGCACGTCCAACGCAGAGCGGATTACTGGTAAAGTCTAAGATGCAGAGTTGAAGAACGGTTCTTTTACCAAAACGGGAAAAAGTGTTGAATAAAGCAAACAGGCACGCTCATGATAGAGTATAAAATACTTATAAAGTTATATATAATGTGCGTATAAAAATAAGTCAAAAACGAAGTTGGCATCGTAAGTAGTTGGCTGCAGCATAACCGAAGGCTAGCGCACAAATTTCGAGGCAAAGAGGCACCATGCAGAGTCGTTACACTAGTTGTTGCGCAAGTAACCGATGAAGAAACTGGAAACAATGAAGCCGGTGCCTTTCAATGTGTTACCCATAAAGGTTTGGCCGTAAGTAAAATAGAGATTTACTGCATTGCTACTCAACTGCAACGTCTGATTTGATTATCACCGGAAGTGGAATCCAAAGTAAAGCCACTGCTTAAAAACTGATTGCGTACAGCTGAGTTTGCTGTATTGCGGTTATCGTAAAAAGTGCTATTATGCATGTGTCCTACACGAGCAACTTCCAACCGTTAAGGATACTTCTATACTAAAGTGGCTTGGCATTTGGAGCTAACTAGCTGATTTAACTCTACCGGATTACATAGTCTATATAGCGCTTTTACTTATGGAGCAGTTCGCACTCATCCGAGGCCGCCTTGGCCGCCTAGCTTATGGCACGCAGCTAGCTGTACTGCTGGCTCCGTTATATATAGTGCACCCATTAGCAGCCCCTTCTCACTGGTGGTATTTGGTGCTGGCTACGCTGCTGGTTATTGTGTGCACGGGTCTGGCTGCATTGCTTGCCGTGCGTCGTTTGCACGATATAGGGGTGAGCGGCTGGTACGCCCTCGTTCTGCTAGTACCAGTGCTCAACTTGCCCGGCTTGCTATTGCTGCTGTTGTTGCCTAGCAAGCCAGGACAAAACAGGTGGGGAATGGCTCCGCTTCAGCAGGTTCGCTCCACCGCCTTGCGCTTCCACCCAAGTAGGTTTCGGCTGGTGCTGCCGCGCCATGTCAAGCTGGGCCGGGTTCAGGCACGTAGTGCTTCCTGAAAGGCACCGCAAGTAGCCGCAACGGCCTAATGAAAAATAGTGCGTCCAGCAAAACGCCCGACAGCCATATGACTGTCGGGCGTTTTGCTAAAGGATAAAACCAGATGGCTACGGAGTTTGACGAGCTGCTAGCTGTACTGCTTGGTAGAGGTTCACTAAACCACCCGTGCTGGATAGCTCTGCGAAGTCCACCTCTTTCTTGGTGCCCGGCATCAGTACCTTGGTGTGATACACCACTGCCGACTGTAGAATGATGCGCTTCATGTCTTCGGCGGTGAGTTTCGGGAAGTATGATTTCAGCACGGCTGCAATACCAGTCACTACTGGCGAGGCCATGCTCGTGCCGCTTTTGTTGCCGTATTCCTGGCCTGGCAGCGTGGAGTATATCTGGTGCCCAGGAGCAAACACGTCCACGTTTTTCTTGCCGTAGTTGGAGAATTCGGCCACCATTTGGTTGTCGTTCAAGCGGGCAGTGGCTCCCACCGTTATCATGTTGGGAATGCGCTTGCCGCTGAGGTACACCGGCGACGGAAATTCCACGTTGGTATCGATGTCCTGGCTTTCGTTGCCCGCTGAATGCACCAGGAGCACGCCTTTCTTTTCGGCATACTGAATGGCTTCTTCCACGGCCGCGCGCTGGGGAGAGTAGTATTTGCCGAAGCTCATGTTGATGATGCTCGCCCCGTTGTCAACGGCGTACCGAATGGCGTTGGCCACGTCTTTGTCGCGCTCATCGCCGTTGGGTACCGCCCGCACCGCCATCAGGCGTACGTTGTTGGCTATGCCCAGAATGCCCAGGGTGTTGGTGCGGTCGGCCCCGATGATGCCCGCCACGTGCGTGCCATGGGAAGGGTCGGGGCCATGTACGTCGCGGTTGCCATACAGGCGGTCAGCCACATTGTTGGGGTCGTCGCCAATGATGGTAGCCCGCGGGTTATAGGTTGGATTGAGGCTGTAGTCTAGCAAGCTCTTGCTTTGGTCCATGCCTTCTTTCATGTCCTTGAGCACCGTCTCGAGGTCAGGGTAGCCCGATGACCGCAGGTTGGTATCCAGACTAAGCACGGCGCGCAACAGGTTGGGGTCGGTGGGGCGCAGGCGGTGCAGCGTGGCCGTATCCAGGCGCGGCACGTTCAGCGCTTGCCGAAGGTTTTCGGCTCCCGCCTCTGTCAGACGGTAGTTTTCGCTTAGCGATTCGTACTGCGTGGTGTTTTCCGCAATTTTGCTGGCTTGGCTGCTCTTTACTTTTTGGTACAAGTCGTACTCGGCCCGCTTGGCGGTGGGAACAGCTGTGCGGCTTTTGCCTTCGTAGAGCGGCTTGAGCTTGGCGAGCATGCGCGTGTCCTCGTAGGTTTCCACGTCCACGTTGCGGCCGTCTTTGCCACCCAAGAAATTCCAGCCGTGCACGTCGTCCACGTAGCCGTTTTTGTCGTCGTCCTGACCATTGCCGGCTATTTCGCGGGAGTTGGTCCAGAGCAGCCGCTTCAGGTCGGTGTGCGCCGTATCGATGCCGGCATCAATAATGGCCACTACTACGGGAGTGGAGGTGCGGCTTTTCAATAGCTCGTTGTAAGTGCGTTGGGCACTTACCCCCATCACCTTGTCGGTGGTAGGGTCGAGGTGAAACCACTGCTGCACGGGCACAACGGGGGAAGCACCCGGTACCACGTTCTGAGCGACGCCAGTGAAAGGCAACAAAATGGCCAGGCCGAAACCACGCAGCCGAGAAGAAATAAGTAATGACATCAGAAAAAAGTAGCAGTTGGAAAGCGCAAGTACGGACGATAACAAAATCTAGTCCGCATAATTCAGGCTTTGCCGCGCAAGGTAGAAAAACAAGTTCAGCGTTACTGACGCAAACTTTCCGCAGCAGGACGCATGGCCGCTACCAGACCAGCCAAAAGGGAGCTAGCGTGTGGTATTATCTTAATTTTAAATACTCCAACTTTTTCTGGGAAGCCTACTACAGGGCCTGATTTTGCGTAGCTTTGTGGCACTGAACTAACAGTAAATAGGGCTCTTCTGGCTTGAGCGGTGTTGGAATGTGTAGAGTAAGGGCACAAAATACCTTAAGTGTCGGCTTGCTTTCTACTTCATCAGCCACCTGATGCTAGGATACAGCCCGTGTTTTGCCTCGCCACTTTCACTTCCTACCAATTTTCTATGAGAACGACTTTACCCATTTCTACCACTCCCCATTCCTTACCCGCGCTCAATCGTAAGTTTTGGATACTGCTGCTCTTGGTTGTCTTGCTGTTGCCTACTCAGCTGTTAGCTAGTTCTGGTATTTACGAAGCCTTTATTATTCTAAATGCCAAGAACACACGTTCTATCTACTACGACTTAAATCCCCAAACTGACACGCCTAACACGGATTTCATAGGATTGAATTTTGGTACTTTCAGTACAGATGAAACGTTTCTCCTGAAAGGCGCTGAAGTAAAAACGTATAAGAATAGCGGTTGTGATGTTACTAATGCTCGAATAAAATATCTGGTTTACCCAACTGGCCAACGGGATGGTACGCCAATCTGTGATGTAACCCTGCCTTTTGGCACAGACTTAGGAGGCGGTAACCAAGTATGGACTGCTACTGAAAGCAGTGTAGACTTGGTAAGAGGCCAGCAGCCAGGGAGCTATGTTCTTGAAGTTTATATAGAGTCGGACTATCAAGGCTGTGGCAATGGGACAAATTATTACAGCAATAACGGAGCGAACTATGTTGCCTTCTTCAACATCACGCAAGGGACTACTATAGTAGACCCAGCTACAGCAAGTTGCCCGCGTCCTCTTCCTGTTACACTTGTTAACTTCGATGCTAAACGCCAAGATTCCAATGTGCAGCTGAGCTGGGAAACTGCCTCCGAGCAGGACAGCCGTGGGTACGAAGTACAGGTATCAACCGACAGCCGTACGTTCCGGAGCTTGCAGTTTGTACCAAGCCAAACCGAAGGTAGCAGCGTTCAGCGCCGCAAATACACCTACCTTGACACTGAAGCAGGCAAAACAGGTGTGCGCTACTACCGCTTACGGCAGGAAGACTTCGATGGCAAGGAAGTCTACTATGGACCCCAAGTGGTCAGCTTCGGTAAGGCAAACGCATTGGCAGCACTAACTGCCGCGCCCAATCCTTTCAGCAGCGGCCTGACGTTGACCCTGTCTGCGCAGGAAGGTAACCGCTCCGGTACCGTAGCAGTAACGGACATGCTAGGACGTACGGTGTTCAACCAGCCTTTGCTCGTGAATGCCGGCACCAGCCAAATTGAACTGCCCGAACTGAGTGGTCTGCCCAAAGGCTTATATCACCTACGCCTAAGCCTCAACGGGGAGCAACAAGCAGTGAAGCTCCTAAAAGAATAAATCCATCTTACTTACAAAAAAAGTCCTCCCTACCAGGAGGACTTTTTTGTGTGAAATGGTGTGCCCTTAAGTGTAGCACAAAGGCTTTGCTTAGCGCTGCCAGGTAGGCAGCGCGGCTGAGCTCATCCAACGGGCCGCCAAGTAGGTGTTTGTTGCGGCTGTGGTGCTTTACGCAACCTGCCGTGTTGGCCTGTATCTTTACCGCTGTTGCTTTCACTTTCCTTCATGATGCGCCTACGTTCTCTTTGCGCGGCTGTGCTATTAGCGGCGCTGCCGCTGTTGCCGGCTTCGGTTGCTGTTGCTCAAACACCCAAAACCTACTCTTCTTCGGAAATACTGCTGGGGCTGAAAAAGTTGAATGTGCTGGGCTCGGTAATGTACCTGGCCGCTCACCCCGACGACGAAAACACCCGCCTGATTGCCTACATGGCCAATGACCGCCTGCTGGAAACCGCCTACCTCAGCTGCACCCGCGGCGACGGCGGCCAGAACCTCATTGGCCCCGAGTTGCGCGAACAACTCGGCGTGATTCGGACGCAGGAACTGCTGGCTGCCCGCCGCATTGATGGGGGCCAACAGTTTTTCACGCGTGCCAACGACTTCGGCTTCTCGAAAACCGCCGAGGAAACCTTCACCATCTGGAACAAAGAGCAAGTGCTTTCCGACATGGTATGGGTGATTCGGCAGCGCCGCCCCGACGTGCTGATTACCCGCTTCCCACCCGACAGCCGCGCTGGCCACGGCCACCATACGGCGTCGGCCATCTTGGCCGCCGAAGCCTTTGATGCCGCCGGTGACCCCAAGCGCTTCCCTGAGCAACTAAAGTATGTGCATGTTTGGCAGCCCAAACGCCTGTTTTGGAACACAGGTAGCTTCTTCGTGAAGGCTGGTGAAGATATGAGTGGCTACCTCAAGCTCGATGCGGGTGGCTACAATCCGTTGCTAGGCCAGAGCTACGGCGAAATTGCCGCGCGTAGCCGCAGCCAGCACAAAAGCCAGGGCTTTGGTTCTAGCGCCACGCGCGGCGAAGCGCTGGAGTACTTGCAGTTTGTGAAAGGCGAGAAGGCGACCAAAGACCCATTTGAAGGCATAAACCAAAGCTGGAACCGCCTACCGGGTGGGGCGGACATTGGCAGGATGCTGGGAGAGGTGATTCGGAAGTACGACCCGGCCAATCCGGCGGCTAGCGTGCTAGACCTGTTAGCGCTCAGACAAGAGATGAGCGGGTGGGGAGCACAGTACGGGAACCGTCGGGTGGAGCAAGCCGATTGGTTTTGGATTAAAACCAAAGTACAAGAGCTGGATCAACTCATTCAGGCTTGTTCGGGGTTGTATTTGGAAGCAACCGCTACAGAACCGAGTGTGGCATCGGGACAAAAGTTGCAAGTAAACGTGTCGGCACTGAATCGTTCGATGGTGTCGGTAGCCGTTATGAACGTAGGTGCCAACGGATTCAACATAGATAACAGAGTAAAAAAGGATTTGCTGCCAGGACAAACCTTGACGTTGCCGCTGACGCTACCGTTAAGCAAACAAGTGCCTGCGTCGCAGCCGTATTGGTTACAGCAGCCTGGCACAGTAGGAATGTATACCGTGCCTGCTCAACTAACAGTAGCGCAAGGAGATACGTCGTCTTACATAGTTAAGGGCCTACACCATAGCGTAAGTAAGCGGGTGGTAACCAAAGTACAGCAGCTTCAGCAACACGAGCTAGTTGGCAATCCTGAGACGCCGGGGTATTTGACCGTTTCTGTAGAAGTAGCCGTGCAGGGAAAACAGATTTTCTATCAGGTGCCCGTGCTCTACAAAAGCACCGATCCGGTAGAGGGGGAGAAGTACCGCCCACTAGCCGTGGTGCCGCCCGTTGCGGTAAACATCGGCGGCCGGGCGTATGTCTTTGCCGAAAATCAGCCCAAGACGGTGCCCGTGACGCTGCGGGCCGGTAAGGCGGGTGTGAAGGGAAGTATAGCCCTGGCGCTACCCGCCGGCTGGAAAGCCGAGCCGGCCAGCATTTCGTTTGATATTGCCAGCAAAGACGCCGAGCAAACCGTACAGTTTCAGGTGCAGCCCGGAGCGGGTGCGGCAGCTGGCAAAAGCGAGCTGCGCGCCGTAGCTACCGTGGATGGGCAGCAGTATTCACGCGGCTACCAAGCCATTGAATACAACCATATTCCAACCCAAACTCTGTTTCCCGAAGCTGTGGCCCCACTCGTAAAGCTGGACCTCAAGCGCAAGGGCCAGGAAATTGGCTACCTGATGGGCGCCGGCGACGAAGTGCCCGATGCGCTGCGCCAGATTGGCTATACGGTTACGCTGCTCAAACCCGAGGACATCACCGACCAGAACCTGCGCCGCTTTGATGCCGTGGTGTTGGGTATCCGGGCCTACAACACGCTGGACCGGCTGAAAACCTTGCAGCCCACGCTGCTGCGCTACGTCGAGAATGGGGGCAACATGGTGGTGCAGTACGTGGTGAGCCGTGGCACGGTGATGCCGCAAATTGGACCATATCCGCTTACGCTCTCCAACGACCGGGTGACGGTGGAAAACGCGGCCATTACGTTCCTGAATCCGCAGCAACCCTTGCTCAATAGTCCGAACAAGATAACCGCCAAAGATTTCGAAGGCTGGGTGCAGGAGCAGGGCCTCTACTATCCGTCGCAGTGGGATGCCAAGTATCAGCCCGTCATCAGCAGCCACGACCCCAACGAGCCCGTCAAGGAAAGCGCTATCCTGGTGGCCAACTACGGCAAGGGCCATTACATCTACACGGGCCTCTCTCTCTTCCGGGAACTGCCGGCCGGCGTGCCGGGTGCGTACCGCCTTTTAACAAATATGGTGTCCTTAGGTAAGTAAGCACAACCGGTTGCCGCCGCTGAGAGAAGCTAGTTTTCCTGTATCCCGCCCCGTTTCCCGCTTTATGCCCCTCCCCCCTGAAACTGAAAATCCTCCTTTGCTACCTTCTTGGCGCGCTTGGTACTGGCTGGTACTGGGCGCATTGGTAGCGGAAGTAGGGCTTTTCGCGTATCTCACCCAGCTTTTCACTGCATGAGCACCCTCGACTGGTTGGTGTTGGGGGGCACGCTGCTCTTTATTGTGGGGTACGGGACCTGGCGCACGCGCCGGGCCGGTGAAACCATGGATTCGTACTTGCTCGGCGACCGGCAGGCGCAGTGGTGGGGCATTGGACTAAGCATTGTGGCCACCCAGGCCTCGGCCATTACCTTCCTTAGCACCCCCGGCCAAGCCTACGACGACGGAATGCGCTTCATTCAGTTCTACTTTGGCTTGCCGCTGGCCATGGTGCTGATAGCCATTTTCGCCGTTCCCATCTACCAGCGCCTGCAGGTGTTTACAGCCTATGAGTACCTGGAAGGCCGTTTCGATAGGCGCACTCGTACGCTGGCGGCGTTGCTGTTTTTGGTGCAGCGCGGACTCAGCAATGGCCTTTCGCTGTATGCGCCGGCCTTGGTGCTCTCGGCTATTCTGGGGTGGAACATCAACCTAACGGTATGGCTGATTGGGGGGCTGATGATTTTCTATACCGTGGCGGGCGGCACGCGGGCGGTGGCCGTTACGCAGCAGTGGCAGGTGGGCGTCATCTTCACGGGCATGGTGGTGGCGGGTTATCTGCTGGTGCATTACCTACCGGCTGACATCGGCTTTACGGAAGCCATGCAGGTGGCCGGCAACCAGGGGAAGCTCAACCTCGTCGATTTCAACTTCAACCCCAACGACCGGTACAACTTCTGGTCGGGCATGACGGGCGGCTTGTTCCTGGCCCTCTCGTACTTCGGCACCGACCAAAGCCAGGTGCAGCGTTACCTAGCCGGCCGCAACATCACAGAAAGCCGCCTCGGCCTGCTCATGAACGGGCTAGTGAAGGTGCCCATGCAGTTCGGTATTCTGCTTATTGGGGTGCTACTGTTCGTGTTCTACCAGTTCAACGCACCGCCCATCACCTTCAACCGCCCTATCTACGACCAAGTGGCGGAGTCGGTGGAGCACGGGCCGGCCTTGCGGGAACTAGAGCGCCATCATGCTACGGTTTTCGAGGCGCAGCGCCAAGCCAGCCAGCAATTGGTGGCCGCCGTGCGCACTGGCAATCCAGACGAGTTGGCCGCGGCGCAGACGCATCTGCAAACCACCCAAGCTGCCGCTCGCGGCTTGCGCACCGAAACCCAGGCTTTGCTTAAAAAGGCGGCTCCGTCGGCCGAAGCCAAGGATACTGATTACGTGTTCCTTACGTTTGTGCTGCGCTATCTACCCCAAGGCCTCGTGGGGCTGCTGATTGCGGTGGTGCTGTCGGCGGCTATGGGTTCGGCGGCCTCGGGCCTCAATGCCTTAGCGTCTACTACGGTGGTGGATTTGTACCGGCCAAGCCGACCGCACCTAAGTGGAGCGCATTGCGTACGGGCCTCCCGTTGGGCTACCATCGGGTGGGGCGTGCTCGGCATTGGATTCGCCACGTTTGCGGCACGTCTCGAAAACCTGATTCAAGCCGTCAATATCCTTGGGTCCTTGTTCTATGGTACCATATTGGGCATCTTCGTAGTGGCATTCTTTCTGAAAGCCATCGGCGGCAAAGCCGTGTTCTGGGCCGCTATTCTCGCCGAAATTATGGTGCTGCTACTGTTTTGGCGCACCGATATTGGCTACCTCTGGTTCAATATCATCGGCTGCATGTTAGTGGTGGTGCTTGCTGCGCTGCTTTCAGTGCGCACAACGCAGCGCAGTATCCCAGCCTAATAACCACTGGCCAGTACAAGAAAAAGCCCTTGACGCAACCGCGCATCAAGGGCTTTTTCTTTTTACAAATACGGCTTGTCAGAGACTAGCCGGTGTCTGGTTCCTCACTACAGGAAGGCCCAATTACTTGGTGGTCTTCTTCGCTTCAGCTACCAAGTCGTCGTTCATCTTGGCGTAGTCGGTGTTTGGAGGAGTTGAGGCGAGGGCCAGCTTCTTGGACTGCTCGGCTGCCGCAGTAGCGCCTTTATAGTCCTTCATCTTCATGCGGATCTTCGCTTCGGTGTGCACGTTCCAGAACTTGGGGTCTTTCTCGTTGGCTTTCTGCATCCAAGCCAGGGCTTGCTTCAAGTCCTTGTTGTTGTCATAGTAATAAACAGCAGCCGCAGCAAGGTCGTTGGCGCTAGGCGTGGCATTCTTCACCACTTTCTCGTCAATCTGAGCCATTACCTTGGTATCCACTTCCGAAGTCACTTTGAATTTGGCGCCGGTTAGCTCCCACTCCATTGCCACATTGGCGGTAGCGGGGGTCAAATCGGTGAAGCTGATGGTAAAGGTTTCAATTTTACCTTGGTTTTTGGCGGCTACGTTCTGAGCGACGTAGCTAGGCACTACATATGGCTTAATGGTGAAGCGCGCCACATCCTGGTCGTCTTTGAAGCCGGCCACATCAGCGCCTTGCTTAAGGCTCTTGTTGAGCACCACGGTCCATTCGGTCTTGCCAGGGATAGTGTAGAGGCCATACTCGCCGGCTGGTACCTTCTTGCCTTCTACCGTCACGTCATCCGAGAACTTGATGCTGGTGGTCTGGTTGGCGCCCGTGCGCCAGCGTTGGCCGTAGGGCACTACATCCTTGTCGCCGAAAATCTTGCGGCCTTTGGCGCTAGGCCGTGAATATGTAATGGTAACATCAGTGAGACCTACACGCTGTTGGACAACACTTTTGGGGCTGGCAGCAGGAGTGGCAATCTGAGCGTTAGTTGTTTGCGGAACGGCTACGAGGAGAGCCAAACCAGCGGTGAGAGAGAGAAGTGCTTTCATGAAAGGGGAAAATGAAATTGATTCGTGGTTAAAAGTAATAAAACCCGCGTTGGAGCGCGGGTTTCAGTGTGATTAGGCAAGCACAAGAGCTATAGGGTTTCGGCTGGCATACTAGTTCTAAGGTTAAACCGATTGATGTTGTGTTGTTGTAAGAGTCGGATGATAGGTCGGATGGCAGAAAAAGGCGTGTTCTTATCTGCCCGGACAAAACAGAAGATAGGTTTACCAGCACATTCCCTGTACACCCGACGAGTAGCATCTAGGTACTCTTCCAATTGTGCAGTTGGGATACCCATCTTGAGAAGCGCATAGCGTTGTGTCTGTGAAGAGGAAAAATATTCTGGTAGTCTGCGCACATCCATACCTAGGTATGGTAGCCGGTGCAATTCCTGCTGTTGTAGGGGGGTGAGTCGAATACTATGTAGCGATGCTACCTGCTCAATAATCGTACTCCGATATGGCTCATCTTCGACGTTAAAGAAAAGCTTGTTGTCTTTGTTAATAGTGATGGTATAGTGTCGGTTATTAGGCACGCATCCACTACCTGAAGAAGTGGGCAGTTCAACAGCAGGCTCTATTTGATTTAAGGAAGTAGTCGCCAAACAACAACGAAAAAGCACAAGCACCACTATCGCTAGTGGCCACACCTCTGGAATCGACAAGTTGCGCCGATAAATCTGACGCGGGCGGGGCTGAGTGAGACTGGTAATCATATAGAGCAGGCCATTGGCTTGATAGCATCAAGACAACGCTAAATTCAGCCGTATCTATACATCATCATGCTCACTAGTATCCCCTCTACACCTCCCGCACCGCTATTTCAGCTTCTCTCACCAGCGCCAGCAGTTGCTCCGGAGCATCAGGCGTCTGCACGCGTCGCAAATCCACGTAGTAGCAGGCGGCCTCGGTCGGGTAGAGCAACAGCCAGTTCGGTTTCACCCATACGGCCCGCCGTATAGTGTTCCAGCGCGCTTCGAAGTGCCCACTAGCACTGTTGCCACTCAATGTGTCCGCGCCAAAAGTGAAGGTGATGGGTTGGTGCAGGCCCGTGTTTTTCGTGTAGCCACGCCGCAATTCATATCGTACTATAGCCATGCGCACCCCAGCATATAGGATTGCAACTAGCAAAAACACTACGCTTCCCCATTCTGTAACCTGCTTAAATCGAGTTACGTCCCGGTATACGCCCACACTGAGCAGTAGAATGGCCATACCAAGCAGCAGGTGATTGAACAGCGTGCGAGGCCGCTTCTTCCACAACCTAAAGTTCACAGCTACAAATTCGTCGGCCGTCATCATAACGCCGGGTGCGACCAAGGTCAAGGACATTCTTAAATCTGGTATGTGAGATGTAGCGCGGAAGCCACAGGAAATCTGTTCCGCGCTACACTTCGTGCAGTCAACTGGCAACGAGGGTGCTTACTCCAACTCGGCCAGTTGGTGCCGCTCGTTTTTCACGGTGTTGGCAATGGTCCAGGGGATTTCGCGGCTGAAAGGATGCTGCCGCACGGGACATTCGGGCATGTGGCAATGCGAGCAAGCCGAGAAATTGCAGGGGTCAGCATGCACAAACATTTCGGTGTCCACTTCAAAGCGAGTTTGGATGAACTCCTCGATGCGGTGCACTTCGGTGTGTACTTCTTCTAAGCTGAAATAATAGGGTAGCGTTACGTGGCAGTCGATGTGCAAATCGGCCCCGTAGCGCAGTACGCGCAGGTTGTGCACATCTATCCAGGAAGGTTGGCGGTGTTGCTGCAATTCCTGAATCACACGTTTCACCGTCGTCACATCCGATTCATCCATGAGGCCGGCCACTGATTTGCGCAGCATGCGGTAGCCATTCACCGTAATGAACAGGCCTAGTAAGTACGCTGCAATGGTGTCATAGAGCACATTGCCAGTGAAGAATACCAATGCCAGTGCCGCGCACGATACAATCGTGTTCAGTGCATCAATGTACAAGTGCTGCCCATCACCGACCAAGGCCACTGAGTGTAGCCGCCGGCCCGCCCGCACCAGCACATACCCCACCGCCAAGTTGACGACGGCCGTGGCACCCAGCAGCCACATTCCCGAATCTGGGCGGGCCACCACATGCGGGTGAAACAGGGTACTGGTAGCGCTGTAGAAAATGTAGGCCCCTGCAAACAGAATCAAACCGCCCTCAAAGCCCACCGACAGGTACTCCACCTTGCCGTGGCCGTAGGGGTGGTTTTCGTCTTTGGGCAAGCTGGCCAGATAGATGCTGTAGAGCGCGAAGCCGCTGGTGAAAACGTTGATAATCGACTCCAGCGCGTCCGTTAGCACCGCCTGCGAGCGGGTCATCTGGTAGGCGTAAAATTTCACCAATACCAGCACGACGCTCACCACTAAGGAAAGCAAACCGAGCCGGTTTTTGGTTTGAGCAGTAGACATAGGAGTGGCGCCAACTAATGGGTGGCGAGCAGGCTTGTACGAGAATAGGCAGCGTATAGGCTACCTATTCTGTGGACGTAGTGGAAACACGCAACGAATTGTAACATGTTGGCTGGCACTGGATAATGTATTTCCCAGGCCAGTAGGCTTGCTTGCCTTAGCTCAGTTCAAACTGTAGCTTCAGCAGGTTGGCGTAGAGGCCGTTGTCGTTGTGCGCTAGCTGGTCGTGGGTGCCTTGCTCCACAATGCGGCCCCCATCTATAACCAGAATCTTATCGACTTTGCGGATGGTGCTAAGGCGGTGGGCAATGATGATGCTGGTGCGGTTCTTCATCAGCTCGTCCATGGCATCCTGCACCAGCTTTTCGCTTTCACTGTCGAGCGAGGAAGTGGCTTCGTCGAGGATGAGGATGGCCGGGTTTTTCAGGATGGCGCGGGCAATGGCAATGCGTTGGCGCTGACCGCCGCTGAGCTTGATACCCCGCTCGCCCACCAGCGTGTCGAGCCCTTCCGGAAACGACTCGATGAACTGCCAAGCATTGGCTTTGCGGGCAGTGGTACTAATTTCCTCGTCGGTGGCGTCAATCTTGCCGTAGGCGATATTCTCCCGAATGCTACCCCCAAACAGGATAGTTTCCTGCGGCACAATACCGATGTGACGGCGCAACTCGGTCAGGTCGTATTGGCTTACGGGGCGGCCGTCAATCAGAATCTTGCCTTCGCTCAGGTCATAGAACTGCATCAGCAACTGCACGATGGTGGACTTGCCGGCTCCGGATGGGCCCACCAAGGCAATCTTCTCGCCGGCCTGAATATCGAAGGAGATATCTTTAAGCACGGGCAAGTCGGGGCGGGTAGGGTAGCGGAACGCCACGTGGCAGTAGTCGATGTCGCCGCGTATGCTGAGAGGTGCCAGGCCAGCCACGCGAGGTAGGTGAGTCGGCTCAGATGGCTCGTCCAGAATTTCCAGTATGCGTTCAGAAGCACCCAGCGTGCTTTGCACCTTGCCATACAATTCGCCCAGGCCTGCTACCGAAGCGCCAATAAACATGGTGTAGAGGGCAAACTGCGTCAGGTCGCCGATGGTCATCTGGCCCGCTTGTACCAACGTGGCAGCCCGCCACAGCACCAGCACAATGCCACCAAACAAGCCAATGATAACGAACGAGACGAAGCCGCCGCGGTAGAGGTTGCTTTTCAGCGCGGCCCGCACCGTTTTGGTGAGCGAGCTGGTGTAGCGAGTGGTTTCGAACTGCTCGTTGGTGAATGCCTTCACCGTGTTGATGCCCTGCAAGGTTTCCTCTACAATGACGTTGGTTTTGGCTAGCTCGTCCTGTGTCGTGCGGGCCAATACCCTGATTTTTTTGCCGAACACCATTGCCAGCACCACAATGGGCGGGAACGTCATCAGCATAAACAACGACAGTTTCACCGACACTATCATGATGAAGGTGATGCCGGCAATCAGGGTCATCACCTGCCGAAACAGCTCAGCCAGGGTGAGCGAAAACGAATCCTGAATGATACCCACATCGGAGGTGATGCGGGAAGTAATGGCTCCCACCCGGTTTTTTTCGAAATACGCAATCGGTAGGGAAACAAACTTCTTGTACAGCGCCTGCCGGATATCGCGCACCGTAAACTCGCTTACCTGCGTGAAAAGCCAGATGCGGCCAAAGGAAAGCAACCCCTGAAGCAGGATGAGCACGGCAAAACCCAAGGCAATCTGGTTGATGCTCACGATGGTGCCGTTGGGCAGCGTAACCGGGTGCCCGCTGGCCGTATCAGCTAGCTTGCCAATAATCCAGGGAAACGCCATGGTAGTGGCGCTGGACAGCGTCAGGAGCACCGTACCCACCACGAACTTGGTGCGGTAAGGCAGCGTGAAGCGGAAAATCCGCAGTCCACGCTGAAAACTTTCTTTGGTTAATTTCTTCTTGGGTTCGTCCGGGTCAAGGGTCGCACCGCTTGTATTCATTCCGCTTCGGGCCATTGTATAGTAATTGGAAGCTGAGAGCTATAAGTACAGGGTGGATAGAGAGATATACAAACCAAAGCCCCCATCTTTAAACTCCTAACTCCTTCATTGTTCAATCTTTATTGTTGCCTTGCTCGACTTTTAGAATCTGCCCGTTGCCAAATGGCACGGGTAAGCTAATCTGCACCGGCACCGGCTGACCCTTGCGGGTTGCCGGCTTGAAGGCGGGTAGCAGCGCCACTACACGCAAGGCTTCCGCATCCTGCGCCGCCGACAACGACTGCGCCACCACCGGGTTGCTTAGGCGGCCAGTGGCCTCCACCGTAGCCGTTACCAGCACGTTGCCAGTAGGGTTGGTGACGCCCGGAGCGTCCGGATACTTGATGTTTTGTTGAAAAAATGCGCCCAATGCCATGGCACCGCCCGGAAACTGCGGAGCTACATCGGGGCGGTTGGCGGCTGGGCGAGCTTGTACCTGCATACGGCCAGCCTTCAGTTCCACGGGTTTCGAGGAAGGAGCAGCAGACTGTTGGGCCACCGCTACCGGGGCAGAACCTACAAGGAGAGCCAGAAAGAAAAGCTGTTTCATAGCAGACAAAGTAGCGTGTAAACCGGCGGCCGTAGGAACCCATAGGCAACCCGTTTGGCAACAAGCACAACGAGTTACCTTAAGAACATTGCTACACCCGGCCAGAAGCACTGCATCTGGTTGGTGTGAGCAAGAGCCACAGGAAACCACGGAATTTTCCGCGTTGCAAACCGCAAAGGTACGTACGCTTCTCCCTAAACAACCCTTACCCAACAGGGTTCAATTCTGTTACAAGTCGGGGCCGCGAAATTGCGAGTAATCCGATGAATGTTATCAGCCCGTTCAAAATCAGAATTTCGAAGCCAAACTCGTAGCCCCACCACGCCTTGGAATTGGCGTTGATGAAGTAGGTTAGCAGGGGGGCGGCCACGCAAATAGCCGGCACCAACCGGTCGTGGAGGGCGCGGCCCGTAAACAAGCCGAAGGCGTAGAGCCCCAGCAGCGGGCCATAGGTGTAGCCCGCCGCCTTGAATACCGCCGTAATTACGCTCTGGTCGTTGATGGCCCGGAAGATTAGGATAATCAGAATCAGCACCAGCGAAAAGCCGAAATGCGTGAGCTGGCGCACTTGCCGCTGCTTGTTTTCCTCGTATTGCTTGATGTCGAGCATGTCCACGCAAAACGAGGTGGTAAGGGCCGTAAGGGCCGAGTCGGCGGAGGCGTACGTCACGGCAATGATGCCCAGAATAAACACGACGCCCGCAAACAGCGTGAAATGGTTGGTAGCCAGCAGCGGGAATACGTTGTCGCCAATGACTTTGCCGGTGGCAGGATTGGTAGGTAGTGCAATGCCTTTAGCTGCCGCATACTGATACAACAGCACCCCGAGGGAGAGGAAAAACACGTTCACAATCACAATGGCAATGGTGAACCAAAACATGTTTTTCTGCGCGTCGCCGAGGTTGCGGCAGCTCAGGTTTTTCTGCATCAGGTCTTGGTCGAGGCCTGTCATGACGATGGTAATGAACGCGCCGGACGCAAACTGCTTCCAAAAGAACTTGTCGTCTTTGAGGTCCGAGAAGTAGATCTGCGACATGGCACTTTCGCGCACCGTTTTCACCAAGCCCGCAAAACCCAGATTCAACTCATCGGCCATCAGATAAATACTCACGGCCACGCACACTAGCATGGCCATGGTCTGGAAGGTATCGGTCCAGAGGATGGTTTTGAGGCCGCCGCGGAAGGTGTAGAGGTAAATCAGGAAGATGCTGACCGTAACGGTAACGGCGAACGGCACGCCCAACCCATCGAACACGGCGAATTGCAGCACGCCCGCCACCAGAAACAGCCGAAAAGCCGCCCCGACAGCCCTGGAAACCAAAAAGAAGAACGCGCCCGTCTTATAGCTCCAAAACCCGAACCGCTGCTCTAAATACGTGTAGATACTCACCAACCGCAGCCGGTAGTACATGGGCATGAGCACCGTCCCAATTACGAGGTAGCCCACCGTATAGCCCAGCACCACCGCCATGTAGCTCCAACTTTGCGTAGCCACCATCCCGGGAATGGAAATGAACGTCACGCCGGAAAGGGAGGTGCCAATCATAGCAAACGCCACCATGTACCACGGGGCATTGCGGTTGGCAATGAAGAACGATTCGCTGGTGGCCTTGCGCGAGGTCAGAATCGAAATGATGATCAGAACAACGAAGTAGCCCGCAATCAGGCTCAGAATCAGGGTAGGGGACATAGCAGGCCGGAAAACAAGGAGGTAAAGATACAGTCCTCACGAGAACAAAGCCTGCTGGCTACCTGATAGTCTCGTTGGTAGCGAGGGTTTCAGATACCCAGCAGGCTTTGTCTTATCCTTGTCAGTTGCATAGGAATACGCTGGGTCGCGCCTACCATCAACATCCCTAAAACTTAGCTGTGCTACTCGGCGCCCAGAGTGCGCGTACCGGCGTAGTAGTACAGTTCGGCCAACGCTTTTTCGTAGCTGGCCCGCATGCTTTCCTGTTTCAGCCGCAGGTCGATGAGCTTGGTTTCGCGGGCGTTGATGAGGAAAATGGTGCTTTCGCCTAGCTCGAACTTCTGCAATTCCGCCGCGAGCAAGGTGCGTTGGTTGGTAATGGTTTGGGCCTGCACCTGTAGTTGCCGCTCATAAGCCTTTAGCGTGTTGTACACCCCGCTGACCTGGTTGGCAATCGTGCGGCGGCTTTGCTGCTGCTCCAGGGTGGCATCTAGTACCTTGAGGCGGGTTTGCTGCAGTTTGCCGCGCTCCTGCCGCAGAAACAAAGGCAGCGCAAAATCAACCCCCAGCTTGTAGTTGTCGCGCCCAAATTCGTAGTAGGCAGGCACTTCGGGCCGGTAAAAGTCGCCGCGGCTAAGCAGGGTGCCGGTTACGTTCAGCTTGGGTTTGAGCATTTCCCGGCGGTAGCGCTCCTCAATGCCTAACTGTCTGATTTTAGCGTCGAGCTTGACGAGGGTGGGATGGCGGTCGGCGGCCAATTCCATAAGCTGCTTGAACTGAACGGAGTCCACTTTCGTGAGGGGCGGCATCTGGGGTACCGCGTAGCGAGGCAGCTCCACAGGTTGCGCGTCGCGGTTCCAGAGGTGGTTGGAAAGTATGAGGCGGGCATTCTGCAACTCTACTTGCAACTGCTCGGCCTGCACCTGCCGGTCCTGCACCGTTATCTGAGCCTCCACCGAGTCGATAGGGGCTTGGTCGCCCAGCAGGGCGCGGCGGCTGGTACCACGGAAGCGGGTGTCGGCCAGTTGCACGCCTTCCTGAATCAAAAGGGCTTGCTGAGCAGAGTAGTACCAGTTCCAGTAGTCTTTGGCGGCCTGTAGCCACACCTCGTTTATTTGCTTCACCCGGTCGGCCTCGGCAGCCTCTACCAGTACTTGGGCTTGGCGCAACGTGCTGCGGCGAGCATCAATCAGGAGCCCCTGGCCCAGCGGCACCGACAGCCCTACCCCGGCCAACCCATCAAGCGGCGTCCGGTATTGGGGGTTGACGTACGTGCCCACCATCCGGTCGTAGCTGGCTTTCAAATCAATACCACCTGGCCAGATAGGGACCTTCAACTCGTTGGCCCAGTTGTTATAGTAGTCGGTGCCGCCGAACAGTTTCCGGTCGAATCCGGAGCCAAGCTTGGGGTCGAAGCCGCCGCGGGCCTGCCGGACTTGCGCTTGGGCGTCGGCACTGAGTAGGGCCGCCTGCTTCACCACCGGATGGTTGGCAAACACCAGGTCGGCTAAATCCTGCAAAGAAAACACGCGGGCCGTGTCGGTCGGCAAACGGTCGGCGGCCAGCTGCCGGGTTTGCAATGGCGCTTGCTCCAACCCTGGCTTTTGGGTGGGCAGCCGCGGGTCTTGCGCTTGTGCTTGAACTGCCACCAGCAACAAGAGCGCAAGCACATGCAAGCCGCGGATGCAGCAACTGGCTAAGCTAGATACAATGGTAATCCGCATACCGCTAGTTGTTTTCCGCCTTTGCTTTGATCGGAGCCTCGGCAGGAGCGGCCTGCAAGCTAGGAGGGAAGCCGTTGAGCTGCCGCCAGATTTCGTACCATACCGGCACCGAGTCCAGAATCACCCAGCCGTATACCCCCGAACCCAGGCGCAACTGCGCCGGCCACTGATGGTCTTTCCCGTGTTGCAGGTCGGGCCGCACCAGCAAGCGGTACTTGCCGTTGGTGGTGCTCACCACATCAATCACCGTGACGGTGCCCCCAAAGGTGCCCACGGCCACGGAGGGCCAGCCCGAAAACTGCACCGCTGGCCAGCCGTCGAACTGCAAGCGTACGGGGCGGCCCCGCTGAATCAGGGGTACGTCCATGGCGCGTACATACATTTCAGCGGCCAACACCGGCGCATCGGGTTGCAGCGTTGCAATGGACTCGCCTTCCTTGATGGTTTCGCCGATACCCGCCTTGAGCGTACGAACCACGAAGCCCGACTGCGGTGCCCGCACCACGTACAGGCCGCGCCGGACCTCCACGTTGCTGATTTTGTTGCGCAGCGCCGATACTTCGCCCTCGGAGCTGGCCCGGCTTGATACCGCCGAACTGCGGTCCGACAGGGTTTTCGCCAGATCTTGCTCGTATTTGGCCCGCAGGTTGGCCAACTCGATTTTCGCGTTAGCCAACGACTGCTTGGAGTTCAGCAGCTTGTTGCGCTGCGCCACCACTTTCGCCAGGTCCTCTTGTAGCTTCAGGCGCCGCGTTTCGATGTCGGTGAGCGAAAACAGGCCGTTCTTGTAGCCGTCTTCGTAGCGAGCCAGCCGGTTGAGGGCAATCTGGTAGAAGTTGTTGACGGCCACCAAATCGGCACTGTCGATGGATACCGTGTTGACGGCCTGGGTTACGCGGTTGCGGGCGGCTTCCAGTTGCACGGTCAGGGTGAGGCGCAAGGCACTCATCTGTTGGTCGGTAGCCTGAATCTTGGCCACGTTGGCGTTTACGTTGCCGCGCTTAGCAGCTAGCTGCTCGCGCAGGCGTTCTGGCAAGTTGGGGTCAAAGTACTCGTCCTTGATTTCCGAGATGGTCAGCAAGGTGTCGCCTTTCTTCACCAGCTGCCCTTCGCGCACATTCCAGTGTTCGATACGGCCCGCAATGGCGTTCTGTACGGTCTGGGGCCGGTCTTGGGGGCTAAGAGTGGTCAAGGAGCCAGTGCCTTCAATGGTTTGGCGCCACGGCAGAAACAAGATGACAACGAAAACGGCCCCGATGACCATAAATATCCGGCCTAGCCGACGGCCGCCTTTGGGGTCAAGTAGCTCTGCCTGGGAGCGGTGTAGCTCCTCGTCCCACACAGTGCTGTCTACAGTTTGATTCGACAGGTTAAGCATGAGTTACAGCAGCTTTTGCTTCGTCTAAGGGTAAATCCGTCACTACGGCTAGTTTTTCAACGCCCGTCAGCATGTCGAACACGGTGCTAATGCCCATCACCAGCTTCTCAATGGAGTTGCTGATTTGCACGATAAGCACCTCGGCCGCCACAAACTGCCCCAGCGTCATCTGCCTCGACACTACGAACAGCGTACCGGCCACAAGCAGCCCTCCGGTCAGCAAGGTGCGCAGCACCACCGACCAGCGGAAATACACCTTCAGGATCTTGAAGTGGTCGTTGCGGGCGTGCAGGTATTTGGCGGTTAGCTCGTCGGTCCGCTGTAAGGCGCGCTTCTGCTCCACCGGGTTGTCGCGAAACGCGGGTAGGGTTTCGGCTACCTCTTCTAGCCACGCCACCGTTTTGTATTTCTCGCTGGATTCGCTTAGGCTGGTCCGGAGGGCGCGGCGGTAGTTCAGCGCGTAAATCAGCACCAAGATCAGCAGGGTAAGTAGTCCGAACCCAATGAAAATAGGGTGATAGAACGACAGCACGATGATGCCGAACAAAATCTGAACGCCCGCAAACATCAAGTCAATCAATACTTTGCTGAGGCTTTTTTGTACCGTCAGGATGTCGAAAAAGCGGTTGACCAGCTCGGGCGGGTTTTCGCCATCAAACGCTTCGGGCTTGATGCGCGGCAGGCGGTACGCAAACTCAATAGCAGCTTTGGCGTACAGGCGTTGCTCGATGGCCTCTACCATGGTCATCTGGCCAATCAGCAGGAAACCAGCTAGGAGCACGCCCAGCACCACTACCCCAATCAGGATGTAAGTGGAATTGAACACGGCGCCTGTGGAAAGCAGGTTGAACACTGCCTGCGTGCCCAGCGGTAAAGTCAAGCCAATCAGACCAATAGCTACGGCATAGAACAGGATGTAGCGAATGGAGCGGCGTTCTGGGTCGAGCATGCGCGTGAGGCGCTGCCAAGGAGTAGGCGGTGGAAGGGGTAAATTTTTTGAAGCCATATGTAAGGTGCGGGAGAGGCAAAAAACTGAAGCGCCGGACGCACAGCAAGCAAGTTGTGAAGGGTGGAAAAGCGCTTGCTCACACTATTCCTACCGCAATACAGCATGTCGATTCGTCAGACAAAACTGTTACTAGTTAGCTTAACCGTACAGAATAGTACTAGAATGAATAAAATAGCAAAAAGGTTACAAGATTTTGCATTAAAAGCGCGTTAAACACAAATCAACGCCAATTTAATAGCACTAAACGGTGACTACTCTGCATCAGAACAGCAAGCAAAAGTAGCAAAATTGTGCGCCTTGCTTCCCAATAAGCAGGACAGTAGTAGCTATACGCTTACCATCTCCTTTTGGATGGGGCCACTAGCCGCCGAGTTGAAGTAGCACCATAAGTAGGCTAGGCCGTGGAGCAGTATGAATGCCTGCGTTGGCAGAAACGCCCCACAGTTTGTGCCGCTACGCGCACCCCAGCCGTTAGGTACGTAACCCTTAGGCAGCGCACCTGCCAACCTTATTCCCAGTCCTGCCAGCGCATTAGCTCGCCTACGGCGGGAGTGTGCAGCTCGCCGCGCAACATGCCGCCGTGTGCCACCGTCTTAATTTCGCGAATTGGTTCGGAAGCGGGCTCGTCGGAGAGGTCGAAGGTACCGTAGTGCATGGGTACCATGTGGCCCGCCCGCAGCAGATTCACGGCTTTGGCAGCCTCATGGGGGTTGACGTGGCTAAGCTGCATCATGTAGGGCGGCTTGTAGGCCCCAATAGGCATTAACACGATATCCAGCGGCCCGAACTGCTTCTCGATTTGCTCGAAATGGTCGGCCATGGAAGTATCGGCGGCGAAGTAGATAGTGCGGAAGTCGGGGGTACGAATCAGGAAGCTCCCCCACAGCACGCGGTTCAGGTCGTTGAGGCCGCGGCGGTGCCAGTGCGAAGCCGGCAGGTAAAACAGCTCGAATGGAGCCTGTGGCCCCAGGTCGTACTGCTGCCACCACCCAGCTTCTTGCACTTGTATTCCGGCGACCATACTACGTAGCAGCGGCGCCATGCGCAAAGAAGTAAGCACCTGCATCGTCGGGTTTTGGCGCGCCAGCTGCTTGATGGATTCGGCGTCCAGATGGTCGCGGTGGCCGTGGCTGAGCAGCAGGTAGTTGATACCCGTTAGGTCCTCCACCCGGCAGGGGAGGGCATGGCGGTGGCGCAGGCCAAACGAAGAAAACAGCACTGGGTCGGTGAGCAGTGTAACCCCAGCTATGCGCAACACAAAGCAGGCATGGCCGAGCCACACCATTCCGTCGTCGGTGCTCTGCAGAAACGCGGTGCAATCAACCACCTCCGGAACCCAGGTGTCGGCCTTCTTTTCTTCTTTCTGCGGGTTTTTGGTGGTTTGCCATTTCAGCACGGTACCGAAACTAGGCTCATACAGTTCCTCCCCGTTACAGAACTGCGCCCCTATCATCTTATTGCCCGGATAGTTGGGACGGATGGTTTTCAATGCTTCGTTGCGAATATAGACGGGGCGAGGAGCCATGCGGGTAGGTGCTGGTATACAGGCAAAGAAACAACGAAGCCCCGGAAGAGTCCCGAGGCCGAAGTTGATTTAGTAAAGAGAACTGTATTGAAAAGGCTAGTGGCTTGGAAAGCAAGGATATCTACCAGATGCCGCCGCCAGTTAGTCCTGGCGAATACCCCGGATAAACGGCCGACTGCCCATTGCTCATCCGGATGCCACCCGACACCGACAAGTTTTCGGTAATCATGTAGTCGGCGCGCAAGCTCATGCCCGAGCCCATATTGCCTCCAAAACCTGCGTACGGATTCACTACCGGGCCGCCCGGCACCGCTCCCGACAAATCCTTCCAGGCAGTGCCCGTGAGGGCCAGTCGTGGCGACACCGCGTATTGCGCACCCACCTGCATCAGGTATTGATTGGAGCCACTCCAGGCGCGCGGCGCCCCATCCTCAGCCCGACGGTACGCCACGCCCGGTGTGAGGCGCATATATGTAAGTCCTGTAAACACGGTGAGCCGGTTGGTTAGCTTGTAAGCCGCTTCCGGGCTAACGTAGGATGCCGAGCCAAACCGCCCCGCCGACATAAAGCCTGCACTCATCCGGAAGCTTTGGCGCGGCCCCAGCACGCCGGGCAACGTTGGCGAAGTAGTAGCCAGGCCAGCAGTAGCCATGGGGCCGGTTTGGGCCACCGCACTGCCTGCTAACAGCAAACTCACAAGGAAAACGGAAAGACGAAGCATATACAAGCGGGAAAGTCAGCCGATAATAAGAACAGACACTCGACCAGCGAAAAAGGTGGCATCAAGCGTAAGCAGACGTTGAAAACATACTACGCGTGAAGGGCAAGACAGGTGCCTGACTGCAACGTACGTATGCCTAAATATACGCTTGGGTTCGTTTATAAGCAGACATTTTAACGCTAGTAGCCAGCAAACCTTGCCTCACGTCGCGCGGGCAACAGCAAATTCTTTGCTAGCTCAGCCCCTACAGCGCCGCTTCAGTCCTTATGCGTTATGATACTACTGCTAGTGAAGCAAGAGCGGCCAACGGTGCTATGCAGCAGGCAAGCTGCTGGCCGCCAGAAAGGTTTCGGCCGCCTTGCGGTGCGTCCGGATTTCTTCCAAGGCGCTGGCATTGGCCGTTTCGTAGCTAGCCAGCGCCGACTGTGCTTTCTGGCGCTCTGTGCGTAGCTGCTGCTGCGTTTCCACTAGTTGCTGCTGCTTGAGTTGTAGCTGTTTGGCTAGGTCCGCAATTTCAAGAGCCAGTTGCTGTTCTTGCTCTGTTAGTTGCAACAGTAGGCTAGGGGCAGCACTCCGGATTTTGATTTCGCCTACTTTCTCGCGGTGTCGTTCCAGCACCTTGTTGCGGTCTGATTCCAGCACCGTTTCAAACGTAGCAGCTGAAGCAAGCAAGCTAGGCACGGTAGCGCCGTTGATAGCCGCAAAAGCGTTGAAAGCTGTCTGGTAGAGTAGCGGCCCCGACATGCCCGCCGCCGCCATGCTCTTCACCATCTTCATGTACGCTCCGAAGTCTTTGCCGTCGCCGGCCAGCAACCCGGCAATGTGGTCGAGGTGGCGCTGTTCGGGAGCAGTAGGAGCGGTACTTGTTGGTTGTTGCGGGTGTTGTGCAACATCGGAAAAACCACGTGTTGACTGCGGCTGACTCGGGGCAGTTGGTGTTGCGGGAGTAGCATCGTCTTCCACGAAAAAGTCTTTCGCGGCTTTAGCTAGGTTATCGAAGATGGCCATACTGGTACGTGAAGCAAGAAAGTGGGCTGGTTTCACGTACTGTATCGCCAATCCACCAACTTCATTACAGCGGCCTCACCTATTTGGATGACAAGCATCGGCCTACTGCTGCAGGCGGGCTTCCCGTCTCAACTATGTCGCTTTAGCAGCTGGTAAGGGCTTTCGCTTGCGGGCCAGCACGGCTACTAATGCCAGGCACAGCGCAAACCAAACCCACGGCAGCCGCAAATCCAGCACCGACAGCAGGCCGCATATCAGCGTAGACCCGAAGCTTGCCAATCCCTGAAACGCCTGATTCAGCCCGAAAATCTCGCCTCGGTCTGCTTCCGTGGTGCGGCGGGCCAGCAGCCCTTCCAGCAACCCCTGAATCAAGGAAAGCGTGAGACAATCAAAGAACACGAGGACGAAAAGCGCCACTTTCGAGGTGCCTACCAAGCCGTAGCCGGCCAACACTGGGGTGCCTACTGCTGCCAGCCACACAATAGCCCGTCGCTGGTTGATGCGGTCGGCGAGGTAGGTGTAGAAGCCGTAGTTCAGCGCAATGCTAAGCACGCCGAAAAACATGAAAAAGTAGGAAATAGACCGGGCATCCATTTGGAGCTCTCCCAAACTCATAAAGGGCACGAAATAGAAATAATAGCCGGTACTAAGGGTGAGAGCCACTTGCGTAAGCACTATGCGCCGAATGCCAGGATTAGCAGCATCTTTCTCTTGCAGCCGGGCCCAGAGCGTGAGCGGGTTGATGGAACGGCCTAACTCGGCCCGCAACTCACTGCCTCGTACGCCATTGCGCTGGGTGTGCGTTTCGCGCAGCAGCAGCGTAAGCCCGATGTTCAGGGCCGCCAGCCCTACCGCCAGCCGCACCACATAAGTGGCTTGTAGCGCGGTGGGCACGTGCAGCGACGTGAGTAGCACGCCGGCTGCCATAGGGCCAAGCACAAATCCCAGTGAAATGATAGCGCCTTCCAGCCCCAGGTTTTTAAACAAGCGCTCGGGCGGTGAAATATCTGTAATAGCTGAACGCACCGTAGCATACATGCCGTTGGTGAGGCCATCGGAAGCGCGGTTTGCAAAGTATAGGCCGGCCCGCACGGGCAGCAGCAGCACATTGGCTAGTAACGTGCCCACCGCCGATATAATAAAGATGGGGCGTCGGCCATATCCGTCGCTGAGCCGGCCCAGGAGGGGCGCCGAAAACAGCTGCACCCCTAGAAACACCCCCGTCCCAATTGATAGCCAGAGCTGCGGCTGTGGTAAGCCCCGCACAAACTCTGGCATCACGGGCCCAATGGCGGCGCCTGCAATGACGTCAAGCAGAATGATGCCGTAGAGCAGCCACAGGCGACGGTCGAGGGGTGGGGTGGGCATGAGGCGGAAGGGGAGGTGTGGACAGGCAATCAAAAGAACGTCATGCGGAACGCAGCCGAAACATATGTACCGCTTCGCCCTCACATCAGAGGCTACTGTAACGGTAGAAATGCTTCGCTGTACTCCGCATGACGTTCCTCGTTGCGCCAAGAATCTGCTCTCAGCTAACTCTTACGCACCAACCATGTAGTGCCGATAAACACCAGAACCCGGAGGTTGTTCGAGGCTTCTCTCTTAGTTGGTGTGGCTGGTTGGCACCAGAACTTACTTCGTCTTGCCGGCTAGCCAGGCCTTACGGAAGGCGAGTTGCTTGCGGGTGGCGTTGGGCATGGGTACCACTTCCAGCGTGTTGTCTTGCTGAAGCGTGATTTGCGCAGTGTGTACCCCGTCGCGGGTGCGGTATTCCACGGGCACCACGTCGCCGGGCTTATGAGTGGCGAGGCGTTTCTGCATTTCCTTGGCACTGGTGGGCTTTTGACCTTCCACTTTCAGCAATACGTCTTCCCGGTCGAGGCCGGCGGTGTAGAGCGGGCTGCCTAGTAGGGTAGTGCCTAGCGTGGCGGTGCTGTCAGGGTTGAATTGCAGGCGGGCGGCCAGGGTAGCTTGGCCGAGGCGAGCGGGCCGCACCAGCAGGCCGGCGGGAGCCAATAGGGCATCGTACTTGTGCAGCTCGTGGCCCATAATATGCTGGCGGAAGAACTGCCCGGCAAAGGCGGTATCCTTGGCTACTTCGCCCAGCACGCGTTGTAGGTCGCGGAGGGTGTAGGGCTGCGCGGGCGCGTAGTTGCGCTGGGTTTTGCCGTGCTGCTGCCACACAGCGCGCATGTAAGTATCGAGGTCAGTTTTGTAATTCTGGCGCAGCTGTAAGTCCAATGCCAGGGCATTGCCCGCGCCAATGTAGTAGTAGCTCAGGTAGGTGTTCGAGCGGTTGTTGGGGTCGATGGCGGCGGCATCCACGAAGGGCGCCTGCTGGCTCATGTACACCGGCGAGTAGCGCTTAGGTCCCGGCATCGTGAGCATGGCATCCACGATGCCGCTCAGGGCCTCGGTGCAATATTCGGCATCGGTGTATACGCCCGCCCGGCGCAGCAACAGCTCGCCGTAGTACTGCGTGAAGCCTTCGGCAAACCAGAGGTTGCTGCTCATGTTAGCCCGCTCGAAATCAAACGGCTCCAGGTCCTGCGGACGAATTCGCTCCACGTTCCAGCTATGGAAAAACTCGTGCGATACAGTGCCTAGGTTGTCGAGGGCGGCGGGGCCACGCAACGGACGGCTGCTGGTAAGTGAGGTGGAGTTGCGGTGCTCCATTCCGTCGCCGCTGGTTTGAGGCAGGTAGTTGGCAATAAAGGTGTAACGCCCGAAATCGTACTCCGGCAGCTCCCCGAACACGGCGGCGGCTTCCTTCACCACTTTCTTGGTTAGGACCACATAGCTATCCAACTCGGCCTCGGTGCCATCGTGCAGTACTTGCATTTCAACGGTGCGGCCCTGTTCCTGCCAGCTGCGGGTTTGCTGCGGCCCCAGCGAGGTCGGTGAGTCCATGAGGTACTGTAGGTGAGGCGCGTACCAGGTGCCTTTGGCAGCGTCGGGCCGGAGCTGCGAGGCCACCTGCCAGCCAGCTGGCAACTCGAACTTCACTTCGGCAGGACGCTGCTCTAAGCCCCGAGCAAAAGCCAGCGTGGCCGGCATGTTGAGGTGAGCGTGCCGCCGGTCGATGCCCACGTAGGTGCCGTCAGTCCGGTCGCCGAACAGAGTGTAGCTGAACGTAACGGTGCCGTCGTGGCCGGTTACGTCCCAGCCGTATGGGTCGGGACGGCTAACGTTCAATGACTTACCTTTCGAGTCTGTAGCCTGCACATCGTACACATTCTTGGCAAACTCATGCAGCGCATAGCGGCCCGGCGAAGAGCGGGACATGCGTACCTGCAATGGCCCGGCCGGGAGCTGGGCAAACGTGACCTGGATGCGCGCCTCATGATGGATGGCGTTAGGAAAAGATACGTCGTAGGCAACGGGTGCCTGCGCAGCCACAGGTTCACAAAAAGCCAGCGGCAGCGCCAACAGAAAAGCAGCAGTAGTTTTCCGAATCATCAGAAGAAGGAGAGAAAAGAAGCTCTAGGAGGCACTAAAGGTAGTTGGCTTTGCACATTTCTGGTAATGGGTATTTAATCTATGCTGAAGGCTTAGTTGAATAAGTGAGCTCCTGTCATTCCAACGCCGGAGGAATCTGAGTGAAGTCGTTGGAGCGAATAACTCAGATTCCTCCGGCGTCGGAATGACAGGAGCTTCATCGGTCTGCACTTACTGCGGGCGCCATACGGCAGCTTCCACCATCTCCCCAAAAAACTGCTTCGGCTCTTCCGCGCGCAAGCCTAACCGGGCTAGCTCTTCCCGTATCGGTGGCAGCTTCTGGCCCCGAATGCCCGTGGTGAGGCGGAAGAACCGATACATGGCCGCCAGCAAGCTGTGCTGCCACCACGTTTGCGGCGGCGCGAAATCGGCCAGTAGCCAGGGCGCATGCGGGTTGCGGACCGTATTAAGCTGCGCGACGAGTTTTCGTAGGCGTGGGGGTTCAAACAAATCGAGAAAAAAGAAGGTAACAACAGCATCAAATCGGTCGTGGTTACTCAACGAGGCTTCCGTACCTAACCAAAATTCCACTTGGCTGGCCGCTGCTGGGTGTTGGCGGAGCAGTTGGGTTTGGGCACCGGCCAGCATCTGAGCTGAGGCTTCCAGAAACAAGATGGTGGCAGCAGGACGTAGCCGCAGCAGTTCCAGCACCACCCAACCTGTGCCGCCCCCAATAACCAGAACGTGCGGCGCACCAGGCGGCAAACCGGCTACCAACGCATGCTGCTGCGCCCGTAGCAGGGCCTTGCCGTACACGAGCCGGCTGAGCGGGTCGTAGAAGGTTGCAACCCGGTCGAAGCCGGCATCAGGGTGTGACATGAGCGTAAGTGGAGTTTCGAGCGTATAGCATACGAGGTGGCGGCAGCTGTACATCGACTCTGCCCCACATTTCGTGTTTTTGTTTGTACACTAGGCACCGAAGCTACCGCCTATGCACCCTCTATGCGCCGCATATTAGTTTTCCTTACGCTGTTTCTAACCGAATTCGCCATCACACTGGTGTTGGGTATCGCTGGGGTGGTTGGCTTTTTGGCGCTGGGCCGGGAAGTGTTCGACCAAGATGCCGCCACCTTCGATGCCGAGGCATTTCGCTGGACACGGCGGCTGTTGGGGCCACGCCAAGAATGGGTGGAAACCGTCACGTTTCTGGCTTCCCGCAACTTTATCACCGTTATCGGCTGCCTGCTCATCGACTGGTTTCTGCTGGTGCGCCGGCACCGCTGGCACTCGTTGCTGGTGCCCGTCGTGGCGCTTGGCAGTATCACACTCAACTTGGCACTCAAGCAGGTGTATCATCGGCCGCGGCCGTTGCTGCCGTTGGTGTCGGCATCCGGCCTGAGCTTCCCCAGTGGCCACGCCATGATTTCCGCTTCTTTCTACGGCCTGCTGATTTATCTGACCTACACCTACATGCAAAAGTCGGTTTGGCGCTGGCCGATTATCGGGGCGCTGGCCCTGCTGATTGTGTTGGTTGGCCTCACCCGCGTTTACCTGCGCGTGCACTATGCCACCGATGTGCTGGCTGGCTTTACGGCTGGATTGGTATGGTTACTCGTTGCTATTCCGGTCTTAAAGCAAGTAGAAATTCGACTGAAAAAGCCGTTGCAATTACCTGAAAAACAGCCTGAATAGCTTAGAAATAAAGATTTTGCTCAGGAAATTTGCTGGCTTTTTTGCGCCAATACTTGCCTCAACTCAGAAAATGCCCTTATCTTTGCAGAACCAACTGACAATCCAGACGAGGATTTTTGACTTGGTAACTACTCTGCGCTTGTGGCGAAATTGGTAGACGCGCTGTCTTCAGGCGGCAGTTCCGCAAGGTGTGGGAGTTCGAGTCTCCCCGAGCGCACTTTGAAAGCCGGTCCAGTAATGGACCGGCTTTCTTCGTTTACAGGAACCTGGGTTGCGTAGAAGGACTTGTCTCTAACCGACAACTTTCTTCGGGGCCAAGCAGTCAGCCGCAAAATTCGTGATTCTGTGAAGAGGAAGCCCATCACCTCCCGTTTGCTCGCTCTGTTCAGCTTCCTGACCGTGGAAGTGGTTTTGATTGGTGCCGTCTTCACTGTGTCGTTGCTGCTTTTCTTCTACCTGACACGGGTGGTATTCGTCGCGCACTCGGCGCAGTTCGACGATTGGGGCTTCCAGCAAGCAGACAAGCTTCGGGCCTTCTGGTCGTGGCTAACTCCGGTGGCCAGATTCGTTACCTTTTTTGCCTCGTTTCCTTTTCTGGCACTAGCGGGCATTCTGGGCCCGGTTGTGCTGCGGTGGCGCGGCCACAAGCGGGAGGCGCTGGAGGTGTTTCTGGCGGTGCTTGGAGCGTCATTATTCAACCAGTTGCTTAAAACGCATTATCACCGGTCGCGCCCGTCTTCGGCGCTGGTGTTTCAGCCTGGCTTAAGCTTCCCCAGCGGCCACGCCATGATAGGCATGGCGTTGTACGGGTGTTTGGCGTGGTTGCTGTGGCGGCACCGTCGGCATCCTGTTTGGGCTGGCCTGTTGGTGCTGTGGGCCGTGCTCATTGGCTTCACCCGCGTGTATCTGCACGTGCACTATCCCACAGACGTACTAGCCGGTTTTGCAGCTGGCCTCTTATGGCTGATTCTGTTGCGCACGGCGTTGCGCTTGTGGTGGCGAGAAGGCAAGGAATTGGGAATTGAAAACTAAAGCCCACCTGTCCAACGGTTCCTGGTTTGGATGTTGAACTGATGGGCTCAGAGTCTAATAGGTGTTGTCATTCCGACGCGGAAGGAATCTGAGTGGCCTCGTAACGGCTTCAACTCAGATTCCTCCCGCGTCGGAATGACAAGTTCTATATAAATAGGCTTTCAGAGCTACTTCCCTGATGCCTCTAATCTAGCTTGACTTTTACGCGCAGCGCTAGCAGGCCTTTTACCCCCTGAAGCTCTTCCAACTCCAACTCTTCTATTTCGGGTTCGAGTAGGCCACGGTCTTGGAGGTAGTCGAGGTACTCGCAATATTCTTCGCTCTCGCGTTGCTGCGTGTACACCAGCGCAATATGGCCGGGCTGGGTGAGCCGTTCGCCGGTACCTTGCACAGTAGCCTTATCAATTCGCTTCTTGATGATTTCGTAGCGAATGTTGTAAGCACCATCCACGTCGAACTGGCGCTCATCTTGTCGGAACCGGATGCTCAACGACTGGCTATGGATGAGGATGAGCTGAGTGGTATCCAGCGGAACCGGAAGTTGCGGCTTGATAGCGGCTGTACGACGCGTGATTTCAATCATCACCAGCAGTTGCCACAGCCGCAGGTTCTTCAGGAAAACCATATCGAACGGCTTGTTTTCCACCAGCGATGCGCCCACGTAGATGTTGTATTCCACGCCGTCGGTTTTGAAGCGTTGGAAATAGTGCGGGAACATCAGCTGCGCCTTCTCTTCTTCCTCGTCCAAATAGTCGCTCACAGCGTCGTTGAGCAAGGTGGTGCTTTGCTCGAAGGCCTTCCGGCGCTTGTACACAATGCCTAGCTCGGGGTCGATATTCGACCAGTATTGGCTGATAACAGGTTGTAACGCTGGCGTATTCTGCCGCAGATACTCGAACAGCGGTTCCACCTCCGTCTTCAGCGACTCGAAAATGCTAACCTCGTCACCCGAGATAATGCCTTGCCGTAGGCGGCGCAAGTTTTTGTTAACGTAGAACTTGAGTTCGTCGAGTATGGGTAGCGCTTGAAACTCCGCGGCCTTTTTGAGCACGCGGTTCGCTAAGGTCAGGTGCTCGATCAAGTCGCCCTGCACTGCCTCGTTGCGGGCCGTACTGCTGCCCCGAATATCAGCCGAGCCGTGTAGCGGAAATACATCATGAAACACAATGTCTTCCATTTCGGCGTTGCGGTTGCCGTCTTCCTGCTTTTGCAGCAGGTTCTGGGCCGCATTGGTGAAGCGCCACTCCATCGTAGGATGGATGGCCGTAAACTTCTCTTTGATGATGGCTTGCACGCGGGTGTGAATTTCCTCGGCGTTGCGCTTCACAGCCACGGCAAACAACGGCACAAACTGCGCCACCGTTTCCACATCAAACTCGTCTAAGTCACCTTCATTAGGCGAGCCCAATTCCAGCAAACCCACCGTATCGTCGCCGTAGGGCAGCAATGCCAGAATGGCTGAGCGAATGCCCAAGCTTAGAATCTGCTGGCGCAAATCTTCGGGAATGTCGGCGGTTTCCACGTTCTCGAGTACCAGCGGCTGGCGGTTTTGCCATAGCTCCCGGTAGATCTGGCGGAAGCCCGAGCCGGCATCCTGGCTGTGCAGCTGCTTGGTAAGAAAGCTGTGGTTGATTTTACGACCAAAATCTACAAAAGCCTGCTTCTTCTCGTCGTAGGCCGCAATGCCGAGCTGCAAGAAGGGCCGCCCAAACAACACCCGTAGCTTCTCCTGAATCTGTTCGAGCCGGTCCGAGGCTTGCAGCACGTCGCGCTCCAGCAAATCATATTTCAGCTCCGATAGGATTTCCTGGTCGGTTACGTCTACGAGGTGCAGAATGTGCATGCCTTCCAGCTCGAAGCGGTCCATGGGCAGTAGTTCCTGCCAGGCGTCGATGCGGTGTGGGTTGCGGGTGAGGTGTTCTATCTGCTCGGAGGTCAGCTCGGGCCGCGGCCCGCCTACCACCCGCACATCCAAGAAAGTGGTATTGAAATCGACGCCGTAGTGCCGGTACAGGCCAATGCTATAGTCCGGGACGGTAAACGTGATAGTGCCGTACTGCGGCATCTGCACGCCATATACCTTGTCGAGAATCAACTGGTAGGCCATTCGGGTGGAATGGAGCTCCAGCGTCCGGTTATCGATATTGAGCGGCTGCTTGATGGTTTTGGTACCCGTCAGGAGCACTTCCGCAAAGCGCGGTGTGTGATAGAAGCTGTAGCGCTGAAAAGGCGCAATGGCACCGCTGATGTCGGATTTGAAAGAGGCCGGCGGAAACATGGCCAGCATCAGCGTCTCCACTAAGTCGCAGTTGCATTCCAGCACGGCCATGTCCGTAATAGGCCCACGCGCCCACGGTTGTTCGGCTACTTTTTCGCCGATGGCACGGGCCAGCAAGGCTAAGCCCGGATTAGGGTCGTGCTCATGCGCTTGCCAATACGCAATAAGTGGCTCGAAGCTAAGCGTCGATTTGAACGGAAACGCCGAGAGGGTGGTGCGGGCAATAGTAGGTTCGGGTAGCATAGTACAGGCAACAACACCCAAGGTAGCCAAATCATTGCGGCTTGCTAAGATGGTAGAATCTATACGCAGCCAAGCTTGAAGCGGACGTAGGGCCGCGGTGCTTTTAGCGAGTGAGCACCACCTCTATATCATCATCCTCGCCGCCAGGATCAGCCAAACTCCGGGGTTGGCCATCAAGAGTTAAGTCCTTCTTAATGTTGTTGTTGCAAGTGCAGCAAGCGTTGCTTATAAACTCGTCTTCTACCTTGACATTCGTTATTGAAAAGCTCTTGATTTCACGGTATCTCGGATTTGACCGTAGGCGTCTGCTGGCCAATAAGATCTTGTAAGTGTACTGGTCGAGCTTGCGGGTGCCGCTCTGCGGGAAAGGAGACGCGTTGTTGATGACTAGTGTCGGCACAAAACCGAGCCGGCCACCCAAAATAACGACGGTGTCTGCGCGAGGGCGTTGAGCCGTGTCGAGCGGTACTCGCTGGATATAGACAGTGTCGAGGTCGTTGGGCCGAAAACCGTTGGGGTTGGGGTTGGTTGCTGCAGTATCAAGGGCGAAGCGGAAAAACAGCGCATCGTCCACACTGTCATTGCAAGTGCAGGCAACAGAGCCGCAACAAGCTGCCAGCGCGGTAGAAAGAACAAATAGCAGAAGCCAGGTAAACGAATTGCGAAGCATAGGGCGCAAAGATACAGGGGATTCGAGCAGCATGTTGTGCCATGCAGCTAGAGTAAGCCACTTTACGCACGAGCCTGTTGCTTTGTGAAGCAAGCTACTTGGAGGTGGGTAAACAAGCACACATGAAAAAGCCAGCCTTCAGAGGAAAGCTGGCTTTACAACGGAAAAAGAGCTGAGTTATTCTTTCACGAAGCGCTTGGTTTCCGAGCCGGCGCGGGTGGTTATCTTGTAGTAGTAGGTGCCTGCGGCCAAGTCACCAAGGCTTACTTGCAGCGTATGAGTGCCTTTTTCCTGCTTGGGCTCCTGGGCCACCGTGCGGAGCGTATTGCCCCGGCCATCGAGAAGTTCTATCGTTACGGGGCCGGCCTTTACAACTGTGTAGTCGAGCTTACTGGTAGCCACTGCCGGGTTCGGATACACCCCGGCGCTGCCTGCTTCGGGAGTTGGGCTGGCAGTTGGAGCCTTCGGGTCGAGCAGCAGGAAAGCGGCAGGGCGCAACAAACTAGCGGCGCCGGCGCGGCGGTGTAGCCCGCCCTTGAAGTGGCCTGCTTTCTGTTGCTCCGGGCTGGTATTCTTAACGAGAAGCTCTTGAATGTCAGTGGCCCATTTCTCTTTCTGGGGCTGCACTTCTTGCGTTAGCTGCGCAATGTTGGTGGCATACCGCTGTGCCATCTCATTCACGCTGGTCATAACCGTGCGGGTTTCATTGCGCAGTTGCTCTCGTTGCTGCTGCTGGGCTTCTGTGAGGGCTATTCGCGGACTGGTCGGCTCCGTGGCCTGGGGCGTAGGCTGGCCAGTGCGGAAGCTGTGTCGCAGGGCTTGGCGGCGCTGCCGAATTTCCTTGAGCTGACTGCGGTAGATGGCAAGTTGAGCTTTGTCGGAGGTAGCTAGCTGCGCTTCTAGCTTCTGGCGCTGCTGCCGAACCACGGGCAGCACATTCTGCTCGATGTACGCTCTTACTTCACGGCGTGCTGGGCGGTTGTCGTCGCGGAGGGTTGAACTGGCTGAGCTGGCCGGGCCGAGCAGCAAAAGCACGAGCAGCAAGGCTAGCGTTTGGGAGAGAAATACTTTCATCATCAACGTAAAATAAGGTTGCAGCTTTCAATGCTATGGATGCAACCCATCAAGCAAAGTTTAAAAGTGAAGGAAAAAATGTGCCAGCGAAAAGCGTATGAGTGACAATACATAGGACAGTAGCTGTTGTGTGGCTTCCGCGCTACTCTCCGTACAGACTATAGGCCAAGCCTGCGTCTCCACTGCCAATCCCTTTCTGCCGAATGCCGACTTAACGTGCCATTACCTGCGGCAGTATATTTTTTAGCTTAACGGGGGGCGGCTGTATCTTGCGCTCCTGATGAACGACCCGGAGATTCGTGCGCTACTGTATCCGCTATTGCAAGGCGGTGTCTACGTCGATGAACTGCCTACTGGTAGCACTCGGGTCGATGTAGTGCACATCACCGAACACTTTATGCACGGCTACGAAGTGAAAGGTGATGGCGACACGCTGCAACGAGTGAGCCGCCAACTGGCTTGCTATGCTTGCGCTTACGATTTGGTGACCTTTGTCGTGACCGAGAAGCACTTGCTGAAGGTGTTGCCTTTGCTGCCCGAGTGGGTGGGCATTTTGGTGGCTTCCCCGGCCGGGCTGCACCTGCACCGGCCGGCTCTCTATAATGCCAGTGTGGAGCGAGCCGCTGTGGCAGATCTGCTGCTGCTGGAAGAAGTGCGCCAGTTTCTGATGGCCCGCGGCATGACGGGTGTGAGCTTACTGCGCCGCCGGGAAGTGCTTAATGTATTGCGCACGGCCCATTCTATTCCGCTTTCTGCGCTGGCGCAGTACGTGCGGGCGCAACTCACGGCTCGGCTACCCCAACGGCTGGAGGCGCGGGCCGAGCGAAAAGCCGAGCGTCAGCGCTTGGGTCGGTTGCGGCGCAAACCAAAAACAAAGCGCAAGAAGCCTCGTTCGCAACCGAAAGCAACGAAACGGCCCACGTAGCCTCCACCCAAAGCCGCCTGCCGCTGCGAAACAGGTGAGGGAAGCGCGTTGGAATGCCGACTTCAGTGCCTGATTCAAATAACAGCGCTACAGCCGTAGCACCAGTTGCTGGCCGGGCACTTCCGTATCAGATTCCAGGGTGGAAAGCGTTACGCCCAACAAGCGCACTCCTAGCGGCAAAGGCAGTAGGGCCGCCAGCAATTCGTGGCTGACTTGCGCCAGTAGCTCCGGCGTCCGGATAGGAGCCAGAAAGGTGCGGCTACGCGTAATCTGCCGGAAATCAGCATACTTCACTTTCAGCGTGACGGTGCGGCCCGCCGTGTTCGTGCGCTGGGTGGTGGCCCACACGGCGGCCAACACGGGCTCCAGCCCAGCCAAGAGTTCGTCGTGGGTGACTAGGTCGTGCTCAAAGGTGGTTTCCGAGCCGATGGACTTGCGTATCCGGTCGGCCACCACAGGGCGGTGGTCTTGGGCGCGGGCAATGTGATAATAGTGCGAGCCGGCCTTGCCGAAATGCTGCCGCAGAAACGCCTCCGACTGTTGGCGTAAATCCAGCCCCGTAAAGATGCCCAGCTGATGTAGCCGGGCCACCGTGGCGGGCCCGATGCCGTGAAACTGCCCCACCGCCAGCGTTTCTACAAAAGCCAGTCCTTCATGCGGTTTGATTACAAACTGACCGTTAGGTTTGCGGTAGTCAGAGGCAAGCTTGGCCAGAAATTTATTGTAGGAAATGCCGGCGGAAGCTGTCAGCTGCGTTTCGGCCAGAATGCGGGCCCTGATTTCCTGCGCTAGCTGCGTGGCCGACTGAATTTGCTTGAGGTTGTGCGTAACGTCCAGGTAGGCTTCGTCCAGTGAGAGCGGCTCAATCAGGGGCGTGTAGTCGGCAAAAATGGCCCGGATCTGCCGCGACACTTCTTTGTATACCTCGAAGCGCGGCTTCACAAAAATCAAGTCGGGGCACTTGCGCAGGGCCACCGACGAGGCCATGGCGGAACGCACCCCAAACTGCCGGGCCTCGTAGCTAGCCGCCGCCACCACGCCCCGTTGCCGCGAACCGCCTACTGCTACCGGGCGGCCCCGCAACGCCGGTTGGTCGCGCTGCTCCACTGAGGCATAGAACGCATCCATGTCCAGATGAATGATCTTGCGCTGTAACTCCTGCTCCACTTCGTTGGCCCTGAAAACACGAAGATAAAGTGCCACTGCCAACCTAGTGCTTCCGGGCGCGCCTCTCTCAACGAAAAGCCCCACCGGCGTGGCCTCCTGAAGTGGGAGCCATGCCGGTGGGGCAGAAAACCAGAAAGCTGAAGTAGCTAGTGCGACTGTTGTACCAAGCTACTGTCTACTTCCGCCAAACCTTCCACTGGGTCGGGTGCTACATAGTTGTCTACGAACTCGCCTTCCCAGCGGGCTACTACGGCCGTAGCCAAGCAGTTGCCGATTACGTTCACAGCAGTACGGGCCATGTCCATCAGGGCGTCAATGCCCAAGATGATGAACACTGGCCAGGCTGGCAGGTTGAACGAAGCCACCGTAGCCAGCAGAATAACGAGCGAAGCGCGCGGCACGCCCGCCACGCCTTTCGAGGTAAGCATAAGCGTGAATACCATTACCAGCTGTTGCCCAAACGACAGCTCAATACCTGCTGCCTGCGCCACAAACACGGCCGCCAACGACAGGTACAGGGTAGTGCCATCAAGGTTGAACGAGTAGCCGGTAGGCATTACGAAGGCCACAATGCGGCGCGGCACCCCTATGCCCTCCATAGCCTCCATGGCCCGGGGCAAAGCAGCCTCCGACGACGTGGTAGCAAAAGCAATGCTCACTGGTTCGGCAATAGCCTGCACAAAGCGCTTAACAGGAATACGCGCTAGCAGCGCCACAGGCAGTAGCACAAGCACTAGGAAAGCTATCAGGGCCGCGTACAGTGTAATAAGCAAATAGAAGGCGTTGCGGAGTGGCTCAAACCCCATCTTACCTACCGTGTAGGCGAGGGCGCCTCCCACCCCAATCGGGGCGAAGAACATCACCACGTTGGTGAATTTGAACATCACCTCCGACAAGCTGTCGATTATATCGAGCATGGGGCGACGCTTGTTTTGGTGCACCATGGCCAGCCCGATAGCGAAAATGATGGCGAATACCACTACCTGCAACACCTGCCCCTCCGCAACCGATTTGGCAATGTTTTCAGGGAAGATGTGCAGAATGATATCCGCTGTGGTTTGCTTGACGGGTTGCAGAGTTTCGGCTTCCACCTCTACGCCGGCTTGACTGATGCCGACCCCCGCTTTGGTTAAGTTGATGGCCGCCAGGCCAATGAACAGCGCAAACGTGGTGATAACCTCGAAGTAAACCAGGGCTTTGAGCCCCATTTTGCCTACTTGCTTTAAGTCGGCGTGGCCGGCAATGCCCACTACCAAGGTAGCAAAGACCAGCGGCGCAATAATCGTCTTAACTAGGCGCAGAAAGACGTCGCTGAGCACTTTCAGGCTCACGGCAAACGTTGGGAAGTCGTTCCCGATTTCGGCCCCGACAAACATGCTCACCACAATCCAGAAAGTGAGGGAACGGCGCTGTACACCGTATGCGGCAAGAGCCACTAGAAACAGCCAGCGCGCCGCTCGCGCCACCAAAGGGTCGAGGGTTAGCACCTGGTAGGAGGTAAGCAAGGTGAGCAAAACGGCCACTACGGCCAGCACCAAAACGACGGGGACAAGTCGCGAAAACTTCATACGCGGCAGCAAAGAGAAAGGAGTTGGAGGTAGCAAAGATAGGTTTTTGGGTTTCGCTATTCGTTGCCGGCCTTTTCAGCCTGGTAGCCTACGGGTGTAGCGCCTGCTCAGACATAGAAAAGAACTGCAATTAGGCCCGCTTCGTGCCTCCCCGAAAGATGTTTTTGCGTCCTTGTAGCTGTCGTAAAAAGCCAACTGAAACAGACCATGCTGTAGCACCAGCAGCTCTTGGTACGAGCCGCAACGGTCCCAGTGAAAACTTCCACTAGCTTAAGCACTGGTATAAACAGCGGAGGCATTGCTCGGCGCTAGGTGGCCGATACAGGCTGACCGCCTACTTTTATCTTTTCTGCCGCCCTATGCTTGTCTGGTCCCTTACGCCCCACACGTTGCCGTTGCGCTTCACTTGGAAAATCTCGCGCAACGCTTCCACCTTTAAAACCAACCTGATTCTACAAGTGCACGATCCGGCTGGCGGCCCCATAGGAAGGGGGGAGGCGGCTCCTAACGTGCGCTACGGCGAAACGCCCGAAGGCATACAGCAAGAATTCAGCGCCTTGCAGCAGGCCGGCTTGGGTGCCGTTCGGACCGAAGCAGAGTTGCACGAGTTTCTGGCGACCCACACACCGGCGCATGCCTTGCGTTTCGCCATCGAGGCGGCATTTGTGCAGTGGGCGGCGGCACAGGCGGGACAAGCCGTTTGGCAGTGGCTGGGGGCTCCCCAACCAGCAGTGGCTGTTCCAACGGCTTTCACCCTGCCCATCATGGAGCCAGAAGCCGTAGCGGCTTTCGTGCGGGAGCAAGGCATGGCCCGCTTTCAAACCCTTAAAGTGAAAGTAAACCAGGAAAGCGGGTTCGAGCTATTGCAGGCCCTTGTGCAAGAATTGCCGGGTCGGCCGCTCATCATTGATGGCAACGAGACCTGGCACGATGTCGATACTCTGCTGCAGTTCGTAGAGCGCGTAACAACCCTGCCCGGCTTACACGTGCGCCTACTAGAACAGCCCATGCCCGCCACTCACGTCGCTGACTACCAGTATCTGCGCGCCCGCTCGCCCTGGCCGGTTTTTGCCGATGAATCCGTCACCGATACCACCGACTTCGAAAGCATAGCCCAGCAGTTTCATGGCGTCAACATGAAGCTGATGAAGGCCGGTGGCTACCGCAACGGCCTGCGCATCTTGCGGGAAACCCAGGCCCACGGGTTGCAAACCATGGTTGGCTGCATGGTGGAAACGTCTCTTGGCATTTGGGGGGCTTTGCAAGTCAGTGGCTTGGCGCAAGTCTGCGACCTGGATGGCTTTCTCATCCTGCGCGACGAGCCATTCAACCTCGTGCATGAAGAAACCGGCCAACTTTATTGGCACGAGTAACGCTGGGCTAGTGCGTGCGTCTGGCACAGCGTTACCGCCGCAAGGCACGCGGTTAGCGCCCTATTTGCGCGTCCAGGCTTTTTATCTGCTGATTTACGTTGTCAAGCGCGGCTTGATTGGCGGGGTTAGGCGTCATCAAGCTGATTTTCTCGTTCAGAAGCTGGATTTTGCGAGTCAAAAGCCCCGTTAGCTCTTCTGCTACAGGAGTTGCCGAAACCTTGGTGCTGGTAGGGGAGGTACCGCGGTCTACGTACGTATTGAATTGCGCGTTGGAAGGTACCGAGGTGTTGCCCCGAGCAGCGGCGGCGCTGGCGGGTGTAGCAAACACCAGGTCACCGTTCATTTTCACGTAGTCGCCTTCGTGTAGCGTGGTTTTTTTGCCGGTCGTGAATTCAACGATGCCACTCTTGTAGTTAATTTTGGTGCCGTTGGAAAGCATCACGTTTTTGGTGAGCGGTGTAGAGCGCTGGCCCTGAACTAGCACAACAGCGCCATCCTGCATTATAAAACGATCAGTGGAGTTGGCCGTGACAGCTCCGACAGATGGTGCGATTTTGGCTTGAGCACTTGCGAAGTGTGAGGTGCCTGCAACTAGTGTGAGCAGAAAGAACAGGTATGGTAGCTTTTTCATACTTTCTTAAGGTAGCAGAAGGTGGGAAGCTCCTCTACGTTGGCACAGCCAAAACGATTGTCGTCAAATAAATAGAAAAATAAATATTGATTGATGTTGCAACATTAAATGTAGGTACATATATTTGCAACGCCTTTCCAAGGTAGCTCATCCTTATCATGAAAATCGAAGACGAAATTAAACAGCCAGTATTTAGTGATATCTTCCAAAAGGGGATGATTAACCTAGTGTACACCGCTGGCTGGATTGGGCAACGAAACGCTGCTTTGTTTAAAGATTACGGCATCACAGGGCCGCAATTCAATGTACTCCGCATTCTGCGTGGCCAGCACCCCAAGCCGGCTACCGTGAATCTGCTCATCGACCGGATGCTGGATAAGACCAGCAATGCCTCTCGCATAGTAGACAAGCTGGAGACCAAGAAACTCGTGACCCGCACCGTATGCCCCAGCAACCGGCGGGCCGTGGACATTCGCATTACCGAAGCAGGGTTGAGCCTGCTTCTTGAAATAGACAAAGTGCTCGTGCAGGCTCCTCACCTGCGCAACCTCACCGAAACCGAAGCTATGCAACTCAACGAGTTGCTCGACAAAATCCGCGACTGACGGCTTTCAGTTTGCTTTTACTTTTACTTAACACTTGACTTTATCATGAAAAAGATCATTCTGCCAGCACTGTTAGCTGTTACGCTGCTTGCGGCCCCTGTTCTGGCTGATACCCCTGCCGCTCGCACAACCACTGCTAGCAGCAAAGCCGCCGACAAAACCTACAAGCTGCAGCAGCAGCTCAGCAAATTGGGCTGGGTAGGCAAGAAGGTAACTGGGCAGCATAACGGCAGCGTGGAGTTCAAAGAAGGCAGCGTGTTGGTGCGTGGCAACCAAATAGTAGGCGGCATGTTCACCGTGGACATGAACACGCTGAAGGTGGAAGACATCAAGGATGCTGAAACCAATGGCAAACTGATGGGCCACCTGCGTTCCGACGACTTCTTCAGCATCGATAAGAACCCAACCTCGACCTTCAAAATCACCAAGGTTACGCCTATCAAAGCAGATGCTGCTGGTAACAACGCCACTATCACCGGCGACCTGACCATCAAAGGCATCACCAACCCAGTGACTTTTCCCGCCAAAGTAGGCGTGAAAGGTGGCCTGGCTTCTGCTAGCGGCACTGCTAACATTGACCGCACGAAATTCGACATCAAGTACGGCTCGAAGTCGTTCTTCGAAAGCATCGGCGACAAAGCCATCATGGATGAATTTGCCATGAGCTTCAACGTTATTGCCAAGGCTGAGCCAGCTGGCAACGCTTCAGCTAAAGCAGCTAAGTAGTAGCAGCCTCCAGTAAGAAGTAGCATAAAGTCCCCGCTGGTAATTACCAGCGGGGACTTTTGCGTTGTGGGTGGCCTGCTTCCATTACTCTGTTTGGCGGCTTTGACGGCGCAGCATCTGCTGTTGTAGCGCGCTAGCTGCGGTGGCAATCGGCTGCTGTACGGGCGCGGCATCAAGGCTGCTTAGGTCGAAGCGTAGCCAATAGGTGCCATCGGCGTGCGTGAACTCCCGGTCGTGGTTGACATCAGGGCGGACCTCTACCAGCAGCAAACTGGTCTTGGGTAACAATGTGCGGCTTTCCAAATGGGTGCCGTCGGGCGTGAGCTGCCGGAGCTGCCGGCCGCTCCGGTCGGAAACATACAAGGCGCTGGCGTCTTTTTCGTCCTGCCGGCCATCGGCATTGGTATCCGCTTTGATAACGGTGTAGAACAAGTAAGGCCAGCGAGCGTCAGGCTTACTATCGGTGTCAATTTCTGTAACTACGAAGCGCCCGTGCGGGAACAAAGCATGTTCCTGCAAGGTCGATTTCTGGAAGAAAAGTAGGTTGTAGCAAGTGCCTTCAATGTCATTGGGGCGGGTGTCGTACTCACTGTCGTAGGAACTGCTGGATAGCAGCTTGCTGCCAGTGCTACGCTCTTCTTCCAAAGGCACCACCGACACAGGTTGGTAATAGAAGTCGGTGCTGTCGAGGTTCTGTGGCTGATTATACTCTACCCGAAACTCCCGTGCCGCTTTCCGTACGGCGGCTGTATCAGGCGGTGCTGTAGCGGACACGGCCGCTGAGCGCCGCGTGGGGCTTTCGGAGCAAGCCACAAGGCTGCCGAGTAAAGTTAGCGCAACAAGCAGGCGAGGAAGGAGCATAGCACATCAGTTTCCCGCAAGTAACCACTAATCAGGTAGTACTAGCTCGCGCGGCAACACGAACTTTAGGCTGTGGCTTTTATTGCGTGCGTGCAACTGGCTTAGAAAGTCGTCGAGGTCTTCCTTGTATTCCAGCCACAGATCTTCGTGCAGATTGGTGGTAACGAGCTGGGTGGTGCGGGCTGCCAGCCGGGCCGTAGCCGTGTAGAAACCGCCGTACACGCTGTCGAACTGACCAGTGTAGTTATCGAAGATGAGGCGCAGGATGTACAAGTTCAGGTCGATTTCCAGGCGCTTGTCTTTGGTGACGCGTTTGGCGCGGGCCACTTCCTTGGTAGCTTTCTGAAGGGCTTTAGTAAGGCTACGGTTGAGTAATCGGCCAGTGGCGCCCACCGCAAACAGCTCGTGAATTCGGTCCGAAGTTTCCTCGAATACCGCCTCGATGGTTACGTCAGACAACAGTTCGAAGCGTAGCGTGTCGTAGAGCTCGGCGTCGCGGCGGGCGGCGCGGAGTAGTAGGGTTTCCTTTTCTTTATCGGAGAGGCGCTGGAGCGCTTTCTTGAAATCGGCAGACGGAACGGGCATGGGCAGGCAAAAACAGCAAGTGCGCACTAAAAGTAGACTAGAAACGCAGCCACGCAACTTTTGGCGATATTGCTGGTGCAGTTAGTAACTGTTGCTAAAAAAATTAGTATATTGAATTCAGTTAGCAACTCACTTTTCTATATGGCTTACCTCACCATTCAGGATGAAACGGCTACCGGCAGCATCCTCAACCGGCTAGAGCTGGAAATCACTCAGGAAACCCTCACTGTGCGCGACTTGATTGCCCAGCGCGTGCAGCAGGAAGTAGCCAATTACAACGTGCAGCAGTTGGATGTGTACCAAGGACTGGTGCAGCCTACCGACTCGGAGCGGATACTCAACGGGTTTCGGCTGCGCAAAGCCAAGCTGATTGACGCCGAAGAGCAGGTGTATAAGGCGCTCGAAGGATTCCAGCAAAACGGCTATTTCATATTAGTGAATGACCGGCAAGTGGAAAGCCTGGACGAAGAAGTATGGCTAGGGGCAGGTGCTACGGCTAGTTTCATCAAGCTCACGCCACTGGTAGGTGGATGAGGTACATTGCTATTTTACAAGCATTTGTGTATTCTTTTATGGCTAAAGCCTCCAAGTTTCAATTAGCTGCGCTACCCGCCAATGCCAGTCCGGTCAGCGTGGAAATGCACCCAGTACTGCAACAGCTTATTCGGGAAGCTGGCGCTAATGCCAACTGGCACAGCAACGTTACCCAGCTACCGGTGTACCAAGCCGCTCGGGCGGCAGATGCGGCCTACCGGGGCCGCTTGGCGCTGGCGGCCGTGGTAGCTTTGCGCGCCAATGAGGGCCGTATTCGCACGACCTGCTTGCAGCTGCTCGAAGGGCTCAGCCGAATGACTGTGGAGCTTAGTGAGGCCGATTATATTCAGCTTTTGCAGGCATACGGGTTGGTATTTGATGCGCCCTCTGGCGGCTCGGCGGCCCCTAATCCTTCTATTGTCAGCGATGCGTTGGTTTTTCCGGTGGGCCTCACTCTAGGTCAGCTTGAAAAGACCACGAAGAAAAGGGGCCTAGGTACGTCCCTAGCTGCTTATTTAGCCCAGTTTCTGGCCGCTACTGAGCGCGAGTCAACGGGCTACCGAGTCAGAGATATTGGCAAGCTGCACCATCGCCTTCAGGTTATTTTAGGCTTGGCTGATGGAAATAGCCGGCCGGTTGTCACCTTCCCGACTGGCGACCCTTTTGGTCAGGCCCTCAACGAGTTTGCAGCGGGCCTACCCGATGCGGACGCCACCACCCTGCCGTGGCTGAAGCTTTTTCAACTGTGGCAGAAAGCCAGCGGCGGACAGCCCACGGCCAAGTTGCGCAAGGAACTAGACGCTGCCGTGGTAGCAGTGGGCAACGAAAACGTATACAAGCAAAGCAGCAAATGGCTGCAACTGCTACTAACCATGCCGGTGGTAGAGCATTCTAACACCGTTGACTACAACAACGGCCACACCTATACTTACACGTCCTACACGTATTTGCTCGATGCCAACGCCGTGGTAGCTAAAGGAATGGTTTGGAGCCTGCTGCCGTTGCTGGACGAACCGCTTCGGCAACAGGTGGCTAGCTTGGCCGGTAAATGCTACCGCAAAATTCCGGGCAAAGGGCCGCTAGCGGTGGGCTTAGGTAATGCTTGCCTGTTCGTTCTTTCGCAGGGTGGCTTGCCTGGAGTAGCCGCTCTAGCGCAGGTTCGGTCGAAAATCAAGCAAACCAACACCCAGGAGCTGATTGCTAACCACATTGAAAAGGCCTCGCAAAAACTAGGCGTAAGTGCCGCAGAAATTGAAGATATGGCCATGCCCGACGCTGGCCTGCAAAATGGCCGCGTGCACGAGGAATTTGGGGAGTACACCGCTACGCTTACGCTGCTGGAAGGCAAGGCCGAAGTTCAGTGGGAAAAAGCCGGTAAGCCGTTGAAATCGGCTCCGTCAGCCCTCAAAAGTACGCACGCCGAAGAGTTAAAGGACTTGAAAACCACCCAAGCTTTAGCCCAACAAACGTTCCTGGCGCAACGTGAGCGGCTTGATCGTGGCTTCGTAGAGGAGCGGCGCATTCCGTTTGCTTGGTTTCAGCAATACTACTTCGGGCATGGCTTGATGGCTGAACTCGTGCGTCCGCTCATCTGGCGCTTTCATCAGGTTGGCGGCTCTTTCACGGATGCTTTATGGCTTGATGGCGCCTGGTGCGACAACCAGGGACAGCCTGTGGAACTGCCTTCCGAAACCGATACCGTGCAGTTGTGGCATCCCGTGCTGGCCGATAGCGCGCAAGTGCTGGCGTGGCGCAGCCTCCTAGATGCCCGGCAACTGCGTCAGCCCCTTAAGCAAGCCTACCGCGAAGTGTACTTGCTTACACCACCCGAAGAGCGCACCCGTACGTATTCCAACCGCATGGCGGCGCACGTTCTTAAGCAGCACCAATTCAACTCGTTGGTGAAGCTGCGTGGCTGGCGCTATAGCCTGATGGGTGCCTACGATAAAGGCTACGAATCGGATAGTGCCAAGCTGCTAGTGCCTGGGCACGATTTGCGCGCCGAGTTCTGGGTGAGTGAGGTGAATGCCGATGGTGCCTGGAACGATACAGGCATCTACTTCTATATCAGTACCGACCAGGTTCGTTTCACGCGCGCAAACGCCGACGAACCCCTCCCGCTGCCCGAGGTGCCCCCGCTGGTATTTTCGGAAGTGATGCGCGACGTGGACCTGTTCGTGGGTGTGGCCTCCGTCGGCAACGACCCGCTGTGGCGCGACAATGGGGGCTTGGTGCAGTACCGCAACTACTGGGAAAACTACAGCTTCGGGGAACTGGGTGAAGTAGCCAAAACCCGCAAGCTGGCCCTGGAACGACTGGTGCCGCGCCTGAAAATTGGGAAGGTGAGTGAAATCAAAGGCAATTTCCTGGAAGTAAAAGGCAAGCTGCGGACCTACAAAATCCACCTCGGCTCGGGCAATATCCTTATGACGCCCAACGACCAATACCTGTGCATCGTGCCCGACCGGTCCGTGAAAACCGCCAGCACTGCTGGCGTCTTCCTGCCTTTCGAAGGCGACGCCGTTTTGTCTATTATCCTCAGCAAAGCCCTGCTGCTGATGGACGACGACACCATCACCGACGACACCATCGTGCGCCAAATCAAGCAACGGTAGGAGGTTTGTGTTAAGAGCTAAAACCTAGTTCTCTTCCTCAGATGAGGAGGGGAACTAGGTTTTAGCCATACCATACGGCTTAGGAGTGTGGCTATTTAACTGTCTAAACAGCTTACAGCTTTTCGTCGAAGTACTGGGTGATTTTATTGTAGAGGTGCACTCGGTCTTTGCCGCCGACATTGTGTGGGTGGCCGGGATACACGAAGTAGTCGAGCTGGATGCCTTTATCAACGGCGGTTTTCAGGTAATCGAGGCTGTGCTGCCATACTACCACGTCGTCAACGGTGCCGTGGATGAGCAGGAGCTTGCCTTGCAGCTTATCCACGTAGTTGAGCAGGTTGGCTTTCTCGTAGCCATCGGGATTTTGCTGGGGCGTATCCATGTACCGCTCGGTGTACATGATTTCGTACATGCGCCAGTCGATAACCGGGCCACCGCCCACGCCCACTTTGAACGTGCCGGGGCTGCGCGTCATCAGGGTAGTAGTCATAAAGCCGCCGAAGCTCCAGCCGTGGATACCCATGCGGGTTTGGTCTACGTAGGGCAGGCTTTTGAGGTACTCGACGCCCTTGAGCTGGTCGGCCATTTCTACGGTGCCGAGCTGCCGGAATGTGGCCCGCTCAAATGCCGAACCCCGGTTACCGCTACCGCGTGAGTCCAGCGTAAATACCACGTAGCCTTTCTGCGCCATCAATTGCATCCAGAGGTTAGAGCCGCCTAGCCACGAGTCTGTTACGAGTTGCACGTGGGGGCCACCGTAGAGGTACACCACCGTCGGGTACTTCTTGGCCGGGTCGAAGTTGGGCGGCGTGATGAGGCGGCAATACAAGTCCGTAGTGCCGTCAGCGGCCTTAATAGGAAAGAGCTTGGTTTCGCCCAGTATGTAGCCGGCTACCGGATTGGGCGCCTTGAGAAGCTGTTGCTGCACTTTGCCACTTAGGCTCACCACCTGCACAACACGAGGTGTGGTAGCACTGCTGTAGGTATCAAGTAGGTGCTTGCTGCTGGGACTGAGTAGGGTGGCGTGCGTGCCTTTGCCTGAGGTGAGTTGGCGAGGCTTGCCCCCGTTTAGGCTTACGGCGTACGTGTGCCGCTCCAGTGGGCTGGCCGCTGTGCTTTGAAACACAACTTCGCGGTTCTTATCAGCGAAGCCTACCAATTCCGTGACTTGCCAGCTGCCCGTGGTGAGTTGGCGCAGCAGTTTGCCACTGGTTGAGTACAGGTACAAGTGTTCGTACCCGTCGCGCTGGCTGCGCCAGAGGAACTGGTTGGGTTGGCCCGGTACGAACGTGAGAGGGTGCAAGGGTTCAACAAAGGTCTTGTCGTCTTTTTCCTCGAACAAGGTTTTCACGAAAGCCCCGGTGCTGGCATCATACTGATTGAGCTTGAGGTGATTTTGGTCCCGGTTCAGTACCGCCACGTAAAGTGATTTCTCATCAGGGCTCCAGCTGATGTTGGTGAGGTATTGCTCTCGAGGTTCGCCGGTTTGCAGAAATACCGTTTTGCGCGAAGCCAAGTCGTACACGCCCACAGTTGCTTCGTGGCTTTTGTCGCCGGCCATCGGGTATTTAATGGGTACCGCCTTGGCTGGGGTGGGCTCCACTGTCACCAGCGGGTAGTCGGTCACCATCGACTGGTCCATGCGGTAGTAGGCCAGCTTGGTGCCTGTGGGGCTCCAGAAGGTGCCTTTGGTGATGCCAAACTCCGAGCGGTGCGCCGCCTGCCCATTCACAATGCCTGGGTTAGGCTCCTGCGTTACGGCCTCGTCTTCGCGGCCAGCCAACGACACGTATAGGTTCTGGGATTTGGTGTACGCCACGCGGGTTTTGGTAGGGTCCATGTCCACGTTTTCAGCGGCAGCATCATACCCAAACAGAGCCGTCGCTTGCTTGGTAGCGGCATCTATGCGGTACACTTTGCTGGCTCGGCTGGTGATAAGGCTGCTTGGCCCGCTCCACGTAACCACCGGAAAAGCAGCGGCCTTCACGGCGGGCGCCCCCGCCGCTTGTAGCGCTTGGCCTAGCTGGCCCAGGGTGAATACGGCCGTAGCTGGGCCACCCACGGCGCCCCGTACGAGTTCATCTTGCCCGCCCACCGTGCGCAGGAAACTGTATTCGTCTTTCGAACCCGGAATCCAAGTGAGCTGCCGCAAGTTCTCGGGCTGAAGGCTGCGGTTGAGGAAGGCATCTTCCATGGTCAGCAGTTTCTGTTGGGCGTGCGCGGGTAGTTGCGCCACCACTACCAGCAACCCAAATAGTAGCCGGAGAGGGGAGGAGTTAAGCATGAGATAAGCGAAAGAACCAGGAATAAGGAGCGGAAAATTACGTTCCCTTCCGCTAACCCGCTCATCGCATGTCTCCAGTAAGAGAGGACAATGGCCCGTGCACAGCCTACGCGAACTGCCTGGCAAGCCAATATAGGCTCTTGCTTAAAGAGACAAGGGTACTCCAAAAGCCTTGTTGGCAATCAACAATACTTTCCTGGAAACGCCGAAACGTTTCTGCCTCTCAAGTGGTTATACAAGGCCGACAGAGGTCATTATCCCCGTTTTTTTGCTCGTTTTTACGTACTTTTGCACCATGAATAGCAAACCGCAAATCGATTACGACGAGGACGTTCTGTTGCTGGAGGAAACCACCGACGTACGCGACCTTATTGTCTATAACGACGATATCAACACCTTCGACCACGTCATTAAAACCCTTATCGACGTGTGCGGCCACGAGCCCGAGCAAGCCGAGCAATGTACGCTGCTCATTCACTACAAAGGCCAGTGCACTGTGAAGCATGGCATCTACGATGAGCTAGTGGCCATGTGTACCGCCATCCACGACCGAGGCATTTCGGCCGACGTTTTATAAGTGGCTGAGCTGTGCAGGAAGTTGGGTAGCTGATCGTTTGGGCGGTCCGCTAATTCCACAACTCACGCAGCAGATCAGCCATGCAACTAGTTACTACTGAATGGATTTTCCTTCCAAACTGATTGAAAACGCCGTTGGGGAGCTGTCTAAGCTGCCCGGCATCGGTAAAAAAACCGCGTTGCGCTTAGCGCTGCACCTACTCAAAGCTGAAACGGATACCACCGCTACGCTGGCCGAGGCACTGGCCAAGATGCGCTTCGATATCCGCTATTGCGACACTTGCCACAACATTTCTGATACCGCGGAGTGCACTATCTGTGCCAACAAGCTCCGCGACCATAGCACCATCTGCGTGGTGTCAGACATCCGCGACGTTATTGCCATCGAGAACACCGGGCAGTACAAAGGCGGGTACCATGTGCTGGGTGGGGTTATTTCGCCCATTGAAGGCGTGGGCCCCAGCGACCTGCAAATTGATTCGTTGGTGGAGCGTATCAGCGCGCCAAACTCGGAAATCAAAGAAGTGATTCTAGCTATCAGCCCCACAATGGAAGGCGACACCACCGCCTTCTATCTGTCGAGGAGGCTGCGCGATTTTGCGGAAGTGCACATTAGCTCCATTGCCCGCGGCATTCCGATGGGCGGTGAACTGGAATACGCCGACGAAATTACGCTGGGTCGTAGCATTGTTGAGCGGCAGCGCCAGGTGAAGTAAGAACACCGCATCTGCTACTGCACAAGGGCCATCACGGATAGTGGTGGCCCTTTTTTGTGTGCTGCAGATTTCGAGCCGGCTCAAGCAAGAGGGCGTGCAGGTAGCCGTTTCGAGGGGTTCCTGAATACGCGGGGTCTTGCAGTTCATACTGTATATATGGGGCTTGGTGTCTATGTTTGCCTTCCAACTTTTGCTGTTTTCATGCTTACCGTAGAAAAAATAGGGGGTACGTCGATGAGTGCTTTCGGCGACGTACTGCGCAACATTATCCTGTTCAACCGCACCGGCGCTGAACTCTACAACCGAATTTTTGTGGTATCGGCGTACGCTGGGGTCACGAACTGGCTGCTGGAAAACAAGAAAACGGGGGAGCCTGGGGTGTACCACCGCATCACGGAGCACAAGAAATTTCATCAAGCGCTGGCTGAAGTGGCTACCAAGCTGAAAGCCCTAAACCGGCAATATGAGCCGCTGGGCCTGGACTTGGTGGTAGCTGATGCCTTTATTGACCAGCGCATTCAGGACGCGCAAACCTACCTCAACAGCCTCACCAATATTTTGGCTTCCGGCTACGTAAGCAGCTACAATATTCTGCAAGCCGCCCGCGAAATCCTGGCCTCTATCGGCGAGACGCACTCGGCGTTCAACTCAGTCAATATCCTGCAAAACCAAGGCATCAATGCCACGTTGGTGGATTTGAGTGGTTTCCACGACCATAAGTCGTACACCATCGACCAGCGGATTCGGCACGCGTTCAAGCGAATCAACTTCGCCGAGACCATCTGTATCGTGACGGGCTACGTGAAAGGTACCGAAGGCATCATGCGCGAATTCGACCGGGGCTACTCGGAAGTAACGTTCAGCAAGATAGCCGTGGCCGTGAAACCCAAAGAGGCCATCATCCACAAAGAATACCACTTGTGCTCGGCCGACCCGGTTATGGTTGGAGTCGAGAATTGCGAGCCCATTGGCTTCACCAACTACGACGTAGCCGACCAGCTGGCCGACGTAGGCATGGAGGCCATTCACCCCAAGGCGTCGAAGCCGCTGGAAATAAACAAAATCAATCTTCGCATCAAGAACACCTTCGAGCCCGAGCACCCCGGCACGCTCATCACCGAAGACTACGTGTCGCCGCACAAGCGGGTGGAGGTTATTACCGGCACCGAGAAGGTGCTCATCATTGATGTGTATGACCCCTTGATGGTAGGCACCGCCGGGTACGACCTGCACATCATGCAAACCTTCTTTGACCTGGGCATCAGCTATACCTTCAAAGCTACCAGCGCCAACAGTATTTCGGTGGTCATCTGGGAGAAGGATTTCAACAAAAAGCTGGTGCAGGACCTGCAGGAGAAGTACGAAAAGATAACGGTTGAGAAGGCCGCCATGGTCTGCCTGATCGGGTCCAATATCGACCAGCCGGGCTTGCTGGCGAAGGCCGCCGGCGCCTTGGCCGAGGCCGATATTAACATTTTGAGCGCCGGGTTTGCGTTGCGCAAGGTTAACATTCAGTTTCTAATTGCGCGCAAGGACTTCCGCTCGGCCATTATTTCTTTAAATAAAACCCTGTTTTTCTGATATATGTGTGATTAGTGGTATATAGCGTATCTGAAGTAGAAGCGCGTCTGTCTCAGCGCTATAGGGCCGTGGCGTAACTCTGCGTACCTTACGTTACCTCTCCAGAACTAGCCGCCCGTTATACGCCCGTGAAGCTATCTGTCGTTATCGTCAACTACAACGTCTGCTACTTCCTAGAGCAGGCTCTCCTCTCGGTGCGGCGGGCAGCGGAGAAGCTACAGCACCCGATGGAGGTGTTCGTGGTCGACAACAATTCGGTGGATGGTTCGGTGGCCATGGTGCGCGCCCGGTTCCCGGAGGTTATCCTGATTGAAAACAAGGACAACCCTGGTTTCTCGAAAGCCAACAACCAGGCGCTACGGGAAGCGCAGGGCGAGTACCTGCTGCTGCTCAACCCCGACACCGTAGTGGAAGAAGACACCTTCCGGGCCTGCTGCGAGTTCATGGATGAGCACCCCAACGCCGGCGGGCTAGGGGTGAAAATGCTGGACGGGCAAGGCAAGTTTCTGCCGGAAAGCAAGCGGGGCCTACCCACGCCTTGGGTGGCCTTCTACAAGATTTTTGGGCTGGCTAAGCTGTTCCCTAAATCCCGGCAGTTCGGCCGCTACCACCTCGGGTTTCTTGACAAAGACCAGACCCACGAGGTAGAGGTGCTCAGCGGCGCCTTCATGATGATGCGCCACACCATGCTGGAGCAGGTCGGCTTGCTCGATGAAGACTATTTCATGTACGGCGAGGACATCGACCTTTCGTACCGCATTACGCAGGGCGGTTGGAAGAACTACTACTTCCCCGAAACCCGCATCATTCATTACAAGGGCGAAAGCACCAAGCGCACGAGCGTGAACTACGTGTTCGTGTTCTACCGCGCTATGGTCATTTTTGCTCAGAAGCATTTTGCGCCCAAGCAGGCCGGTATGTTTTCCCTGCTTATCAACGCGGCTATCTGGCTGCGTGCTGGCATAGCGGTGGCCGAGCGGTTCTTTACCAAGGCGGCGCCCGTTCTACTGGACGGCGGGTTGATTTACGGCGGGCTATGGTTTTTGAAGAACTACTGGGAGCACAACCACAAATTCGTCAATACGCCCTATCCACCGCAGTTTATGCTGGTAGCCGTACCGGCCTACATTATGGTGTGGCTGACTTCGGCCTATTTCAGCGGCGCCTACGACGAACCCAGCAGAAACTCGCGCATTGCTCGCGGCATCTTCTTGGGTACCGTACTTATTTCTGCCATCAGCAACTTCTTTGATGCGTGGCGCTTTTCAAAAGCCCTTATTGTGCTAGGTGGCGTGTGGGCGGTAGCAGCGTTGGTTATACGCCAGATGGCCGCGCACTTTTTGCGCTACCACGACCTGCGCCTGCACGAGAGGCGACAAAAAAACGTAGCCATTGTAGGCTCGTCGGTGGAGAGCATGCGCGTGCGCCGGCTGTTGCAGCACGCCGCCGTGCAGGCCCGCATCATCGGATATATCACCCCCGATGCCACGCCTGATGTGCTCCGCGAAAATGCGCTGGTGGCCGCTGCCACGGCGCCCCTTCGGGGCGGCGCTTCTTGGTCGGCAACCTCCGTTATGACAGCGGTGGCCGAAGCGCCTACGGCAGTGGCTTCGCCTCCCGACGACCAATTGGGCGAAATACGGCAGCTTGCGGAAATCATTCGCATCTATGCGCTGGATGAGCTTATCTTCTGTGGTCGGGATTTATCAGCCAGTCAGATTATTGGGCTAATGGTGAGTTTGCCGCAGCACCCACCCGTGGCGTACAAAATCCTGCCGCAGGATAGCCAGTACATCATTGGTAGCTCCTCGAAAGATGCGCCCGGCGACTACTATGCTTTGGATATTACACTCAATCTGTTTCGGCCGCAACAGGTGCGCAACAAGCGAGTGCTAGACATTCTGGCGAGTGTGTTGCTGCTGCTGGCTGCTCCGCTGCTAGTCGGGTTCCAATTCAATAAAGTGGGCTTTGTGCGCAACTGTTTGCGCGTGCTGGGAGGCTCACGCACCTGGGTAGGCATGCTCCACGCCGCCGCTCCGGGCCGTTTGGCCCGCGCCATCCTGTCGCCTGCCGACGTAGCCCAGGGCGCTACCCCACTCACCGACGCTACCCGCCGCCGTTTGGAGTTGCTCTACGCCAAAGACTACGAGCCCAGCACCGATATAAGCATTCTGTTCCGCTGCTTTCGGTGGCTAGGAACAGAATAAGCAAGGTTCTCAAACAAAGAGCCACATTAGTTATGTTTCAGGCAGTAAGGCAGGTTTTGCAGCTATATCGGGGGCGTTAGAAATAATTGTTTGGCACCAAGCGAAGCAAGCTGAACCAGGCCGAAGAGCAATGCACTCCATTGGGTGCTTGCTGAAATAGTTTGTAGCAAAGCAGGCGGTTTTTAGGGTGTCTGGCGGTGTATTGCCAGTGGTGCTCTTGCCTTTTGTGGTACAGGTAGTAGAATAGCAGGACTAGCTGTGTAGGTCTATGCTGTTCATACCGAAGGGTCAGAGTGGGTCGTTGGCCTGTGTAGTAATCCGTTTTTTGGTGCTAATTAATTACACCATACTGATTACATTCGCCCGCTTCACTAATTTGTCTTTGCCCCCATGTCTCAAGAAGTTACGCTTGCCCCAGTGTCGACCTCCGTTCTGTCCGACCGGATCCTGACTATGCAGGAATCCCAGACGATAGCCATGGCCAAAAAATCCCGTGAACTGGCTGCCCAGGGCGTGGATGTTATCAACCTCAGCTTCGGAGAGCCTGATTTTCAAACGCCGCAGTACATTAAGGATGCCGCCAAAGCAGCGCTGGATGAAGGCTTCACGTTCTATACGCCCGTGCCCGGCTACCCCGAACTACGCCAGGCCATCTGCGACAAACTGAAGCGCGACAACAACCTCGACTACAAAAACGAGAACATTGTGGTAAGCACCGGGGCCAAGCAGTCGTTGGCTAACGCTGTGCTGAGCTTGGTGAATCCCGGCGACGAGGTTATTGTGTTTGCGCCCTACTGGGTGAGCTACACCGAAATAGTGAAACTGGCCGAAGGCACCGTAGTGGAGCTGGTTGGCTCTATCGAAAACGACTTCAAGGTGACAGCGGCCGAGTTGGAAGCGGCCATTACGCCCCGCACCAAGCTTATCATGTATTCCTCGCCCTGCAACCCTACGGGCTCGGTGTTTTCCAGCGAAGACCTGGAAGCCATTGCCGAAGTGGTAGCGCGCCATCAGCAGATATACGTGCTGGCCGATGAGATTTACGAGTACATCAACTTCGTAGGCGACCACGCCAGCATTGCGCAGTTCGCTGACATCAAGGACCGCGTAATTACGGTGAATGGCTTTTCGAAAGGCTACGCCATGACCGGCTGGCGCGTGGGCTACATTGCGGCCCACAAGGATATTGCCAGCGCCTGCGAAAAAATCCAGAGCCAGATTACCTCGGGCACTTGCTCTATTGCCCAGCGTGCTGCCATTGCAGCCCTGAAAGGCGGCCGGGCCTCCGCCGACGAAATGGTGGAAGCCTACCACCGCCGCCGCGACTTAGTGCTGGAAATGGCCAAGGACATTCCCGGCCTGCGGACCCCAACACCGAGTGGTGCTTTCTACGTTTTCCCCGACGTAAGCAGCTTTTTCGGTAAGACCGCGCCCGATGGTCAGGTGATTGAAAATGCCTACGACCTAGCCCTGTTTATTCTGCGTGATGCCCACGTGTCGTCGGTTGATGGCCGAGCTTTTGGTGCGCCAAACTGCATCCGGTTCAGCACCGCCGCCGCCGACGAAAAGCTACGCGAAGCGTTTACCCGCATCAAAAAGAGCCTTTCTACGCTGGAATAGCGCGAGTCTTCCTGTAGCTTAAAGAAGCGAATAATTGGTAGCTGCACCTCTCGGTTCAGGGCCAAGTATTCGCTTCGCTTGTTTCAGTGATTTACCGCTTTTGATTGACTACGCACCTGTTAAGCCTTGCCCAGTAGACGCCGAAGACAACTTTTTGGCTTCGCGTGGCTGATCGTTAGTTTGATACTTCTACCCGCACTGAGTCCACGCCGAACCAGGTGGCCAGCCGCGTATTCACCCCGAACTCAGGCATGGTGGACAAGTCATCGGGGGGAAGGAAGTTGAACCGGTTGGTGAACGGAGGGGGAGGAGGCACCTGAAGGAGAGTGTGCGGTGTGTGGCCCGCGCGTTGCAAGGCTTGAAAACGCTCTTCCCAATTGCGCGCATACGCTGGCGCATCGTACTGCAAATCCAGGTAAGCCCGCCCGCTTGGTATAAGCACAATAACAAGCAGCACCACGCCAACCAACGTGCGCACTGCTAGCGAGGTCGTTGGTACTGTCGCTGGCGCGGGCGGTAAGCTAGCCCACGCAGCCACTATCCAGCCGAGCAGCCACCACCATACCATAGCATTGGTGGCACGTGGCAATAGAGATGGGCGGGGTAGCATCAGGGCATATGGAGCAGTAGCTAGCACTACGCCGCCTACCAGTACAACAGCACTTAAAAGCAGCGGCAACTGCAATCCTGGTGGCCGGGCTGGCAGTGTTCGAGCAGCTACCGGTGCCAGCACCAACGTCAGGACGGGCACAACCAGCATGGCAGGCTCTACAAACAAGTAGCGCAACAGCACCACCAGACGCGAAGCAGCTTCCCATACAGAAGCAGCAGGAGCCACTGCGCCATCGAGGTGTTGGCGGGCCGTATTGCCTGGCGCCAGCACCGATAGAGTGCCACACAGTAACAAAAGCACACCTAGGCTCCCCCAGATTTGGAAGCTACGGTACTGCCGCCGGTACAAGCTCAGCCCTGCTGCCACGGCCATCAGCCAACCGAGCTGTACCAACGTAAGCTCATTGGAGCCGGCTGCAGCTATAGTGCCCAAAACAGCGGCCACTCCCCAGGCTTTTCGGGCCCTACCACTAGCAGCCCGGTGCAGCCGCTCCACTGCTAGCGGAACCAGCACTAGCAGCCAGGTAGCCACTTGATACACAGTAATTTCAGTGAAATAGTACAGCACAGAAAACCGGTACGGTGCCAGCGCCACGTACACCAACGTTAAGCCGGCAGCAAATAAGCCCGCCTCAGAGCGGCGAAGCTGCTGACCCGTCAGACGGCGGATAACCAGATATAGCACCGCAATACGCAGTACCTGGCTGATGGCGGCTACCCACTTAACTCCTTCAAGCCACCGGTAACTCAGCGGGTTAGCTACATACAGCAGGAAGTTGCTAAAGTACCGTCCCGACCATTGCTGAAAAAGATACGGCTGGGCGCCCCAAATGCCATAATTGAACGTATCCGAGGACACTGAAAAATCGCACAAGTAGGGTTGGTTGTACTGGCATAGCGCCAAAAACGGTAGTAGCCCTAGCGCCAGCCCAACGGCTATCAGCGCCAAGTAATGAGAGACAACCCACCGTATTACTTGTGAACGAGGCATAAAGGGTTCTGCTACACACAACGTAGCCCGCTGGTGAGCGGGCTACGGCAGTAAGAGCATAAGTTAAGACAAGGCCGAAAGACTAGCGCAGTTTTGGGCTATACTCCTTTACCGTTTCAATAAACACCTTCACGTTGTCGGGGTTGGTGTCGGGGTAGACGCCGTGGCCCAGGTTGGCAATGTGGCGGTGCGGACCGAACTGGTCGAGCATGGCAATGGTGGCGGCGCGTACCTGCTCGCGGGAACCGTAGAGGGCGCAAGGGTCGAGGTTGCCTTGCAATGTTTTGTCGCCTACCAGCGGACGAACAGCGCGGGCGTCCTGGTTCCAGTCCAAGCCGATGGTGCGGCAGGGGAGCTGCGCGAATTCCTCCACAGCCCAGAAAGCCCCTTTGGCAAATACCGTTACGGGCACTTCGGGAATGGCCCGGCAGATTTCAGCTATGTAGCGCGTGCTAAACTCCTGGTAGTGCGCAGGTGGCAATATCCCGGCCCAGGAGTCGAATACCTGCACGATGTTGGCACCTGCTTCCACCTGGGCTTTCAGGTAGGCAATGGTGGTGGCGGTGATTTTGGCGAGCAGCTCGTGGGCTAAGGCGGGCTCCGCGTACAGCATGCGGCGCGCTTTGCTGAAGGTTTTCGAGCCGTGGCCCTCCACCATATACGCCAGAATAGTCCAGGGGGCGCCAGCAAACCCGATGAGCGGCACCCGGCCGTTGAGGGCCCGTTTGGTTACGCGCAGGGCTTCCAACACGTAGCCTAAGTGCTCTTCTGGGTCGGCAACGCGCATACGAGCTACATCCTGCGCGTTCTTAATGGTTTCGGGGAAGAGCGGGCCTTTAGCTTCCACCATTTCGTAGGTGAGGCCCATGGCTTCGGGCACCACCAAGATGTCGGAGAAAATGATGGCAGCATCTACGTCCAGCGCGTCCACGGGCTGAATAGTGACTTCAGCAGCCAAAGCGGGGGTTTCCACTAATTCCTTGAAACCACTGAGGCGCCCCCGCAGGGCACGATATTCGGGGAGAATGCGGCCGGCCTGGCGCATCAGCCACACGGGAGTACGTTCGGTTTCTTCGCCGCGGGCGGCCCGGAGGAGGAGGTCGTTTTTAAGCACTGATCTTGCAGATTATACGGATTGCGCTGATTCGCTGCCGCAAAGGTAGCGCCTGCCAGGTAAGGGACCAGTTGCTACTCCTGAAACAGTGCCTTAATAGCCGTAGCCAGAAAATTCACGCCGATAGCCAGCGTGATAAAACCCATGATGCGGGCCAATGCCGCCATGCCCGGCCGCCCCAAAAACCGAGTCAGCCGCAACGACGACATCAGGATAATATAGGCGGCCAGCGCCACGAACACAAAGCCTAGTACAATCAACCCCATATCGAGGTAGGTCAGCTTTTCAGTGAACAACCCGATGCACACGGCCATGGAGCCCGGCCCCGACAGCATGGGCATGGCCAGCGGCGTGAAAGAAATATCGTCTTTGTGCATGCTTTCCTCTAGCGTCTCTTCCGATACTTTCGAGCGGTTGCCGCCGGGCGTGAGCAAATCAAAGGCGGAGCGCATAAGCAAAATACCGCCCGCAATGCGCAGGTGGTGAATGTTGATGCCGAAGAAGTTGAGTACGTACTGCCCCGCGAAAAATGACACCGACAGTACTCCAATCATGTAGAGGCAGGCCCGCAGACCAATATTGGCACGCTCGGCGGGCGAATCTTCTTCGGTTAAAGTCAGGAATACAGGCATCGCCCCGAACGGATTGACGACCGAGAAAAGCGTGGTAAAGGTGGCGAGCAGAATTTCCATGCAGCAGCGAAGCCGATAAAAGGCTGCACAAAGGTACGGGCCTAGGTATAAGCAGCAATTATAGAAAACGTTATGTTTGGGAGGTCAACCGTGAAGCCGCGCTAGCGTACAGACGAGCATTGCTCTGCTCTTCTGAAGCATGGATGGCCTGGTACTTGCAAAGTCACCTGCATTGTTGTCTGCTTCACCCTTCTCACACACCTTCATCACTCACCCGTGCCCACCCTCGACGCTCCTCTCTGGATTCTATTAGCGCATGGTTTAACGTTCTTTTTGGCAATCGTATCGATAATAGCTACTCTTTTGCCGCTGCTCCGCCAAACGGCTTGGTGGATTCGGATTTTCGATTTTCCGCGCCTACAGATTGTGGGAGTAACGGCGCTGGCTGTAGGGGCTGCTTTCCTGCTAGACTGGCATCAACTACCCGGTTGGGCTGGTGTAGGCCTCATGTCGGCACTAGGAATAGTGGTAGTTTATCAGTCAGTGCGTATTGCGCCGTACACAACCATTGTCAAAAAACAAGTCGGCGACAGTACCCTAAAAGATGGCAAGCGGCACCTGAGCTTGGCCGTGATGAACGTGCTGCAATACAACAAGCATAGCGAAATGGCCCTGGCGGTTCTGCTGGAATCCGACCCAGACGTTATCATGGCGGTTGAAACCGACGAGTGGTGGCACGATCAACTCAAGCCGCTGGAAAAAACGCATCCGTATACTTGTCATGAGCCTCTCGACAACACGTATGGCCTGCTGTTCTTTTCCCGGTTGCCGCTGGAAGGCTGCCACGTGAAATACCTGCTCGACGATGACGTGCCGTCGTTGCATACCCGCGTGCAACTGCCCGACGGCAAGACGTGGGTACGCCTCTACGGCCTGCACCCCAAACCACCAGCTCCCGCCGAGTCGAAAACCAGCACCAAGCGCGACGCTGAATTGCTGATGGTAGGCAAGGAAATAAACGAGCATGAAGAACCAACCATTGTGTTCGGCGACATGAATGATGTGGCGTGGTCCCATACCTCCGAGCTGTTCAGAAGGGTAAGTGGCCTGATGGACCCGCGCGTAGGCCGCGGCCTCCTCCCTACGTTTCACGCCGACCACTTTGTCTTGCGCTGGCCCCTCGACCACGTGTTTGTTTCGCCTGATTTTAAAGTAGACGACATTCAACGCCTGCCTTACGTAGGGTCCGACCATTTTCCTATCTACATCAAACTCAGCTACGAGCCTCACGACAAGGAAGAACAAAAGGAGAATGCCGAGCAGGCAGACGCCGACGACCATGAAGAGGCCACCGAAAAAATTCAAGAAGGCTTCGAGGAAGAAGAGGAGCAGGAGGTAGAAGAAGCAGAGGAAGTATCTTCTTCGAAATCATAGGCAACAGCTATGCCCTAAATCACTAAAAAATTCTGGCTGCACCGCCAGGATTTTTTAGTGATTTAGGGAAACTATATGGCACCTACGTCAAGAACCAAGGCAGCTAGTAACGCTGCTTTAGGTAGGCTTCCTCTGGCTTTATCACGCAACTAAACTACTAGACAACAAAAAGGCCTGAAGCAATGTGCTTCGGGCCTTTTTGTTAATAATCAACAACTCGCCATCAACAATTACTTGATGCCTACTTCTTCATAATCCACATCGATTATGTTGTCGTGGGAACTGTTTGGTTCCCTCAGATTTTACACGACTCACCCACAGGCAGGGCACTACTGCCGAGTTAAGATAGACTGACGAATTATTGTCTGGTACGTCAGGTAGCGTCCCGGTACCTTGCGCTCCGTCACACCGCAGGTGTGCAGCAACAGGCGGCCCTCTTGGTCCATTCCTATCTGGGCTACGCTGCCAGCCGCTCTGGATGCACCATATAACAGCAGATAACGCTGCTGAATCAGGGCATAATTTCGATTCAGTCGATTGGCTTTCGGTTCGTCAGTCTGTAAGCTGAATTTTTGGTTGGTGACCGTCAACGCCACAGTGCCAGGTAGTTCATGCACAATGGCACTGCGGTACATTTTTTGGTCGGCTACAGAGAATGAATCGATATGTACAACAACACGGTTGGCAACCGTGCGCCAGTTGCCTAACAACCGGTCCGGATTGGTAATACGTGTGGTGGTATCCAATTGAGCGTGAGGGCTGGCTGAATTAGCAACCCACCACGTCTTTACACCGTTTTTAGCAAATGAAAGGCCCTGTTGAGTGCGTCGGATATTGGGTGTCAGAAACCGCTCATAACGGTTGTAATCTTTTTCCCACTGGTCCAGGGGTGTTAAGGTGGGCAGCGCCGTGGCGTAAGTGGCTGGGAAGCGTAGCGTGTCGGTAACAGCAGGAGCTAGTGCTATCTTTCGTGTCAATGATAGCTTAACTGATGACTCACGGGTAAAGCTAAATAACGTATTGATTGCCAACAGCAAAAACAAGAATATAAAGGTGAAATTCATGTCGAAAGCTAACAACAAAAAGGCCCGAAGCAATGCGCTTCGGGCCTTTCATATGAGCAATCAGCAAGTTGCTGATCAACAACTTACTTGGTGCCTACTTCTTCGTAATCCACGTCGGTTACGTTGTCGTGAGGCTGGCCTTGCTGGCCGTTGCCATTGGGCTGACCACCACCGAAGGGGTTGCCACCATCGGCGCCAGGCTGGCCTTCGGCACCGCCTTGGGTAGCGGCGTACATCTCTTGCGAGGCAGCCTGCCAAGCGGTATTGATAGCCTCCATAGCGGTATCAATCTGGCTGATGTCTTTGCTCTCGTGGGCCTTCTTCAAGTCGCCAAGGGCATTTTCAACAGCCGTTTTGTTGCCAGCGCTTAGTTTGTCGCCGTACTCTTTCAACTGCTTCTCGGTCTGGAAGATCATCGAGTCAGCTGCGTTTACCTTGCCGATACGCTCGGTTTCCGCTTTGTCAGCTTCGGCGTTGGCTGCAGCTTCGTTGCGCATCCGCTCGATGTCGGCGTCGGTGAGGCCCGACGAAGCTTCAATACGGATTTTCTGCTCTTTGCCAGTGCCTTTGTCCTTGGCCGATACGTGCAAGATACCGTTGGCGTCGATGTCGAAGGTTACTTCGATTTGTGGAACACCGCGGGGTGCTGGCGGAATCGAATCGAGGTGGAAGCGGCCGATGGTGCGGTTCTGCGAAGCCAGCGGACGCTCGCCTTGCAACACATGAATCTCAACCGAAGGCTGGTTGTCGGAAGCCGTTGAGAACGTCTCGGACTTTTTGGTAGGAATGGTCGTGTTCGACTCGATCAGCTTAGTCATTACGCCGCCCATGGTCTCGATGCCCAACGAAAGCGGGGTCACGTCGAGCAGGAGCACGTCCTTCACTTCGCCGGTCAGTACACCACCTTGAATAGCAGCACCAATGGCCACTACTTCGTCGGGGTTTACACCTTTCGAAGGCTTCTTGCCAAAGAACTTCTCCACTTCTTCCTGGATGCGCGGAATGCGGGTCGAACCACCTACAAGGATAACCTCGTTGATATCCGACGTGCTCAAGCCAGCATCTTGCAAGGCTTTCTTCACAGGCTCCATCGAACGACGAACCAAGCTGTCAGCTAGTTGCTCGAATTTGGCGCGGCTCAATTTTACCACCAAGTGCTTGGGGCCCGAAGCCGTAGCCGTTACGTACGGCAGGTTGATTTCCGTCTCAGTCGACGAAGACAACTCTACTTTAGCTTTCTCAGCAGCTTCTTTCAGGCGCTGAAGAGCCATAGCGTCTTTGCGCAGGTCAAGGCCTTCGTTTTCGTTGGCGAACGTCTCGGCCAGGAAGTTGATGATTACTTGGTCGAAGTCGTCACCACCGAGGTGGGTGTCACCGTTGGTGCTAAGTACTTCAAATACACCGTCGCCGAGCTCCAGGATGGAGATATCGAAGGTACCACCACCAAGGTCGTACACGGCAATCTTCTGGTCGGTGTGCTTTTTATCTAGGCCATATGCCAAGGCAGCGGCAGTCGGCTCGTTGATGATGCGTTTTACATCGAGGCCTGCAATAGCACCGGCTTCTTTAGTAGCCTGGCGCTGGGCGTCGTTGAAGTAAGCCGGAACCGTAATAACGGCCTCGGTTACAGTCTGGCCGAGGTAGTCTTCAGCAGTCTGCTTCATCTTCTGAAGCACCATAGCTGAAAGCTCCTGCGGAGTATATTGACGGTCGCCAATTTTCACGGCTACCGTGCTATTAGAACCACGCTCTAGCGCGTAGGACACGTTTTTCGCTTCTTCGGTTACTTCTCCGAAGGCGCGACCCATGAAACGCTTGATCGACTGGATGGTGTTGGTGGGGTTGGTAATGGCCTGACGCTTGGCCGGGTCACCGACTTTCCGCTCACCTTTACCATTGTCGAGGAACGCCACGATAGAAGGAGTCGTGCGGCGGCCTTCGCTGTTCGGAATTACCACCGGCTCGTTGCCTTCCATTACGGCCACGCACGAGTTGGTGGTGCCGAGGTCAATACCGATTATTTTGCCCATTTGAATGGTTGTTATGTAGTAGTTGAGGTGTCAGGTTGTAGCTGCGAATCATTCGCACGGGGGGAATTACAAGGCTCGTACCAGCCCCGGCAAAGTGCTTTATTTGTGACAGATTGTCATTTTTGAAGGCACACCACCCGGATCATCCGCCGTACTGACTTTTCCGCTGAACTGCATCCGACAGATATTCCGACTTCTGGTTTCTCCTCGCCTGCGGCTGATGTAGCTTCTGGCACCCATCGAGAACGTACCCCAAGCCTTGTCAGCTAATTATCAGCAAGTAGTAGTCCACCTGAGATGGAATCAGACTTTTCCGCTGGTTTCGGGTGGCAGATGCGAGTATGTTCCTTGGGAAGGGGCGTTATATAGAACAAGAGTAAGACAGTATATTGAAATTCCTTTGTCACTTCCCATTGCCATTCTTTCTGCTCTGCACCCTGCCAAGTACAGCCACTTGCTTGGCAAAATAAGTCTGTTCATAACAATGAAGGCAAGCCAAAAAGCAATCAGACAAGTAGTTGCGAACATTATACTAAGTATTCTTTGTCTGGTTGGCTCCGCTGCCCTGGCCCAAACCACCCAACTCCAGTACCTCTCAGGCCGTGGCAAAGACGACCCTGTGAAGTGGGATTTCATGTGCACGCGTGGCCGCAACAGTGGTAAGTGGACTAAAATCGGGGTGCCTTCCAATTGGGAAACGCAGGGTTTTGGTACATTCAACTACGGCTTTGGCAAGGAAGACCCGCAGGAAGCCGGCCTCTACCGGCGCACCTTCTCGGTGCCCGCTACGTGGAAGCAGAAGCGCATTTTTCTGGTGTTTGATGGTTCCATGACCGATACTGAGGTGAAAGTGAACGGGCAGCTGGCCGGTCCTATCCACCAAGGCTCGTTCTACCGCTTCCGCTATGACATTACGCCCCTACTGAAGGTGGGCCAGAAAAACAAGCTGGAAGTAACCGTTCATAAAGTATCCGCCAACAAGACGGTTAATGAGGCCGAACGCACGGCGGACTTCTGGATCTTCGGCGGCATTTTCCGGCCGGTATTTCTGGAAGCGTACCCGGAAGAGCACCTGGAACGCCTCGCCCTCGATGCCAAAGCTGACGGTTCGTTCCGGCTTGATGCCTACATAACTGGAATTAAAACGGCCACTACGGTGCAAGCTCAGGTGAAAACCCGGGCGGGGCAACCCGTAGGAGCGCCGCTTACGAGTACTGTGCCGGTGGGTAGCACTGTGGTACAGCTACAAGAGCAGTTCCAGAACCCGGCGCTTTGGTCGCCGGAGGCTCCCAACCTGTACCGCGTGGAAGTGACGTTGAAAAGCGGAGCCAGCACGCTGCACACCACCACCGAAACCTTCGGCTTTCGGACCGTGGAGCTGCGCCGGCGCGACGGGTTTTACGTGAATGGGCAGCGCATCCTATTCAAGGGCGTCAACCGGGGCTCGTACTGGCCGACTTCGGGGCGCACCACCAGCCGGCGCATCAGTGAGCTGGACGTGAACCTGATGAAGGACATGAACATGAACGCCGTGCGCATGTCGCATTACCCGCCCGACGAGCATTTCCTGCAAGTGTGCGACTCGCTGGGGCTGTTCGTGATTGACGAGCTGACCGGCTGGCAGTATCCGCCTTACGATACCGAAGTGGGCCGCAAGCTGGTGAAAGAACTGGTGCTGCGCGACGTCAACCACCCCAGCATTGTGCTGTGGGCCAACGGCAACGAAGGGGGCTTCAACTACGACCTGCTGCCCGACTATCCGAAGTACGACCCGCAAAACCGCCCCGTGATTCATCCCTGGATCAACGTCAACGGTATGAACACAGCGCATTACATCGGCTACAACTACGGCCTGAACACGTTTTTCAATGGCGCTGACGTGTTCTTTCCTACCGAGTTCCTGCATGGCCTTTACGACGGCGGCCACGGCGCCGGCCTCGACGATTTCTGGAACCTGATGCGCAGCCGTCCTAACTCCGCCGGGGGCTTCCTCTGGGACTTCTGCGACCAAGCCGTGGTGCGGGTTGATCAAAAGGGCGAGTTGGACACCAAAGGCAATTCCGCCGCCGATGGTATTCTGGGTCCTTACCGCGAGAAAGAAGCTAGCTTCTTTACCATCAAGGAAATATGGGCGCCCATCTTCTTCCCAAAACGCTACCTCACCCCCCAGTTCGACGGTAAGCTGGCCATCGAGAACCGCTACCACTACACCAACCTAGCCCAGTGCAAGTTCAACTGGAAGCTCAAGAAGTTCGGCAGCCTGAACCTTGCCGACACGACCGTGCTTACCGGTACGGCGCCCGCGCCCAACCTGCTGCCCCAAACGAGCGGCATGCTCAGCATCCCACTGCCTACGGGCTGGGAAAGTTACGACGTGCTCTACCTAACCGCCCATGACCAATACGGCCGGGAAATCTATACCTGGTCGTGGCCGATTTCCCGGCCCGAGCAAGTAGCCAACCGGCTGGTGAGTAAGGGCACTGGCCCCGTAACAGCGCAAGAAGACGCCGACCAGGTGACCATAACCGCCAACGGCGTGGAAGTAACGATAAGCAAGAAAACCGGGCTGCTACAACGCGTCCGGAACGCGAAAAAGGTTATTTCGCTCACCAACGGCCCCGTGCTGCTCGACACCGATGCGCAGTTTCAACGCCTACGCCACACCGACACGCTAGGTACCCACGTGGTGGAAGCGCGCTACGCTGGCAAGGATCGGTTCGGCGTGAAGTGGATCATGCATCCATCGGGGTGGTTGGAACTACGCTATCAGTACCAGCAAGGCGGTTCGCGGGAGCTGATGGGAGTTACGTTCAGCTACCCGGAAGCGCAAGTAACAGGTATGCAACTGCTGGCTGATGGCCCTTATCGGGTGTGGAAAAACCGCCTCAAAGGCACTACGCTCAACTCCTGGAATAAAACCTACAACAACACCGTGACCGGGGAAACTTGGCTGTACCCCGAGTTCAAGGGCTACTACGCCAATTTCTATGGGGCCCGCGTGCGCACGCGGGAAGCTGATTTCACGGTGCTATCGGGAAGCGACAACCTCTACCTGCACATGCTCAACCCGGCTGTGCCCAAGTTCGCAGCTAAAACCAACTCCGTGGCCCCGTTCCCGGAGGCGGGCGGCATCTCTTTTCTGCACGGCATCAGCGCCATTGGCACCAAAAGCCAAAAAGCCGTGGAATTAGGGCCTATGAGCCAGCAAAATATCACCACCGCCAATGGCCACACCGATTTTCAACAGGGTGTGCTGTATTTCAACTTTCGGTAGGCAAGGCAGGATGTGCGTTACTGCTTCTCTAGGAAGCCGGCTATAGTTTGCTCCCACAGAGGTTTGTTTTTCCACCAGTACGGCTCATGGCCGGAACCTGGGAAGTCCTGGCGTTGCTTGGGGCCGCGCAGGTTAGCGAAGATGGCATCGGTTTCAGAGCGAGTGACGCGCGGGTCGGCGGCGCCCCATAGCAGCAGGGTAGGGGTGTTGATGCGGGTGGCGAAGCGCGTGGCATTTAAATCGAAAGCCCAAAAGCTATTTTGCACGCCGCCCCAAAACACCAGCAAGTTGGCCAGCGGAAAAGTGGGCAGGTGCATGGAGTGGAAGCGGTTCTGCGCCGTTTGCAGCATGCTCCCGTAGGGGCATTCCACCACGTTGGCGGTGGGGCGCACGCCCAACTCACTTTCGGCGCGCAGAATGGCTTCGGCCCCCATCGAATTGCCATAGAGAATCACGGAGCCGGGTTGCCGTTGCAGCCAGCGCGTCACGGCGGCTACATCGGCAGCTTCATGGTGGCCTACCGTGCAGACATTGCCGGCGGAACCTCCGTTGCCCGCAAAATCGGTGAGCAGCACCGAGTAGCCGAGGCGGCGGAAGTAGGCAGCTTCGGTCAGGAGCTTGCTTTTGCAGCTGGTGTAGCCATGAAACAACGCCACCGTGCCGCGCGGACGAGCAACCGGCCCGTACCAAGCTTCCAGGCGGCCATTCGGACTACCGAGGTAGATAGTGGCGTACGGGAAAGCAGGGGTGGTATGGTTGCGGGGCTTCGGGTTCTTGAGCCCGGTGAGCAACACACCGAACTTCTGAAAGGACGTAAGCTTTTCGGGGTTGCTGGTGCGTGCGCCAGGTTCAGTGATGAAATGCGTGAACCGCCACGCGTGAAAAAACGCTACCGCATTCAACAGCAACACTGCCGCCCCCGTTAGCACAAGCAACTTGCGGAGGCGTTGGGATGTTTGCGTAAGCAAGGGGGCCATTGGAGTAGCTGAGTTTACTGAATGCAGAATAAGTAACTACACACAAGCCCGAAGACCGGCCTTACTCCTCGTTTGAGGCAACACTAGTCTCCGGGCTTTCTAGAAGGCGGCCCACCAACAAGCAAGTAGCACGCTAGCGCCTTACTTACGCTTGGCGGCACCACGCCCCGCCGACTTGGGGCCGGGCTTGCTGCCGGTTTTACCGGGCGTTTTCACGTTGCCGCTGGCGGGCTTGCCACCAGTGGGTTTCGCTTTGAACGTGCCTCCGCTGCTGTTGCGGCCCGAGCCACGGGTGCCCGCCGAACGACCATCAGCGCCGGCTGATTTGGCGTCGCCAGCCTTGCCGAAGCCACCACGGCTGTAACCACCAGCGCTATTTTGACCAGGTTTGGCACTTGCGGGCCGAATGCCACCAGGCCAGAAGGTTTCGGCTTTGCCAGGGGTTTTGAACGTGCCCGCGGCTGCGGTTTGAGCAGCCATATCTTCTTTAAGCGCCTGCACTTCCTGGTCGGTTAGCTCGCGCCATTTGCCGGGGTCGAGGCCTTCCACCCGCAGGTCGGCAATGCCGACTCGCACCAGGCGCAGGGTAGGGAAGCCTACAGCGGCCGTCATTTTGCGCACCTGGCGGTTCATACCCTGCGAAATGGTTATTTCCACCCAGCTGGTTGGGATGTTGGCACGGAAACGTACCGGCTTGCTGCGGGCCCATAGCTCGGTATCATGGGGTAGCAAGCGCGCCTGCGCAGGGGAGGTGAAGCCGCTCTTGATGTCAACGCCGCGGCGCAAGGTTTCCAGGGCTTCTTCGGTAGGCACGCCTTCCACTTGCACCCAGTAGGTTTTCGCTACTTTAAAACGGGGTTCGGAGAGGCGATGCTGAAGTTGCTTGTCGTCGGTGAGCAGTACTAGGCCTTCGGAGTCGAAATCCAGCCGGCCAACAGGATAAATATTGGGAATGGCTACGAAGTCTTTAAGCGTGGCGCGGCCTTGCTCGTCGGTGAATTGGGTGAGGACTTCGTAGGGTTTGTTGACCAGGATGTAGCGCATAGTGCAAAGTTACGCGCCTTTCAGTCCTTTCGCTACTTTCCGAGTGCCGGATGGTTTCCAGCCTCATTGCACCTGACGCCACCAGGGCATGTTAGGCAGCGGACCCGCCCCCAGCGTTACCGGCTCACCGAGCTGCGGAGTGGCAATCTGTACGTGCTGGCGCATAGCCGCTGCCGTGGCCCGCTCAATAGGGTCGTTCCAGGCGTGGTTGGCTTCCGTGAAAGCAGCCCAGTGCACCGGCAGCATCACGTTCCCGCGCACATCTACAGCCGCCTGCACGCTTTGCTCGGGCATCATATGAATTTCGGCCCAATCTTCATTGTACTGCCCGCATTCCATGAGCGCCAGGTCGAAGGGGCCGTGGGTGATGCCAATGGCTTTGAAGTGCGGACCGTAGCCTCCGTCGCCGCTGTAGAAAACGCGTTTCGTGGCCGACTTCAGCACCCAGGAGCTCCACAGCGTGGAGTTGCGGTTGGTGAGGCCCCGGCCCGAAAAATGCCGACTAGGCGTACACACCACGGTTAGGCCCGGCACGCTGGTACTATCACCCCAGTTCATTTCCTTGATGCGCTCCGGCGCTACGCCCCACTTGCGCAAGTGCGGCCCGATGCCCAGCGGCACGTAGAAACAAGCTACTTTGTCTTTGATCAGCTGGATGGTCTGGTAGTCCAGGTGGTCGTAGTGGTCGTGCGAAATCAGGACGGCATCGATGGGGGGCAACTGCTGCGGCGTGATGGGCAGAGCAGGGTTGTAGCGGTTTGGGGTAACCCATGAAACTGGCCCCATGTCGATGCCAAGCATCGGGTCGAGCAAGATGTTTTTGCCAGCCAGTTCCACCAGGCTAGCGGAGTGCCCGAACCACGTGACGCGCACTAAGTCCGGGGTTTTGCGCGTGATGGCCAGCGAATCCAGCGGCTGCATGGGCAGTGGTTTGGTTGGAGTAGCGTGCGGGTCTTTGTGAAAGATAAACTTCCACATGGTAGCCGCGAAACTGCGGCCGGTTGAGACAGAAGTGGGTACCAGATTCACAAACTCTCCATCCTGGTAGTGCCCGGACTTTGCGTAAGCCTGCTTATCAGCCTCGGTGGGTTTGCCACCGAACTGCGGGCTCAACCCAGTGAAAGCTACTGCTGCGAGCAGAAGCGCGCCAATAATACCGCTGGTAGTCAAGAGAAAACGCTTTAGGGAGTTGTTCATGCATGTACGGCGGCTTGTCGTGTTTCGGCGCCTGTTCCGTCTAGGTAGGCGCCCAAGCCATGGTAGCCACCTACCTAGACGCAACAGGCGCCGCTATACCTTATCAGTCCCATCATCTTCCTCCCCAATCAACGTTTATTGCCAGGAAAATACCTGCCATATGCCGCTTCCAAGCTCGTACACAGGAGACAAACCCTAGCGTTACACTCCCCCCGAATACTTGCGGGTAGCCCACTCGATGGTCACGAGGGCCAGGATAAGGAAGAACAGCCATTTTAGGTTGATGAGCTCTTTTAGATCCTCCTTGGAATAGATAACAGGCTTATACTCGGCCTTCAGGATATCCTGGGTGAGTTGGGCGAACTGCTGCGGATAGTACAGGCGCGACTTGCTGCGCCGGGCCAGCTGGTAAAGCAAATTGTGGTCGGCGCGGGCATCCAGGGCTTCCAGTTGTTGCTCCTGAATCAGCAGCTCGCCGCGGTCTTGCTGGAGCTGGCCGTTGAGGGTAGCGCGGGCCGCATAGCGGTAGAAGCCGCCCGGCAGCGTGCCGAGGTGTAGCGGGGCGCCGTCTTCGGAGTTGGTATAGTTGAAAGTCCGGGTCTTCTGCTGCTCGTCGGTGAGGGTGAGCGTGATTTGCTGGCCGTAAGTACGCTCGAAAATAGCGTTATAAGTTTCTGCGCCGAACGTTACATCGTCCTGGGTGCTGAAAACATCTTGCGTAGGATACACATCCAGGCGCTTCTTGTTGGCGTTTTGGGTGAGCAGCTGAAGCGTGCGAACCACAAGTCGGTCGTATGCATCAGGTCGGTCTTCGTGCTCTACCGCTTCCTGTAGACGCCACTGCCAACTCCCGTCGGTGAGTAGGGTGGCTTGGCGTTGGGCAGGGGTACCACCAAATACGAGCAAGGGTTTTTGTGTGCGCAAACGCCCCACTTGCTGGTACAGGGCAGCTTCGGCCCCACCACTCAGGCGTATATCGCCAAACGGCACCAACGCGGGCGGATACGTAGCAAAGCGGCGCAGTGCTTCCTCCTCGAACGTGAACCGTGAAAAGCCAGGGTTGAGCACAGGCGTTACCTCATCGGTTTGGGAGCCTCTAGGTAGCACCGTCAGGCCGGCCCCCACACTATTATAAGCGTTGAAATCTGACTGGGCCCCCAAGATGTACAAGGCCGGAATGCGGCGGCTTTTCACTTGCGCCAGCACTTCTGCCCCCTCGCCCCCACGAGCAGGTAGCTGGTGTAGAATAGCCACATCGTAGTCCTGGCTTTTCAGCGGACTGATACCTGGCAGATACGTGACCAGGTCGAAGTTGTCGTTCTGCTGAATGGCGGCACGCAAGGCTTTCAGGTCGGGGTGAGGGGCCGCGCCGGCTAGCAAGACGCGCAGCTTGCCTTTCACAATTTCGATGTAAGCAAACTTGCTGTTGTTGAGGGGCGTAAACTCGCCGGCCTGCTTTTCCACCACCACTTCGTAGCGGCGCTTGCCAGGGGCAGGCGCTACTAGCGTAAACGTAGTTTTGGTGCGCCGCTGGCCAACTGGCAGCCGCACACGCTGGGTTTGCAGCACGCGGCCGTTTTCGCGTAGCTGCACTACGGCCGTGCTACCTGCAAAGCCATCATACGTTACCTCGGCTTCAATTGTGAATTTGTTGCCGCTGAACGCCACCCGGTTGTAGTTCAGGGTAGGCAGGTTCAAATCTTTTTTGGGCAGCGTGTCGCCTACGGCCACCGAGTAAATAGGAAAGTTAAACTCCGAATAAGCCGGCGAGCGGCCTTGGTTCACGATGCCATCCGACACCAGCACCACCCCCGCCAGGTTTCGTCCTTCATACGTTTCCCGGACGCCAGTTAGCAGGCCATCTAGGTCGGTGGCGGCAGCGGTAAAGCGCACCGAGTCAGGCGCAACGGGGCGTGCGGCAGTGGGGCCGAGGGTGCGGGTTTCCACATGGAAGCCGCGGCCGCGCAACGTTTCGGCAAGCTGTCGCAACCCCGTAGTAGCCTGCCCGAGCACCGCTGGCGGCGTGAACAGCCCCACTGACTGTGAGTTATCGACGGCCAGTACCACCGTGGGCTTCTCGGTGGTATTGGAAGTGGTTTTAAGGAAGGGCGAGAGCAGCAGAAAGCACAGCAAGCTCACCACCACGAAACGTAGCGCGGCCAGCCCGAGGTTAAGTGCCTTGCTCCACGGAGCCTTAGCCGAATATAGGAGAGCCGCATAGCCCGCGCCCACAGCCAGGCACAGCAGAATAAACCAGGGAGAAGCAGCGACGGAAATCAAAGACAGGAATAGCGAGTGAGAATACCAAGAACCCCAAAACAGGCCGTAGAGTTGCGTGCCTTCGGTCGGCCGCTGCTATAGCCGAGCGGCGTGGGCTAAGTTAGGGAGTTGCCGGGGAGTAGATTATTATAAATTAGTATACTCTCATTACTTGAAAATATATTGTGCCCGTAATTCTTATTCGTCTTTTACTGATTATAAAGTTATTGTTCAAGTGAAAAAAATATACACGTTAGCTATTGTAGCTCTATTACAAGCCTGTCAAAATCAAGACAACAAGAGTACAGGAACATGGAGTGATGTAAATAAAATTCAGGCTGGTCCTATTCTGCGAGACTCACTTTCCAATGCGCAACTAGGGAAAGTAGACTACTTAGTCGAGACTTTTAAAGAAGTAGATCCGACAACTCGGGAAAATTGGATAGAAGATTTCAAGAAGGATCAAAACCCAGACCGCGAGATTGAAATATGGTTGATGATGGCGAAAGCATATACTACCTACTGTGAGGGGAAACCCCTTGATTCAAGAATCAAAAAAGAAGTGTTCAAGGTAATCTTGATGAGGTCATCAGTTTCAGAGGACGAGGTTATAAAAAGTATGGATTTGAAATATCTTTCCGTTGGAGATGCTAAACAAGTAATGAAGGCTTACACATTAGCCGCAAAACCTATACGGGTGACCGACAAGTAAAAAATATACACTATGTGGTTTTTGCTGACTAATATGATGTAAACCACTGTATAACTGCATGTTATCTAAAGCCATGCTGCCGAACGTCTGGACCGGTGAAAGTACCTCCTTCGTCACAGAAATAGGATGCTTTAGCGCTGAACCAAGCTAAATCTCCAGTTGGAAGTAGCCCCCTTGGCCTTTCAAGGATGATTGACGGATAACTAAGTCACCGGAAACAACGAATGTGCGGGGCTTGAAAAGGTCCCTCTGCTGAATCTGTTCCAGAAACAAGCGGGCGGCGTGCTGGCCCAGGCGGTAGGGGTGCAGGTTGACGGTAGTGAGGCCTGGCTCTACTAAGGCCGCCAGAAACTCGTCGCCGAAGCCCACTACCGCAACGTCCTGCGGCACGCGCAGGCCTCGCCGCTTTAGTTCCAGCATGATATCGAAGGCGTTGCGGTAGTTGATGGCAAAAATGGCATCGGGCGGCTCAGGCAGTGCTAGCCAAGTGTCAAGCGCCGCCAACGCCGACTCAGCCTGAAAGTCGCTGTGCACTTCATACTCTGGCCGTATTGGCATGCGGTAGCGCTTCAGCGCGCTTTGGTGGCCACTAATGCGCTGCCGGCTGATAAGCAACGACTCGGGGCCCGCCAGAATGGCGATGCGCTGGCACCCTTCCTGAATCAGGTGTTCGGTTACGGCGTAGGCGCCACCCCAGTCGTCGAGCACCACTTGGGCGCTATCCACTTCGTTGCACACCCGGTCGAAGTGCACGATGGGGGTGCCGCGGTTGGCGTGTTGTGTTACGTGGTCGAAGTTCTCGGTGTCGCGGGAGTGGCAAATCAGGAGCCCATCCACCCGGCTGGCAATCAGTGCCTGCACGTTGCTAACCTCCATGTCGTACGACTCTTTGGACTGGCAAATCATGACGCGGTAGCCGGCTTCGGCAGCCACTTGCTGAATGCCACTCACGGCTGTAGCAAAGAAGGGGCGCTCGATGTCGGGAATAACCACGCCGATGGTGTGGGTGGCGCTGCTCTTTAAGCTTTGCGCCAGCAGGTTCGGTTGATAGTCGAGTTGGCGTGCTACGTCAATAATGGCCTGCCGGGTATTGGAGTTGATGTCGGAGTGCCCATTGAGGGCTCGTGATACTGTAGACGGCGCAACACCTAGTACCTTTGCCACGTCGCTGATGGTGGTTTGGTGGCGCTTGCGTTCTGGTGCTGGCAGTGCCTTCGGGTCGGTGAAATGACAGTTGCAGGCTTTGCAAAAGAACCGTTGGCGGCCCCGAATAAACCCTGCACGCTTCACCTCATCGGCCGAATGGCACCTCGTGCATTTCATCATATGGTAAATGGTATTATTATCAAATACCAGGTTAGAAGTGGGTGGGAGAGAGCAAAAAGATCGTTTAATTATTTGAAGATAATCTACGAAAAATTTTTACCGCTCCATGCTTTCGAGAATAGCTATCGAAACCGTTTCCGGTAACGTTTCCGATATTTTTATTTGTAAAACAGCGCGTTAAGGGGGTTTTTGGATGCGTGAAAATGAGAATCGCTCTTTTATATTCGAGAGCAGGTAGCTCTTACGGGGGCTAAACGGTTTTTCCAGTGTTCTTCTGCTTGATACTGGTGAAACAATCAATTGATTGTAATTTTCCGCTATATTTTCTCCATGCTGCACACGATGCGCTGGTTCGGGCCTCAGGACCCAACGTCGCTGTTTTCGATTCGTCAGGCAGGCTGTGCTGGCATAGTTACCGCCCTGCACCAACTGCCGGTAGGGGCTGTTTGGCCTGTGGAAGCCATTCAGGAGCGCCAGCAGCTAATTGAGGCCGACAACGCGCGCTACGCGCCGTTGCACTGGGTGGTAGTGGAAAGCTTGCCTGTGCACGAAGACATCAAGAAAGGCTTGCCCTCGCGCACGCAGTACATCAACAACTATAAGGAGTCGTTGCGCAACTTGGCGGCCTGCGGCATCCGCACGGTGTGCTACAATTTCATGCCCGTGCTGGACTGGTCGCGCACCAACCTCAGCTACGAAATGCCAGATGGCTCACGGGCTCTGCGCTTTGTGTGGCAGGACTTTGCCGTCTTCGACTTGTGCATTCTGCGCCGCCCCACTGCCGAGGCTGATTATGAGCCAGCGGTAGTAAGCGCCGCCCACGAGCAGTTTGCCGCTATGTCGGACACTGAGCGCGCGGAACTCACCAACACCGTACTATTAGGCCTGCCTGGTTCCGAGGAAGCATTCAAGCTTGATAATTTCCAGAGCCTGCTCAATGAGTACGCGGCTATTGATGCCAAGCAGCTCCGCGAAAACCTATATTACTTTTTGCGCGAGATAGGGCCAGTAGCCGAAGAAGTAGGTGTGAACCTGTGCATTCACCCCGACGATCCGCCGTACCCGCTGCTCGGTTTGCCCCGCGTGGTAAGCACCGAAGCCGACCTGCTGGGGTTGTACAGTGCGTACAACTCGCCGGTGAATGGCCTGACCTTTTGCACGGGCTCATTAGGCGTGCGCTCCGATAACGACTTACCTGGCATGGTTCGGCGCCTCGGCCACCGGATTCACTTCGTACACCTGCGGGCCACTAAACGCGAAGAAAACCCGCGCAATTTCCACGAGGCCGACCACCTGACCGGCGATGTGGACATGTACGCGGTGGTGCGGGCGCTGGTAGAAGAAGAACTACAGCGGGCCCGCAACGGCAACGCCAACCCCCACTTGCCCATGCGCCCCGACCATGGCCACCAGATGCTCGACGACCTGACCAGTGGCAAAAGAACTTACCCTGGATACTCCGCCATCGGGCGGCTACGCGGGCTGGCTGAGCTGCGCGGTTTGGAGCTAGGTATCCGCCGCAGTTTGCTAGCCGCAGAAAAGAACCCACCGGGTAGTCTCCGCTCCGAATCCTACGTGCCTCGCTTCGTTTAATTGCCCCGCCCCGCCTTCCCACCTATGCTACTTCGCTCCCTACTGCTACTGCTTCTCATTGCAGCCCCAACCCTCGGGCGTGCCGATGATGGCTACCGTCTATGGCTGAAATATGATCAGCTTTCTGACGCTGGCCTGCGCAAAGCGTGGCAGGGGCAAGCACGGGGCATAGTACTGGAATCGGCGGCCACGCCTACGCTGCAAACGGCTGCCAACGAACTGCAACTTGGATTGCAGGGCCTGCTAGGGCAGCCAGTGGCCGTGGGAAATAAGGCAGGCGGCAAAGGACAAATTCGGTTGCGGGTGGCCCCCAATCCGGCTCTTGGCAAAGAAGGATACCGGGTATCCACGCAAAAAAACGGATTGGAAATCACGGGGCCTACGGATGCGGCTGTGCTCTACGGGTGCTATGCCTTGCTCCGCCACGTGCAAACCGGGCAGCGCCCTGGCAACCTAAGTTTAAGCAGCCAGCCCCGCATTCAGTACCGCCTGCTCAACCACTGGGACAACCCCAACGGCACCGTAGAGCGCGGCTACGCGGGTTCCTCTATGTGGAAGTGGTACGAACTGCCCGAGCGCATTGACCCACGCTACCAGGATTATGCTCGCGCCAATGCCTCTATTGGCATCAATGGCGTAGTGCTCAACAACGTAAACGCCAGCGCCCGCTACCTCACCACCGAATACCTGCAAAAGGTAGCCGCCGTGGCGGGGGTGCTCCGGCCTTATGGCATCAAGGTGTACCTCTCCGTGCTGTGGGCTGCGCCTAAAGTAATTGGCGGCCTGCCGACGTCGGACCCGCTCGACCCCAAGGTTAAGCAGTGGTGGACCGCTCGGACCAACGAAATCTATAAAACCATCCCCGATTTCGGAGGCTTTCTGGTGAAAGCTAACTCGGAAGGGGAGCCTGGTCCGCAAGACTACGGCCGCAACCACGCCGACGGAGCCAATATGTTGGCTGAGGCGTTGGGCCAGCACGAAGGCGTAGTGATGTGGCGGGCCTTTGTATATAAAGCTAATTCCAAGGGCGACCGGTTCAAAGAAGCCTATCAGGAGTTCCAACCACTCGACGGCAAGTTTGCCCCGAAAGTGCTGGTGCAAGTGAAAAACGGCCCCATCGATTTTCAGTCGCGCGAGCCGTTCCACCCGCTGTTTGGGGCCATGCCCCGCACCCCGCTGGTGCTGGAAGTACAACTCACGCAAGAATACTTAGGGTTTGCGACACACCTAGTGTATCTGGGGCCCCTTATCAAGGAATGCCTGGAAGCCGACACGCACACCCAAGGACCTGGCTCCACAGTGGCGAAAGTAGTGGACGGCAGCCTGGAGAAGCACAGCGTTAGTGGCATTGCCGGCGTAGCCAATATCGGCTCGGACCGCAACTGGACCGGCCACCCAGTAGGGCAGGCCAACTGGTATGCTTACGGCCGCCTCGCCTGGGACCATACCCTGAGTTCGGCGGCTATTAGTGAGGAATGGACGCGCATGACCCTAACCCGCGAACCTACGGCTGTAGCTAGCATCACGCAGGTACTTAATCAGTCGCGCAACATCTATGTGCGCTACACTACGCCGCTGGGCTTGCACCACATCATGGGGCAGAGCATCCATTATGGCCCGGAGCCTTGGCTTTCGCAGAGCGCCCGGCCCGACTGGACCTCGGTGTATTACCACAAGGCCGATTCAGCTGGTTTGGGTTTCGACCGGACAGCACGCGGCTCCAATGCCTTGGCGTTGTATGCGCCCGGCGTGCGTCAGTTGTGGGGCAACCCCGCTACTTGCCCCCCCGATTACCTGTTATGGTTCCACCACGTGGGATGGAAGCAGCAGCTTAGCACTGGCCGCACCCTTTGGAACGAACTATGCACCCGCTACTATTCCGGCGCCGATTCGGTGCTCTGGATGCAGCGGCAATGGGAGCAAGCCAAGCCTGCCCTCGACCCGGAACTGTACACCGATGTTGCTTCCCGTCTGCGCATCCAGCACCGCGAGGCGCTGTGGTGGCGCGATGCGTGCGTGCTTTACTTCCAAACTTTTTCGCGGCAGCCGCTACCCTCTGGTCTTACGCCACCCACTCGCCCTCTAACCGAGGTCAAGGAGATAGTGGATATCTACCAGCTGCGTTAATCTTCTACTCCTCCCGGCTTCTTATTTCCTGCTTTATGTCACATCTCGAGTCTTTTCCCACCACTGATACTCAACCCAACGGACTGCATCAGCCCAACCCTTTTTCACTGGAAGGCAAGCTTGCCCTTGTTACCGGCGGGGGCACGGGTATTGGTCTGGAAATAGCCCGCTGCATGGCTGTGGCTGGTGCCACCGTCATCATCACGGGGCGCCGCGAAGGGGTGTTGCAGGATGCCGTAGCCGACCTCGGCGAATCAGTGCATTACCTCACCAACGACGTCTGCGAGCTAGACAAACTGGAAGGACTTGTGGCGCATATTGAAGCCACTTATGGCCCGCTGGACATCCTGGTCAATAATGCCGGGGTGAACATGAAAAAGCCAGCGCTGGAGGTAACCGATGATGAATTCAACCGCATCATTCAAACCAATTTGAATGCAGTATTTGCCTTGACCCGGGCTTGTGGCAAGCGCATGGTAGCCCGCCGCAGCGGGGTTATTCTGATGATATCCTCGATGGCGGCTTACTACGGCATCGACCGGGTAGTGGCTTATGCGGCGTCCAAGTCGGCGGTGGAAGGCATTGTGAAAGTGCTGGCTTCGGAGTTTTCCAAAGACAATGTGCGGGTAAACGCAATTGCACCAGGATTCATTGAAACCGAGATGAGCCGCAAGGCCATGAACTCCGACCCTGACCGCCGCGACCGGGCTATGCGCCGCACACCCATGGGCAAATTCGGTCAACCGCAAGACATCGGTCATGCAGCTGTTTTCTTGGCCTCGGAAGCGGCACGGTACATCACGGGGGCTTCCCTACCCGTGGATGGTGGCAATTCCATAGGCTTTTAATTTTTAAAAACTTTACCATAAAATCCCACACATCATGCACTTACCAATACGCAAAGCGGCGTTGCGCTTAAGCCTGCCGCTAGCTACGGCTGTCGGGCTGCCTATTGCCAGCCTCTTATTCCCTACTTCTTACGCCCTGGCGCAAGAAGCGCAAACGATTTCCGGTAAGGTAACCAGTGAGGAAGGCGAAGGCCTGCCCGGCGTAACCGTACTGCAAAAGGGCACCACGAATGGTGTATCAACCAACAGCGACGGAGGATTTACCCTGAGTGCTCCAAATGGTAGTACGTTGGTATTTAGCGCTATCGGTTTTGTTAGCCAGCAGGCAATCGTTTCCGGTCCCACGCTCAATGTCAAGCTCGCGACGAACACCAAAGCGCTGGACGAGGTAGTGGTAGTTGGATACGGTACCCAAAGAAAAAGCCAGGTAACGGGCGCTATTTCTTCGGTTGATGAGCAGTCGTTGCGCGATGTGCCGGTGGCCAACATTGGCCAGGCGCTGCAAGGCCGGGCAGCCGGTATCACCATTGCCAGCAACGGCACCGCACCGGGCCAGTCGCCTACCATTCGTATTCGGGGTAACCGCTCGTTTTCGGGTTCCAACGACCCGCTGCTGGTAGTGGATGGCGTACCATATGATGGCAGCATCAACGACTTGAACCCTGACGATATTACCTCGCTGGAAGTGCTGAAAGATGCTTCCTCAACGGCCATTTACGGTGCGCGTGGTGCCAACGGCGTTATCCTGATTACCACCCGCCGCGGTAAGAGCGGAGCCCCCAAGGCGACGTATAGCGGCTACTATGGCTCGAAAAGAGCTTACGGTAAGTTTGACATCCAGAACGGTGAGGAGTTCTACAACTATCGTCTCGAAGCTTTCCGCGCCCAGAATCCTAATTTCAATCCTGACCCTAACATCTCCCCTACGTTCCTGACGGCCGACGAGCGGGCCAACTATGAGGCTGGCCGGACCACCGATTACCAGGATCAGCTGTTGCAAAACGGCCACATTCAAAACCACTCTCTAGGAGTGAGTGGCGGCACCGATATCACCCAGTACTCGGCGTCGTTGGGCTACTATGATGAAACCGGTATTGTGCCGGTGCAGCGCTTCCGTCGTTACTCGGTACGCGGCACGCTGGATCAGCAGATTGGCACGCGAGTGAAAGTGGGTTTGAACTCGCTCAATACCTTCTCCAACGAGAACGACCCGAACGTTAACGTTCTGAACCAGATTGTAACTACTAGTCCCCTGGCTTCGGCATATGATGCCAATGGCCAGTTGGTGCTCTACCCGAACGGCGACAACGCCGGCTCTAACCCGCTGACTTTGTACGTGCCAGATGCGCACCTCGACCGTCGCCGTCGCCTGCGCAGCTTCAACAGCCTGTACGGACAAGTGAACATTCTGAAAGGGCTGGATTACCGCCTGAACGTGGGCCTCGATGGCCGTACGCAGGCCGATGACAGCTTCTACGCTTCAGTTACTCCACAAAACGGCGGTGGCCTCAACACAGCGAGCAGCGGCTCCAGCATTGCCTACAACCTGCTGGCGGAAAACATCCTGACCTACAACCGCAACTTTGCCGAGAAGCACGACCTGAACGTGACGGCTTTGTATAGCCGCCAAACCTACCATACCGATGGGTTTGGAGGAGCAGTGCAAGGTACCTTGGCCGACTATCAGCTCAACACCAACTTGGCTGCTGGTACGCCTACTCGGGTGAACAACCCCACGCAGCCAGTGGACTGGGCGCTTGAGTCGTACATGGGCCGTGTGAACTACGCCTTTGATAACCGGTATTCGGCCACATTGACGATACGCTACGACGGTTCGTCGCGCTTGGCCCCCGGCAACAAATACAAGCCGTTTCCTTCGGCCGCTGTGGCCTGGAACATTGCCAACGAGTCGTTCCTGAAGGATTACAGCCAAATCAGCACCCTGAAACTGCGGGCCAGCTTGGGCCGCGTGGGTAGCACTGCCGTGAACCCGTACCAGACGCAAGGCTCTCTGTCGTCCGGACTAGGCTCGGGTCTTTATAACTACGGCGCCACGGGTGCAGTAGGGGTGGTGCCAGCCAACATTCCGAACCCTAACCTGGGCTGGGAATACACCACTACCACCAACTTTGGTTTGGACTTCGGCTTCCTCGACAACCGCCTCTCGGGTAGCGTAGAAGTGTACCAGCAGCGCACCAGCGACCTGCTGCTACCGGATGCTTTGCCAACGGCCAGCGGCTACGGCTCGTTCGTCCGCAACGCCGGCGAAACCCAGAACCGCGGCGTCGAGATTTCGCTTACCACCCAAAACCTGCGCCCCAAGAATGCTGACGGCTTCGAGTGGAGCACCGACTGGAACTTCACGGTTAACCGCGAGAAAGTACTGGACCTGAACTTGTACAACGCCGACGGCAGCGAGCGAGACGATATTGGCAACCAGCGCTTTATCGGTCAGCCACTGTATGTGATCTACGATTACAAGAAAATTGGCATCTGGCAGACGTCGGAAGCCGATGAGGCCCGCAAGTTCAATACGAAGCCCGGCCAGATCAAGGTGGAAGACGTAGACGGCAATGGCACTATCAACGCCAACGACCGGGTGGTGGTTGGTTCGCGCCAGCCGAAGTTTGAAGCCGGTCTAACCAACCGTTTCCGTTTCAAAGGCCTCGACCTGACCATTGTAGCCCTGACCCGCGTGGGCGCTACCGTAGTTGACCCGTATTCGTTTGGTCCTAGCTACTACGCCACCAACACAGGCCGTCGTAACCAGTTGAACTTCAACTACTGGACGCCTACCAACCCAAGCAACGAGTATCCGCAGCCCGACCAGAGCGTGCGTGCCAACGAATGGCCTACCTACGGCTCCACACTGGGCTACCACAGCGGCACGTTCATTAAAGTGCGCAGCATAGACCTAGGCTACACGCTGCCTGCTACCTGGGCTCAATCAGCTTTGATGAGCTCGGCCCGCATCTACGTGCAAGTTCAGAACCCACTTATCTGGGCGAAGGACAGCTACTTCCAGCGCAACAAGGCCATCGACCCAGATGCCCTGTCGTATTCGAGCCGCTTCAACACCAGCGCTGGTGTAACGGCAGCTAACATCGAATTCCAAGGCGGTAGCAACTACCCCGTAACGCGCTCCTTCATCGTGGGTGTGAACCTCGGCTTCTAGGAGTAACTGCCCTTTTTTGTCAACCAATCAAATTTCCAGCGCCACGCGCTACTTTATATGAAAAGAATAGTTTTAGCTACACTGGGCACGGCCCTGTTTCTGTCGGTGAGTAGCTGCCAAAAAGACCTGCTAGAGGAAGAGCCACAATCTGTGCTGACTCCCGCTTTCCTTAGAACCCAACAAGGCGTGGAAGCCGGCACCACGGGCGTGTATTCTGGCCTGCGCCAGCTCTACGGTAACGATGCCGCCTTCTTTACCACAGAAGCTGGCACCGACCTCTGGACCACCGGTATCTCGGCCAGTAGCGGCTTGAGCGACTACAACAACAACGACCTTACACCCGTCAACGACGGCTCTCACTCCTTTATCTGGACGGTGTGCTACACCCAGATAAACAACGCCAACGGTGTACTCCAGTTCGGCCCAGAAGCTGCGGGCATTGCGCCGGCACGCTTAGAGCAGCTGATTGCGCAAGTGAAGCTGCTCCGCGCCCAGTACTACTTTGTGTTGGCGCAGGACTTTGGCGATGTGCCGCTCATGCTGTCTTTTGTAGACGCTCCTACCAAGGACATTGTGCGGGCACCGCTAGCAGACATATACACGCAGATCCTCAAGGACCTGACGGAGTCGTTGGCTGTTATTGCCGACAAGCCTGCCCAGCCCGGCCGCGTAACGCGCGCCACGGCGCTGCACTTGCTGGCGAAAGTACACCTTACCCGCGCCACTTCGTCGGCCAGACAAGCCAATGACTACGCCATGGCTGCCCAATATGCCAAAGAGCTGATCGACAACCAGACCCGCTACGGCGTAGGCTTGGAAGCTGATCCGGCTGCTGTGTTCACGGAAGGCAACGAGAACGGCAAAGAGGTGCTCTTCAACGCCCAGTTCAACACAGATGCTACCTTCTCGCGTCTGAACGGCTTCGACTACGGTGGAGAAAACATAGCCGCCTTCCAGTTCCGCAGCCGCTACGACCAGCTGCCCAACATGGCCCGCGACATTGCCAACGGCCGGCCCTTCGCCCGTCACGTACCAACCTACTTCTTAGAGGATTCTTACATCCTGCGCGACGCCGGTGGTGCTGCTCTAGAAACGGGTGCTGCCCTCCGCACCACCGATACCCGGTACAACAAGTGGTTTACAACGGTGTACCGCGTGAACTCGCCGGGTGCTAACTCCGGTAATACCCGGGCAGTAGTTGGCGACACAGCCGCTTGGTATCCAGGCCGTCAGTTGTCGGCAGCACGGCTAGCGCAGATTGCGGCCCGCCAGCCTGCACCCTACCTCGTTATCCAGCCAAACCAGTACACCACCGAGCGGTTTCCAACCCTCAACAAGTTCGACAGCCGCAACCGCACGTCGGCAAACGGTTTCTCGACGCGGCCCAACATCATCTATCGTTTGGCAGAAACCTATCTGCTGGCAGCAGAAGCCAACTTCTACCTGAACAACGTAGCGCAGGCCCGCGACTACATCAACATAGTACGCCGCCGCGCCGCAGCACCAGGCCGCGCCGCGCAAATGGAGATTACCACGGCCCAGGTAAACATCGACTTCATCTTGGCTGAGCGCGCCCGCGAACTGTGCGGAGAGTTCACCCGGTGGTATGATCTGAAGCGCACCGGCCAGTTGCTCTCACGTATTCGCAACACCAGCATCACGCCGGCCCTACGGAACCAGGGCGGTGGGGTATATGGCTCTAATGCCGCTGCTAACATCCGGGACTTCCACGTACTGCGGCCCATCCCGCAAACCGAGATTGACCGCACCAGCGGACTAATCACGCAGAACGACGGGTACTAAGATTGCACAAGTCCGGCACTGCCGGGTTGCCTTTGGGCAGCCCGGCAGTGTTTTGCGGTGCTAGTCTTTGCTTCATCTTCCACTGCTTCGGCAGTGAACAAAGCACTTCTTATTTTGCTACGTAGATTTTTCCTTGTTTTTCTACTGCTCTTAGGCTCTTGGAGAGGACAGGCACAAACGAGCTTGCCTCATCTAGCCAAAACAGGTACGAGCACGCAATTAATTGTTGATGGCAAGCCCTACTTCGTGCTGGGCGGCGAACTGGGTAATTCCACCGCTTCCAGCACGGCGTACATGCAGCCCGTATGGCCCAAATTGAAGGCCATGCACCTCAACACCGTTATTGCGCCCGTGTACTGGGAACTGATGGAGCCACAAGAAGGCAAGTTTGACTTCGCGCTAGTGGACGACCTGCTGCGCGACGCTCGCAAACACCAGATGAAACTAGTGCTTCTGTGGTTTGGAGCTTGGAAAAACAGCATGTCGTGCTACGCACCGGCCTGGGTGAAGACCGATACGAAACGGTTCCCGCGGGTGGAAGACGATCAGGGAGTGCTACAAGAAATCATGACGCCTTTCGACTCCCGCAATCTAGAGGTAGACAAAAAGGCTTTTGTGAAGCTAATGCAGCACCTTAAAGAGGTAGACGGTCAGCAGCACACGGTTGTTACGGTGCAGGTGGAAAACGAAATTGGCATGCTTCCTACCGCCCGCAGCTACGACAGCCACGCTAACGCAGCTTTCAAGCAGCCTGTGCCCGCTCCGCTGCTTGCTTACCTGCAGCGCGAACGAAAGAACTTGAAGCCAGAATTTGCGTCTGTGTGGCAAAAGCAAGGTGCCAAAACTAAAGGCAACTGGGAAGAAGTGTTTGGCAAGAGTCTAGCCACTGATGAAATATTCATGGCCTGGCATTACGCTACGTTCACCAATGCCCTGGCTGTGGCCGGTAAAGCAGCGTATCCTTTGCCGATGTACGTGAATGCTGCGCTAAACCGGCCTGGTGTGGCGCCAGGGAAGTATCCGAGTGCTGGTCCGCTGCCGCACATCATGGACGTATGGCTGGCCGGAGCCCCGGCTATCGACATTCTGGCACCCGATTTCTACAACCCTGACTTCAAGCATTGGTGCGACCTGTATACCCGCGGCGGCAATCCGCTGTTCATTCCGGAGCACCGCTTCGAAGATGGGGTGGCAGCCAAGGCTTTTTTTGCCTTCGGAAACTATAATTGCTTGTCGTTTTCGCCCTTTGCCATTGAAGGCAGCGATACGCTGAGCGGTGCCCCCATTGGCAAGGCGTACGAGTTGTTGCAGCAAGTGAGCTTTTTACTAGCCAAACACCAGCCTCTCAACCAAGTGCGCGGCTTTTTGCAAGAAAAGGATTCGGCTGCGCACACCACTACCCTCGGCGACTACCGCTTCACGGCCAAGCACGAATACACGCTGGGCTGGTCATTGGGCGCGAAAAAGCCCACTTGGTCGCCGGGTGGCGGGCTTTTGATTGCGGTGGCTCCCGACGAGTTCTACGTAGTGGGCACCGGCATCGTGCTGACCTGCGAACCAACGGCCAAAGGCAAACGGGCAGGCTACGTGAGCGTTGATGAAGGCTACTTTGAAGGAGAGAAGTGGGTGGCCGGGCGCCGTATGAACGGCGACCAAGACCACCAAGGCCGCCACGTGCGCATACCCGGCGAGGAATACAGCATTCAGCGAGTCAAACTCTACACGTACTAGCGCAAGACAACGCATGCATACACGCACAACTAACACCCCATCAGTAGTGCCCACTAGCGGAGGGCGCTACACGCGCAGTCTGTTGGTCGCCCTGGCAGGTGGCCTCGCGTTGCCCATGCAGCAGGTGGCCGCAGAAGTTCGGCTGCCGCGCTTGGTGAGCGACGGCATGATCTTGCAGCGCGATACCAACCTGAACATGTGGGGCTGGGGCGCGCCCGGAGAGAAAGTGGCACTCACCTTCACCGGCAAAACCTACCAGGCCACCACGGGTGCCGATGGCAAATGGCGCATGAGCTTGCCCGCTCAAAAAGCGGGCGGGCCGTTCCAGTTGGAAATTGCAGCCAGCAACCGCATTACCATCAAAGATGTGTTGGTAGGCGACGTATGGGTGTGTTCGGGCCAATCCAACATGGAAACTCCCATGTCGCGGCTGCGCGACAAGTACCCCGACGTCGTTGCTCAGGCCAACAACCCTATGATTCGGCAGTTCAACGTGGATCTGCGCTACGCCTTTAGCGGGCCGAAAGCGGATGTGGCGGGCGGCAAGTGGGTAACGACCACCCCTCAAAATGTGCTGGCCTTCAGTGCCGTTGGATACTTTTTCGCGAAGACCCTATTCGACAAATACCACGTACCAGTCGGCATTATTAAATCGGCCGTGGGTGGGTCGCCCGCCGAAGCCTGGCTGAGCGCCGAGGCGTTAAAGGCTTTTCCGAGCTACCAGCAAGCTGCCGAGAAAGTGAAGGACAGCACCTACGTAGCCCGCACAATTGCGGAAGGCCAAGCGGCTTCCCGGGCCTGGTACACCAACTTGCGGCAGCTCGACCAAGGCCATGCCAAAGGCTCGACTCCTTGGTACGACCCAGCATATAATGCTACGGACTGGAAAACCATGAAAATACCCGGCTACTGGGCCGACCAAGGCTTAGGGCGGGTCAACGGGGTAGTGTGGTTTCGCAAGGAAGTGGACGTGCCCGCCAGCATGGTAGGCAAGCCGGCCCGGTTGGAGCTAGGAACCATCGTTGATAGTGACTCGGTGTACATTAACGGGCAATTTGCGGGTACCACGGGCTACCAGTACCCCCCGCGCAAGTATGACCTACCCGCTACGTTGCTCAAACCCGGCCGCAACGTGGTGGTGGTACGGGTCATCAACAACGGTGGGCGGGGTGGTTTCACCCTCGACAAGCAGTACCAGCTCACGGCCGGCGGCCAAGCCGTAGATTTGCGCGGCGACTGGCAGTACAAGCTCGGTGCTGCTACGCCGCCCGCTCCCGGCTCTATTTCCTTTCAAAACCAGCCCGGCGGCTTATATAACGGCATGATAGCACCCTTGCTGTCCTATACTATCAAAGGCGTGCTGTGGTACCAGGGCGAATCCAACACCGGCAAGCCCGAAGAATATCAACAGTTGCTTACGGCCCTGATTGCCGATTGGCGGGCGCAATGGAACCAGCCCAAGCTGCCCTTCTTGTACGCCCAGCTCCCCAACTTTATGCCGGCCAAAGAGCAGCCTAGCGAAAGCAATTGGGCCCGCTTGCGAGAGTCGCAACGCCTGGTGTCAACGGTGCCCAACACGGCCATGACCGTGAACATCGATCTAGGCGAATGGAATGACATTCACCCGCTTGGTAAAGAAGATGTAGGCAAGCGGCTGGCCCTGGCGGCGCAGAAAGTGGCCTACGGCGACAAAAAGGTGGTAGCCTCCGGGCCGCAGTACCAACGCATGCAAGTGAGCGGCAATAAGGTAACGCTTGCTTTCACCAACACTGGCAGTGGCTTGACAGCAAAAGGCGGCGGCCAGCTACAGCAGTTTGCTGTTGCTGGCGCCGACAAAAAATTCGTGTGGGCCCAAGCCAAGCTGGAAGGCAACACCGTGGTGGTGTGGAGCGACCAGGTAACGGCGCCAGTAATGGTACGCTACGCCTGGGCCGACAACCCCGAAGGCGCCAACCTCTACAACAAAGAAGGGCTGCCCGCTTCGCCTTTCCAGGCAATGGCGGCTACTTCTCTCCCTTAGGGCCCTGCACACAACGCTTTTCAATTCCCATTTTTTCATTCCATCACTCACCCAACTGCCACGCTAACAGCCCCACAACTGCTAAACCAGCAACGTGGCAGCTATTCTTCACCCTACATCTCAATCACAACTTCTATGTCGAGTAACACACTGACGAAGACCGAGTTTTTCACGGGCATCGCGCCCATCCAGTACGAAGGCCGCGAGTCGGACAACCCGCTGGCCTTTAAGTGGTACGACCCGACCCGCGTGGTGGCCGGCAAAACCATGCAAGAGCACCTGCGCTTCGCCGTCTCCTACTGGCACACCTTCACCGGCACCGGCGGCGACCCCTTCGGCCCCGGCACCAAGCAGTTTGCCTGGGATGCGCACCACGACATCCTGGGCCGGGCCCAGGCTAAGGCCGATGCCGCCTTCGAGTTCTTCACCAAGCTCGGCACGCCCTACTACTGCTTCCATGACATTGACCTGGTGGACGAGGGCAGCTCGCTGAGCGAGTACGAGCGCAACCTGAGCGCCATCGTGGACTACCTCAAGCAGCACCAGCAGGCGAGCGGCGTGCAACTGCTCTGGGGCACGGCCAACGTGTTTTCCAACCCGCGCTACATGAACGGGGCCAGCACCAACCCCGACTTCTCGGTGGTCGCCTACGCGGGCACGCAAGTGAAAAACTCCATCGACGCCACCATTGCCCTGGGCGGGCAGGGCTACACCTTCTGGGGGGGCCGCGAGGGCTACATGACCTTGCTCAACACCAACATGAAGCGCGAGCTGGCGCACTTGGGCCAGTTCCTGACCATAGCCCGCGACTATGCCCGCAAGCAGGGCTTCACGGGCAAGTTCTTCATCGAGCCCAAGCCGGCCGAGCCCACCAAGCACCAGTACGACTTCGACGCGGCGACCGTGCTCGGCTTTTTGCGGGAGCACGGGCTGCAGGACGACTTCATGCTGAACCTGGAAGTGAACCACGCCACGCTGGCGGGCCACACGTTCCAGCACGAGCTGCAAGTAGCGGCCGACGCCAACCTGCTGGGCAGCATCGACGCCAACCGGGGCGACTACCAGAACGGCTGGGACACGGACCAGTTCCCCAACAACCTGAACGAGCTGACCGAGTCGATGCTCATCATTTTGGAGCACGGCGGCATCCAGCCGGGGGGCATCAACTTCGACGCCAAGACGCGGCGCAACTCCACCGACTTGGAGGACATCTTCATTGCCCACATTGCCGGCATGGACACGTTTGCGCGGGCGCTGGTGGTGGCCAACGATATTTTAGAGAAGTCGCCCTACAAGCAGTTCCGCACCGAGCGCTACGCCTCGTTTGATGCCGGTGAGGGTGCCGCTTTCGAGAAAGGCCAGCTGACGCTGGAAGACCTGCGCACGATTGCCCACAACGCGGGCGAGCCGCCGCTGAAGAGCGGCAAGCAGGAGTGGCTCGAAGCCATCATCAACCAATATATCTAAGCTATAAAAACGGACCCGGCTGGCTTTTTGAAGGGCGTGGGAACCTGGGGGAAAGGCCGGTCGGGAAAGTTTTTGTTAGTTGCCGGGGCCAAGGCATGTAGCCAAGCGGTGGCCCACTGGTAGCGCCTTGGTTTTTTCTCGCATTAGTTGCTCGTCTGAGCGACTTGAATATTCTTATGCAACATCAACTCGCCACTCTCGACTACGTCGTTTTTTTTATCTATTTCCTGATCGTGTCAGGGTATGGCATTTGGATTTACCGTCGTAAAACAGGAATCGATGGTAGCGCCGAAGGCGATTCCAAAGATTACTTTCTGGCTGAAGGCTCTCTGACATGGTGGGCCATTGGTTCGTCGCTGATTGCTTCCAACATCTCGGCCGAGCAGTTTGTGGGTATGTCCGGCTCGGGCTTCAAGATGGGCTTGGCCATTGCCACCTACGAGTGGATGGCGGCTCTCACGCTCATCATTGTGGCTATATTCTTCATTCCGGTGTACCTGAAGAATAATATTGCCACCATGCCGCAATTTCTGCATCAACGCTACAACGGCACGGTCGCCATGATTATGGCCGTGTTCTGGCTGATGCTCTATGTGGTAGTAAACCTCACGTCTATTCTGTACCTGGGGGCTATTGCCGTAAGCAGCATCTCGGGCTTGAACCTCGACTTCTGTATGTACGCGCTGGCTGCCTTTGCCATTATCATCACGCTGGGTGGTATGAAGGTGATTGGCTTCACCGACGTAATTCAGGTGTTCTTCCTGATTCTCGGCGGCTTGGCTACCACCTACCTGGCCCTGAACCTAGTGGCCGACCACTACGGCCAAACCGGCGTGCTGAATGGCTTCCGCTTGATGACCGAGCAGGCCAACGACCACTTCCACATGATTCTGAAAGAGGAAAACCCCAACTACAGCGCCCTGCCGGGCCTGACGGTACTCTTGGGTGGTATGTGGATTGTGAACCTGAACTACTGGGGTTGCAACCAGTACATCACGCAGCGTGCTTTGGGCGCCGATTTGCCCACGGCCCGGTCCGGCCTCTTGTTTGCGGCTTTCCTGAAGCTGCTGATGCCCGTAATTGTAGTGTTGCCTGGTATTGCGGCGTATGTGCTTTACAAGCAGAATGTATTCGGAGCCGCCGAGTTTGGGTCCGGTGCTGATCTGAATCCTGACCGCGCCTACCCGGTGTTGCTCAACATCCTGCCGGCTGGTTTGAAAGGGTTGTCTTTCGCCGCTCTTACGGCAGCCGTTGTAGCTTCCCTAGCTGGCAAGGCCAACTCCATTGCTACCATCTTTACGCTCGACATCTACCGGAAAGTGTTCAACCCGGAGGCTTCTGAAAAGAAGCTGGTGAGTGTGGGCAAGATTGCCGTGGTGGTGGCTATGCTACTCGGCGTGCTGATTGCCCCGCACTTGGGCATCGACAAGAAAGGTGGTTTCGAGTTCATTCAGGAGTACACGGGCTTTGTGTCGCCGGGTATTTTTGCCATGTTCATCTTGGGCTTCTTCTGGAAGCGGACCACCTCTGCGGCAGCGTTGTTTGCTACCATCGGCGGCTTCGTGCTGTCGGTTATCCTGAAAGCACTGCCCAAACTAACGGACCTATCGTGGCTGGCTGGTACCGGCTTCGCGGTGCCGAATGCGGAGGGCGTGTACGAAATTCCCTTCCTCGACCGGATGGGGTTTGTGTTCCTGATCTGCGTGGTGGTGATGATAGTAATCAGCTTAGTCCAAACCAGCCGTGGCGTACGCACCAACGGCCTGGAAGTGGACGCCAGCATGTTCCGGCCGCAGCGCAGCTTCACTATCGGCGCCCTGGCCATCGTGTCTATGCTCACGGTGCTCTACGTGGTGTATTGGTAACTCCCCGCGGGCCGCGGTGCTACACTGCCGCGGCCCGTGGTTGGAGTGAAGCGCAAGCGTTGCTACCCGCAAGGCTACTTCGATACGCTCGGGCTATACATAGCGTGAGCAGCAACTACATTACAACTCATCATGACTACTACCATTTCCATGCGTAGGCTGACAACTGTTGGCTTACTGCTGGCCGGGCTCACTGTTTTCAGCAGTGAACGTCCCGCGCCCGAAAAAGGCTTAAAGGACTACTACAAAGATTACCTTTTGGTGGGGGTGGCCGTATCGCCGGCCGGGCTGAAGGGGTCGGAGGGTGAGCTGATTAAGCAGCACTTCAACAGCATCACGCCCGAGAACTCCATGAAAATGGGCCCCATCCACCCCGAGGAAAACCGGTACTCCTGGAAGGACTCGGATGAGATTGTGCAGTTCGCGCAAGACAACAAGCTGCGGGTGCGCGGCCACAATTTGCTGTGGCACGAGCAAACGCCCAAGTGGCTGTTCAAGGATGCGAACGGCAAGCAGGTGTCCAAGGAAGTGCTGCTTAAGCGCCTCAAAGACCACATTGATACCGTGGTGAAGCGCTACAAAGGCAAAATTTACGCCTGGGATGTGGTGAACGAAGCCATTTCCGACAACCCGCAGGAGTTTCTGCGCAACTCGGAGTGGTACCAGATCTGCGGCGAAGACTTCATTGCCAAAGCCTTCGAATACGCCCACGCTGCCGACCCCAAAGCCGTACTGTTCTACAACGACTACAACACCGAGCGGCCCGAAAAGCGCGAGCGAATCTACAAGCTGCTCAAGAAGCTGAAAGACGCCAACGTGCCGATTGATGCGGTAGGGCTGCAAGGCCACTGGTCATTGGAGGAGCCTACGGAGCAGGAACTGCGCAAGGCCATCGAGCAGTACTCATCGTTGGGGTTGAAGGTGCAGATAACGGAACTGGACGTGTCCATCTACCCGTGGGAAAAGGACCGCCGCGCCAAGCGCCCCGACGAATCGGACGCCTACACGCCCGAGTTGGAGCAGAAGCAGATCGAGCAGTACAAGATGTTTTTCCGGGTGTTCCGAGAAAACAAGAACGTGCTAACCGGCATCACCTTCTGGAACATCTCCGATAAATACACTTGGCTGGACACGTATCCGGTGCCTGGTCGCAAAAACTACCCCCTGCTTTTCGACCAGAACCAGAAGCCCAAGAAGGCTTACTGGGAAGTGGTAAAGTTTTAGAGCCCCAGAAAACTAGTTTCTCTCTTCAGACAAGGAGGAAAACTAGTTTTCTGGCTTCTGACCCTTCTGTATTGTCGTGCCTTTTCACTGAATCCCAATGAAATTCCTGCCTTTCTATACTGCTAGATTCCGCACAGCCTGCTGTTTGTGGCTGGTGCTACTAGTCCCATTCGTGGCACAGGCGCAAACGCCAGCCAAGAAACTAACAGACACATATGTGTCAGCTGAGAAAGGGAAAAACGGCTTTACGCTGGCTGCCTCAGGCCAAGCTGCCGCCCTTTACGCCAGCAACACCGACTGGCCCGGCGTGTTGCGGGCCGCCCAAGACTTGCAGGCCGATGTCAACCGCGTTACCAACGTTACGCCTACGCTCATCACCGATAAAGCCCCGGCCGGTAAAGAAGTGGTGCTGATTGGCACCATTGGCAAAAGCCCGCTGATTGATGGGCTAGTGAAAGCCAAGAAGCTGGACGTGTCGCAGGTGACGGGCAAGTGGGAAACCTTCGTGCTGCAAGTGGTGGAAAAGCCCCTGCCCGGCGTGGACCGTGCCCTAGTTATTGCCGGCAGCGACAAGCGCGGCACCATCTACGGCATTTATGATTTGTCGCAGCAGATAGGGGTGTCGCCGTGGTACTGGTGGGCCGATGTGCCTACCAAGCCGCAGAAGGTACTATATGTAGCTGTTGGGCAGCATACGCAAGGCACGCCGAAAGTGAAATACCGCGGCATTTTCATCAACGATGAAGCCCCGGCCCTGCAAAACTGGTCGAAGGAGAAGTTTGGTGGCGTCAATTCCAAGATGTACGCGCACATGTTCGAGCTGATTCTGCGCTTGAAGGGCAACTACCTGTGGCCTGCCATGTGGGGCAACATGTTCAACGTAGACGACCCGCAAAACCCGGTGCTGGCCGATGAGTACGGTATTGTGATGGGTACTTCGCACCACGAGCCACTCACGCGGGCCCACGAGGAATGGAAGCACGCCGGCAAAGGCGCCTGGAACTACCAAACCAACGCCACCACCCTGCAGGAGTTTTGGCGCGGCGGTATGAAGCGCATGGGTACCCGCGAAAACATTGTGAGCATAGGCATGCGCGGCGACGGCGACGAACCTATGAGCGAAGACAGCAACATTGCGCTGCTGGAAAAAATAGTGGCCGACCAGCGGAAAATTATTGCCGAAGAAACCGGTAAGCCCGCCGAGCAAACCCCGCAGCTCTGGGCGCTCTACAAGGAAGTGCAGGACTACTACGACAAAGGCATGCGCGTACCCGACGACGTGACGCTGCTGCTCTGCGACGACAACTGGGGCAACATCCGTAAGCTGCCAAAAATAGGGGAGAAGCCCCGAGCCGGTGGCTACGGTATCTACTACCACTTCGACTATGTGGGTGGCCCCCGCAACTACAAGTGGCTCAACACCAACCCGCTGCCGCGCATCTGGGAGCAAATGCATTTGGCCCACGAGTACGGCGCCAACCAAATTTGGATTGTGAACGTGGGTGACTTGAAGCCCATGGAGTTTCCCATCAGCTTCTTCCTCGACTACGCCTGGAACCCCGACAAAATCAGCGCCGACCAAGTAGACGACTACAGCCGGGAGTGGGCCGCCAAGCAGTTTGGTGCTAAATACGCCACCGGTATTGCTGATATTCTGGCTAAGTATGCCAAGTACAACGCCCGTCGCAAGCCCGAACTGCTCAACGCCGACACCTATAGCCTAACCAACTACCGCGAGTGGGAAACGGTGGTGGCCGACTACAACCGCCTCCTGACCCAAGCCGAGCAAATCAACCAGCAACTGCCCACCGAGTACCGCGACGCCTACTACCAGCTGGTGCTGCACCCGGTGCAGGCTTGCGCCAACCTGAATGAGTTGTATTACACCGTGGCTCTGAACCGAGAAGCCGCCAAAAACGGGCAGGCTAACACCAACGAGTTGGCCGAGAAAGCCAAGGGCCTGTACGCCAAAGACGCGGAAATCACTAACCGGTATCACGCCCTGGCCGGCGGCAAGTGGAACCACATGATGGACCAAACTCACATCGGCTACACGTACTGGCAGCAGCCTGAAAAGAACGCTATGCCGGCCGTCCAAACTAGCGCCCAGGCTACCACTGTCGCCCCTGCAACGCAAGCTACTCCACCCTCGAAGCCACAGACGAAAGCTGCGGCTGGCGCAGGATTCCAGGAAAACGACGGCTATGTTTCCATTGAAGCCGAGCATTACAGCAAGGCGGTACACGGCGGCAGCGTGAAATGGCAAACCATTCCGGACTTGGGCCGCACGCTCTCGGGTGTTACCACGTTGCCTACCACAGCGGCAAGTCAGATGCCAGCAGCCAGCAGCCCGCACCTGCAATACCGCGTGGAACTGACTGGTAGCGGCCCCGTAACGGTGAAGGCTTATCTGGCTCCCACGCTGAATTTCACTGGTGGCCAAGGCTTGCGCTACGCCGTATCGTTCGACGACGAAGCCCCGCAAATCGTTAACCTGCACACCGGCTTGGTGGCCGACAATGGCAACCGGCCGTGGGAAAAGGCGGTGGCTGAAAGCATTCTTATCAAAGAATCCAAGCACACAGTGGCCAAGCCCGGCACGCACGTGCTCAAATTTTGGCGCGTAGACCCCGGCGTGGTGCTGGAAAAGCTGGTAGTCGACCTCGGCGGTGTCAAGCCGAGCTACCTCGGTCCGCCGGAAAGTGCCTCGGGCGCTTCGACCAACCCTAAAAACGAGAAAGGCAGCGTGGGTCAGTGGTAACACTTGCCGACAACGCGCTACTTAGTACTACAATCGTACGAAGGGCCTTGCTACGTCAGAACAAGTCGTTTCAACGGCTACTGTTCGTCAGGGCAAGGCCCTTCGTACGGCAGGACAGGTAGGCAGTGGCCTACTGCTGCGTGTGGGTAGTTGCCCACAAAGAAAAGGGCCGCGTCAGTGACGCGGCCCTTTTCTTTGTAGTGGTTGGTTGTGCGAGGTCCTCGTGCGGTTTGGCGCGTTTGGCTACTCTACTACTAGTTTGCGGGAGGTTACTCCATACGCATCCTGCACCTGTACCACGTACAACCCTGGGGTTACTTGTAGCGAAACGTCCACAGTTGTCTGGTTGGCGCCTTTCACTTCTTTCACCAACCGGCCGTTCAAGTCAAGCACCCGAACAGTTTGGGCTTTCTCTAGCCCTTGCAGTACAAAGTGGCCACCGGCCGCTGGGTTAGGGGAGAGGGTGAGAGCTGCATTCTGGTTGCTCTTGGTGCTCAGCACGGTGGTGCGCACGTAGTTCTTCAACCACACCAGCGCCGGGCGTTCTGTGTTGTCGCCGTTGGCTATGTAGGCACCCTGGGTGGTGCGCCAGTGACCAGGCCGGTACCCCCAAAGTGTAATGCCACGCACTGCTGGATGCTCCCAAAGTGCAGGGAAAACGCGCTGGTATTCGGCCAGTTGGATGGCGTCGTCGAGCTGCGGTGGCATGGCCGAGTTCACACCATCAATGTCCAGCTCGGTGATGTACAGCGGCTTGCCGGCCGTAGCGAGCAAAGCGAGGTTGGCCGCCAAGTTAGCCGCCGAAACGTTGCGGGTTTCAAAGGCATGCCCCTGGATCCCTACACCATCAACTAGGTTGCGAGCTACCAGCAAGTTGACGATGCCCAAGTACCGCTGAGCACTAGTCATAGAACTCATAACCCCATAGTCATTGATCATGAGCTGCGCATTGGGGAAGTACCGGCGAGCCAATTCAAACGAGGTAATCACCCAGTCCCAGCCCGTAGTGCCGGCCCCGCCCAGCGCATTGTAGTAGTTGCCAGCGCCGCTGCCCGGCGTATTGGGTCCGTTGTTGCCAGTTGAGCCATTGAGGGGCAGGTCGTTGGTAGGTTCGTTCACCACCTCAATCTGCGTGATATTGGGGTAGCGCTGGGCTACGGCCGCAAACCACTCGTTGATTTCTGCCAGCTGCTCAGCTGCTGGCAACGTCTCAATCCAGATAGGCTGCTGGGCACCCCAAATAAGCGTGTGCAGCTTAAATGAATAGCCCTTGCTCTGCGCCAGCGCATAGGCTGAATCCAACTCGGCCCAGTTCATCACGTTGCGGGTGCTTTCTACGCTGCCCCACTTGCCTGCATTTTCAGGCGTCACCTGATTGAAATAGTTGTTGAAAAACGGCTTTTGCGGAACGCTGTGCACCCCACCCAGGAACTTCGGCTTACCGGTAGCCATAGGCAAGCCAGTAGGCGTGAATACAGTTGGCGGGGTGCTAGAACCCTGCGCCCCGGCGTCCAAATTGGCTACCGTGAAATACAGCCCGGTAGTGCCAAACACAAACTTATCGATATCCAGTCCGTCTTCGCGGGCACCAACCTGGAACGTTTGGGTGAGGTTGCCTGCTGTTACCGTGAAGGCAACAGGGGCTTCTCCACCGTTGAAAGTTGACAGGTTCAGCCACTTCCACACCTGCTGCTGGCCTCCACCGGCATTGCCTACCACTTCGGTGGCGTTGGTGTAGCCCACGCCGCTGAGCTGATTGGCGGTAATCCAGTTGGTGTCGTCGGTGGCCGTTTTGGTGCCGAACCCATTGCCGTAGTAGAAGCTGTCGTCGTTGGCGGCTCCGGTGCCCACCCGAATGCGGGCGTACAGATCGTAGCTACCAGGGCCGGGGAACGTAACGGAATAGGTGATGATGCGGGCCGCCGTTCCTGGATTGTTGGAGTTGATCATGGCGGTGGGCACTACCGTCACGTACTGCACGCCCGTCTGAGTGGGGGTGGTCCAATCTGCGCCTACGGTGCCGGTTTCCGCTTGCTGTACTACGGGGGCGTTTTGGGCTTGTAGCTCTAAGGCGAGGAAAGAGAAAGGAACAAGTAAAAAACGAAGTCTATGTCGAAGCATAGTAAAGGTTGTTTGGTGGGAATGATGGAAAAAGGGCGTGAGATGCCGGGTACATGCGACATCCGCTGACTAAATATATTTTTTCTAGCAGGGCTATAATAAATTGAAGAGAAGCCAGTTGCTTGATAAAATCCGGAACCGTTTGTGATAGTCGGCCGGCATCGATTGTGATAGTAGCGCCGCTCTAAATACCCCAAATCTTGTAGTCTCCTGTCTTCCCTCGAAAAGCCAGCTAAGCGCACGCCAATCCTCCACCCAGGCGTATTGCCTAGGTGTGCAGACTCACCAAGTCAGTTCTTGCAAAGGCATCGTGGCTCACAGCCACAGCCCACCTACCTACTACGTATGCATCAGCTAAGCGGCCCCAGAACCCATTGCCAGGCTCTGTTTACTCGTTGCGGCTTTTGAGTACCTCTCGCACGGAAGTCCACCGGATTTCTGGATAGCGGGCATTATCAAGCGGAGCGAGCTTGGGCAGGCCGCTGAACATGTTGTGGAGGTACTGCATGCCCTGCCACGGCGGAAACACCTCATCAGAGGTCGGCATGAGCGCCCTGGTTACCTTGATCATGGTACCAAGCACACCCAAGCCACCTGCCCACAGCAAACCAAACTTTTTGCCGGTAGCGGCGCTGGCTGCGGCCTGCACTCCCCGGATAGTAGCCACTTCGCCGGCCACGCGCAGAAAACGTGGCGTGGTAGGATCGAGGGCGGCGGCGGCCGTAAAGGCGGCCGTGTCTGCCAGCGTAGTAAAGTCGAGGGGCTGGTCTGCATTGCCCCAGTACGCCACTCGGTGCAATTTAAACAGCACCACCGGGGCTTGCCCGGTCAGCAAGTCCGTGAACATACCGTTGAGCACCGAGGTAGCGGCAATGGGGGCTTTGTCGAGCCGTTCCTGGAACTCCCGGCGCAGGTCTAGGTTGCGGTTGGAGCCGTACGGGAGCTTGGTATAGTCTATCGAGTAGTCAGACGGAATAAAGCGTGGCACGCCCGCTGCAACGGCCGCGTCCAGCAGCCGGGCTTGGGTGTCCACAATCACGTCGCGCAGCCCAGACAACGCCGACACCACGCAGGCCGCGCCCACGCAGGCTTCTGTAAGCTCCTTACTGTTCGCGAAATCAACCTCTACTACCGTGGCTCCTTGCTCGCGGAGGGTGGCAATCTGAGGGTTGGTGCTGCCCCGGCGAATGAGCGCCCGTACATAGGCCCCCCGCTCCAACAACGACAGCGCAATTTGAAGCCCAAGTTCACCGCTGGCCCCTGCCAGCACAATAGTAGTAGGCCCCGAAGAAGCACTTGTGTACGCTGGAGTTTGCTCTGTTGCCATCAGGACGGTGGGGGTAGGGTGGGGCGCGGCTAGGCTAGCACGGAAGCACGACAATCGGGCCTAGCAGCGTAGAATAGAGCATACTGTTCGGCTTGCAGTAAGGTTGTTGCGCCCGGTAAGCCGTTGGCTTTACCGCACCTCCACTAGCTCCTTGCTCTCGAACATGCGCACTGGGGAAATCACCTTTTCGGTTAGCGGGATCCGGTTGCCGTAGCGTTCCTTCAGCTTGGCTTGCACGGCGGGGTGGCTGAGGTCAAATTCACGGAGCGTTTGAAGTTCACCAATTTCGCGGCCGGTGGCTTGCTGGTACATCTTCCAAAGCAGCTCAGAGCAGTAGATTCGGTCGTCGGACCAACCGAAGTAGAGGTCGTAGCTTTTACCGCGATACTGCTCGCCAGCAACTTGCAAGCGTTGTAGGGCAGCGGGGGTAAGCACGGTTTCAGCGTCGCGGAGGCGCTTTACTACAAATTGGCCGCCTTTTCCTCGGGCTGTCCAGTGAGCTAGGGAGGTTTCACTGACGGGCTGCACGGCCTCAAATACGCGCCACTCCTTACCGCGTTTGAACAGGATGCCACAGTGACTGTAGGGCGAATGCGTGGCAAGTTGAATGGCCTGACTTTGGGAGGAGGTGGACGTCTGGAAAATTAGGTCGCCGTTGTGGAGCTTGGGTGCAATACGTGTTACCTCTGTTTCGGCGAGGCGAGCTTGCTGGGAGCCGAAGACTCGCTCTATTATTAATTTGCGCTGTCTATATGGCACATAGAAGTAGAGGAATCCGTACAAAAGCAACGGAAGTAGCAGGAACAGTAGAAACTTAAGCTTCATGGTTAGGCATCAGCCCGAGCAAGTGGAGCCGCAATGCAAGATAGAAGCTTCGCTACAAGCACCCCAAACGTTGAATACGAGCTACCGCAACGCCAACTCAAGTTCAACTTTTTTGCGCCGCTGGGCAACCAAGGCCACGCAAAACAGGATGCCGCCTGCAACCAGCGCCGCGCCCACCCATTCGGGCGAGGTATAGCCCAAGCCAGCCGCAATAGGCAAGCCCCCTAAGTAAGCGCCTAGCGCGTTGCCGGTATTGAAACCTGATTGACTTAGCGAGGAAGCCAGCATCTCGGAGCCTTTGGCCGACCGTATCATCAGCATTTGAATGGGGGCTGCCGTCGAGAAAGCCAAGGCACCCGTGAGCATGGTTATCATGATAGTGGGAATCTGATAATGCGCCGCAAAGGGAATGAGCAGCAGGGAAGTAGCCATGGCCAGCAGCAGCCACGTAGTAGCCCGGAGGGGCGACATACGGTCGGTGAGCCAACCGCCTAGTATGTTGCCGAGGGCCATGCCCACGCCCGCCAACACCATTAGAAAGGTAACGGCGTTGTTGCTGAACCCCGACACCTCCGTAAACAGCGGTACGATGTAGCTGAACCACGCAAAAAAGCCCCCATTGCCAAGGATGGTGATGCCAATTATCATCCAGGGTTCCAAGTGGGTGAAGGCTTGAAACTCTTGCCGCAAGTTGCTTTGCTTGGCCGACAGATTAGGCAACCAGCGCCACACGCTCAGCACCGTCAGCAGCGCCACTACCACAATCAGCACGAAGGGAATTCGCCAGCTGTAGGTATGGCCCAAATAAGTGCCAATTGGCACTCCAATGATGTTGGCAATGGTGAGGCCCGCAAACATGATGGATATAGCCTGCGCCTCCTTGCCCGGCTCGGCCAAACGGCCCGCTACTACCGCGCCCACTCCAAAGAAAGCGCCGTGCGGCAAGCCGGAAATAAACCGGGTCAGAAGCATGATTTCGTAGTTGGGAGCCAACAACGACAGCGCATTACCAATGGCAAACATACCCATCAGCAAGGCCAGAATCTTTTTGGGCGGAAGCTTGCCCGTGAGGGCCACCAACAACGGCGCACCCACTACGACCCCAAGCGCATACGCCGAGATGAAGTGCCCCGCCTCGGGGATGGTGATGCGCATGGCGCTTGCTATATCGGGCAGAATGCCCATCATGACGAATTCCGTCATGCCAATGCCGAACCCGCCCAATGTGAGGGGAATCAGTGCGAGTTTTGATTTCATGAAAAGCTTGGCTGCGCTTCGAGTTGCGCGACGGATAGGAGGTGAGCACCGGGTCTTTTCGACCGAAGCCTGACAACCCCATAGAATTTGTTGTTGTTCAAAAAAGGTAGCTTTCCGGTGAAAGCTGCTGCAAAGGTACCCCGGCCCGACGTAGAAAGATGTCTTTTCGGTGAGTATCCAATGGAAGTCGGCTACACCGCTAAATGTGTATCCGTCTTAAGCTGAGCAGCGTATAGAGCATTTGCCGGTTGTTTTTATATTCAATCACTGAAAAGTGCGCTGTAGTACCCCCCTGACAGATCTTGGGCGCGGGAGGGTCGTTGAAGTTGGCATCCGATTTATTTGTCTAGGCTCTCCACCCACCTTTGTTGCCTGCAGGACATGCCCCTAATCGTTGATGGATGTTGTTTGTTAAGTAGTCCCTTCCTATGGCACGCGCGCCGCGGCTAAAGGTGAGGCTGCTTGTGCCCCGCAGCGCGTGGGACGATCAAGCTCTGGTACGCGCCATGAGTGAGGGCGACGCGCGGGCCTTTGCCGAAGTGTACGAGCGATATTGGTATCAGTTGCTGGAAACGGCGTACCGCAAGCTCAATTCGCGGGAAGCCGCCGAAGAAGTGGTGCAAGACGTGTTTACGGCGCTCTGGCACAAGCGCCAGACCAACCACATTCAGCACCTTAAAAGCTACCTGTTCACAGCCGTCCGCTACCGCATCATCGATAGTATCAAGTTGCGCCTCTCCGAAACCGGCTACCTGCACTACAGCCGCACCCATCTCCCGAAGCCCGACCACAGCACCGAAGACACCATAGCCGCCCACGACTTAACGGGGGCTTTGGAAGCGAGCTTGACGCAACTGCCAGAACACACGCGGCAAGTGTTTCTAATGAGCCGGTTCGAGCACCAAACCGTGCCCGAAATAGCCGGCCACCTCAACCTCTCCCGCAAAACTGTGGAGTACCACCTGACGCGCGCGCTCAAGCTGCTCCGCGTTAGTTTGCGCGATTTTATTGCCCTGGTGCTCGTGTATCTCTGGTAGCACCTGCTACTCTAGCACGCTGATTTTGAAAGCTCTGAAGCTCAACTGCCATCTGGTAGTTGGGCTTTTTTGCGAAATATTTTCACAGTAGGCTAGGGATGACGCACAGTTGGCCGACTATAGGGAGGAAGCCCCATTCTGTCATTTCAATAACCTATACGCTACTATATGGATCAGACAGATTTACGGGATATACTAGAACGATATCAGCAGGGAACATGCACTGCGGAAGAAAAGCGCTTGGTGGAAAACTGGTATCAGGCACTAGGCAACGAGCGAGAATTACAGTTGACGCCAGAAGAACAGGAAACGGTTCGGCTGAACCTCTGGAATCGGATTGCGGAACAAACTATAGCTACCGAGGAGGATAACCCCGAAGACCGGTCGTGGCTGGCGGCGCCCGCTGCGCGATGGGCCGCGGCAGCCGTACTGGCACTAGGCTTAGGGCTAGGAGCCCAACAATTCTGGCCGGCTGCCAAACCGAAAGTAGCTGGCCCCACAACGGCGGCAGTGCAGTGGGTGGTGTATCCCAACACCGGCCAGCAGGTGGTTGGTATCACATTGCCCGACAGCAGCCGGGTGCAGCTTTCGCCGGGTAGCCAATTGAAGTACCCGCGCACGTTTGGGGCCAAACAGCGGCCAGTGTATTTGGTGGGCAAAGCCTTTTTCAAGGTGCAGCGGGATACCACGCGTCCATTCCAAGTATATACCGCCCAAATGCTAACCACCGTGCTCGGAACTAGCTTCACAGTGCAAGCCTACCAAGGGCAAAAAAAGGCGGTAGTGGAAGTGAAAACCGGACGGGTCCGCGTGAGTCCGCGCGTGGTAGCGAATGCATCTGTCAGCAAAGCCCTGCCGGCTGCCATTGTGGTGCTGCCCAATCAGCAGGCGGTATACTCGCCTGAGCGCCAGCAACTACAGCGCGAATTGGTGGCCCAACCGGTACAGTTGAAGTCGCAGTCGTTTGTGTTCGACGACCGGCCGGTGCCGGAAGTGCTGACGGCGCTCGAACAAGCTTACGGCGTGCACATCGTGTTCGACAGCAAGGCGTTGGCTAACTGTACCGTAACGTTGGCACTGCGTAATAAGTCGCTGTACGGCAAGCTCGATGTGCTCTGCAAAACGCTAGGCGCCACATACGAAGAAGTGAATGCACAAATCCTGTTTCACGGACCCGGCTGCCAAGGTAGCTAGCCCGTTCGCCACCTCATTCCTCGGACCTGCCTATGATGTAGATAGCCGCCCTGCCTGCCACCTTCTGCTAGTGCCGCCGCCATTTCGGGTGGTGAGTGTTGCAGACCGCGAAAATTCTTGTCTCGGCATGAGACCCCACTCAATTCCCACTTTCGCATGATTCCCTTATTACCCCATTCCCCTTCCGGCCGCTTCCTGCGGCGCGTGGTGTTCGCCCAAACGCTCGGCATCACGCTGCTGAGCACCGTTAGTTTGGCTTCGCCGCACCCTTCCAAGGCCCAAGATTTCTTGGAGCAGCCCATTACGCTGCAAACCCGCAACCAGCCTATGTACGCGGTGCTGAACAAGATTGAAAGCCAATCGGATGTGCGGTTTCAGTACAGCAAGCAGCTGATTGGCGCTAGCCGGCGCGTGTCGATAACGGCCACCGATGAGCCGCTGGCCGAGGTGCTGCACAAACTGCTCGACCCACTGCACATCAAGTACGAGGCCGTAGAAGACGACATCATTCTCAAGCCGTTGACTACCGCAGACATCAACGTGACCGGCCGGGTGCTCGACGAAACCGGCTCGGGCTTGCCCGGCGTGAACGTGGTAGTGAAAGGCACTTCCAACGGCACCCAAACCGGCCCCGACGGCACTTTTACCCTCACCGCCCCCGACAATGCCACCCTGGTGTTTTCGTTTGTGGGCTATACCGCGCAGGAAGTGGCCGTGGGTGGCCGCACCACCGTCGATGTGACTATGGCCCCCGATACCAAGGCGCTCAGTGAAGTGGTGGTAGTGGGCTACGGCACGCAAAGCCGGCGCGACGTAACCGGGGCCGTTGCTCGCGTGGAAGGCGACGAAATTGTGAATCAGCCGGTGCAAACGCCCACGCAAGCCTTGCAGGGCAAAATAGCGGGCGTGCAAATCACCACCAACGGCGCGCCTAATTCGCAGCCCACGGTGCGCATCCGGGGTACGGGTACTTTGCTGGCCGGCGCCAATCCGCTCTATGTAGTGGACGGAGTGCAAACCACCGACATCCGCAACCTAAGCAACGCCGACATCGAAACCATCGACGTGCTGAAAGATGCTTCGGCGGCCGCTATTTACGGGGTGCGCGGGGCCAATGGTGTTATCATCATCACCACCAAGAAAGGCAAGCTCGGCAAGCCAGTACTAAGCTACAGCGCCACCGGCGGCTTCAAGCAAGCCGCCCGCCTCGTGGACATGGCCGACGCCAACCAGTACGTGAACTACCTGCGCGACACGTCGCCGACCACGACCATTCCCGACTTCTCGGGCTCTACCGATTGGTACGACGAGATTCTGCGCCGCAGCACCTACCAGAACCACAATCTGGCCGTATCCGGGGCCAGTGAGAATGTGCGCTACTACTTCTCGGGCAACTTGCTGCAGGACGATGGCATCGTCATCAACAACAAGTTTCAGCGCCTAACCGTCCGTTCCAACACGGCATTCGACTTGTCAGATAAAGTCACAATTAGCTCGCAGGCCTCGTTTAGCCACGCTGATGCGCGCGACGTGAACATCGCCACGGCTTACGGCAATGCCTACCGGGCGGCGCCCATCATCCCCTCGAAAGTGGGCAACTTGTACGGCAACACCTCGGCGTTCGGCAACGTAGGCAACCCGGTGCTCGATATCGAGCAGAACAACAACAAGCTGATCGAAAACCGCTTGCAAGGCAACGTGGGCATTGATGTGAAACCCGTCACGTGGTTGACGTTCCGTTCGGCCATCAATGTGGACTTGAACGCGCTGAACCGCCGCGTGTACGACTACCAGTACCTCAACGATCAGAACACCTTCCTGACCACCGGCGGCAACCAGCGCAACCAGCGCAGCAACCTCACCATCACGAAAGAGGACCGGTACCGCTACTTGTGGGAAAACACGGCCACGTTCCAAAAGACCTTCAACGACCAGCACAACCTGACCGTGTTGGTTGGGCAGGTGGTGGAAGAAGGCCAGTTCACGCCCTTCTCGGCTTCGCGTCGGGATGTGCCCGCCGACCCCAACCAGTGGTACTTGAACGCCGGCGACCCGAACACGGCCGTCAACGGCTTCGTCGATCCGCTCGACCCCGACCCGTTTTTGCCAGCCAAGGACCGTCGCATCTCGTTTTTGGGACGCGTCAACTATGCGTTCAAGGATCGGTACCTGTTCACGACCAACCTGCGCCGCGACGCAACGTCTAAGTTCAACCAGGACCGGCGCAATGGCTTTTTCCCTTCAGTCGGATTAGGGTGGGTGGTTTCTGATGAGGCTTTTCTGCAAGACAACAGCGTGCTGAACTTCCTGAAGCTGCGCGCCAGTTTCGGCCAGCTCGGCAACGACCAGATTCCAGCCAACTCGTACGTCGTGACGGCCAATTCCAACATTCCCTACGTCATCAATGGGCAGCCGGTGCTTGGCGCGACCATCACGCAGCTCAAGGACCGAGATGTGCGGTGGGAAACCACAACGGAGTACGATTTGGCCGTGGAATTTGGCTTGCTCGATAACCGTCTGACCGGCGAGTTGACGTACTACGACAAGACCACTTCCGACGCGCTTATTCCGGTGACCATCCCGGGCATTCTCGGTGACCCCGACAACCAGTACATCACCAACGCCGCCGACATCACCAACAAGGGCATTGAGGCAGGTTTGAACTGGCGTTCCAGCATTGGGGGCAGCGCCGACTGGAGTTACAACTTTGGGGCGAATGCCACCTTCAACAAAAACCGCATTGCCAACCTGAACGGCGGGCAGGCCCTGTTTGGCGGCACCAACCTTGTGACCCGCTCCGACAACGGCGTGGCGGCCGGTAGCTTCTATCTGCTCGAAGCCATTGGCGTGTATCAAACGGCCGACGAAATTGCTAATTCGCCTCGCTCTACCTTCGGTACGCCACAGGTAGGCGACTTGAAGTACGCCGACACCGACGGCAACGGGGTAATTGACTTGCTGGACCGCCGCTACTTTGGTTCGTACCAGCCGCCGGTGTACTACGGCATCAATGGCGGGCTCAACTACCGCAACGTGGACTTTTCGTTTGTGTTGTCGGGCAACCTCAACAACAAGGTCTATAACGCCAAGAAGCAGTTGCGCACCACCGGCACCGACAACGTGGAAGCCGACTTCGCCAACGACCGGTGGACGGCCACCAACCCCTCCAATACCAACCCACGGTCCATTCCGAGCAGCCTGCCCAACTCCACGTATTTCCTGGAGTCCGGCGACTTTATGCGGCTAACCAACTTGGTAGTGGGCTACACGGTGCCGGGCACGGCGCTGGAGCGGTTCCGGTTGAGTTCGTTGCGGGTGTTTGCCTCGGCCCAAAACCTGTTCACCATCACCAACTACAGCGGCTTCACGCCGGAGCTGGCGGGTGGTCCGCTCGATTCGGGTATCGAAGCCACTTCCTATCCCATTAGCCGCGTGATTACGCTCGGGCTGAATGTCAACTTCAAATAAGCTACGCCGATGTCTTTCCAACTTCCCACTTCTTTCTCGCGCCGTACCGGCACGGCGGCTTTAGCACTCACGTTGGCGCTGTTTAGCAGTTGCAACGACTACCTCGACGTGGCGCCGCAGGGCCAACTCAGCGAAGACGCCATTCGGACCGACCCCGCCGCCGCCCAAAAGCTGGTGGACGGCGTGTACAACGTGCTGTACCTGGGCGGTTTCGGCCCCGATGTGCACAGCTTTCAGTTCATCATCCTGACCGATATTGCCTCCGACGACACCGACAAAGGCAGTACTCCCAACGACTATGCCGACGCCGCCGCCGTCGACAACTTCACGCTGACTTCCACCAACAGCGTTATCAACAACGTTTGGAACGGGCACTTTCAGGCTATATCGCGCGCCAATCAGGCCCTCGACAAGATTCCGCTGAGTCCCGCCCCGGAGGCCACCAAAAATCAGTTGCTCGGAGAAGTACGCTTTTTGCGCGCGTACTTCTACTTCAATTTGGTGCGGCTTTACGGGGGTGTGCCGTTACTCGACCGGGTGCCGGCTACTTCGGAAATCAACAACCCGGAGTTTCAGCGCCGAGCCACTGCCGAGGAGATATATCAGTTCATTGTGAGTGACTTGCAATTTGCAGCGGATAATCTAGCGCCTAAATCAACCGCTCAAACGGGCCGGACCACCAAAGCCGCCGCGCAAGCCATGCTGGCCAAGGTGTACTTGTATCAGAAAAACTACCAGCAGGCCTACGCCCTGACCAACGAGATTATCCAGGGCCGTTCGGGAGCCTACGCGCTGTACCCGAACTACGCCGACGTATGGCGCACACCGGGCGCCAACAGCTCGGAATCTATCTTCGAGATACAGACGGGCGTTAACGCCGCCTGCAACAACTCGGCGGTCAGCATTTACACCGTGTGCCAGGGTCCGCGCTCCGGCGGCCGCGGCGGGTGGGCCGATTTAGGCTTTGGCTTCAACACGCCCACGCAAGATTTGGCTAATGCCTACGAACCCAACGACGTGCGCCGGGCCGGCTCTATCATTTTCATCAATCCTACTGCTCCGGCTGGTCAGCGTTCCACGGGCACGGTGCTTTGGGACGGATTCCGCATCCCGAGCAAGGACTCAGTGGAAGGCTTGCGCTACAGCTACAAAGCCTACCACAGCCGCACCCGCGAAGCCAACTGCGGCAACAACGACTACCTGCCCAAGAACGTCCGGATCCTGCGCTACGCCGATGTGCTGCTCATCAACGCCGAAGCGGCTTTGCAAATCGGTAACACCGGAGCCGCCGCTACCAGCCTGAACCTGGTGCGCACTCGTGCCGGCCTACCGAGCATCACTTCGCCCACGCTCGCGCAAATCTGGCGGGAGCGGCGGGTGGAGTTAGCTCTGGAACAAGACCGGTTCTTTGACCTGGTACGCCAGGAAAGTGTGCAGCCCGGCCGCATCGTTCCAATTTTCGCGGCCCAAGGCAAAACCTTCACGAAAGGCAAAAACGAAATCTACCCCATCCCGCAAGCCCAAATTGACCTCAGCGGCGGACAGCTTACTCAGAACCCCGGGTACTAAGCGGCGAGGGGCACCTCACCCCCAAGCCCCCTCTCCCTAAGGAGAGGGGAACTAGCTTTTTAGCTCTAAAAATTTAACTGCCAACATTCCCCTGAAACTAGAGCTGGCTAAACTAGCAGTTAGTTCCCCCTCTCCCGAGGAGAGGGGGCTAGGGGGTGAGGTCAACCGGATGCTATGACTACCAAACTCCTTGTACTGCTGTGCCTGTTACTGCCAGGCTTGCTTTGCGCGCAGCAAAAGCCAGCGCCAAAAAAAGCAGCTACCACCAAGTTCGACCCGCGGCAGCGGCCCCGCAACCTAACCGACGAGCAACTCCTCGACCAAGTGCAGCGCCAGACGTTTCGCTACTTCTGGGACTTTGGGCACCCCGTATCGGGCATGGCGCGCGAGCGGAGCAACGTGGCCTACGAGTATGGCAACGAGGTAGTAACGACGGGTGGCACGGGCTTCGGCATTATGGCCATCATCGTGGCCGCGGACCGCAAGTGGATTACGCGGGAGCAGGCCGCTACGCGCATCCTGAAAATCGTGAAGTTTCTAGAAAAGGCAGATTCGTTTCATGGGGTGTTTTCGCACTGGCTGAACGGGGAAACTGGCAAGGTTATCCGGTTCAGCCAGAAGGATGATGGGGGAGACTTAGTAGAAACCTCGTTTCTGTTTGAAGGCCTGATTTGTGCCCGACAATACTTCACGCAGGAAACCAAAACCGAGCAAGAATTGCGCAACCACATTCTGTGGATGTGGGAAGGGGTGGAGTGGAACTGGCACACGCAAGGCGGCCAAAACGTGCTCTACTGGCACTGGAGCCCCAACAACGGCTGGAGCATGAACCACCAGATTCATGGTTGGAACGAGTGCCTGATTACCTACGTGCTGGCCGCGTCCTCGCCCAAATACGCCATCGACAAAAAGGTGTATGACCAAGGCTGGGCTACTGGCGACTACTTCCGCAACGGCAAGGAGTTCTACAAAACCAAGCTGCCCTTGGGCTTCGACTACGGCGGCCCGCTGTTCTTCTCGCACTACACCTTCCTCGGCCTCGACCCCCGCGGCCTAAAAGACCAGTACGCCGACTACATGCAGCAAAACCAGGCGCATACCCGCATCAATTACGCCTACTGCGTCGACAACCCCAAGAAGTACAAAGGCTACGGCCCCAACAGCTGGGGCCTTACCGCCTCCGACAGCTACAAAGGGTACGCCGCACATTCGCCTTCCGAGGACCTCGGCGTGATTTCGCCCACTGCTGCCCTTTCGGCCATGCCCTACGCGCCCGCCGAGTCGATGGCCGCCCTTAAGCACTTCTACAACGACCTCGGCGACAATATTTGGAGTGAGTACGGCTTCGTCGATGGCTTCAGTGAGCACCACAACTGGTACGCCAAGTCGCACCTCGCCATCGACCAGGGACCCATTGTGGGCATGATAGAAAACCACCGGACCGGCCTGCTCTGGAAGCTGTTCATGAGCAGCCCCGACGTGCAGCGCGGCCTCACCAAGCTCGGTTTCGAAAGCCCGCAGATCAAGAAATAGCTCTTCTCAAGGAAGCTTTTGAAATAATAAATAGCGAAAGACCGTCCTATCCGGCATCCGCTTGTCGAAGCGTCGCGCCGGGGTGATAATCGTTACTCCCGCGTCAGCATGCCAGGTGTTTCGGCTCCGCGCACGCGTTTTTCCTTCAATCAGCCGTTCAATTTATGCTCAGAATACTGCTTCTGTTCTTCGCGGCGACGCTGAGCTTAACTGTTCAGGCTCAACCCACTTCCAGTCCTGGTCAGCGTACGTATTGCAACCCGCTGAACCTAGACTACGGCTATACGCCCATTCCGAACTTCGCTGAAGCAGGTAAACACCGCGCCACTGCCGACCCGGTTATTACGCTCTACAAGGGCGAGTACTACTTGTTTTCAACCAACCAATGGGGCTACTGGCACAGCCCGGACCTCTACAATTGGAAATTTATTTCGCGCTCCTTTCTGCGGCCTGAGCACAAAGTCTACGATGACTTGTGCGCGCCTGCCGTGTTCGTGCTCGGCGATACGCTGCTGGTGTACGGCTCTACCCAAGAAAAGAACTTTCCTATCTGGATGAGCACCAATCCCAAAGCCAACGAGTGGAAACCAGCCGTCGACCCGTTCCAGATTGGCGCCTGGGACCCTGACTTTTTCCTGGATACCGACGGCAAGTTGTACTTGTATTGGGGGAGTAGCAACGTGTATCCGCTCTACGGACAGCAAATCAGCCGCAAAACTTTCCAACCAATTGGCGAGCGGAAAGAAATGTTCGGTTTGAACGACAAGCAGTTCGGGTGGCAGCGTTTCGGCGAATACCTCGACAATACCTTTCTTGATCCGTTTATGGAAGGCGCCTGGATGACCAAGTACAAGGATCAGTATTACTTGCAATACGGCGCACCCGGCACCGAATTCAGTGGCTATGCCGATGGCGTGCAAGTGAGCGACAAGCCGTTGGGACCCTTCAAGCCGCAGCCCCATAACCCGTTTGCTTACAAGCCCGGCGGCTTCGCCCGCGGGGCCGGCCACGGCAACACCTTCCAAGACACTTACGGCAACTGGTGGCACCTGTCTACCATGGTGGTATCGGTGAAAAACAACTTCGAGCGGCGGCTTGGCCTGTGGCCCGCCGGTTTCGACAAAGAAGGGGTACTCTACACCAACACCACCTTCGGCGACTATCCGCACTACCTGCCTACCGGCCCCGAAGACCACCTGAAAAGCCGTTTCGCGGGCTGGATGCTGCTCAACTACCAGAAGCCGGTACAAGTCTCTTCCACGTTGGGCGGCTACTTACCCAATTATGCTGTCGATGAGAGTATCCGGACCTATTGGAGCGCGGCTACGGGCAACAAAGGGGAGTATCTGCAAACTGATTTGGGCAACCTCAACACCGTGCACGCCATCCAAATAAACTATGCCGACCAAGATGCGCAGTTTCTCGGTAAGCAGCAGAATATCTATCATCAGTATAGGCTCTGGCACTCTCTGGACGGCAAAAAGTGGAAAGTGCTAATTGATAAAAGCACCAACAAAACCGACGTACCCCACGATTACATCGAGCTACCCGAGCCGGTTCGTACCCGCTACCTCAAACTCGAAAACGTGCATATGCCCACTGGCAAATTCGCCATCAGTGGCCTACGGGTTTTTGGGAAGGGGAGTGGCGCCACGCCAGAGCCGGTAAAAGGATTCGTGGTGCTCCGAACCGAGAAAGACAAGCGGAGCGCCTGGCTCAAATGGACGCCCACCGACAACGCCTATGCCTACAATATCCACGTTGGCATCAGCCCCGATAAGCTCTACAATTGCATCATGGTACACGACCAAAACGACTACTATTTCAAAGGCATGGACAAAGACCAGCCCTACTATTTCACCATAGAAGCCATCAACGAAAATGGCGTTTCCTCCCGCATTCCCGTCGTGACAGCGAAATAGGAGAGTAGACGTGCCGCACAGCAGGCCCTAGCCATAGTGACCACCCTACTTGATTTCGCATGCTGAGTTGCCAATACAACCAGACCATCATGCTGAGCAGAGCCGGAGGCGTAGTCAAAGCATCTGGCGTGCTGCTATTGCCAAGACAACTAGAACGTCATGCTGAGCGCAGCCGAAGCATCTCGCGTGCTGAGGTTGTGGTACTAACCTAACCCAACGGTTCGAGCGAGCTGATTCGACTCCGCTCAGCATGACAATACCACTTATAACGACTTATAACGCTGCGAGCGAGATGCTTCGATTTCGGGACACTGTACTTAACATACCAGGACCAGTCTGACAGCAACGCGAGATACTTCGATAAGCGGACGCTAGATAGAGCACAACTATCTACTTTCGCATTCACTCACTTTATCATCCTACTCACACCCTTTCATTCCCACATGAAAAGTACTTTCCGAACTGCCTTGTTGCTTTCGCTGGGCCTCGCGCTGACTCCGCCGCTACAAGCCCAAAAATCCACCTCAACTGCCACTGCCACCACCGCTACTGCCGACGACCCCAAGATGAACAAGTTCATTGCGGACTTGATGCAGAAAATGACTTTGGAAGAGAAAATCGGGCAGCTGAACCTCGTATCGGTAGGCTTCGATGTGACGGGGCCGGTGGTGAGCAAGGATGTGGACGCCAACATTCGGAAAGGCAACGTAGGCGCCGTGCTCAACACCTACACGCCGGTGGCGGCGCGCAAACTGCAAGAGCTAGCCGTAAAAGAATCGCGCCTGCACATTCCGCTGATTTTCGGCTACGACGTTATTCACGGCCACCGCACCATCTTCCCGATTCCGTTAGGCGTAGCTTCTTCTTGGGATTTGACGGCCATTGAGCGCAGCGCCCGCATTGCCGCCGAAGAAGCCGCGGCCGATGGCATCAACTGGGTGTATTCGCCGATGGTGGACATTGCCCGCGACCCACGGTGGGGCCGCATTGCGGAAGGTGGGGGCGAAGACCCGTACCTCGGTGCCCAAATTGCCCGCGTGATGGTGCGCGGCTACCAAGGCACCGACATGAGCAAGCCCACCAGCGTCATGGCCTGCCTCAAGCACTTCGCCCTCTACGGCGCCGCCGAAGCCGGCCGCGACTACAACACCACCGACATGAGCCTCGTGCGCATGTACAACGAGTACCTGCCGCCCTACAAAGCCGCCATCGACGCTGGCGTGGGCTCGGTCATGAGCTCGTTCAACGACATCAACGGCATCCCCGCCACGGCCAACAAGTGGCTGATGACCGACCTGCTGCGTGGGCAGTGGGGCTTCAAAGGCTTCGTGGCCACCGACTATACCGCCATCAACGAAATGACGGCCCACGGCATGGGCAACGATGCGCAAGTGTCGGCCCTGGCCCTTAATGCGGGCATCGACCAAGACATGGTGGGCGAAATCTTCCTGAAGAATCTCGTTCAAAACCTGAAAGACGGTACGGTGAAGCAAGAGCAGATTGACCTGGCCTGCCGCCGCGTGCTGGAAGCCAAGTACATCCTCGGCCTGTTCAAAGACCCCTACCGCGCCGTGACCGACAAGCGTGCGAAGGCCACCATGATGAACAAGCAGTTCATTGCCGATGCCCGCGACATCAGCCGCAAGAGCTTGGTACTGCTCAAAAACGATAAGAACACCCTACCTCTCAAAAAGTCGGGCACTATTGCCCTGATCGGGCCGCTAGCCAACCGCCAGCGCGACATGATTGGCAACTGGAGCGGCGCCGGCGACTGGAAACAAGCCGTTTCGGTGGAGCAGGGCCTGAAAAACGTGGCCGGCAACGCCGTGAAAGTGGTATACGCCCAAGGCGCCAACGTCACCGACGACGAGCAAATGATAGCCCGCCTCAATGCCCACGGCGGCGAGCTAAACATCGACAAACGCTCCCCCGAAGCCATGATTCAAGAAGCCGTGCAAGTCGCCCAAGGCGCCGACGTGGTGGTGGCTGTAGTAGGCGAGTCGCAGGGCATGACGGGCGAAGCTGCCAGCCGCGCCGATATTGGCCTGCCAGGCCAGCAACTAGAGTTACTCAAAGCTCTCAAGAAAACCGGTAAGCCGCTGGTGCTGGTACTGATGAACGGCCGGCCACTCACGCTGAGTTGGGAAGACAAAAACGCCGGTGCCATCCTGGAAACCTGGTTTGCAGGTTCCCAAGCCGGCAACGCCATTGCCGACGTACTGTTCGGGAACTACAACCCCTCCGGCAAAATCACGGCTACCTTCCCCCAAACGGTGGGCCAAGTGCCCCTCTACTATAACCACAAAAACACCGGCCGCCCTTATGCTGGCGTGGCCCTCGACAAGTACAAGTCGCGCTACATGGACTTTAGCAACGACCCGCTCTACCCGTTTGGGTACGGCCTAAGCTACACCACCTTCACCTACGGCAAGCCCGAACTCAGCACCACCACCCTAAGCCCCAATGCCACCCTCGACGTGAAGGTAACCGTGCAAAACACCGGCAACTACGACGGCGAAGAAGTAGCACAGCTCTACATCCGCGACATGGTCGGTTCTATTTCGCGCCCCGTGAAAGAGTTGAAAGGCTTCCAGAAAGTGATGCTGAAAAAAGGGGAGAGCCGCACCCTCACCTTCAAGCTGACCCCCGACGACCTGAAGTTCTACAACACCGACCTCAAGTTCGTGTCCGAGCCCGGCGACTTCCAAGTATTCGTCGGCGGCAACTCCCGCGACGTGCAAACCGCTGCCTTCAAGCTGACGGAATAGATAGTTGGCATCAGCAGAAAGACCGTCATGCTGTGGAAGCATGACGGTCTTTCTGTTGTTATCCGGCTTATACAACCAACGGAGTTGCCTAGGTCAGCATACCACCATCAACCTGCAATACTTGGCCGGTGATGTAGCTGGAATCGTCGGAGGCGAGGAAGGCGGTGGCTTTGGCCACATCTTCGGGGGCGCCGCCTCGCCGCAGCGGAATGGCTTTGCGCCACTCGTCTACTTGCTTCTGGTCGAGGGCGTCGGTCATTTCGGTTTCAATGAAGCCGGGCGCAATGGCGTTGCAACGAATATTGCGCGAGCCCAGCTCCAGCGCCACCGACTTAGTGAAGCCAATGATGCCCGATTTGGAAGCGGCATAGTTGGCCTGGCCAGCATTGCCTTTGATGCCCACCACCGACGTCATATTGATAATACTGCCCGCTTTGGCGCGCATCATGGGTTTGGTAGCTGCTTTGGTAAGGTTGAACACCGACTTCAGGTTTACCGCAATTACTTGGTCCCACTGCTGCTCACTCATGCGCATCAGCAGGCCGTCCTGCGTGATGCCGGCGTTGTTGACCAGAATATCCAGCTTGCTGAAATCCGCCAGCACGTCCTCCACCAGCTTTTCAGCTTCTGCATACACCGAGGCGTCGGAGCGGTATCCTTTTACTTTGGTGCCATGGGCAGCTAGTTCTTGTTCAAGCTGTTGACCTTTCTCTACGCTAGAGAGGTAGGTGAAAGCCACTTGCGCCCCAAGCTGGGCAAAATGTACCGCAATAGCGCGGCCGATTCCTTTGGATGCGCCCGTAATCAGGGCCACTTTTCCGTCGAGCAATTTTGTCATGGGGGCGAAGATAGGTTTCTGGTGGGTAGTTTTTGGTGTTAAGCAGCTGTCAAATGGCGGATGTTCTACCTGTTTACTGCCGCCAGCCGTCAACCTACACAAATTCAGTAGCCAAATCTACGCTGCTGTTTCCTGACAGTGTTGCTTCAAGCTGCACCCAAGCAGAAGGCACGTACGGCACTTCTTTATGAGCATAAACAAGCATAGAGTTGTAAACAAGCAGCCATAAGAGGCGCTACCTTCGCCCTAATGCTCGAAACCGAAATCTGTATTCTGGGTGCCGGACCGGGTGGTGCTACGGCGGCTTTGCACCTTGCTAACGCCGGTCAGCCCTGCCTGCTCCTCGACCGTGCTACTTTTCCCCGCGACAAAGTATGCGGCGACGCGCTGAGCGGGAAAGTGCTAAGTGAGTTGCGTCGAATTGATGCTTTATTGCCTGCCCGCCTAGAGGCGACACCGGTGCAGCTTCCCTCGTGGGGTATTGATTTCTATGCGCCCAACGGGCGCAAACTAGCGGTGCCGTTCAAACCCAACTACAACGCCGCCACCGACCACGCCGCTGGTCACATTAGCAAGCGCATCGACTTCGACAACTTCTTGATCGAGGAAGTGCGCCGCCGCCCCGAAATCGAGTTCCGCGAAGGGGCTGACATCAGCCAGCACGAGCAGCAGACCGACGGCCGGTGGCTACTAAAAGACGCAAGTGGCGTGCCCGTGGCTTTAACGCGGCTACTGCTGGTAGCCAACGGCGCGCAATCATCATTCGCGCGGCAAATTGGCGGGCATGCCCTGGAGCCAGCGCACCATTGCGCCGGCCTACGGGCCTACTACCGGGGCGTGCGCAACCTGCATCCCGACAACTTCATCGAACTATACTTCATCAAAGACTTTTTGCCCGGCTACCTCTGGGTGTTCCCCTTGCCCAATGGTGAGGCCAACGTGGGGGTGGGCATGCTCACCGAGGCCGTGTCCAAGAAAAAAGTAAACCTGCGCGAGAAGCTCACCGACATGCTGGCTACTCATCCGGCCCTAAAAGACCGGTTTGCCAACGCTGAGCGCCTAGGTCCCGTGCGGGGCTTTGGGTTGCCACTTGGCTCGAAGCGCCGTAAACTTTCGGGTCCTAATTACCTGCTACTCGGCGACGCCGCCTCCCTCATCGACCCATTCAGCGGCGAAGGTATCAGCCACGCCATGGTATCAGGCCGGCACGCAGCCGACTGGGCCAGCCGGGCCTTGGCCGCGCAAGAATACACCTCGCAGTTTCTGGCTGGCTATGATAAAGCCGTCTACAACCGGTTGGGGCAGGAACTGCGCCTGAGCCGTGTTATGCAACGGTTGCTGGATTACCCGTGGCTGTTCAATTTCATTGCCAACCGGGCCGCCAACAACCCCACCATCGCCGAAACTCTCTCAATGATGTTTCTGGACCTAGACATGCGCGAGCGGCTGCGCAAACCGAGCTTCTATTTGAAGCTGCTGGTTGGGAAGTAAACCTATTTCTCTACGTAGCGCCGTAGGCTTTGCTCGGCTTTCGGATTGAGTTGGGTAGCTTTTTCCAAGTCAGCCCGAGCCTCGGTGGGTTTGTTGATAGAGGCGTAGCTGATGCCCCGGTACTCATAGGCATCCGCGTATTCCGGGTCGAGGCGAATGGCTTCGGTGAAATCGGGGATAGCAGCTTTGAAGTTGAGCGTTTGGATGCGGGTGGCTCCGCGCGCAAAGTAGGCTTCCTTGTGCGCAGGGTTGTACTGAATAGCCTTCGTTAAGTCTGTAACAGCGGCCGGATATTGCTTCAGCTTCAGGCGGGTAAGGCCGCGCTGATAGTAGGCTTCGGCGCTAGAAGGAGCCAAGCGGAGGGCAGTGTTGCAGTCGGAAATGGCCGCATCATATTCTCGGAGTCGGCTTTTGGCTTTGGCCCGAACCAACAACGCCTGCACATCGCCGGGGGCACTAGCCAGCAGGGCGTTGGCGGCCTCTATCATGGCCCGATAATCGGTGCTGGACCGGGCTGGCCCAACAGCCACGTTAGCTGTTGAAGCGACTGTAGCACTTAAGGCCGCAGAGTCTAGCAGCAAGGGCTCGGCCCGCTCCAAGCGAACTGCCCGCTGCGACGAATCCTTGGCCTTTTCTTTCTCAATGCAGGCACAACGGGTGAATAGAAAAAAGCTGCCAGCAACAGGAAGCAAAACAAGCAGGCGGCGCATACAAAAACAGAGCAGGGCGGGAACGTTGGGAAGAAGCACAGAAAATACGTAGGCACCAACAAGCAACCTCCATTTTTTAGGAAACCAAGTGGTTAGCGTGCGTGCCGACAGTGAAACTATAGTTACCGGAAAAAGATGCGTCAAACCTAGTCAACGCACATAATCATTTGATGAAGAAAAAAAGGCGGCTATTTCCAAAGCACCTACTCTAATGCCTTCACACTCAGGGCCGCTTCCTTGAAGGAAAGGAAGGCGCGGCAAATTGAAAACTGCGGCTTGCTTCTGGTTGTTGGGTAGACGCGCCGCCTGCCTATCTTTGCTCACCCCGTTGGCATAGCTACGGCTTGGCGCGGGCTTTCCATTTCCACCTTCAACCTGAAAACACTATGGCATTGCAATACGACCTGGTCGTGGTCGGCTCTGGGCCGGGCGGCTACGTAGCCGCCATCCGCGCCTCCCAACTTGGTCTGAAAGTCGGCGTCATCGAGCGGGAGTCGCTCGGCGGCATCTGCCTCAACTGGGGCTGCATTCCCACCAAAGCTCTGCTCAAAAGTGCTCAGGTGTTTGAATACCTCAACCACGCCAGCGACTACGGCCTAAAAGCCGAAGGCGTGAGCTTTGATTTCAACGCCGTTATCAGCCGCAGCCGTGGCGTGGCCGATGGCATGAGCAAGGGCATCAACTTCCTATTTAAAAAGAACAAAATCGACGCCATCATGGGCACCGGCAAATTGCTGGCACCCGGCAAAGTCGAGCTAACCAAAGCCGACGGCACCAAGGACACGGTGGAAGCCAAATCCATCATCCTGGCCACCGGAGCCCGCTCGCGCGAGTTGCCTACCATGCCGGTCGACGACAAGAAAATCATTGGCTACCGCAAAGCCATGAGTCTGGAGAAGCAACCGAAACGCCTCGTAGTGGTAGGTTCGGGGGCAATCGGCGTCGAGTTTGCGTACTTCTACCGCGCCATGGGCTCGGAGGTGACGGTGGTGGAGTATCTGCCCCGCATTGTGCCCGTGGAGGACGAGGAAATCTCGCGCCAGATGGAAAAGTCGTTCAAGAAAATGGGTATCAACGTCCTCACCAACGCCGAGGTAACCAAAGTGGATACCGCCGGCGAAGGCTGTAACGTCACCATCAAAACCGAGAAAGGCAACCAGCAAATTGCCTGTGACGTGGTCCTGAGCGCCGTCGGCGTGACCACCAACCTAGAGAATATAGGTCTCGAAGAGCTCGGTATCAAAGTAGAGCGTGGCCGCGTCATCGTTGACGACTATTACCAGACTAGCGTGCCTGGCATCTATGCCATTGGCGACATTATTCCTGGCCCGGCACTAGCTCACGTTGCCTCGGCTGAGGGCATCATTTGCGTTGAGAAAATTGCGGGTCACCACCCCGAGCCACTCAACTACCAGAACATCCCCGGCTGCACCTACGCCAGCCCCGAAATTGCCTCTGTTGGTCTCACTGAAGCCGAAGCCAAAAAGCAAGGCTACGATATTCTGGTAGGCAAATTCCCCTTCTCGGCGTCCGGCAAAGCATCCGCTGGTGGCGTGAAAGACGGCTTCGTGAAAGTTATCTTCGATAAGAAGTACGGCGAGTGGCTAGGGGCCCACATGATTGGCGCCAACGTGACGGAAATGATTGCCGAAGTGGTAGTAGCCCGCAAACTAGAAACCACGGGCCACGAAATCATCAAGTCGGTACACCCACACCCCACCATGAGCGAAGCCGTTATGGAAGCTGCCGCGGCGGCTTACGGCGAAGTGATTCACTTGTAAGCTAGCAGCACACAAGCCGTTAGCTTAGAAACTAAAAGCCCCGGGACCATGTGGTTCCGGGGCTTTTGGTGTTGTATGAAGGGCCTTACTGCGGAACTGCTAGCACTGCTTCTGCAAAACCTAGTTTGGTGTAAATAGGATTGATGCGGTCGGTAAGCGCTGCTTGATCAATTGTAAAGCGAGGCCGTTGTGGCGCGCTGAAGTCCCAGGTGCCAACATAGTTCACCAACCCCGCTTGCACCACAAACACGTACCGGGTGTCCGTTATGGCTCCTGCCTGCCCTTTGCGCAAAGGTTCCATGCCATAGCTGTAAGAATAGGTATGCAACGCGTAGCGGCCAGGCGGCAATGCCACACAAAATTCGTTTTCCTTGCGGCTGCTCATCGTGGGCTTCACTACCACCCGCACCACTTTCCGCGTGTCGAGGTTTACCAATTGCACATCCTGCAGGAGGCCCCCACTACTGAACCCCAGCCGTTGCACACAGTTGCCATAAATCAATCCTTTGTCGGGAGGTAAGGGTCCCCGGCTGGCTGTCCAGCCGCTACTGGGTAGCAGGAATTTCGGAATGCGGATTTGGTCGAGCGAGTCTGTTTGGAAGGCATACAGCCCATTGTTGATCCTGAAGGTAAGGGGTACCGTGTATTCGACGTTGACGGGCTTACGATTTTGAGTGCCTGGCTGCCATCGAACCTGCTTTAGACGCTGTGCAACGCGCAAGGCTTCTTCGTCGAGATCTGCTCGCACCCCCTTTTTTATTTTAATATCAGTGGTATGACCTTCTGCATTTACAACAAAGGAGATGAACACTTTGCCTTGCACTTGGTCGTGCAGTGCTGACTTGGGGTATTGCATACTATCGGAGAGAAAGTCCAGCAGCGCAGAAGGGCCACCCGGAAACACGGGTAGGATTTCCTCATATTCCCGGCTCCTGCTGGAATCGGGTGGGTTAAGCTGCTGTGCTTGGCTAATTAAGCTAGACAATAGAGTAAGTAGAAGTAGGAAGATTCGAAGCATAGCAACATGCAAGATACGGCTCCCTGTCTGATACTATGTATTGTTTCTGTGCTTCACAGCCGATTTTTGAGGCTTTTTTTTAAGTCGCATAAAATAGCTCCATAGTTGATAATTAGGTAAAATATATGGTAGATCAAGGACTTGAATATTAACTAGACTTCACTGCCAACAGTAGAGTCAGTATATTGTCTCGACACCTCCCAGCGCCAATCCAACTAACACGCAGATCTACAGTGGCCCCTATTGTTCGATTGAACAAGGAAGTTGTTCTCTCGTATCCCTGTTGTCTGGTTTCTCCACTTTCAAGCCCTATGAAGCTTTCCTATCGTTTGTTGATTACCCTATTGCTAATAGGAATTGTTATAGTGCTGCTAGCTGCGTTGTTTAAGAGCCAAGGCTACGCCGGTAGCGACGTGCTGATACTATTAGGCTTAGTGGTGCAGTTTGTAGCGGGCGTTTTGGTAGTGTGGAAGTTTGCCAATCGCCTCGACAACAAGGATAGCTGAGAAACCAAGTAAGCTAGCTTTCGGAGGGCTGCTTTCGCCTTGCTGGCGTTTCCGATATTGATGGCTAAGATAGCTTTGTTCCCGTTTGCGTGGATGCGTATTAGTAACACGAATAGCTTCAGGCGCATGCCTACTCTACAAACGGAAGCCGGCCGCCTCGAGTGCATCGAAGCGGCCGGCTACTTTGGTTCGAATAGTGGCGAAACAACCGCATCTAGCAAGCTGTCCGGTATTCGAAAATGCTACAGGCGGGGTGGGGTTTGCGCCTGCTCAAACGGAGCGTGGGAATTGGCTATCAGATAATGGGGGGGATTCATTAGCTGGTAGCGGGAGCAATATTACAAAGAATATTTTAACTAGTAAGTGTTAGCTTACTTTTTTTAGTAAGTACGCACTTACCTTTTTAATAACCTCGCCGCAATCGATTGCTATTCAAATTTTTAGGGGAATCATAATTTTAATTATGTTCAAAAATATTTTTAGCGGCTTGGTCATCTTGCCTTTGCCCTCATGGCTGCAAGCCCTATTTACTGGCGCTGTAGCACCCTGCTTGTCTTGCGGACCATTACCACTTTGTTGTTTATTTCGGCTAGACCTAAGTTGTGCACGCTACCTAAATGCGTAGTCTGAAACTCGCGGTGCGGGACGTAGCGGCCCTGGTCCACGGCTTGGCCTACTTGCACATATGCCTCCCGGAACGGCACGCCGGCTTGGATAAGCTGGTTGATGTTCTCTACCGAGAAAATCCCGTCATACTTCGCTTGGTTCAGCAAATCGGGCTTGATTTTCAGCTGGGGCAAGGCGAACAGCAGGATGCCGAGAATGTCGAGGAACTGCATCATGGGCTCGAACAGAATTTCCTTCAGAATCTGAAAGTCGCGATGGTAGCCACTGGGCAGATTGTTAGTGGCCAGCATAATGGTGGTCGGCAGGCCTTGCAGAGCGTTGCAGCGCGCCCTTACCAGCTCGAATACATCGGGGTTTTTCTTGTGCGGCATGATGCTGGAACCCGTGGTGAAGGCCGCTGGCAACTCCACAAACGCCAGGTCCTGGCTGTTATAAAGCACCAGGTCGTAGGCTAGCTTCGAGAGGGTAGCCGCCACGCCTGCCAGCGCAAACGCTACGGTTTTCTCGGTTTTGCCGCGCAGCATCTGGGCACCTACTGAACTAACAGCAAGGTTACCGAAACCCATCTGTTGGGTGGTCAGTTGCCGGTCGATGGGGAAGCTGCTGCCGAAGCCGGCGCCCGAGCCCAGCGGGTTTTGGTCGGCTACTGTGTGCGCTGCGTCCAGGAGGGCTAGGTCCAGGAGTAGGTGCTCAGCGTAGGCCGAAAACCACAACCCGAAGCTGCTGGGCATAGCCGCCTGGAAGTGCGTATAGCCAGGCATCAGGTCGGCTTGATGGGTTTCGGCTTTTTGCAGCAGCACTTCCACCAGGGCCATAATTTGCGCGGCGGCCTGCTCAGTGTAGTCTTTCAAAAACAGTTGGATGGCAGTCAGCACCTGGTCGTTGCGGGAGCGGGCCGTGTGGATTTTCTTGCCCGCGTCGCCGAACTTCTCGGTCAGATAGAACTCGATTTTCGAGTGCACGTCTTCGAAGCCTTCATCAATAGTGAAGGTACCCGCTTCAATTTGTGCAGCTAGTTCCTTGAGGCCTTGTTGGAGCTGCTGGTTTTCTTCCTCGGAAATCAGGCCTACCGACGCTAACATGGTGGCTTGCGCTTGGGAGGCCTGCACATCGAAGCGCGCTAAGTATCCGTCCAACTCCCGGTCACGGCCCACCGTGAACTGCTCTATTTTCTTATCGACGGCAATGCCTTTCTCCCAGATCTTCATGCGTGGTTGTTCAGTAAAGCTAAAATTTAGTTCCTGTCCTTGGAAAGGAGGGGCTAGGGGGGGAGATGAATGCAGAACAATAGCTAGGGCTAGTTTATGGATGTAGTCGACTGTTCAATGATTGTCAACCACTCCTAGTCCCTCCTCATCTGAGGAGGGGAACTAGACTTTAGTATTCTGTAGCTGTAGCTCGTCCAGCAAAGCTACATACCCCCGGATTCCCTCTCGGATTTCGCTGAGCAGAATGTATTCATCGGGCGTATGGGAGCGAGCTGAGTCGCCGGGGCCGATTTTGACGGTGTCGAAGGGCATCATGCTTTGGTCGGATAGGGTGGCCGAGCCGAACGTGTGGCGGCCCAGCGCTAGTCCGCGCTGTACCACTGGATGAGTGAGGGCAATGCGCGACGAGTTGAGGTGCGTGGAACGCGGCGTCACGTCGGCGGCTACGTGCTGCCGCACGAGTTGCACCACTTCCTCGTTAGAATACAGCTCGTTGGTACGCACATCTACTACAAACGTGCACCGGTCGGGTACCACGTTGTGCTGCGAGCCGGCCTGAATCTGCGTGACGGTGGTTTTTACAGGGCCTAGTAGTTCCGATACTTGCGGAAACTGATAGTGCTGAAACCACTGAATATCGGGCAGGGCTTTGTATAAAGCATTTTCGCCTTCGTCGCGGGCGGCGTGGCCGGTGCGGCCGTGGGTTACGCAGTCCAGCACCACCAGCCCTTTTTCGGCAATGGCTAAGTCCATCTGGGTCGGTTCCCCCACAATTCCCAAGTCGATAGGGGGGAGTAGCGGCAGCATGGCGCGAATACCGTTGACGCCCGAGACCTCCTCCTCGGCCGTAATGGCACAAATTAGGTTGAAAGGCAGGTTAGGGCGTTGATAGAAGTACAGAAAGGTAGCCAGCAGGCTCACAGCCGAAGCCCCCGCGTCGTTGCTGCCGAGCCCGGTGAGCTTGTCGCCTTCCTGCACCGCCTCAAACGGGTCGTAGGTCCAGGTGCTGCCGGGCTTCACGGTGTCGTGGTGGGAGTTGAGCAAGATGGTGGGCTTGCCAGCGTCAAACGGCCGGGTGGCGGCCCACACGTTGTTTTTGTCGCGCTGCGGCTGGGCGCCGTGGAACGCCAGAAACCGAAAAATCAGGTCCGCTGTCTGGTCTTCCTCCCGCGAGAAGGACGGCGTTTGAATCAGCTGAATCAATAGCTGAATGGCCTCTTCGGAAAGCCGCTCGATTAGCTCCGGCATAAGATGGTTTTCACGGGTTCGTTGATGCGGAGTGCGTTTTCAATCACCACGCGCTCCACGCCGGCTTCCAGCGCGGCAAAAGCGTTATCGAGCTTGGGCACCATACCGGCCGCAATGACGCCCTCGGCTTTTAGCTGCTGGTACTGGTCGGCGGTAATCTGCGGAATGACGGAGGCTTCGTCGTTGATGTCGGCCAGCACGCCGTCTTTCTCGAAACAGAAGTGTAGCTCCACCGTGTACGAACCAGCCAAGGCCCTCGCCAATGAACTGGCAATGGTGTCGGCGTTGGTGTTGAGTAATTGGCCGTGGCCATCGTGGGTGATGGCACATAGCACCGGTGTAAGACCGGTTTCCAGCAACTTTTCCAACAGCTTCGTGTTGATGCTGTGCTCGTCCAGGTCACCTACAAAACCGTAATCGATGGTGCGCACGGGCCGTTTGGTGGCTTGAATTACGTTGCCGTCGGCGCCCGACAAACCCAGTGCGTTAGTGCCTTGAGCTTGCAAGAGTGCTACTACCTGCTTGTTGGTTTTGCCGGCGTAGAACATCGTCACGATGTCGAGGGTGGCGGCGTCGGTGATGCGGCGGCCTTCCACCATTTGGGGCTCGATGCCGAGGCTGTTTAGCATCTGGCTGGCACCCTTCCCGCCGCCGTGCACCAGAATTTTGCGGCCGGGCACCTGCGCCAGCTCGGCCAGAAAATGCCCCAGCTGCGTGGCATCATCGATAATGCCCCCGCCGATTTTAAAGATTTTCAGGACTTCGCTCATGCGTAACAAAAAGATAAAAAGGCCGCGCTTAGGTCCGTAAAATGCCGGAATAGCTGCTCACGAGTAGTTTCAAGCAAGCCCGGCGCTAAACCAAGCAAGTGCTTTTTGAAATAGGAGGGCAAAGTTTCCGAAAAAAAACATCTAGTTTTGCAACGATTTAGCGGCCTACAGCATTTTAAAGCCGCAGAAACTACCTCACACCGCTCGGCGGTGCCCGTCATGATTCGTCTCTCTTCTCCTGTATGCTTGTTGCGGCCCACGTCGGCCCTGCGAACAATGCCAGCTTAAACGCTGGCTGCACTACTTTGGCTGTGTTTTTGAATAGTAAAAACCAGCACGGGGAAGTCAACGACACCCCACAGAAGAGACCTTTTTACGAATAAACTGCCTGACACGAGTGTAAGCCCCAGTGCGCCTTTTTCCGGTTACTTGCCGGACTAACCCGCCCCTCTACGACCCAGCTACTGGTCTGCTGCGGTTCCCCTAATTTTTTGGGTTTACTTCTCCTGAAGCTGGCTGTCAGCCAGTTGCCCCGAAGTTTGTTACGCAAGCTTCATCTTCCCTTATCGTCTTTCCAAGCTTGTTGCCGTATACCAAGGCAACCAACTGAGCTTTGACCATGCTTTTACGAGTCGCCGATGCTGCCGATGCGCAGTATGTGGAAACCCTCTGTCAGTGGTATGCCGAATCCGCCAAAGCGCGCGGCGTCGGTATCGCCAAGCGCGACCCCAACTATCTGGTAAAGAAGATGGTGAAAGGCGACGCTATTATTGCCTTCATTGATGAGCAACTAGCCGGCTTCTGCTACATCGAGACCTTCGAGGACAACAAGTTTGTCGTCAACTCGGGCCTCATTGTGAATACCGAGCTGCGCAAAGAAGGCCTTGGCCGCGCCATCAAACACCGCGTGTTCGAACTGTCGCGCACGAAATACCCGGCCGCCAAAATCTTCGGTATCACGACCAGCGCGGCCGTGATGAAGATCAACAACGAACTGGGCTACCGCCCCGTCACCTTCCCCGAACTAACCCAAAGCGACGATTTCTGGAAGGGCTGCTCTAGCTGCAAAAACTACGGCATCCTGATGGAAAACGAGCGCAAAATGTGCCTGTGCACCGGCATGGTCTACGACAAGCTCGACGACCAATTCAGCCAGCGTGTGCAGGAGACAATTGAGATTCTTACACCCCAAGACCACTAATGAAAAAGGTAGTTTTAGCTTACAGCGGCGGCCTGGACACTTCCTACTGCGTTGTATATCTGACCCGCGAGCTGGGTCTGGAAGTTCACACCGTCATCGTCAACTCCGGCGGCTTTTCCGAGGAAGAGCTGGCCGCCATCGAGAAGCGAGCCTACGAATTGGGCTCGACCAAGCACGAGGTAATTGACGTGACCCAGCGATTCTACCAGGACTGCCTGCGCTACCTCATTTTCGGCAACATCCTCAAGAACGACACCTACCCGCTGAGTGTCAGCGCGGAGCGGATGTTCCAGTCGTTGGCCCTGGCCGAGTACGCCCGGGAGCACAAGGCCGACTACATTGCCCACGGCAGCACCGGCGCCGGCAACGACCAAGTACGTTTCGACGTGGCATTCTCGGTGATTTCGCCGAACACAGAAATCATTACGCCTATTCGTGACTTGAAACTGTCGCGCCAAGCTGAAATTGATTTCCTGAACCAGCACGGCTTCGAGATGAGCTGGGAGAAAGCCAAATACTCTATCAATAAGGGTATTTGGGGCACTAGCGTGGGCGGCGTAGAAACGTTGACTTCCAACCAGGCCCTGCCTGAGTCGGCGTACCCAACGCAGATCAGCGCTACGGAGCCCACCAACGTTGAAATCACCTTCGAGAAAGGCGAGCCAGTGGCGCTGAACGGCAAGACCATGAACCCGGTGGAGTTGATTCAGGCCCTGAACGAGCTAGCTGGTACCTACGCCATCGGCCGCGATACGCACGTGGGCGACACGATTCTGGGTATCAAAGGCCGCGTTGGTTTCGAGGCGCCCGCGCCGCTGATTTTGCTGAAAGCGCATCACTTGTTGGAGAAGCACACCTCTAGCCGCTGGCAGTTGCTGCACAAAGACTACATCGCCAATTGGTACGGCACGCTGCTGCACGAGGCCCAGTACCTGGACCCCGTGATGCGCGACATGGAGGCTTTCCTCACGTCGTCGCAGGAGCGGGTATCGGGCAAGGTGTTCGTGACGTTGAAGCCGTATCAGTTCGAGCTGCAAGGCATCGAGTCGAAGTACGACATGATGCGCTCTAAAGTGGCTACCTATGGCGAGGAAAACGACGCTTGGGACGGCCGCGACGCTAAAGGCTTCATCAAAATCTTCAGCAACCAGTTGCGCATTCACTCTTCCTTCAACGATGAAAATTAAGGTCGGCATTGTAGGCGGCGCTGGCTACACGGCCGGGGAGCTTGTCCGTATTCTGCTGCACCACGAGTACGCGGAACTGGGTGCAATCGTCAGCTCATCCAATGCCGGCAACCCCATCTATCAAGTCCACGACGACTTGGTGGGCGAAAGCGACCTGGCGTTTACCTCGGAACTAGCCGGTGATGAAGACGTGGTGTTTCTGTGCTTAGGCCACGGCAATTCCAAGGCGTGGCTCTCAACACACGAGCTACCCAAAACGACGCACATCATCGACCTCAGCAACGATTTCCGTTTGGAAGCTGACGCGGAGTTTCAGGATTGGGAGTTTGTGTACGGATTGCCGGAGCTGAACCGCAGCCGCATCCAGCAGGCCCAAAGCATTGCCAACCCCGGCTGCTTCGCCACGGCTATCCAGCTGGCGTTGCTGCCGCTGGCGCAGGCCGGCAAGCTGACGGACGATGTGCATGTGTCGGCTATTACGGGCAGCACGGGCGCGGGGCAGAGCTTGTCGGAGACGGTACATTTCTCGTGGCGCACCAATAACGTGTCCATCTACAAGCCTTTCACGCACCAGCACCTCGGCGAAATCGGGGAGAGCTTGGCGCAGCTCCAGCCGCAGCTGGACAGCGCTATGCACTTCATTCCGTACCGCGGCAACTTCTCGCGGGGCATCTTCGCCAGCGTCTACACGCCGTCGGATTTAACGCAGGAAGAAGCGCGGGAGCTGTACCAGAAGTTCTACGCCGACGCGCCGTTTACCACGGTATCGGACAAGGAAATCCACTTGAAGCAGGTGGTGAACACCAACAAGTGCCTGTTGCACGTGCAGAAATTCGGCAAGCAGCTGCTCATCACGTCGGTTATCGACAACCTGGTGAAAGGCGCTTCCGGACAGGCCGTGCAAAACATGAATCTGCTGTTTGGCTTGCCCGAAACGACAGGCCTAGGATTGAAAGCAGGGCTGTTTTAACGTTTCGGAGCGTCATTTCTTGGCTACGGTACGCTCGGAATGACGCTCTTATGCGCTGTTCGAAGTAAGTTTGCCCTAAGTTCTAACCTTTCAGCTCTCACTTCTATACTATGGAGCTTTTCAACGTGTACCCACTCGTCAACATCACGCCGGTAAAGGCGCTGGGGGCGAAACTTTGGGACGACAAGGGTCAGGAATACCTGGATTTCTACGGCGGCCACGCCGTTATTTCCATCGGCCACAGCCACCCGCACTACGTGCAGCGCCTCACCGAGCAGTTGCAGAACATCGGTTTCTACTCCAACTCGGTGCAAATTCCGATTCAGCAGGAGCTGGCTCACAAGCTAGGCCAAGTGTCGGGCTACGAGGACTACTCGCTGTTTCTGTGCAACTCTGGGGCTGAGGCCAACGAGAATGCGCTGAAGCTGGCGTCGTTCCACACCGGCAAAAAACGCGTGGTAGCCTTCAAAGGTGCTTTCCACGGCCGTACCTCCGGCGCAGTGGCTGCTACCGACAATCCTAAAATTGTAGCTCCTTTTAATGCCGACCATGCTATTTCCTTCGTGGAATATGACTTGGCAGCGGTGGAGCAGGTGCTGCAAGGCGGCGACGTGTGCGCGGCTATCATTGAGCCCATTCAGGGTGTGGGCGGTATCATCATGCCATCCGATGAGTTCCTGATTGGCCTAGCTGCGTTGTGCAAGCAGTACGGCGCGCTGCTAATTGCCGACGAGGTGCAGAGCGGTTACGGCCGTAGCGGCAAGTTCTTTGCGCACCAGCACGCCGGCATCCGCCCCGATGTTATTTCCATAGCAAAAGGCATGGGCAACGGCTTCCCCATCGGCGGCATCCTGATTGCGCCGGAGCTGAAGGCGTCCTATGGTTTGCTAGGCACCACGTTCGGCGGCAACCACCTCGCTTGCGCGGCGGCACTGGCGGTGCTGGAAGTTATCGAGCAGGAAGACTTGTTGGCCCACGCTACCGAGCTAGGTCACTACCTCCGCTCGGAACTGGAAGTGAATGCCGTGGCCGAGGAAATCCGCGGGCGAGGCCTGATGGTGGGCATCAAGTACGACTTTCCCATCAAAGAGGTCCGCGACAAGCTGCTCTCGGACTACCACATCTTCGTCGGTAACGCCTCCGACCCCACGGTGCTTCGGTTGCTTCCTCCGCTCAATATCACCAAGGCCGAAGTTGACCGGTTTCTACAGGCGCTATATGCCTTGACAGAGAAATCGGTACATGTCATTCAGCAGGCCTCCGCGCTGGACTAAAACTACTTCCCTTCCTTGCTTGATGCGCAGCATCAGAGGAGGGGATTTTTTTAGGGCTAGCATAGCTTAAGTCACTCACTAGAATTTCCATCAATAGATGAAGCAAGTAAAGCTGGTGCTGGAAGACGGCACCGAAATCCAGGGCGAATCCTTCGGCGCGTTTACGTCCACTGCCGGCGAGGTAGTGTTTAGCACGGCCATGACCGGCTACCCCGAAAACCTCACCGACCCCTCGTTTGCCGGCCAGATTCTGGTCTTGACCTACCCCATGGTAGGCAACTACGGCGTGCCCGGCGAGGAGTTGTACGAGTCGATTTCCAAGATTTTCGAATCGGACAAGATTCACATTGCCGGCCTCGTGGTGAACTACTACTCCGAGGAGCACAGCCACTGGAACGCCGCCAAAAGCCTTGGCGACTGGCTCAAGGAGTACAACATACCCGGCATATTCGGGGTGGATACGCGCATGCTCACCAAAATCCTGCGGGAGAAGGGCGCCATGCTAGGCAAGATTGTAGCCGAAGAAGACGTAGAGCTGCACGACCCCAACCAGGACAACCTGGTAGCCCAAGTAAGCCCCACCGAGGTGAAGCACTACGGCCACGGCCAGCACAAAATCGTGCTCGTTGACTGCGGCACCAAAACCAACATCATCCGCTGCTTCCTCCAGCGTGACGTGGAGCTGATTCGGGTGCCCTGGGACTACGACTTCACCCAAATCGACTACGACGGCCTGTTCCTGAGCAATGGCCCCGGCGACCCGAAGATGTGCACCGCCACCATAGGCCACTTGCAAACCGCGCTCGGCCAAGACAAGCCCATTTTCGGTATCTGCTTAGGCTCCCAACTCATGGGCCTGGCCGCCGGCGGCGACACGTTCAAGCTGAAGTACGGCCACCGCAGCCACAACCAGCCGGTGAAGCTCACGGGCACCCAGCGTAGCTACATCACCAGCCAAAACCACGGCTTCGCGGTAGACACCGACACGCTGCCCGCCGAGTGGACCATGTTGTTCGAGAACCTCAACGATGGTACCTGCGAAGGCATAAAGCACAAGACTAAGCCGTTCTTCTCCACCCAGTTTCATCCCGAAGCCGCTGGCGGCCCCGAGGATACTGAGTATCTATTCGACGACTTCCTGAAAGCTGTAGCCGAGCACAAGGCAGCGAAGTAGGCTGGCCTTGAACGCGCCCGTCATGTTGAGCTTGCCGGCTCATATCTACCGCTTCGTTGTCAGCATAACCCTGTCACATTTCTAACAGCTACGACCTGATGCAGCAAGCAGATTTGCCAGAGCGTTGGAAGACTAAACTGCGGAGCTACCTGATTGCTAAAGGGAAGAGCGACGAAACGCTAAGTGCTTCTGAGTTCCCAACTGATAACGTAGTGCGCATCATATTTGAAGACGACTCAAAAGTTGAGTTCAACTATGCTTTTAGTATAGAAGCTCCTGAATTCAAAGAAGTAGCTGTTTTTACTGAGCATTGCGGTTACCATTTATTTCAGTTGTACGACGGAATAAACTTGGTTGTAGAGAAGCGGTAGAGATGCTTCGCAAGCTCAGCATGACGTTCTTTGCTTCAACTTCACGACTTCTCAACGCACTACTCTTATGCCAGAAAAACATAGAAGTTTTCCGAACTGGGGATATCTAGTGTTGGGCGCGCTGGCTTTCGCAGGGTTCTATTTCGTCAAGAACATGGGCCAGAAGACGGTTTTGAAAGCAATGCTTGGTGAACCAGGCGGGTTGATTAACAGGGCCATGAGTTCGGCCCGAGTTTCACAGCGGATAACCAGTAGAACAGGAAAAATAACTGCCAAAAACTTCAAGACGGAAGGAATCAGTGCCACAAAGGATACGCTTGCCTTCCGCTTCTTCTTGGATGGTGAGCGTGCCGATGCCACCGTCAGGCTTTGGATGGCCAAGCGCCTATCTGGCGAATGGGAAATAGTGAAAAGTGACACCGTCTTTACCGAATAGAAACTACACTCACCTAAACAAGCGGCTGTAGCCGACTTAGCACGACTGCCTTTGAACATGACCGCACCAGCGGCCTGTTACCCCAACCCTTAGAATGGAAAAACCCAACAAAGTTCTCATCCTCGGTTCCGGCGCCCTCAAAATTGGAGAGGCCGGTGAGTTCGATTACTCCGGTTCTCAGGCCCTCAAGGCGCTGAAAGAGGAAGGCATCCGCACCATCCTCATCAACCCCAACATTGCCACCGTGCAGACGTCGGACAACATTGCCGACGACGTGTACTTCCTGCCCGTGACGCCCTACTTCGTGGAGGAAGTCATCAAGAAGGAGCAGCCTGATGGCATTCTGGTGGCATTTGGTGGCCAAACGGCCCTGAACTGCGCCGTGGCCTTGTACCGCGCCGGCGTGTTTGAGAAGTACAATGTGAAGGTGCTGGGTACGCCCGTGCAAAGCATCATCGACACCGAGGACCGGGATATTTTCAAGGAGAAGCTCGAACAGATTGGGGTGCTTTCGGCCCGTAGCGTAGCCGTGACGAACATGGACGACGCGCTGGCCGCCGCCGAAAAAATCGGTTTCCCAATTATCGTGCGGGCGGCGTTTGCGCTGGGCGGCCTGGGTAGCGGTTTCGCCAATAACATGGACGAACTGCGGGCCCTAGCCCAGAAATCCTTCACGACGTCCGACCAGATTCTGGTAGAAGAGTCGTTGAAGGGCTGGAAGGAAGTGGAGTACGAAGTGGTGCGCGACCAGTATGATAACTGCATCACGGTTTGCAACATGGAGAACTTCGACCCCATTGGGATTCACACCGGGGAAAGCATCGTGGTGGCCCCGTCGCAGACCTTGAGCAACCGCGAATACCACAAGCTGCGCAGCATCGGCATCAAAACCATCCGCCACCTCGGCATTGTGGGCGAGTGCAACATTCAGTACGCCCTCGACCCCGTGTCGGAAGACTACCGAGTGATTGAGGTGAATGCCCGCTTGTCGCGCTCCTCGGCGTTGGCTTCCAAGGCTACGGGCTACCCGCTGGCGTTTGTGGCAGCCAAGCTGAGCTTGGGCTACTCGCTGTCGGAGCTGAAAAACAGCGTGACCCAGACGACTTCGGCCTTCTTCGAGCCGGCGCTGGACTACGTGGTGGTAAAGCTGCCGCGCTGGGATTTGGCCAAGTTTGAAGGTGTGAACCGGCAGATTGGCTCGGCCATGAAGAGCGTAGGTGAGGTAATGGCCATCGGTAAATCGTTCGAGGAAGCCATCCAAAAAGGCTTGCGCATGCTGGACACCGGCAAGCGTGGTTTCGTGGCCAACAAGCCCGAGCAAGTGGACAACGCCACCATCGACAAGCTGCTGAGCGAGCCGAACGAGGAGCGCATCTTCGCCATCAACCTGGCGTTTGAGGCCGGCTATACGCTAAACCAAGTACACGATCTGACCAAGATTGACCACTGGTTCTTGCAGCGCCTGCTAACCATTTTCGAGCTGGGCAAGAAGCTGGCCGCTAAGCGCGGCAACGGCCTGGATGCTTTGGAAACTGGCCTGCTGCGCGATGTGAAAAAAGCCGGTTTCTCGGACCAGCAGATTGCCGTGAAACTGCTCGGCGAAGGCGACGTGAAAGCCGACGAACTGTTGGTGCGGGCCCGCCGCAAGGCCTTGGGCGTACTGCCGGTCATCAAGCAGATTGATACGCTGGCGGCTGAATTCCCAGCCAAAACCAACTACCTCTATAGCACCTACCACGGCACCGAAAACGACCTGACCCAAGAAACCGACAAGTCGATTGTAGTGCTGGGCTCGGGCGTGTACCGTATAGGCAGCTCCGTGGAGTTCGACTGGTGCGGCGTAAATGCCGTGCAGACAGCTGCCGAAGAAGGCTACAAAACCATCATCATCAACTACAACCCCGAAACCGTCAGCACCGACTACGACGTTTCGGACCGGCTGTACTTCGAGGAGCTGAGCTTCGAGCGGGTGATGGACATTCTGGAATTCGAGCAGCCCCAAGGCGTAATCCTGAGCACTGGCGGCCAGATTCCAAATAACCTCGCAACCCGCCTGGCCGATGCCAATGCGCCTATTTTGGGCACGGCGCCAGCCCGCATTGATGAGGCCGAGAACCGCCACAAGTTCAGCAGCATCATGGACGAGTTGGGCATTGCCCAGCCCCGCTGGAAGGAGCTGACTTCGCTGGATGCCATGTTCGAGTTTGTAGGTGAAGTGGGCTACCCGGTACTGATTCGTCCGAGCTATGTGCTGTCGGGGGCGTCCATGAACGTGGTTTCCAACGCCTTTGAGATGGAAGCTTTCCTGAAAGCTGCCGCCGAGGTAAGCGCCGAGTACCCGGTGGTGGTGTCGGAGTTTATGCAGGAGGCCAAGGAAATTGAGCTGGATGCAGTGGCCGATAAGGGCGAAATCGTAAGCTACGCCATTTCCGAGCACGTGGAGTTTGCCGGCGTGCACTCCGGCGACGCCACCATGTACTACCCACCCCAGCGGGTGTACGTGGGCACGGTGCGCAAACTCAAAATTATTGCCGAGAAGATTGCCAAGCGCTACGAAATCAGCGGGCCGTTCAACATTCAGTTCTTGGAGAAGAACCGCGAAATTCGGGTGATTGAGTGCAATATCCGCGCCTCCCGCTCTTTCCCGTTTGTGTCCAAGGTCTCGGGCCACAACCTCATCCGCAAGGCTACGCAGGTGCTGCTGGGTAAGAAAGTGGAGCGCGACGCGAGTGAGCTGGTCTACGACCTGCCTTTCGTGGGTGTAAAAGCCCCCCAATTCTCCTTCACACGCCTGCCCGGCGCCGACCCGGTGCTGCGCGTGGACATGGTGAGCACCGGCGAAGTCGGCTGCTTGGGCGACACGGCCGAGGAAGCGCTGCTGAAATCGATGCTGAGCGTGGGCTACAAGATTCCACAGAAGTCGGTGCTGATTTCCAGTGGCCCCATCATCTCCAAGATAGCGCTGCTGGAATCGGCGCGGCTGCTGGTGCAAAGCGGCTACACCATCTACGCCACGCAGGGCACGCACCGCTTCTTCGCCGAACACAACGTGCCTAGCTCCCTCGTTTTCTGGCCCGATGACCACCAGGAACCCAACGTGCTGACCTACCTCAAGGAGAAGAAAATCGACTTAGTGATCAACATCCCCAAGAACCTTTCGAAGGGCGAGCTGGACAACGACTACAAAATCCGTCGCACCGCCATTGACTTCGGAGTTGGTTTGCTGACCAATGCCCGCCTAGCCAAGGCATTCATCCAAGCCTTCTGCACCCTAGAAATGAAGGACCTGAAGATCAAGAGCTGGAACGAGTATAAGGCTATGTAATCAGCAACGGTCAAAAAGAAAATGAGAACGTCATGCTGGGCTTGCCGAAGCATGACGTTCTCATTTTCTTTTATGTCTAGCTCACCTAACATCCTACAATGAAAAACTTCACTTCTTTCGCCGATGCAGGCGACTATAAGGCTCTATTGCAGCAGGCCCTGGAAATCAAGGCGAATCCGTTTGGCTACCAGCACATTGGGCGCAACAAAACTGTTGGACTGATATTCTTCAACCCTAGTCTGAGGACCCGGCTTAGCTCCGTGAAGGCGGCCTACAACCTGGGCGCGCAAGCCTGGGTACTCAATGCTGGCGCTGATTCGTGGACGCTGGAAATGGCCGATGGCGCGGTGATGAACGGCGGTACGCAGGAGCACATCAAGGAGGCCATTGCCGTCATGAGCCAGTACTGCGACGTGCTGGGCGTGCGCACTTTCCCTACGCTTAAGGACCGCGAGGCTGACTACAGCGAGGAAGTGTTCAACAAGATTCTGAAGTACGCTACGGTGCCCGTGGTGAGTCTGGAAAGCGCCACGCTGCACCCGTTGCAGTCGTTTGCCGACCTGATTACGGTGGCCGAAACCAAGCAGAAGGAGCGGGTGAAGGTGGTGCTGACCTGGGCCCCGCACGTGCGGGCGTTGCCCCAGTGCGTGCCCAATTCCTTTGCTGATTGGTTTTCGGAAGTGGACTGGGTGGACTTCGTTATTACTCACCCCGAAGGCTATGAACTGGACCCCAAGTTCACAAAGGGCGCCCGCATCGAGTACAATCAGAAGAAGGCCCTGGAAGGTGCCGACTTCGTGCAGGCTAAGAACTGGAGCAGCTACCAGGAGTACGGCCAGGTCATCAGCAACGACCCTAGCTGGATGCTCACTCCCGAGCACATGGCTACCACCAATGACGCTAAATTTCTGCATTGCTTGCCCGTGCGCCGCAACGTGGAAGTGTCGGATGCTATTCTGGATTCGCCAAACTCTTTGGTGATTCAGGAGGCTGGAAACCGAGTTTTCTCGATGCAAGCAGTATTGCACGAGTTAATGAAATAATGTTCATAATTCGGGCATTTTTCGCTGTAGCGCAACTTCGGGCTTTTACCATCGTTTAAGGGCACTCAACAGGATCAGACTCAACAGTCTGATTTTGGATAGTTCACCATAACCCCTTTTCATGAAAAAGCTACTTGTTCTCGCCGCTGTGTTCGTGTCCGGTATTTCTGCTGCCAACGCGCAAACCTCCACTACCACGACTACTACGGTTCCGCAACAGGGCACTACTACCCAGCCACAGACCACGGCTGGCTCTACGGCGCCTGCTACTACGGCTGGATCAACTGCTCCTACCATGGGCACGGCTCCCGCTACTACTACCACGGTAGAAACGCAGTCGACCACCACCGCCGCTCCCGCTACGACTGGCGCACCTTTGGAAGGCGACGTGAAAGTAAAAGACAAGAAGAAAAAGTCTAAAGTAAAGGCTGATCCTAACAAGTAAGCCTACGGTGCTTTGCACCTCAATCAAAAAGCCCGATTGCTCTCAAAGCAGTCGGGCTTTTTGGTGAGGGTACGTAGTAGGCAGTTTCAGGTAGTGGAGATGACAGCGCCAGCCAGGAAGCACCTCAATCCTGCACTGGCTCCAGCGGCACCGCCACGGGTTTGGGCTTACGGCTTACCAGAAATACGCCGCCAAAGATGAGCAGGGCTTGTAGCGCTTTGGAAAGGGTCAAGGTATCCTTGCCTAAGCTCACGGCAATGAGTACCGCCAAGGCAGGCTGCAAATAGATGTAAGCGCCGAGTAGGGCAGGGGAGGCATACTTAAGGGCCCAGTTGTTCAGCAGGTACGCCAGAATGGTAAGGCACACGACCATGTAGATGATAGCCGCCCAGATGCTAGCTGGAAAGCTAGCGTAGTCGGGGGTTTGGACCTGCTGCCAGCCGGCAGGTACCGCTAGTACGGCACCTACCAAAAAGATACGCGCTAGCACCGTGAATGGATGGTACTTGCGCATGAGAGGCATCACGAGAACCAAGTACGCACCAAAGGCAGTGGCATTGAGCAAAATGAATAAGTTGCCCAGCGTCCCATCTTGCCCAGCCACGGCCACCGGACCGCTCCGGCCCAAAATAATCAGCGCGGCCCCCAAACCGGCAAGCCCAATACCTAGCAAGCGGGGTAAGGTTAGTTTCTCTCCCAGAAGCACCACGGAAGCCAATACCGTTACGATAGGCGCTACCGTTTGAATAAGGGAGGCATTGATGGGCGAGGTCAGGTTGAGGCCCGAGAAGAAAAGCAGCTGGTTTAGGCCGATGCCCAGAATGCCACACAAAACCGCCCGTACGTTGTCGGCGCGCCCAATGATACGGTCTTGCGGCGCGACCACGCGGCTCACAATGCCGAAAAACAACGTGGCACCCACAATCCGCAGCAATACCAGCCCGAACGGACCCATGTAGCGCGGCATCACATCCTTGGAAATACTGTAGTTGGCCGCGTAAATCAGGGCCACCAGAAATAAGGCCGCATGGACCTTGACGGAATTTTTCATTGGGAGGCGAAGGTACTGCCAAATGGCACCATGTCGGATGAGAGGCCAGCCTAACCGCCAAACCCAAAACGCCTGCGGGGTGCGCGTACCGTAAGCTTCCCGGCCTCAAGGGCTCGATGTCACAACTGCTATCCATGGCTGCTTCAAGTATTAAAATAGAAGCAAAGCTTATCGGACGCCATTTTATTTATGTCCTTACAAAGTCATCGACTTTTCCACGTACAACCCGTTTTCATGAACACAAAGGTGATTTCAGCATCTTCGTGCCACATGTTCCTGGTAATGCGCACGGCAAAGGCGTGCTGCTCACGTACTCTCTATTCATCCTGCTTCTTCATGTCCACCGGCTCCCTCTTCGATTCTGAACCTACCCCGTCCTCCAACTTACGCCCAAAGGCGGCGGATACGGCGCCATTGGCCGAACGCCGAAGGCCACGCACCCTGCAGGAATATGCTGGTCAGCAACACCTTATTGGCCCGGAAGGAGTGCTGCGCCGCTACCTGAATGCAGGGCGCTTGCCGAGCCTGATTCTGTGGGGCCCACCGGGCGTGGGCAAAACCACCCTGGCGCACCTGCTGGCTGAGGAATTGCACAAGCCGTTTGTAGCGCTGAGTGCCATTAATGCGGGCGTGAAAGATGTGCGCGAGGTGATTGACCGCGCCCGAAAGCAGCGGGGTACCATCCTGTTCATCGACGAGATTCACCGTTTCAGCAAAAGCCAGCAGGACGCCTTGCTGGGAGCAGTGGAGCAGGGCATTGTGACGCTGATTGGGGCCACCACCGAAAACCCTTCTTTCGAGGTAATTCCGGCCGTATTAAGCCGGGCGCAAGTGTACGTGCTGGAGCCGCTGAGCAAGGAAGTACTAACTGACCTCGTGGACAAAGCATTAGCCGAAGACGAGCAGCTTCAGCAAAAAAATGTGCGCGTGCAAGAGTACGGTGCGCTGCTCACCATCTCGGGCGGCGACGCGCGTAAGCTGCTCAACCTGCTTGAAATCGTAGTAGAGTCCAGCCGGCCCGACCCGGAAACCGGCGAAATCACGATTACCGACGACGTCGTGCAACAGCTGGCCCAGCAGCACCTAGCGCGCTACGACAAAGGCGGCGAAATGCACTACGATGTTATTTCGGCCTTTATTAAAAGCATCCGAGGGTCTGACCCCAACGCCGCACTTTACTACCTGGCCGTGATGCTAGAAGGCGGCGAAGACCCCAAGTTCATTGCGCGGCGGCTGCTTATCCTGGCTTCCGAGGACGTGGGTATGGCAAACCCCAATGCGCTGATGCTGGCCAATAGCTGTTTTCAGGCCGTTACAGTAATTGGGATGCCGGAGGGCGACATTATTCTGGGGCAAACCGTGGTGTACTTGGCTACTTCACCTAAAAGCAACGCCAGCTACAAAGCTATCCGGGAGGCGCGGGCCCTGGTGCGGCAACAGGGCGTGCAGCCCGTGCCCATCCCGTTGCGCAATGCGCCCACCAAACTTATGAAAGACCTCGGCTACGGGGGACAGTACCAGTACTCGCACGACTATCCCGGCAACTTCGCCTACCAGGAGTTCATGCCCGAACAGCTCACCGGCACCACGTTCTATCATCCGGGCCACAATCCTGCCGAAACCAAGATTCAAGACCGCCTGCGCCAGCTATGGGGAGAGAAGTATGGGTACTAAGGGCTAGTGAACTGGCGTATAGACTTATATCGAGCAGGTGAAATATTTCCACTGCGTTGTTGTAATGAAAGCGCCTGCTTGTGCGATAGATGTTGTAATTGCTCGACGAAACGTTCTGAAATTTCGCGGGGTTCTGCCATACGTTGGGCAGCCCGAATGAATAACTTGCTCGTCGATGTTGTTCTATATAAAAGCAAACGGCAACCCACAACGTCTGCACGGGTGTCAGGTGCTTTCAATCAGTTTAATCCGTTTTTCTCTTCATGCGACAATTCTTTAAATATGTGCTGGCTACCATCACCGGCATTTTCATAATCGGCCTGGTTGGTGTTGTATTGCTGATTGGGTTTGCCGCCGCGCTGGCCTCATCCGACAAAGAAGTGACGGTAGCCAGCAATTCGGTGCTGGAACTGAAGCTCGACCGGCCAATTGCCGAGCGCGAAAGCCGGACTTCCTTCAACTCGATGCTCAGTTCGCAGGCCGACAACATTGGGCTGGATCAACTGAAGGCCACCATTCGCCGAGCCAAAACTGACGATGACATCAAGGGCATCTTGCTCAACGTGGAGCTGGTTCAGGCCGGCATGGCGTCGTTGGAGGAAGTGCGCAATGCGCTGCTGGACTTCAAGAAGTCCGGCAAGTTCATTGTGGCGTATGCTGATGCGGCTTCCGAGAAAAGCTACTACCTAACTTCGGTGGCTAACCGCATCTACCTCAATCCGCAGGGTACGTTGGAATTCAACGGCCTCAGCTCCGAGACGATGTACTACAAGAACCTGTTTGATAAGGCCGGTATCCAGCCTCAAATCTTCCGGGTGGGTTCGTTTAAGAGCGCCGTGGAGCCGTTTTTCCGAGAGAACATGTCGGATTCCGCCCGCCTGCAAACGTCGTCGTTCCTGAATTCGCTCAACGATTTCATGATTGGCAATGTGGCTACGGCGCGCAAAATCACGCCCGCTCGCCTCAAAGTCATTTCCGATTCCATGCTGGTACATAACGCCGACGACGCCAAGCGCCTCGGCCTAGTCACGCACCTCGGCTACTATGACCAAGCCCTCGACTACATGAAAGGCAAACTGGGCGTAGAAAAAGACGACAAGCTCAGCCTAGTTGACTTAAGCGACTACAGCAAAACCGACGACGAAGACAGTGCCAGCGGCAACCGCATTGCCGTGATATACGCTGACGGCGACATTGTAACCGGCAAGGGTGGCAGCGACAACATTGGCAGCACCCGTTTCGCAGAAGCCATCCGCAAGGCCCGCCTCGATGATAAGGTGAAAGCGGTGGTGTTGCGCGTGAACTCGCCCGGCGGTTCGTCGCTGGCCTCCGATATCATCTACCGCGAAGTGATGCTCATCAAAAAAGTTAAGCCGGTGGTGTGCTCGATGTCGGACGTGGCGGCCAGTGGCGGCTACTTCATTGCCATGGGCTGCGACACTATTGTAGCGCATCCGAACACCATTACGGGTAGCATCGGTGTGTTTGGCGTGTTGCCGAACATCGAGCCTCTGCTAAGCGACAAGCTGGGTATCACCACCGACCGGGTTACCACTGGCAAGTTCTCGGACTTCCCCACCATTACGCGGGCTCTCACGCCGTTCGAGCAAACGCAGTTTCAGAACGAAATCAACCGCATCTACGCCGACTTTACCACCAAAGCCGCTCAGGGCCGCAAGATGCCCGTAGAGCGCCTGCGGGGCTTTGCCTCAGGCCGGGTGTGGTCGGGTTCCGAAGCCAAAGCTCGGGGCTTAGTAGACGTGCTCGGTTCGTTTGACGACGCGTTGAAAATAGCTGCCCGTCGGGCCAAACTCAAGGACGGTGACTACAGCATTCAGAAGCTGCCGCGCCAGAAAACCTTCGCTGAGTCTATCTTCAGCGGCTTCGGAGAAGAAGCGCGTATGCGTATGGTACGCGAAGAAATGGGGCCGATATACCCCGTGTACCAGCAGTACAAAAAGCTCTCTGAAATGAAAGGCGCCCAAATGCGCATGCCGTTCGAACTTAATATCAATTAACGACACGCTCTTATGCTGGTTCCTCTTCTTGAAAAGGAAGGGGAACCAGCTTTTTAGTTGTACTCCTCAAACTCACTTCATGCAGGACCTTCACCAAGCCGCTGATTATCTCCGCCAACGCCTTTCCAACTTCACGCCTGAGTTCGGCATTATCCTCGGCACAGGCCTCGGGGCCTTGGTGAAAGACCTGACCATCCATCACACGTTCCTTTACGCCGATATTCCCAATTTTCCGGTTTCCACCGTGGAAAGCCATTCCGGAAATTTGCTAGCGGCAGAGCTAGCCGGCCGGAAGGTGCTGGTAATGCAGGGCCGCTTTCATTATTACGAAGGCTACAGGATGGAGCAAGTGGTACTGCCCGTGCGCGTCATGAAGCTGTTGGGCATTCAGAAGCTGTTCGTGAGCAATGCCGCCGGCGGCCTACACCCCGACATGGAGTACTCGGATTTGATGCTGCTCGAAGACCACATCAACCTGCAACCCACCAACCCGCTGGTCGGCAAAAACCTCGACGAGCTAGGCCCCCGCTTCCCCGACATGCTGGAACCGTACAACGCCGCGCTGCTGCAGCAAGCTGAGGACGCTGCCCGCACCCTGGGCTTTGCCGACAAAGTACGGCGGGGCGTGTACGCCAGCCTGCCCGGCCCCATGCTCGAAACGCCCGCTGAATACCGCTATCTGCGTACCATTGGAGCCGATGCCGTTGGCATGAGCACTGTACCCGAGGTTATTGCCGCGGTGCACATGGGCTTGCCGGTGCTGGCCATATCCGTCATCACCGACCTATGCTCGCCCGGCAAGCTCAAGCGCGTCGAAATAGCCGATATCCTGCGAGTAGCCGCTGCGGCAGAACCCCGCCTGACGGCGTTGTTGCGGTCAGTAATTGAAATGCAATAGACTCTTTACTGCACGAGAATAGTACAAGAGAAGAGTAAGCCATAACATAAGCACAACAAGGCCCGCTCCTGATAAGGGCGGGCCTTGTTGTGCTTATGTTATGGCTTACTCTAGGGCTGAGACAAGAAAGCAAACCTCTCTAACGTTACTTGATGATTAGTTGCTTTCGGTCGTAGCTCAATACCGTGAAAACCCCTACGCCGCCTTCTACTGTGCTTCTGATGGCCGCGGGCTGCGAAAAAGGGTTGCCGTTGGCATTGCGTGCATCATCTACCGACTGCCGAAACTGATAGTACGGGCGGTCCAGGTGGTAAAGAGTCACGAGGAGCGTATCGCCGGGGTCGAAGATGAAGCTGGTGCCGAGCGTGACATTCGTGCCATCGGTAAGGCGGTCTTCCACATCATAATCTATTTCCGGATCATCCGAAATACTGTCGCGGTGAATTTGCAGGCGGTAGTGGTTGCCCACGCCAGCGGGGTCTTTGAAGTTAGTGAGTACGAGGGCCTCCCGTGACTCGGGAGGAAGGTCATTGAACTCGTATTCCAGCGAGTCGATGGGGACGCGGGCGGGCATGGTGGCGGTGCCGGTTACGCGGCGGCCTTTGGTGTCCGTCACCTCTAGCTTGAACGTGTCGCCGGGACGGGCCACCAGCCGCCGCAGCCCCGTGTGGGTGAAGGCCTTGCCTGTGCTCGGATTGAAGGCCGGGAAGTACCGCAGCGTTTCCACCTGGCCATTGGCCAGCGTAAGTTTGACGGTGACGTCTTCCGGCACTACGGGGTCGGGGGAAGCCAGGTAGGCAGTTGTTTCCGTCACGGTCAGGCGCGGAACCTGGCCATTTTCGAGGTAGCATTCCACTACCAGCTGCGCAGGCAATGCCGGCAATTCCACTTCGATATCCTTCTGCAGATTGCAGCCCGAAAAGGACACCACGGCCAGCAACCCAAGCAGGCGCAAAGCAGAGGCACGAACAGTCAAGAAAGTAATCATAAAGCCAGTAAGAAAAGCACAACGTGCAAACGCGCCGAAGAATCAGCACGGAAAAAGCTGCTCGGAGTTAAAACTTGAAATTGTAAGTCACGGCCGGAATGACGGGGAACAGGGAAACCTGCCGGGCGCGGTAGCCCGTCACGGGCGCGTCGTCGTCTTCCTGGATCTGGTCGAAATACACGAAATAGGGGTTACGGCGGTTGTAGGCATTGTACACACTAAACGTCAGGTCCGACTCCGGGAACCAGCGGTTGGGCTTCATCCGCCACACCACACCCAAATCAAGCCGGTTGTAGGAGGCCAAGCGGTAAGAATTGCGGTCAGGATAGACAGGCACAGCCGCTACCTCGCCGCCAAACACATCCTGCACGGCAAAGCGGCCGGCGGGCAGTGTAGTGGCATTGCCGGAAGTGAAGACAAAGGAGCCAGTTAGGTTGACACGCTCATTGAGCTGGTGCAACAGCACGGCAGTCAGGTTGTGACGCCGGTCGTAGTTGGGGTAGAACACGCTGCCACCGTTGATGCCGGTGGTACCGCGCTGCGGCGGAAACTGCCGCTTGCTCCATGACAGGGTATAGCCAATCCAGCCGGTGGTACGGCCCGTCTTCTTTTCCAGGTACAGCTCGTTGCCGTAGGCCCAGCCCTTGCCGAACAGAAACTCGCTATCCAGGTCTGGGTTCACGAACAGTTGCGCACCATCTTTGAAATCCACCTGATTCTGGGCCCACTTATAATACACCTCGTTGGTGAGCAAGTATTTGCCGTCGCCTAGCAGGAAGCTAGCCCCCGTTGCCACTTGCTGCGAGCGTTGCGGCTTCACCGACAGCCGGGAAGGGTACCAAATATCAGTAGGCAGTGTAGCGCCCGAGTTCGTCACCAAGTGTACATACTGGTACATCAGGGCATAGCTGGCCTTCAGCGAAGTTTTGGGGGTGAGGGAGTAGCGGGCCGAACCTCGGGGCTCCAAGCCGCCATAGGCATCGGAACCGCTCTGAAAACCCGTTACCCGCAGGCCGTACTCGAACTGCCACTTATCAGAAGGTTTGAAATTGTCGGAAGCATACACTGCCGCTTCCTGGCCGCGGTAGTTGACGTCGGAGCCAATGTTGAAACGGCCATCCGAGGCACCCGCCTGCAAACGGCCCACTCCAAATCGGTGCGTAGTGGCTTGCACGCCAAACTTCATGGCATGCTTGTCGTTGGGCGCGTAGTCGAGGTCAGTACGAACCGAGTAGTCGCGGATAGTCGAGCCCAGGTTGAAACTAAACTGGTCTAGCTTGTTGGTGACGTCGTACTGATAGTTCGTGACAGAAAGGGTGGTATTGAGGTACAGCCGCTTGTTGAACACGTGGTTCCAGCGGGCCGCGCCTACTGTATTGCCCCACGTGAAGCTGAAGTCGAACCCACCCTGCGAGGCAAAGCCGAAGGCGTCGCGGCCATGGTAGCCACTCAAAAACACCTGGTCTTTTGGGCCCAGCGTATAGTTGGCTTTGGCGTTGAAGTCGTAGAAATAATAATCAGGTATCGGGTTGTATTCCGGGTCGTCGTCGTTGAGGTTGTTGATCTGGCGTGTGAAAATGTCGAAGTAGGTGCGGCGGCCCGATACAATGAACGACCCTTTGTCTTTCACAATGGGGCCTTCCACCGTGAGGCGCGACGAAATCAGCCCCAGCCCACCGCTTACTCCCACTTTCTGTTTGTCGCCCTCGCGCAGCTTCACATCTATCACCGATGAAAGTCGCCCGCCGTATTGAGCCGGAAAACCGCCCTTGTATAAGTCCACGCTAGCTACCGCGTCGGGGTTGAACACCGAAAACAACCCGAACAAGTGGCTCGGATTGTACACCAACGCATCATCAACAAGTACTAGGTTTTGGTCGCTGGAGCCGCCGCGCACAAACAAGCCGCTGGTTCCTTCACCACCGTTTTGCACGCCCGGTTTGAGTTGCAAGGTCTTCAGGATATCCACTTCGCCAAATAGAGCCGGCAGCAGCTTGGCTTCTTTGGCCGTGAGCCGCTCCACGCTCATCTGGGTGGTCTGGAGCTTTTGCTCGAGCGTGCCAGAACCTTCCACCACCACCTCACCCAGGGCATTGCTGGATTCCGACAAAGTGAACGACACGCGTTGGTCGCGGGTCAGGTTCACTTCGCGCGTTTGGTTTTCGTAGCCGATAAATGAAACCACCACCTGATGCCGGCCAGCTGGCAACGAAAGCGAATACGCTCCCGATGCATCCGTTGTAACCCCAGCACCCAGGGCCGACACCGTGACCGAAGCTCCAGGTAGTGATTCGCGGTTGCTGGCGGCGCGTACCACGCCCGTGAGCTTGTAGGTGGCTACTGACTGGGCCCCCGCTGGCGCTGTTGTCAGGATATATAAGAAGCTGAAAACAAGCAGTAGAAAAGTAGAACGCATCCGTAAGGGGTAAGTCTGGCACCAGCAAAAGTAAGCTACGCATTACCTAACGCCCGGACCCGCCGGATAGTTTGTGGCGCAGTTGCCTTGCCCCTTACTAGAGTAGCTTACCCCAGAAAGGGTTGTACTGCCTGGGCGAGCTGCGGCGCCGCTACCACCCCCGATTGCCGCCATACCGGCTGGCCTTTGTGAAACAAGATCAGCGTTGGAATGCCCTGCACGCGAAATTGCTGCGCTGCGGCCGGATTACGGTCCACGTCGATTTTGATGATTTTAAGTTTACCCTGGTGTTGCGCCGCTACTTGCTCTAGAATAGGAGCCATGGTCTTGCAGGGTCCGCACCAATCGGCGTAAAAGTCAACCAATACTGGCATGCCGGGGCTGTTGATGAGCTCGGAGAATGATTTTTTAGGCATGGGAAGAAAGCTGTAGTAGAGAGTGATTCAGAGTGGGCGCAGGCCATAAGCTTGCAGCAGGGTAGGAGCTTGCACCCGCTGTAGCTGATACGACACCACTGGAAAGACGTTTGCCACCAACCGGCCAAAACGCAAAAAGCCCGGTGCACAGGCACCGGGCGAAGTATCGATATGCGAAGTAGCTTATTTCTTTTTGTCGGCAACCAGCGTGGTTACGTCGTTGAAAGTTTCGGGGAACGAGAACTTGCCTCCCACCACTTTCTTGCCGGAAACCTGGCACTCCCAGGTGTACGGGCCCGGTAGCGCGCGGGCAGCTTCGCCGCTTTCCGCCTTGAAGTAATCCGCCTCAGTAGGTTCGGAAGGAAAGACAACATCGATGCCGTTTTGCCCGCTGGCTATCTCCTTGGTCAGGAAATAGGTCTTGCCACTGGTGTTGTTGGTGACAACAAACTTGGCGGTGTAGGTGCCTAAAGAACCAAACTTATCCATCACACCCAGCTTCATGAAGGCATCGGTAGAAACCATCCAGGTTTGAGCCTGCGAGGCGGTGGAAGTGAGAAGCATCAGCCCTAATCCCAGTCCGGCAACGCGGAGTGAAGAAGTGAGGCGAGATGAAAAAGCAGGAGTAGAAACGCCCATGAGTATAACAATAAAGTGAGAAGGCAAAAAAAGAATAGAAAAGTGAAAAAACTGGGCCTGTTTGCTTTTAAACCATTCGGACCCAACCAAATATAGGAGTATTTCGGTCTAGCTGATCATAAAAAGCGCGTTTTTTTTACCAGTAAAAACGGAACCTCTCTTTTAAAATCAGGTTTGTAATTAGTCTATTGAGTATGCCCATATGCCCCGCCGTCGCGCTTCTATTTCTGCTGTTGAGGTAGCTCCCGAAATTGGAAAAGGGGCTGAAAACAGGTGTGCATTGTGCGAGCGAGACGTACAGCACTTGTCGCGCCACCACTTAGTGCCGCGCGAAGAGGGCGGGCGGCACGGCCCCACCGCCGACCTGTGTCAGCCTTGCCATAGCAGCATCCACCTGCTGCTCGACAACAAGGAGCTAGCGCGGCACTATCACACCATCGAGGCCCTGCGTGGCGCGGAAAAGCTGCAGAAGTACTTGCACTGGATTCGGCGCAGCCGGGTGGAGCGCATTTCCAATCGGCGCAGCAAAGGGTAAGGAGTGCCCAGCAAGTACCCGCTGTTACCCGCGTGAAACTCTCGCTTATCTCGGCATCGCCTACTTTTGTTGCCTACCACGGCCTTTCTTGCTTTGCTCCGACGCTTCGTTCCCTTTCAGCAACTCCGTAAGCAGCCAACCATTGTAGTGGATAGTGTTGGGCTGGGTGCCAGCCTCACGCTGGCGCATTGGCGGGGGGCGGCTACGCCCGAACTCCTGCGCGACGATACCAGTGCGGGTTCGGTGCTACGGGCCTTGCGCGCCCCCGATGCGGCAGGCCTAACCGCGTCGGCCGTGACAGCCAATCATTTCGATGTAGACGGGTTTGTGGGGGTGTGGAGCTTGCTGCATCCGGAAGCTGCCTTGCGCCACGAGCACCTGCTCCGCCTGGTCGCCATTCTCGGCGACTTTCGGGAACTGGATTGGCAGGACCCGCTTGCCGATCATGCCCTGCGGCTGGTGTGCTGGCTGAATGCTCGGGAAAAGGAATTGTTTTACGTGCCGTTTGGGGCTCCGGCTTTGCGTCGGCGCGAGGACGAAGCATCCACCGAGAAGTTCAGGTGGTTTTTGCCTCGCTTCCTAGAGATACTAGAGAATCCGGAGGTGGACCGCGTTGCGTGGGAGCCGGAGTACGAGCGGGTGTTGCGGGCAACCAACGCCTTGCCGAGTGCCAGTGGTGCGTTTACGCGCTATCCTGAAATTGGGCTGGTGGTGGTAAGAGCCTCGGACCCGCTGCCGTACTATGCGTTGTTTGGCGCCACCGCTGGCTACGACATGGTACTTAGCCTATATGACGGGCAGCGCTACGAATTCGAGTACAAGTACACCACCTGGATAGATTTGGAAAGCCGTGTTACGCTGCCGCGTTTGCCGCTTGATAGCCTAGCCGCTCAGTTGAACGCCGTAGAGCAAGCCCCTTACCGCTGGACTTTCGACGGCATCACCGATACCGGCCCGTTGCTGCGCCTAGCCGGCAAAAGCCTCAACAAAGCGCAACGCTATGCCGACCCCGACCAGCGCCCGATTCAGGCTTCTTCTCTTCTGCCGCAGGAAGTGGAGCAGCTGATTGTGTCGTTCTTTCAAGAAAAGTACGCCACTATACAGGCCAAACGATACTGGACCTGGGCAGAAATCCGCGCGGCAGGGCAGTAGCACCAACTCGCGCTACACATCATCGCCAAAGCCCACTATCTGGAGTGAGCTAATGCCGCCAACTCCCTTGCGCACGTTAATTTGTGTGCTAACGCGCTCTTTTAGCGCCTCAACGTGGGAGATGATGCCCACAGTTTTGCCGGTACCCTGCAACGTTTCGAGGGCCGACAGCGCCACATCCAACGCATCAGGATCAAGCGTGCCAAAGCCTTCATCGATGAAGAGCGTGTCGATTTGGGTGCGGTGGCTAGCCAGTTCCGACAACCCCAATGCCAACGCCAAGCTCACCAAGAAACTCTCGCCGCCCGACAACGAGTTCATAGAGCGGCTGCTCCCCCCTTGGTACTCGTCTACAATAAGGAGGTCGAGGTGCTGGTCGGGGTTGCGGAGGATGCGGTACCGGTCGGTAAGGCGGTGCAAGTGGCGGTTGGCAAGGTCAGTGAGGCGAGCCAAGGTGAGGCCCTGCGCAAACTCGCTGAACTTCTTGCCATCGGCCGACCCAATGACCTCCGCTAAGTGTCGCCAGCGGCGCGCTTCCTGTTGTTGCTTTTCCAGTTGCTCGGCCAATGCCGCGTGGCGCTCCTGGCCGTTGCGGTGGTCGAGTAGGCGCTGTTGGCGCTGGCCGAGCTGCTGGTTGAGCGTAGCTAGCTGCTGGTTGCTGACGGTCAGCTGGTGTTCTACTGATTCCAGTGGTTCCTCGGTGAGGGCGCGGGCTTGCTCCTGCTGCAACTGCTGCGCTAGGTCGGTGAGAGTTTGCTGCGTAACGGCCAGCGCCTGCTCGTGGCGCTGGAGCTGATCGGCGAGGCGGCGCACTTCGGGGTCGGGGAGGAGGAGGGCCGCAAGGGCAGTGGGGTCGGGGGCGAGGCCGGCGGCCGTAAGGGCGGCCGTGAGGGCAGCGTGTTGCTGCTCCCGAAGCTGCTGCTGTTGCTGCGCATCCTGCTCCCGCTGCTGTAGCTGGGTGTCGGCAAGCACCAAGGCCGTTTCGTGTTGCTGCAAGGTTTGCTCGGCTTGCTGCCGGCGCGCTTCCGTCTGTTGCGCGGTCTGCTCTAGCTGCTGGCGTGCCTGGCCTACATCAGACCCGCTAAATAGCGCTTGGCGTTGGCGTTGCTGCTCCTGAATAGCAGTGTACTGATCGACTAGCTTCTGCTTGCGGGCCCGCAGCCAGATATCCACTTCGGCTTTCTGCCGCTCTGCTTCCGTAGCGGTTACGCTTATGCCACTTAGTTCGTTGGTGGCTTTGTCGCGCTCCTGCTGTTTGGTGGTGAATTCGAGAATGCGCAGGCGAGCTTGTTCCATCAGGGCACGGCCGTTTTCCTCGGTGAACACCATCCCGAAGTTTTCCAGCTGACTTTGAATCATTAACCGAGCCGCTGGGCCGCGTTCTTCGGCATCGGTCAACTCTTGCTCCAGGTTCGCTACCACATGCGCGTACTCCTGCTGCTGCCGGGTGGCGGCTTCTTGCTGGCTGGTGGCCTGGGTGAGCTGCTGGTTGATGGTGGCGTGCTGGTCGCGGAGTTCTTTCAATTCCTGCACCAACTCCTTCACTTCCTCTGCCACCGCTTTTTCCCCTGATTCGGGCAGGAACTGAATGGTATCCGACTGAGTTTCGACGGGCTCTGGCCCGGCTTGCTCTAGAATGGTGACGTAGGTGTTGAGGCGGTTGAAGCGAGTGCCCAACGCCCGCACCCGCTGGCTCATTTCTTCTTCCCGCTGCCGGTCATGCTGAACGGTATCCTCACTCACTCCTAGCACGCCGGCCAGGTAGGGGTGCTCAGTGGCGCCACACACCGGACATGGCTGGCCCGCTTCCAAAAGCTGCCGCGTGTCGGTGTGCGACAAAATCAGCTGCTGTAGCTGTAGACTGCGCCGCAGATCGTCCCAGTGTTGCTGCTCTTTTTCCTGCTCCTTGACCAAGCCTGCTACGTGGTGCCGGAGGCGCAGCAGCCAGGCAACACGCGCGCTGTTGGCCACTTGCTGACGGGTGGCAAGGGCTTGCAGGCGGTGGCTGGCCTCTGTTGCAGCTTGCTGCTGCTCGGTTACTGCTGCGGTGGCTTTTTGCTGACGCACGCGGGCCTCCTGTAGCCGCTGCCGCACCTGTCCAAGTTCGGCTTTGAGGTATTCCCACTGTTGCAAGCTGGCTGAAAGGTCGGGTAGCGTTGCGTTCAGCTCGCTTACGTTGGCATTCACTTCCAGCCACTTACTTACGTCACGCACCTGTTCGCGCAGAACGCGAATGCGGGCGGAGGCTTGCTCGGCCGTGGCTTTCAGTGACTTGCACAGCTCGTTTTTCTGCTCGTATTCCTCTTTGGCTAGGTGAAGCTGCTTGTTGGCTTCCACTAGCAGGCCATCGAGCTGCTCGGCTTCCCGCAACTTAGGCTCCTGCTGCTGGCGAGTGGTGGTAGCGGTTTCGTAGGCTTGTTGGGCGGCATTGCGGGCTGCGGCGGCAGTGTTGCGGAGTTGTTCGAGCTGCGGCAGACGCTGCCGAAACTGCTCGGCCTCTTGGCGCAACCGGGCAATGTGTTGGTCGGACTGCCGCAGCAAGGCCCAGTCAGTAGCAAAAGGTGCCGCCTGGGTGTGCAGGGCCAAGCGTTGCTTTAGTGGAATGAGGGTGTCCGTCTGGGCCGTGAGCTGAAGCTGACGCGTCTGGTTTTCTTGGTGGCGGGCGCGCAGTTCTTGCAGCCGCCGCAGCCACATGTGGGCATCGTGTAGCTTCTGTCGGTTGGTGGTCGCCTCTTCCAGCTGCTGCTGCAACTGCTGCACTTCCAATTCCAGAGAGTCCACTTCCTCCGGCGAAAGCAGCACAACGCCCGCTAGGCCCGTGCGCAAGGTTTCCACTTGCTGCGCCTCTCCCTTGGCTTTCTCGAAAGCGGCACGCGAGATATCAGAGTATTTTTTGGTGTCGGTAATTCTTTCCAGTAGCTGCGCCCGCTCGCCGGCCGTAGCTTTCAGAAACTTCGTGAACTCGCCCTGGGCCAGCAGCACCGAGCGCAGAAACTGCCGGTACTCCAGGCCGCTTAGCTCGGCAACGCGTAGCGGCACCTTGGACTTATAGGTTTCCAGAAACGGCCAGGTCTCCTTGCCATCATCGGTTACTTTTCGCTCGCTAAGCTCCATGCGTGGGTCTTGGAGCTTGCCATCTGGGCGCTTGCGGGCGCGGTACTGGCCCCACTTCGAGCGATACTGCTGGCCGTTTATTTCGAACTCCACTTCGGCCCAGCTCTCGCCCGTGCCGTGGCTCATCACCTGGTCGGGGTTGCTGGTTTCGTGGCGCGGCACTTGTCCGTAGAGTGCCAGCGTAATGGCATCCAGAATGGTGGTTTTGCCGGCTCCAGTAGCACCCGTAATAGCAAACAGCCCGGCTTCTGAAAGCGGTGTTTGATTGAAATTAACAGTGTGCTCCCCGCGTAGGGAGTTGATGTTGAAAAAGCTGACGCGGAGAATTTTCATGCAAGTGGCCGGCTAGGGAAGAGCCGGAGGAAATAGGTAATAGGGCAAGCGCCACAAGGCCATATCGGGGCCCAGCTCGACAAGGCTCAACCAGGCGCTTTTGCGGCCTAAAGAAAGCCTGACTGAAGTGCCGCACCACGAAGTTACTGCGAAATAGCCGCAACGCCAGTACCCCAGGCCTGCCGAGTAAGGAGTACTAGATGCAAGATTCTTCGTTCTTGGGTTCCACCACGCTTTCACCGACACACGTACCCAGCGGCGTACGTCTCATTCTTGCCCTTACCGCGCGTTTCTGTTTTGGCGTAAGTTCTGCGGGGCAGATGCCACCGGCAACACCATGCATTACAACCCCACACAACGGTTAAGTGCTTGCTGGTCACCTCTACTCCGATACCAGCTTCAGGAACACGTTTCGGGCGCTGTTTTCTTTCCTGAATCTGCTTTGCCCCGACACAAACGCCCAGTTGTAGGCGAGGCTTGTCAACACGTGTAAAGAGGGGAGGGGCTGCCGAAGTGAGCTGGCTCCGGCTAGCGCAACGTACTGGTCGGCAGCAATTCAGCATTGGTGGCACCGTGTTCCTTCTCGAAAGGCAAGAAGCGCAGACAAAGTTGTTACTGGGGCTCGCCGAAATGGGGGGAACCGTCGGGGTTCCATGCAAACGGCTTTGCTCGGATTTGGCGGGCCCATCCCGCTTGGCTGCTACGGGCTGCGTGGTAGATAATGTAGTCTTGCTGCTCGATTTCAACGAAACACGCGTGGCCCGGTCCAAAAATGGTGTCGGTTTTCGAGAAAACGGGCTGGGGCTCCTTGTGCCAGGATGCGGGGTTCAGCATATCACCTCCCAAGTATGTAAGCTGGCCCAGGCAATAGTCGTCGGTCCAGCTGCCGCTGGCAGAGTAAATAATGAAAGTCCGTCCGTTTCGGGTTAGTACCTGCGGCCCTTCGTTCACGTGCGGAAACCCCTGTTTCTCCCAGCTGTGTTCGGGCCGTGAAATGCACACCCGGTCCGAGGCAATAGTCCACGGATTGTGCATGCGGGCTATGTAGATATTCTGGCTGACGTTGGTGAAGCCTTCCCATCCCGACCAGATGAAGTACAGCTGTCCGCCGTCTGTGGTCAGTACAGTTCCGTCGATGGCCCAGCGGTCCGTCGGAATCTGCAATTGCCCCTTAAACTCGTACTCCCCCTGCGGATGCCCGGAAGTGCCTTCCAAGGCAAACAGGCGTTCCGCCCCGTTTTGGGCGTTGTAGAGGGCAAAATAGATGTGCCATTTCCCCTCAATGAACTGTAGCTCCGGCGCCCAAATCTCGACGTATTCCGGCGTGGCGCCTTGTTGGCCGGGCCATACCTGAACAAGCTCAGCGGTTGCCATTTCAGCTAGAGTAGAGAAGGTGCTTACCAGAATCTTCTGCTTCAACCGGTCGACGGTGCAGTAATACAAGCTTCCGTCGTGCGAAATAACCCACGGATCTTCGCCATCCTCTACTAATACGTGCGTCTGGTCGCCACTCGGCGGCAGTGCTCTAGCTTTCTTGGTTCGCTCATTGATTTCCGCAACAGTCATCGGCGCCAAAAACGCCTCTTGGTATAGATGGTCGTCCGGTGTATGCATACGCACGCTAAATCAAGTGGATGATGTTAAACGCCAAGCACTACAGCTAAAGGCTGATTCTACTCCACCAGCGCGGGCGTCAAGCGGTAAGGCTAGAAACGATACCGCTTGACGCCCGCGCTGGTAGAGTAAGGCTAGGGTTGAGGGCTACTGTCTTTTTTCGTGAGGTTTATGCCTCACCCATCATGAGTCCTTCGATGGTATGCCCCTGCTCGATGGTTTCCAACTCGTCTACTAAGCGGCAGGTGAGGTGTTGCTTGAGGCTTTCCGGTAGAGTGGCATAGAAAGTCCGGGTGATTTGCAAGTCGTGGCGCTCGGCATTGTTGGCGGTCGGAGCATCTACCCCGAGTACCAAGGCCGGGCGCGACTTATCGGAATAGTTGGCTGTGCCACGGTGGATGGTAAGGGCTGAGCGGGCTGAAATATCACCCATCTGCGGCATTTTACGCTGGGCACGCTGCTCGTAGCGCGGGCTGTTGGTTTTGGGTGGGAACATGCCGTGCTCGAAGTCGATAGGTAAATCCCACTGCGTACCGGGCGCCACTTCAAACGGGCCCATATCCTCGGTCACGTCGATGGTGGTGAGGTTGAAGGCCAGTGAGTTCAGTCGGCGGCCGATGATGGTATCGTCCGGGGCGGGGAAGTCGCGGTGCCAGGGCTGGTTGATAGCGCCAGGATTGGGCACGTCGAAGCCGATTTCCACGATTTTGTACGTTGGTCCGAGGACGGCCTCACATACCGCCGTCACCCACGGATGCATGGCCAGTTCCACAAAACCACGAATGTCTTCGGGGTGAATTTCGACGTAGTGCCGCTTGGGGCCACGGCCCAGGGCACCACCGGGGCGCTTAAGAGCCTCCTCGTAGAGCACGGCAATATCTTCGCCGAGTTGTTGCACCCATTCGCGGCTGAAGGCGCCTTTCAGGCCAATGATACCATCGCCGTAGAGCCCGCCCATAATTTGCGCGACGTCGTAGGTGGTTTGGATTGAGGTTGTTAGCTGCGCTGTTTCCATACTGCTCGGTTGTTAGGCTGTTCAAGGTTCAACCTAGCTTCGTCCCGCATCAACAGGGGCACTAGAAGCCGGTCAATGTCTACTTCCTAACGGATTTGAGGCTTTTTGGTGGCAGTGCTCTGATGTGTATTTTTAGGTCGTTTCTATGAAAGTTTAAATAACTGAATGCAGTGCGTATTGCTAGTTCTATGTGTGCTGCTGTCAGTGACAGTCCAGCTTGATCAAAAAATCATAAGGACATGTTACGCTGTTGGCGACAGGTTCGAAAAATATCTAAGAAGTATGCTGGGCTATGAAAAATCATAAAGCTGAATCTGTTCACACTATCACGAATTGGTACGATGGAGCAAGGGAAGGCGTAACTGATTTTCAAGGCAAGCCCCATTACTATGCATGCCTACAGGACTATGATTATGAAGGCAAGCCTACTCCGTATCGGCTTACGCCGATAGACGAAGAAACATTTCGGCTGGAACTAGAAAACTGGGATATCTGGCTGCGCTATGAAGCAGCTTTTAAATCTGGAGAAGCAACTCGCGAAACGCACCTAGCACTTCCTGAAGACCAGGCAAGGCATGAGGAAATAAATCGTATTCTTCTTGGAAAAGAATACGAGCGGCGTGAGTCCACTCTTATAGCTACTGGTGAATTTGCGTATGGAGAAAAGACAACAGTTGTTTGGGATATTCAATAGCTAGTGATATGCTAATAAATCTATTACAGATGATAAGGGTACCTATTATTATACTGCTTGTTGCTAACCTATTCAGCATCGAGCCGATAAAACCAATGCAGGGCCGGCAGAAGAATTGTCAAGGTAGATGGCAACATTCTGCCAATCAGGATGCCATAAATGGCAAGGTCGTTTTTCACGAAAATACTGATGCTTTATGCGGGCTAGTGCCCACAGCCTCAGTCACTCACTTTAGTGAGAACAAGTAGAAATGATACAATACGAGTACTTGAGTTGTGTAACCTGAGTAAGAAATTTATTAATGGAGAGTTGGTAGTGATACATCCAGACGCAACTTCTGAATTAGCAACCGTTTCTGTGCCAGTTGATCCATGGGCCTGCTCACTCAAACGGACATACATTAGAGTAATTGAATCTATTGCAAGACGATAAAGCAATTGACGAATGGGTAACAAGAGAAAGTAGTTGCTTCCTACCTTGCTAGCTTCAACGCCCCTTCCTGAAGCTAATGAAACTACTGCCGCTTGCCGCGCTGCTTTTCGCATCCTTTCCAGCCTTCGCCCAGAAAGCCAAGTCCACCGAAAACCTCGTGCAATACGCTAAACCTCTGGTGGGCACGGCCCGGATGGGGCATACCTATCCTGGGGCCACAGTGCCCTTCGGCATGGTGCAGCTTTCGCCCGATACCGACACGCTGAGCTACGAGCTGAACGGCAAGTACAACCCCCGCATGTATGAGTACTGCGCTGGCTATCAGTACGCCGATAAAACCATCGTTGGTTTCTCCCATACCCACTTCAGCGGTACCGGCCACTCCGACTTGGGCGACTTTCTGGTGATGCCCACCACTGGCCCGCTCCAACTTAATCCCGGCACCGCCGACCAGCCTGAGGGCGGCTTCCGCTCCCGGTTTTCGCACCAGAACGAGGTGGCCGAGCCCGCCTACTACCGCGTCAAGCTCGACGACCACAACATTCTGGCCGAGCTAACGGCCTCCAACCGGGTGGGCATGCACCAGTACACGTTCCCGCAGTCCGACCAAGCCCACATCATCCTCGACCTCACGGCCGGCATCTATAATTACCCTGACAAGAACGTCTGGACCTTTGTGCGAGTGGAAAACGACACGCTCGTGACGGGCTACCGCCAAACCCACGGCTGGGCGCGCACCCGCACCGAGTACTTCGCCATGAGCTTCTCGAAGCCGTTTGCCAGCTACGGCAGCCGCAACCTGTCCAAGAAACAAGTGTACCGCGGCTTCTGGGGCCGTTTCGACCAGAGCAAGAACTTCCCCGAACTGGCCGGCGAGCAGCTGCGGTTATTCTTCGATTTCAAAACCACGGCCGGGGAAAAGGTGAAAGTGAAAATGGCCTTGTCGGGGGTGAGCACCGAGGGGGCACTGCGCAACATGCGGGCCGAGGTGCCGGGCTGGGACTTCGAGGCGGTAAAGCGGGCGGGGCAAGCGTTGTGGCAGCAGGAGCTAGGTAAAGTGGTAATTGAGTCGCCGAAGCGGGCCGACAAGGAGAACTTCTACACGGCCATGTACCACGCCGCCCTCAGCCCCACCACCTACATGGACGTGGACGGCCAGTACCGCGGCCTCGACCAGAACATTCATAAGGCCGAGGGTTTCACCAACTACACGTCGTTTTCGCTCTGGGACACCTACCGCGCCCTGCACCCGCTCTACAACCTGCTGCAACCCAAGCGCAACGCCGACATGGTGCAATCCATGCTGGCGCACTTCGACCAGAGCACCATGCACATGCTGCCTATCTGGAGCCACTACGCCAACGAAAACTGGTGCATGATTGGCTACCACTCGGTGCCTGTGATTGTGGATGCCGTGCTGAAAGGCGTCGTGCCTGCCGACCAGGCCCAGCGCGCCCTCGACGCCTGCGTGACCACCGCCCACCAGCAGCGCTACGACGGTATCAATTACTACGAACAGCTCGGCTACGTGCCCGAAGACAAGAGTGGCTCGTCGGTATCCAAAACGCTGGAATACGCCTACGACGACTGGTGCATTGCCCAACTGGCCAAAAAGCTAGGCAAGACGGACATCGAAGCGGAGTTCAGCAAGCGCGCCCAGAACTGGCAGAACGTGTACGACCAGCGCATCAACTTCATGCGCCCCCGCCTCGCAGACGGTAGCTTCCGCCCGCGCTTCGACGTGCTGAGCACCCACGACCAGGGCTTCATCGAAGGCAACGCCTGGAACTACAGCCTCTACGTGCCCCAGGACCCAAACGCGCTTATCGCCAAAATGGGCGGCGAGAAGAAGTTCCTGCCCCACCTCGATTCGCTGTTCACCATGCACCTGCCGGATAAGTTCTTCGCCGAAACCGAGGATATCACCCGCGACGGTATCATCGGCAACTACGTGCATGGCAACGAACCCGCCCACCACGTGGCCTACCTCTACAACTGGACCCAGCAGCCCTACAAAACCCAGGCCCGCGTCCGCATGATTCTGCCCAAGATGTACCGCCCCACCCCCGACGGCCTCGGTGGCAACGACGACTGCGGGCAGATGTCGGCCTGGTACATTTTTTCGTCCCTGGGCTTCTATCCCGTGGCCCCCGGCTCACCGGAGTATGCCCTCGGCAGCCCCGCCGTGCACGGCGCCACCATCAACCTGGAAAACGGCAACACCTTCCGCATTACTGTCAAAAACCAGAGCGACAAAAACGTCTACGTGAAGGAAGTGCGCCTCAACGGCCAGAAACTCACCCGTCCATTCCTGCAATATGCCGATGTGGTGAAGGGCGGGGAGTTAGTGTTTACGATGGCAGGAAAGCCGTGAGACTTTAGATGATTTTGGTTATTATACAGAGCATGATAACTGATAAAAATAAAGTATTGAAGGTGCTAAAAGCTGCGCTTGTCGACGCCTATTACACGCGCTTTAGTTATTGTATCACTGCTTTTGAGTGTGAATTATTCAATGATAATTTAGGTATTAGTGCGTATATAGTGTTTAGTGAGGTAGAACTTGAGAATAAGATTGAATGGAAGAAATGGATAGATTCATATCCCTTTAATATCGACAACTGTAACGGTCCAGAAGAACCTGCTAGGGCGTTTCTAATGGGCTTGTTGACGCAAGTGAGTATTCAGGATGTGGAAGAGGAAAAGGATGGTACGTTAATAGTTATTTTTCAAAACGGTATGCGGATAAGGCTAGTAGGGGAAACAGAAGTCGAAGACACATCATGGAACATTGAATTTAGAAACAGTGACGGTGAAAGAATAGGTAACTGCACATGCTCTTTCAATGAAATGTTTTTGACTGTAAGCGAAGAGTTATCCAAAATGCTGCGTTTGCCTCACTACTCATGACCTAAACTGTCATCCTCCAGTACTGCCAGTGGGCTAACCTTGGGCTACGCTCAATATTGGTTCTGCCTTATTTGGGCAACCGGTAAGGTATTGTGCCGGCCTACAACTCCGGCCACTTCATGATGAACTGGACGGTAGCACTCAACAATTTTCTGGCCCTGCTCCCGGCCGAGACTTCGAGCCGGAAGGCCAGCCACGGGTGCAGTATCATCATGCAAAACGGCCAGCTTATTGCCGCGTATTTCAACGACTGGTGGATGAGCAGGTACGAAGGCCCCAACGAGTAGCCTGTATATGGAAGTCAATAAGATAGAGGACGTTATTATTCCGCAACGAGTCATTGGGATGGATACGGGCTGGGAGCAGGAAATAGCGCCCATCATTGCGGGCTACGCCGACCACATCATGGAAGAGCCGGCCGAACCGGCATCGGCAGAGGGCATACGTGCCTGCGAACAGCGGCTGGCAACCACGCTGCCCGAAGATTTGAAGCTCTTCTATCTGCGCTTTGGGGCGGCTAAGCTAGGTGAAATACTATGCCCGCTAAAGGAGTTTGTAGGCTGGTCGGCGGAAAGTATGGAGGGCTATACTGCCGATGAACAGGACGTGCTCCAAAACATGGTCGTATTCGGCGAATACCTCGGCAATGGCAATCTGTGGTGTTTTCACAAGCAAACGAAAGCCATCTACTATTTCGACCATGACACCGAGCCCAACATCAACAGCATGTTCGCCAGCTTTTACGAGTATCTCCGTGCTTTGCTTGTCTTCACCCAAGGAGAAATGGGCAGCCATATCGAAGGGTTGGAAGAAGAATGTGAGGCTATTGTTGTGTCTATGATAGGGCAGGAGCGGGTACGCAAATGGAGATACTTCGGCGGCTGGGAGTAATAGCTTTCTTGTAGAACCCCAACCAGCGCGCGTTGCGCTGCGCAAACGTGCGCCAGGTGAAGCTGTGCTTTGTACACAACCATTATGCTTCTACAAGCTCCATATGAAATTGCCTCTGGAAACACTCCGCCTGCTCCTGCGGCCAATAGAGCTAGCTGATGCGCCCGGCATTCTGGCGCTGGATTCCGACCCTGATGTGTTGCGCTACGTGCCGAACGCGCCCCTCAGCACCCTAGCCGAGGCGACGACTATTATCGAGTACATCCGGGCGCAATATCAACGCAACGGCATCGGGCGGTGGGCAGTGGAACGTAAGGAAGACGGTACCTTTATCGGCTGGTGCGGCCTGAAGCTCGTCAACGACACCGAGTTCAACGGGCGCACCAACTATTACGACCTTGGCTACCGTCTACTGCCCCGGTATTGGGGCTGCGGCTACGCTTCGGAAGCCGCTGAAGCTAGTGTGCGCTATGGGTTCGAGGTGCTGCACCTGCCCGTTATCAATGCCACGGTGATGCAAGGAAACAGAGCGTCGTGCCGCGTTGTCGAGAAGCTAGGCTTGGTGCGGGTGGCGGATTTCACTGAGGCCGACAGTGGCGCCTGGTATTGGTACGAAAAGCAAAACAGCGCCACAAAGAGCTAACAGCCAACATTTGGTGTTAAGCCTGGTTGTTGTGACAGTTGGAATGTGTGCTTGTTCGATTTAGGGCACGATGCACACACCAGCACGGTGCCCGTGCGGCGGGCCTATCAACAGGTTTCACTGATTTGATGGGGTGCTACGGGTAGTGCAGCTGTCGGATAAGCGTTATTGCATGCAGGATATTGTTTACAGCACCGTGGGCTTCGTGCACTTGGTTGCGGCGCTGGCTTCGTTGTTGTTGGGTACTATGGTGCTGGCCTTGCAGAAAGGAGGCCGACGCCACAAACGCTTAGGGTATGCCTACGTAAGCTGCCTGCTGGTAATGCTCGGTACCTCGTTTGGTATCTACCGCCAGTACCAGGGCTTCGGGATATTTCACGTGGCGGCGTTGCTGAGTGCCGTCACGCTAGGCGCCGGCATGGTGCCAGTGCTGCGCAAGAAGCCCGCCCGAACGTGGCGAACGTTGCACTACAGCTTTATGTACCTGTCGGTGCTGGAATTGTATGTGGCCTTGGTAGCTGAGGTGCTGGTGCGCATGCCAGGCTGGTCGTTTTGGGAAGTGGTCGGTGCCTCTGTAGCGGTGGTGGGGGTACCGGGGGCGGTGCTGTTCGGGCGTTTGCGTAGGCGGTGGCAGCGTTCCAGGCGCCCGCAGGTGGCAGCCGAGGTGTACGCCTAAGCAAGCAAGCAGCCTACGCAGTCTATGCTACGTGACTTGCAACTGTGGTGAGAAAGCTCAGAGGCTACAGAAATTGGATAACGGGCATATAGGAACTCGTGCTAGCTTTAGCACCAAATCCGTCCACTCATCCTACCCATCCATGAAATCCTGCCTGACTTTTGCAATACTAGCCTGTGCTGGTATTGCGCATGCCCAAAACAACCCAGTGAAAGTGGAAGTGAAACAAACTGCTGGTCGCTACGAGCTGCTACGGGGAGGAAAACCCTATTTCATCAACGGTGCGGGCGGCGGGCAGTTTCCAGAGCGCATCAAGGCCTACGGCGGCAACTCTATTCGTACCTGGGGAACGAACGGTGCTGATAAGGTGCTGGCCGAAGCCAACAAAAATGGCCTTACCGTGATGCTGGGGCTGGATGTAGCCCGCGAACGGCACGGGTTCGACTACAACAACCCCCAGGCCGTGGCAGAGCAAGTACAGAAACTGCGCGCCGAAGTGCTCAAGTACAAAGACAACCCGGCCGTGCTGTTTTGGGGCATCGGCAATGAGCTGAACCTGGAATACACCAACCCCAAGGTGTGGGATGCTGTGCAGCAGATAGCGCAGATGATTCATGAGGTAGACCCCAACCACCCAACCAGCACCGTGTTGGCGGGTTGCAACAAGAAGGAAGTGGACTACATCAAAGCCAAGTGTCCGGCAGTAGATATCCTTAGCATTAACACCTACGCCGGTTTGGCAGCTATTCCGCAGCAGGTCCGCACCACGGGCTGGACGGGGCCTTACGTAGTAGCCGAGTGGGGGCCAACAGGCCATTGGGAAAGCCCCGTTACGCCCTGGAAAGCCTCGGTGGAGGAAACCAGCAGCCAGAAAGCCGCCGTGTACCAAAGCCGCTACGAAGCGTCGGTGGCCAAAGACAAGACCCAGTGCCTCGGTACCTACGTGTTCTTGTGGGGTCAAAAGCAGGAGCGCACGCCCACTTGGTACGGCATCTTCACCGAGGACGGCAAAGAATCGGAAGTGGTGGATGTGATGCAGTATTTGTGGAGCGGGAAGTGGCCCCAGAACCGCGCCCCGCACCTGGCCTCGTTCCAGCTCGATGGCAAGCAGGCCACCGACAACGTGTACCTGCAACCCGGCAAAGCATACCCCGTGCACGCCACCGTATCTGACCCCGACAACGACCCCCTGACGTACCGCTACGAGTTGCTGCCCGAAAGCACCGACCTTAAATCGGGTGGCGACCGGGAAAGCCGCCCGGCCGCTATACCAAACTTGATTCCGGCGGGCGCCAAGGCTCAAACCACGTTCAAAGCGCCCACCAAAGCCGGCGCCTACCGCCTGTTCGTGTACACCTACGACGGTCACGATAACGTAGCTACGGCCAACATACCCTTTTATGTAAAGGAGAACTAAGCTGTTCTACAATTCCGCTGTTGCGTGCAAGCCAGGGCGTTGGGGTAGTGCTAGATTCTCTGGTGGACTCCCTTTCAGCCGGCGACTTACGGCAGGCGCGAGTTGCAGAACCCCATAAACGAGCTTGGTAGCCACTACTGCGCCCGTCGTCTTTCGTCCTCGGCGCCGGTGCGGCGGGTGGTGGAAGTGGCTTTGTCGTTGCCTAGCTTCCAGCTCAAGGATAGGGTCACGGCGCGGGAGTCGCGGCGGAGGAAGAGGTTTTCCTGGTAGTTGTTGTAGCGCGAGGTGGCCCGCAACGGGGTGGTGTACAAAATGTCGGTGGCGGCCAACTTGATGGTGCCTTTCTTGTCCCACACCGCTTTCTGCACGCCCACCCCCACTTGCCCAAACGGCTGGAAAATAAAGAAACCCACGCGCTGCCGCGAATTGTAATTGGCGTTTAGTTCGGCGCTCCAGCCGTTGCCCATCGTGAAGGTGCTGTTGCTGCTGATGTTGAAGGCGCTCTGGCCACGGTTCAGGGAGGTGCCAGCCAAGCTACCCTGGTAATGGATGTAGAAGAACACGGCGTTGTTGTAGATATTCCACCACTTGGTTGGGCTTAAGGGCGCCGTGAGGGTCAGGGCCACATACTGCTGCCGGTCCAGGTTCACGTACTGCGACACGGTGGTGCTGTCGGATTCGGGCTGGGCCACGTCGGTGATGGGGTCTTGCGTGACGCTGTAGCTGAGGCCAGTCGTGAATTTCTGCTTGAACGTGTGGCTTAGCTCCACATTGTAGCTGGTTTCCGGCCGCAGGGTAGGGTTGCCTTTGCCCGAAGTCGTGGGGTCGATGACGAAACGGAAGGGGTTGAGCTGTCGGTAGGAAGGCCGGTTGATGCGGCGGCTCAAGGACGTGGACAACTCGTGCTGCTCACTAAGCGTGTATTTCAGGCCGGCACTCGGAAACAACTGGTAGTAGTCGCGCCGGAAGTTGTCGTCGGCTACCTGCTGTTGGCCTTTCATAGACGTTTGCTCGCCCCGCAGGCCGGCTTGCACGCTCAGCTTGTTGATGGTGTGCGTTAGGTTGGCATATGCCGCCGTGATAAGCTCGTCGTACTCAAATTGGTTGGTACGCCCCAGGTCCACGGTGGTAATGTCGTTGACGGTGTTCTCAAACAGAACGTCGTTGGTGGAATGGACCTTGCTGGCCTTGATGCCCGTTTCGAGGCGAGTTTGTGAGGTCAGCGGGTGCGTATAGTCCGCCTTTGCGGCCTGAATGGTTAGCTCGCCGGTCTGGTCGCCGGTGAGGGTAGCGCTTGGGCGGCCCGAAAGTTCGAAGAAGGTGGTTTGGCGCTGCAACCGATGCGTAACGTAGCTGGCGTAGTCCACATCGGCCGTTAACTCTGCGTTGCCGGCGGCAGCCGAACCGAAGGTATGTTTGAAATTGAGACTTCCCCCAATGTTGGGGTTGTTGCCCTGGGTGGTACTCAAGGCTGTATAATAGTCTTGGACCTGCCCCGCGGCATCGTAGAACGTGCTGGTGTTAATGCCTTTGCCATTGGGCAGCGGACGCGGCACGGCAAACCCGTTGAGGGTAGCGCCCAGCACCGTGTTTTTCGACAGGTTCCAATCGGCCCCGAGTTTGTAAATCAAGTAATGGTCGCTGGATTCAATGCGGTTGCGCTGGTCGCTGGTGCCGCGCAGCACGGAGGCTTCATTCAGGGAGTCGTAGAAGTAGCGGTAGGTGTTCCGGATGCCAAAACCTCGCCGGCGGGTGTAGTTTGCGGAGGCGAAGATGTTCAGGTTTTTGGTGCGGTGGTTGCCTGAAAAGCCGCTGGTAAACTTGTTGTACTCGGTGCGGCCGTAGCTGGCATTGACGGTGCCGTTGGTGCCCTGGCGCTGGTCTTTTTTGAGGTTGATGGCAATAATGCCGGCGCCGCCCTGCGCATCATATTTCGCGGGTGGATTGGTAATCAGCTCGATGCTCTTGAGTTGGTCGGCGGGCAAAGAGCGCAGGTAGTCCGCCAGCTCGGAGCCAGTCATGGGCTGGCGCTTGCCGTCGATGAGCACTAACAAGCCTTGCCGGCCACGCAAAGCCAGATTGTCGTTGCCATCCACTGTCACGCCAGGGGCCCGGCTAAGTACGTCCAGGGTGGTGTTGCCGGCGGCTAAGGTGGAGCCTTCCACGTTTACCACCGTCCGGTCGGCGAGGCGCTCAAACAACGGTTTCTGGCCTATCACCTGCACTTCTTTCAGCGCTGTAGCACCGCTTGATTGTAGCACGATGCCCGGCAGCGCCACGCCCCCCGAGGCCAGAGCAAACGGCTCACTCCAGTGCCGCACAAACCCCATTTGCACCGCCGATACCCGGTAACGGCCCTCGGTTGGCCGCTCAAACCGAAAAGCGCCGCTCGCGTCGGTGAATTCAGTTTTTACCACTGTTGAGTCGGTAGCGCGGTGTAACGTCACGGTGGCGTAGTCAATGGGCGCGCCCGCCGCCGTGCGGATAGTTCCGGTTATAGTAGTGGCACTTTGAGCTAGGGCAGGAGCTGTCAACCAGGCAAGTGCTACCACCCAAAGCCCAGTTAGCAAGGAAAGGAAGCGAGTAGAGATAGTACCGTTCAAAGCAGAGAAAGTAGGAGTGGGGAAGCGGAATAGCACAGCGGAATGCAAGTCCAAACGGCAGCAGATGCTGGGGCATGGCTTCGCCAAGCGTAGCAAGCTGGGCCAGCCCGTAGGGGTTTCGAGTGTAGCCTCCGCTGACGGCCAATGGGCGACCAGGAAGAGCAGACAAACCAGTAAGTGCGTTGAATTCAGGTGTGGATACCGCGCGAACTTCCAGACGTTACAGCTAAACGGAATATTTTTTTCGCCTTTTCAGGTTTCCGCAGCGTCTCTTGCCGCGCCCGCTTGTTGATTTTGCTACCAGTTGAAAGTTGAAAGCCCGCTCCAAACCAGTGAAGCGGGCTTTCAACTTTTGTTGTGTGGGGTTATAGTCGCTCCAAGAGCTCGTCGAAGGCGCGGAGCAGTTCGGCGCGGCTGGCTTCTGGCTCTGCTTCCAGGCGCTGCTCGAACACCTCCCGCTCGGTGAAGTCATGGAGGCTGCGGGTGAGGGGCGCTTCCGATTCCAATTCGCTGCCGAGGGCGCGGAGCTTCACCAGCCGAAAGTGGCGCCGGGCGAGTACCTCTAGCTTTTTGCGGTCTAGTTCCTGAATTACACGGAGCAGCATCTCGGCCACTTCCAGCTGCGTGAGTTCCGAATGAATCTGTACATCCACCCAGGCGGGCAGAGAATAGCCGGTGTTGTCGTACGAGGTAAGAAGCAGTATCACTTCATCGAGCGCGCCGTGGAAGCGTACCAGCCGGCGAGCGGCGGGCACCGGCAGTGCTTCCAGCTGCTGCAGTTTCCCGTCGCCAAATTCCAGCAGCAGCACTTCTTTCGGGTGGTCGACTTCCGAAAACGACAGCGCAATGGGGGAGCCGGAATACCGGATATGCTCCCGGCCACCTACGCGTTGGGGGCGGTGCAAATGCCCCAGCGCGACATAATCAAAGAGGGCCGGAAAATGGTCGGCCGTAATCTGGCCCAAGTTGCCGACGTGAATAGTCCGCTCCGACTCCGAGGGTGACGCACCAGCAGCGTACAGATGGCCAGTCGCCAACACCGGCAACCCCAGGTCTTTGAGTTGCCATACCTGCTCCACTTCGGCCATGCGCCCGTAATGATCGGCAATGCCTTGCTTGATGCGGGCCTCCCGTTCCTCGGCAGTTTCGCCGGGCACCGAAAGGCGCACGTCTCGGTCGCGGAGGAAGGGAACGGCGCACACCACCAGGCCAGGTTTGCCGCTGGCATCATCCAGCACCAGCACTTGGTCTTCGAAGCAGTCGGGGACGCAGCCCACCACGTGTACGCGCAAGTGGCGCAGCAGCCGGGCCGGGGCGTTGAGCGTAGCCGGCGAGTCGTGGTTGCCGCCCACCACCACAATATCGCGGCAGCCGGTGCCGCGCATACTCAGCAGGAAAGAGTAGTACAGTTCCAGTGCTTGGTTGGAGGGCGAGCCGGTATCGAAAATGTCGCCGGCTACTACCAATACTTCCACGCGGTGCGTCCGCACAACTTCCACCAACCACTCCAGGAAGTGGCGGTGCTCGTCGGTTCGTTCGTGGCCGCTGATGAAGCGCTGGCCCAAGTGCCAATCGGCGGTGTGCAGGACTTTCATACCAAAAATCGTGACGGTGGAAACCCAAAATTAACTCTTGCCGCGTCGAGTTGCGCGGTAACTTGGCAGACTAGTCCCCCAACGTTGATGGGAAGTAGATAAGTTTGCTGGCAGGACCAGGTACCCGCTGTTCAGATTCCCTAAATTGGTGTAGTCAGTTCGTTCAAGTACAGCCATGGAAAGCACAGAAAAGCCTGCAACTGCTTCTTCCGGTTCCGCACCCGGTATTTCGTTGCCGCTGGTTTCGCTGCGGGTGGGTGTTCCCCAAGCACTAGGCCACCCCGAGGCCACGGAAACGTTAAACCGGCCCTGGACCTCTGCTATCTTCAAGCAGGTAGTAACCACCCCCATCTGGCTGGATACGCTCAATCTGGCCGGCGATGAACAGGCCGACTTGCGCAACCACGGCGGACCAGACCAAGCGCTGTGCGCTTACCCCGCCGCCCACTACGCATACTGGGTTGAGCGCCTGGGCTTGCCGCTGACGGCCGGGAGCTTCGGCGAAAACCTAACCATCGGCGGTGGTTTCACCGAAGAGGACCTGTGTATCGGCGACGTGTTTGCCTTTGGGGAAGCGGTGGTGCAAATCTCGCAACCCCGCTCGCCCTGCTGGAAGATTGCGCGTCGGTGGCAACTGCCGTTGTTTTCGCAGTGGCTACAGGAAACGGGCTTTACGGGTTGGTACCTGCGGGTAGTGCAGCCCGGTTTGGTTGATTCCACTAACCCGTTGCAGTTAGTGGAGCGCCCGCACCCCGAGTGGACTATCGCGCGGGCCAATTCAGCTAAATACGACCAGCGCCACGACCGGGAACTGGTAGCTCAACTGGCCGCCTGCCCGGCCTTGGGGGAGCACTGGCGCAGCAAGATGCAAGGCCGCGCCAACGGCTCTCTGCCACTCAACGACGACGCTAACCGTTTGGTAGGACCCAACGCCGAGTAACAATAGCAAGCAGTAGCAGGCCTCAACAGCAAATCAGCAAAAAGCCCCACCCCGGAATAGGGGTGGGGCTTTTTGCTGGCGCGAAGACAGTTAATGCACCGGTTGCTTTTGAAATTCGGTGACAGCCTCGCCTAAATCGTGTACCTGCACATGGTCTGGCAGCGCGGCATCCAGAATGCTGGTACCCGCTGCGGAGCGGTAGCCGCCAGCACAGTGGACTAGTACGGGCTTGTCGGTAGGTACTTCGTGGGCCCGCTCCCGTAGCTCGTGCAGCGGAATATGCAGGGCGTTTTCGAAGACGGATTGCTTGGCTTCGGTGGCGTTGCGGATATCCACGATGGTAAATTCCTCGGGCCGCTCGCGCACCTGCGTCACGTTGGTTTCGGGGCTGGTAACTGGGAGTTGCTGAGGCGTGATGAGGGCTCCTTTCACGTTGAGTTCGTAACCAATCTTGGCAGTTTTGCGCAACACCGTGTCCAGCGCAATCTGCGAATCGGCTAGCAGGTAGAATGATTCCTGGGGGCCTACCACTGAACCAAGCCAGGTTTCAAACTTGGGCCCGTCCATCAGATTGATAGCGCCAGCCAAATGGCCGGTCCGGAACTGTTCGGCGGGCCGGGTGTCGATGATAAGGGCTTCAGGGTCTAGTGCAGCATCAGGTTGGAGGCGGGGTACGCGCCGGATGCTTTCCTCGAAAGGAAGCGCGCCTTGCTTGTTGAGCACCACATTGTGGCCGAAATACTTCGGGCGGAACGGCTGATCTTCCAGCAGAACCTTCACAAATTCCTGCTCCGACATGGGCTGCAAGGCGTAGTTGGTTTGGATTTCCTTGCCGATGGTGCTGTCGAGTTCAGGGCTGGTGGTTTTGCCGCACAAGCTGCCCGGGCCGTGGGCCGGGTACACTTTGGTGTTCGGGGGCAAGGTCATCAGCTTCTGGCGGGTGCTTTGGTAGAGTTGCGCCGCTAGCTCTTCGCGGCTGTGGCCCCCCACGCTTTCATCTTCGCGGAGGTCAGGCCGGCCTACATCGCCCACAAACAAGGTGTCACCGGTGAATACAGCGCGGGTATGGGCAAACTCGTCCATGAGCAGCACGCAAATGCTATCGGGGGAGTGGCCGGGGGTGTTGATGGCGTGCAACTCCATAGTCCCCAGCGTAATCCGGTCGCCGTCGTCGAAGGTCTTGTGGGGGTAGCTGGCTTTTGCCAGGCGGCTACAGTAGATGGTGGCACTGGTTTCCTCGGCTATTTCGAGGTGGCTGCTCACAAAGTCGGCGTGCGGATGCGTTTCAATGACGGCAATGATGCGGGCCTCATGCTCGTCGGCAAAGTCGTAGTAGGGTTGTGGGTCGCGGGCTGGGTCGATGAGGGCTACTTGGCGGCCACTGCGGATGGCGTAGCTGGCATGGGCTAGGCCTTTATCGTAAAACTGCTGAATTTGTACCGACGCGGTACTACTGGGCAGAGGACTCATGGGGTGAGGAATGTGGTGGATGCGCAACCGGTTGGCCAAGCCGAATCCGGGCGCCTATTCTCAAATATAAGCAAGTGGAATTCTACGTAAACCTACAACCCAGGGAAAAGTATTCTCGAAATGATGCAAGAGGTTTCCGATAGGAGCTATAGCGTGTGACAGATAAAGAGAAAATCAAGATGAACTACTTGTTAAGTTAAGCACAACAGCTAGGCTATCTTTAAGTATTTTGTTTATTTGTTATTCCTTAAAATGTTTACACGAATAACCTTTCTACCATGCGTTATACAGTTACTACGATTCTCAGTGTATTCACTTCTTTTAGCGCGTGGGCCCAAGGGCCGTGGGTTGCTTCCAGCCTTTTAGAATCTGTAGGCAGATTCTCACCAGTAACATCCTTAATGGTGTCCTCTCCGCAGCTGATTTGGGGCACCCGACAAGTCAGACAAGGTATGGGCTCGGTGCTGCGCACTGAAGAGTATGTTTTCTGTTCTACGGATGCGGGGCAGACCTTTCAACAAAAGAGCTTAAATGGCAGCGTAGATGTGTGGGGCTTAGATGCACTAACTGCCTGGGCTATAGCTGGAGCAAGATTATGGGCCACCACGTCGGGGCCAGCGGGCTTGGTTCAGGTGGCCACTGCCCCCACCGCCAACTTGCGCTTCGTTCGTTTTGCAAATGCCACCAATGGTCTGCTCGTGGGCCAGCCCGTGGCCGGGGCCACCAGTTGGCCCCTGTTCTACACCCGCGATGGGGGGGCTACCTGGACCTCCGCCCCCGCCCCCGCGCCGAGTGCCGGTGATCTTGCCAGGAGTTGCACGCAGGTTGGCAACAGTTATTGGGTCAGCACGGTGTTAGGCAATGTGTTGCGCTCCACCGATGGGGGCCAGAGCTGGACGAGTGCCGATACGGGGCTGGGGAGCAGTCTGCGCGAGGTGGCTTTTCGGGATGCGTTGCACGGGTTGGCCTTTGGCACCGCGGGCCAGTTGCGCCGGAGCACCGACGGGGGCCAAACTTGGACGGCCATAACGCCGCAGGGGCCGCTTCGCCGCACCACTGCTGTCGCCATCGAGGGCTCGGCCGGAACCTATCTGAGTGGAACCTCAGACGTTACTGATCTAGCATCAAATGGCACTTCCATCTCCAATGACGATGGCGCCACCTGGTATAGCTTAGAATCTTCCACTGTCTCACAGCGATTGGCGGCTAAGGGAGCAAACAGCGTGTATAGCGGCGGCATCAACCTTGTCTACCGCTATAGCGGCCCATTGGCCGCGAAGGCAAAGGCCCAAGCAGCGACGGCCCTTGGCTATCCCAACCCGGCCAACGATGTGCTGTACCTGCCGGCCTCACCCCCGGCTAGTACAGCGCAGCTCTACGATATGACAGGGCGCCTGCAACGCACATGGCAGCTTGGCACCGGGGAGAACAGCTTGCGCTTGCACGGGATAGGGGCTGGCGTTTATCAACTGCGCGTAGTGGCGCAAGACCAACCGGTGCGCGTGCAGCAGCTTGTTGTCCAGCATTAATACAACGCTCTCCCCACAAGTAAAACCAGGCTTAACACAAGCTTGTGCCAGGTTTGTTTCCGTGATGCATCAGACAGGCTGGCGTTTGGCTTTGCTAAGCAACTGCGCCAGACCACCGACGGTGACCTAGGCAGCGACTGATCCATAGGCGCTATTTCGCAGCAGGAACACCGTAGCTGTTGGAAGAGCATCAAGAGCTTAGTTGAGCGGCGAAGCTGATATTCTTTACACACAAAAAGCTCTATACATCAAATGCATAAGGCTTTTTGTGTGTAAGGAATATAGTAATTAGGCCTTCTTTCTTATACCACCTTTCATCTTGTCTTTGCGCTTGCACAGCGAGTGGCCAGGCGTATAGTGCTATTAATAATTTTGCTTGAATCCTCAACCCTATTTATCTGCTTATGCGCTTTTCAACCCTACTATTCACGGTAGCTGTAGTAGCTACACCTGCCACTGCTCAGGCCCAAGGGCCGTGGGTAGGGTCTGTCATCCCAGGAGCCGGAGCTCCTGGCGCTGCATCCTTCATGCTGGCGTCGGCGCAGGTGGTCTGGGGAAGCTACATAACCCCTGGTCGATTGATTGACTGTACCGTTTTCTGTTCCGTAAATAGCGGACAAAGCTTCCTGCAACAACGGGTGATAACATCGTCTCCTGATAATCGCATCGACGATATATGGGGGCTGGATGGGCTGAGAGCTTGGGCTATTCGGACAAGGGGAACAGCACCCAGCTTGCTGTTGGCTACTACTACCGGACCAGCAGGCTTTAGTGTAGTTGCCTCCGCGCCAAGCGCAAGGCTACAGTTTGTGCGTTTCTTGAATGCCACAACTGGAATATTAGTGGCGCGTCCAGAAGCCAATGCCACAACATGGCCTTTGTTTCGAACAGATGATGGTGGCGCTACGTGGGTTACTTCCACAACGCCAACTCCAGTAGCCGGTGATTATCCTCTTACTTGTACACAAGTAGGAAATACGTTCTGGGTAAGTACCTATCTAGGTTATGTGCTGCGCTCAACTGACGAAGGTCGGACTTGGACAAGTGCAGACACAGGACTAGGCACAAGTTTGCGCGAAGTAAGCTTTAGAAGTGTATTGAACGGCTTGGCATTTGGTGATGCTGGCCAGTTACGACGTACTAGTGATGGAGGGCAAAATTGGATAATGGTTACTCCGCAGGGCCCGCTTCGTCTCACCAAAGCTACTGCAGTTGAGGGTTCAGCTGGAACCTATCTTAGCGTTGCTGGCGAATGGAATAGCGCTCAAAATGGTACGTCGATTTCAACTGATGATGGCGCGACATGGGTGGAGGTGGAATCCTCAATCAACATGCAACGGCTAGTATCTAGAGAGGGAGTTGTATACGGCACTGGTTTTCCTTTTGGCAACAATACCACTATGACCTTATATAAGTATGCCAGTCCTCTATCAACCCGCGCTAGGCAGCAGGAACGAGCCTCTTTTTGTTTCCCTAATCCAACGGCTGATGTTATTAATCTACCTGCAGCTAGTGAAACACGCACAGTCCGCCTTTACGATGCAGTGGGCCGCCTGCATCGCACCTGGGAACTTGATAGGGCAGAGAACGTACTGCACCTAGACGGAGTAGCACTTGGTGTTTACCAACTACATCTTTTTGAACAGAACAAAGCTATACGTGTGCAACAAATCGTAGTACAGCGCTAATGTTGATTTAGCCGCAATAGAAAAGCCACTTTGCCTAATAGCAAGTGGCTTTTCTGTACCTGAACCCCAGAAGAAGCTATACTACGCAACTATTGTAAAAAGTAACGATGCCTAAGAATAACGGCACGTCTTGTTGTAGTGCACTTCATGTTGGTCTGTTACGTTAGACCTTGGCTTTTGCTTTCATGCCGCCTTTCATCTTGTCTTTGCGTTTGTTTAGCTGGTCTTCGCGCAGTTGGTTGTACTTGGTGGCTTGCTCGGGCGTGAGCAGGGCCTTGAGCTGGGTGTCGTACTCTTCTCGGATGGCTCTCATTTCCTGGCCTGCTCCCTGACGAGAATCGGCAGCCGCGTTTTTGCTGCGCAGGGCCTGCAACTCTTGGTTTTCAGCTAAGGCAATGGCGCGAACCTGAGAAGTTTGGTCGGCAGAAAGGCTCAATTGTTTGCTTAGGCGCTGGGTTTGCATGTCGGCGCGCTGCTCGGGTGTCAGGTTGCCACGGCCCTGGCCCATGCCGTTGGCACGGCCGGCAGTGGCTAAGTCAGCGGTTTGAGCGGAGGCGGCACCAGCGGTGCAAAAGAAAGCGGCGAGTACTACAAGCGTCTTTTTCATGGAAGTGTGGTCTTTGGGTACGTACTACCGCTTAGAGGGGCTTCCGTTGATTAGGTTTAATTCGAGTAGTTAAGAGTAGGACAATCACCTACCTGAAGCGGACGAATCCAATAAACGCCTATATTCGGGGCCGGACAGCTGACCGGAAGCGGTATTTTCTCACTCGACTACCAACTCACTTTCTTTCCTCTCTTCTCAACTTTATATGGCAAGTATTTTCGCCAAAAAACCTCTGGCTCAGCTCTTGGGTGAAGCCAACTCCTCCGGCCACGGCACGCTTCAGCGGACGTTGGGGGCCGGCAACCTGGTAGCACTCGGTGTAGGCGCTATCATTGGAGCCGGTCTGTTTGTTCGTACTGCCGCTGCGGCTGCGCAGGCCTCCGGGCCCGGAGTTACGCTGGCCTTCATTGTGGCGGCTATCGGCTGTGCCTTTGCGGGCCTTTGCTACGCCGAGTTTGCCGCCATGATTCCAATTGCGGGCTCGGCCTACACCTACGCCTATACCACCATGGGCGAGTTCATTGCCTGGGTTATTGGGTGGGCACTCATCATGGAATACGCGTTGGGTGCAGCCACCGTATCCATTGCCTGGAGTGAATACCTGAATAAGCTCTTAGAGGTCTTTGGGATGCAGATACCCTATAATCTGTGCCACTCGCCTTTCGAGCAGGCTGTTGTGAACGGTGTGACCGTGCACGGCCTTATCAACCTGCCCGCTTTGCTTATCATCATCATGCTCAGCTTGCTGCTCATCAAGGGCACGCAAGAGTCTGCTACCTTCAACGCAATTATCGTGGTAGTGAAAGTGGCCATCGTGTTGATATTCATTGCAGTAGGCTGGCAGTTCATTGAGCCTGCTAACCACACGCCCTATCTGATTCCAGAAAATGCAGAGCCAGTTCGGAACGCTGCTGGCACCGTGGTGCGCGAATACTCGGCCTGGAACAAGCACGGCTGGGGCGGTATCCTGGGTGGCGCAGCCATTGTGTTCTTCGCTTTCATTGGGTTTGATGCCGTAAGTACGGCAGCGCAGGAAGCCAAAAACCCCAAGCGCGACATGCCCATCGGTATCCTTGGTTCGTTGGCCGTGTGCACCGTCCTCTACATCCTGTTCGGACACGTGCTGACGGGTGTGGCCAACTGGCGCGAGTTTGCCGACCCAGCCAAGGGCGGCGAAGCTTCCGTGACGTATGCTATTAAAGAGCACATGCCCGGTTATGAGTGGCTGTCAACAGCCGTAACGGTGGCTATTCTGGCTGGTTTCTCGTCGGTAATTCTGGTGATGCTTATGGGCCAGAGCCGCGTGTTCTTCTCGATGGCCAACGACGGGTTGATGCCGAAGGCTTTTTCGGAGCTGCATCCTAAGTTCAACACGCCCTACAAGTCGAACCTGGCGCTGCTGGTGTTTGTAGGCGCTTTTGCCGGATTCGTGCCAGGCTCCCTGGCTGGTGACCTCACTTCCTTCGGTACCCTGTTGGCGTTCGTGCTGGTTTCTATCGGGGTGTGGCTGATGCGCCGCTCCGATCCGGATACAGTGCGTCCGTTCCGTTCGCCGCTCTCCACGGCTTCCTTCCCATTGGTACCGTTCCTGGGCGCAGGTATCTGCATGCTGATGATTCTAGCTCTGGACGCAGATACCCTGAAGCTGGCCCTATTCTGGATGTTGCTCGGCTTTGTGGTGTACTTCCTCTATGGCCGTAAAAACTCCAAGCTGCAGCAAGGCATTGTGGTAGTGCCGAGAGAAATGGAAGAGCAAGCGTTCATCAAAGAATAACGCACCGCGCTTCAAAGACCTACCAAACAAAGACCCCGCCGGCTAACCGGCGGGGTCTTTGTTTGGTAGGTCTTTGAAAAGGCTACTTTTTGGTTGAGGCCGTGACCTCACTTTGCAGCTTAATCACCCGGTCGCCGTTGTCTTGCACAATTACAAAAGCTGGGTTTTCGGGGGTGCCGTTGCGCGTGATGTCTGAACCCTTAAGCTTGCGCGTGACAGATTCTTTGTGTGTTTCTTCGATCTTGCCGGTTGCCGTACCGGTGCCGTATTTCCAAGTGACAGTGGTGCCTTTACGCATAAGTGGGGAAGGTGGAGCAGTGAATGAAAGAGTAAGCTAGTCAGGCGGCCAGCAACCTTTTTACTGTTTTACAACGGCTTAGGTTCTCCCGTTACGGGCACCACATGTTTCACTAAGCTTACTCCGTACTGTCGGGGCAAGGAAACGGATGCCCTGCAAAAAGTGTAGTACATATGCAGTGCTATCCCTTTAAAAAACCGCGAAAACAGGTCTGTAAGTATATAGTATAAACTATTCTATTTTTTTCATGAAAAAATGTACATCGCCATCGTTCTATCAAATAGAAATATCGTTACATTTGGAACATGAACTGTGCGCTCAAGGCAAACATGTCTTAGGTCCATCTCAAACAGACTTGAAATAGTATTGCTAGAAGCGTGCCCAAGGCCTGATTCACACCAAAACGAAAACAAACGATGCCTTCGAAAATCCTCTCTTTCATTGTACATGTGCCAGGCACAACTCCTGGTTCTTATCCTTCTGTACCCATGGCTACTACCAAGTCAGAGCGCAAACAAGAAGTGAAAGTGCAAAGCAGCGGCCACTTCACCGCCATCTACGAAAACGACCGTTTCGTGCGTTTCAAGTACATTCACAACCCTCAGTAGAGGAGCTTCCTTACCACAATAGTTTGCTAAGCGCCGCGTCGCTCTAGGAGAGGCGCGGCGCTTGGTGTGCACAGAGCGCAAGGTTTTGGGCTAACTTGCTGCCCAAACCTTGCGTTTAGTTGCCCATGCTGTATTTCCGTTCCCGTTATTTACCACTGTTACTTTGTTGGTTGGGGGTAGTGTTGAGTGCTGGTCCGTTGTGGGCGCAGCCAACCGCCCCGGTTCCTGATGAAAACAGTTGGTACGGTATTGTGGCGCGCAGCAGCGGCCGATCCTTGGAGGTACAAGGAGCTTCTCAGGAAGCCGGCTCGGCAGTAGTACAATGGGAGTTCACCCACCCGGCTTCCCAGCAATGGCGTTTCGTGCCCGTAGTCCCTGGGGGCGAGTACTACCGCATTGAAGCCCGGCACAGCGGCAAGTGCCTAACCGTAGATAAACCCGACGACAACGCCCCCTTGGTACAGCGCCCCTGGACGGGAAGCTTTTATCAGCAGTGGAAGCTAGTGCCGGCCGGGCCAATTGGAAGCGTGCAATTGGTAGTTCGGGGCAACGACAAGTGTGCGGCCATTGCCAACTCCGACAAGTTCAATGGTACGCCCGCCGTGCTGCAAGTGCCGCAGAGCCGCGCAACGCAACAGTGGCGCCTGTTTGAACTGCGCCTAAATGTTGACCCCAGCCTGCCGGGGTTTGGGGTGCCACAGGCATTGCCCAGCCTCAACACCACTGCTGGCAACGAACTGCACCCGGTGTTAGCGCCCGATGGTGGCTCGTTGTTTTTCGCCCGCACCCGGTATTCCGCCAACATGGGCGGCAATACCGAGTCGGGGGATATATGGGTGAGCAATTCCACGGACCGGGGCCGCACATGGGGCATGCCTACGCGGTTTGACGCCCTCAACACAACCCAGAATAATGCGGTTATGGCAACCGTGGGGCCGCAGGGCAACACGTTAGTCGTGCGCGGGACCTACGAGCGAGACGGCAGCTTCCGCGACGAAGGCCTATCCACTATTCCGCGGACGGCGGGCAAAAACACCCGCCCTGTCCCTCTTGCTATTCAGAATTACTATTCCACCGGGCCGTCTACCACGTTCTTCATGACGCCCGATGAAAAGGTGCTGTTGCTGTCGTTGGAGCGCGCCGACACGCAGGGCGGCAATGACCTTTACCTTAGTACGCCAACCGGAAGCGGTACGTGGACCGAGCCGCGAAGCCTAGGCAACGTGGTGAACTCACCGGGCTTTGAATTTGCTCCTTGGCTGAGCCCCGACGGCAAAACCTTGTACTTCAGTTCCTATGGCCATGCCGGCTACGGCAGTTCCGACATCTTCGTTAGTACCCGGCTCGATGAGTCCTGGACGCAATGGAGCGTGCCGCGCAACCTTGGAGCCCCACTCAACGGGCCAGGATTTGATGCCTACCTTACCTTGACGCCGGATGGCGAACAGGCATATTATGCCTCGTCGCGCACGCCGGATGGCCCTGCTGATCTGTATCGGACGGCTACCAAAGTCATGCGGACGGTGGAGCCCGCCGATTCCACTACCCCAGTAGCCACCATCCCAAATCCGGTGGTAGTGCCGGCTCCGGTGGTAGTGCCCCGGGCCCTGCTCACAGGCCGGGTGCTAAATGCTAAGACGCGCCAACCACTATCGGCCGAGGTAAAAGTGGTTCGACTGGATAATAATCTGGTTTTCAACGCTACCGCCCGGAGCCTACCGGGTACGGGTTCCTACCAGTTTACGCTGCCTCCCGGCCGCTACCGGGTTCTGGGCAGCAGTGCTACCTTCCTTAATGCTACCGATACCGTTAGCATGAGCGGGTCACGTACGCTCGACCTGCTGCTGGTGCCCGCCGCTGTGGGGTCGAGTCTGGAACTGCCCACGCTGATTTTTGCGCAGGGGAAGTACACGCTGCTCCAAGGATCGTACGCCGAACTGAACCGTTTGGCCCGCACCCTTGCCGACAACCCTACCGTGAACATCCGGCTGGAAGGCCACACCGACAACCAAGGGAATGCAGGGCTAAACCAAAAGCTTTCTGAAGAGCGAGTGCAGGAAGTTCGCCGTTACTTGGTGATGCGAGGCGTCCCCGAAAACAGGCTCAGTATTGTAGGGTACGGAGGAACGAAGCCCCGCGCCAGCAATGAAAGAGAAGAAACTCGCCGCCTCAACCGACGCGTAGAATTCACCATTGTGAAGTAAGCAGTTTGGTTGTTGATGGCTGATTGTTAGTTGTTGACGGTTGTGCTTAACCTCAAACGGCTACACGAGAGGTCTTAAGTTGTAGTCTATGAATAGCGAGCAATCAGCCATCAGCAACCCGTAATCAACCATCAGCCATGCGTGCCACTATTCTGCGTCAGCTTGATTTACCTAATCTGCCATCGGCTTCCGGGGTAGAAATTGTGGGGGAGACGGTGTACATCATTGGCGACGACTCGCCGTACCTGTATCGGTTTACGGCCACCGACTTGGTGCCCGGCAAGCCGCTGACCCTGTTTGAAACCGCGCATTTCAGTTCCGGCCGCATAGACAAAGCCATCAAAGCCGACTTGGAATGCCTGACGGCCCTCACAACGAGCACCGGTGAAATGGGGCTGTTGGCCTTTGGATCCGGGGCTACGGCAGCGCGGGAGAATGGCTTTTGGGTGCCGCTTTCCCCCGCGCAAGGAGAGGCGGCCACTGTGCACCCCGTATCGTTAAGCGGCCTATATGCGCAGCTAAGGACCCTGCTGCCGGCTGGTGCGACTCTCAACTTGGAGGCGGCTGCTACTACCGATACCGAATTGCTGTTGTTCCAGCGCACGGTTGGTTCAACGGCTGGCAACTTGGTATTCCGAATGCCCTTGGCCCCCACGCTCGACTTTCTGCATCACCGCGCCACGCAATTGCCAACGGTGCGGCCACAGCTTTTTCAACTGCCCAACATCAAGGGCAAACCAGCCGGCTTCTCGGGTGCTTGCACCTACGAGGACAAACTGTTTGTAACGGCTTCCGTGGAAGACACCGCTGATGCCATTCTGGACGGTGAGGTATTAGGAAGCTTTGTTGGCTTGCTCGACCTCGACCAATCCGCCAACAAGCCGGTGACCTTTGCACAGCTGCAACTCGCCGGCGGCAAACCCTACACCGGAAAAGTGGAAAGCGTAGCTATTCGGCGGCGTTTGGCAGCGAGCCGCTACGAGCTGCTGCTCGTCACTGACGACGACCAGGGTGGCTCTACGGCAGTGCTGGTGGACGTGACGGTATGAGTTGCTATTGCTTAGCAACCAGCCGCTAGCGCTTTATTTTGCTTTGGCGCGGCGCCAAATAAAGCCGTCTAATACGTAGTGTGTCATTTGGGGGAGGGCTAGTAGGGGTACCAGCAAGGTTAGCAGCAACGGTGCGCTGGCTACGGAGGGGAGATTTTGAAACCAGTGGAACACCGTGCCATGCTCGCGCCATACGAGGCCGTCCCAAAAGCCTTCTTCGGCGTAGGCCAACCCGAACAAAACACCTAAGAACAACAACCAGCCGTAGCGCCCCGACCACCAGTACCCTGCGCGGGCGGCAGGATGCGCTGTGGAGCTAGGCTGACTGGTAGTCCATACCAAAGCCAAGTAGGGAATACCGTGCGCTACTACATTAAGCAAGGTAAACGCTAGGTCACCGTTGAACTGCACAATGCCGAAGTACCACGACACCAGTGTGCCAGCCATCAACAAATTCCGCGGCAGATTGAAGGTGCGGGTGCGCTGCCAGAGTTGGGTTTCCTTGAGCAGATAGGCCCCAATCAAGCCGACATACGCTACCGTGGCTACCAGTCGGCCAAGAGGGAAATCGTGTTGTACAAAGTCGCCATCGATAAACCAGTTGAAATTGCGCGGTGGCGAAAGATGCCAGTATAGCAACGGGTAGAGCGTGGCGTAATAAATCAGCAGCGTATCGAGGGTACGGGCGCCGGGGGTAGGGGCTTCGTGGCGGGAGTACAGGCGCTGGAATCCGTATTGCTGCCGGATGAAATGAAAAACCGCCAGATACGCCAGCACCCGCCAAAACAGCAAGCTTCCGGCATAGTGCAGCGCCACGCCCGCCGCGTAGCAGGCCAGCGGCACCAGCCACAGCAACAACCGAAACTGACGGCGCCGCACCGGGTCGAAATACGTGCGGAACAGGGTACTGTACACGTGCGCCACATCAATCAGCACAACCAGAATCACCCATCCCCAAAGCGGCATGTGGGACGTGGTACGGAATTGCGCCGGCAGTGCCAGCACCACCAGCAGCGCCAGAAACGGCGGCAACAAGATAAACGCCCCATCGAAGCGGGCAGAGCGAATCCAAGGCTGAGTGGAATGGGAGAGGAGCACGAAAAGTAGTTGCTAAATGAATTAACGTCTAAAACTGATATAAAGTAACCGAGCTTTGGCCCGCCAGAAGGCACAGGCAATATCTAGCTAGAAACTGTTGTTCCGACGCAGGAGGAATCTGGGTGAAGCCGTTGAACAATTCAACTTAGATTCCTCCTGCGTCGGAATGACAAGGGCATTCTTGCCAGCTAGGCTACTGTCAGCATTTCGTGGGCTGCCCGTATGCCTTGGTGGAATCCTTCCTCGAAGATAGAAATACCGCTGAGGTCGGTGTGGGCGAAAAACAGCTTGTTGCGCCAGGGCTGTGCCGCCGCCGCTCGGCCAGGGCCCCATAGGTAGCCGGGCGTGGGTGCTACCATGCCGTGGCCCCACACCCATACATCGGCCCGCTGAACGTGGGGCGTGACGCCGGGGTGCATAATTTCCAGCTCCGCGAGCAGGCGTTTCAGCCATTCGTCGTAGCTGGTTTGGTAGGCGCGGCGCCGGGCAGCTTCGGGTGGCTCGTCGCACAGCGGCCAGTACATGGTTATGACCTTGGACGCGTCGGAGCGTAGGCTTAGGTTTTGATGGTTGGCATTTACGTAGCCCACCGACGTGCTGCCGTAGCGCACATTGTCCCAACACAGGGGCTGGCCGGGGCCCTGCGGTAGGCCATCGACGGTGAGATTTGCTACCACCCACGGGGCATAGTAAGGTGACAGGCTGGCGCTAGGAGCATCGGTTAGGCCGGCCAGCAGCCGTTGGGTAACGAACTGCGGCGTAGCCAGCAGCACCTGTCGGGCCTCTACGCGCACGGTTTGTTGGGTGGCTACATCATACGCTAGCACATCTAGTCCCGTGGCAGTTTCGCGCAGCTGATAGGCCACCATGCCCGTGCTGATGGGGGCGGAAGCCTGTTGGCGCAATTGCTCGATCAGAAAGTTGTTGCCTTCGGGCCAGGTTAGAACGTCCGAAGCGCTGGCATTGTGAGCGCGGCCTTTGCGAGCGGCAAAGTAGTGCAGCCCCGCCCACGCCGACACCGCAGCGGCTGGCGCGCCGTAGTCGTCGCGGCAGCCGTAGTCGAGGTACCAGCGCAGATAGGTGGAAGCGTAGCCCTGCTGCGTGAGATAGTCGGCGAAGGAAATGGTGTCGAGCTGGCGGTAGGTGGGGTCAGCGGAAGAATACTCGAGAGGAATGGCAAACACCTCTTTGCCATCCTGGCCGCGGGCTTGCTTCAGATCCTCGATTAGCTTGAAAAACCGGGCTATTTCGGCGCGGTCGGCGGCTGGTACGCCAGCATCTGGCACCAGACCCTGCTGCCAATGCCCGTGGATGTTAAGGCGCTCCTCGGGGTCGTGGCAGAGGTAGTACTCGTTGTAAATAGGCAAGCCGGTATCCGGCGTAAAATCAGTTATCACCCCCGATTCCCGTAGGAAAGCGAGCAGCTTACTGTTGCCAGAATCCGGGATGGGGAGGTAGTGGGCGCCCCACGGATAGGCGGAAACCTGGTTTTGACCGGCGGAGGCATTGCCGCCCACACGCTCGTCCAGCTCTAGCAGCAGCGTATCGGGTTGGCCTTGTTGATGCAGCTCCCGCCGTGCGGCAAGACCGGCCACGCCTCCGCCGATGATGAGCACCTCGGTGCGCACGGTGCGGGTGGGAGTCGGCAGCTTTCCGGGTTGTCGTAGCAAATGGCCAGTAGCATGGTTGGCGCCGTGCAGCGCCCCCTGGACGTGGGCCTGCGCCGTGCCCGGCGTGCACGATTCCAGCAGGCTGGTTGGGGCTAGCAGTACCCCGGCCAAGCCCAAGCCGGCCCGTTGCAGAAACGTGCGCCGCGGGACCTCACCCCCTAGCCCTCTCTCATCAGGAGAAGGGGGACTAGCGGCTAGTTTTTTAGCTCTAAAAGCCATGCTGTATCGGTATAGAACACTGTGCCCTCTGCGGGTGCTCTTAAAGTGTGGACAGTATTATCGTTGTAAATCAATGCGAATACGGTCCCCAGTCTTCCTCGAAATAGCGCACCAGCGCTTGGTTGTTTAGCTGATTAATTTCGGTTGGTACTTCGGCCATGTCGGGTGGGAAGTAAAGCATTTGGCGCAGGGTGGCGGGCGTCAGGAAGCGGAGGCCGGTAGGTAAAGGGCTGGCATCGGGGCGCCAGTGGGCGTTGCGGCCCGCCAGCACATAGCCCCACTCCCCAAAAGAGGGCACGTAGCAATGGTACGGAATGATTTGAAAGCCAGCGGCCGCCAGCGTGTGCGCCACGCACCAAAACGACTGCCGCGCCACGTAAGGCGACGTGCTTTGCACCACTACGCGGCCGCCAGGCGCTAGTCGCTGTTCCAACGCCCGGTAGAAAGCAGTGCTGTAGAGCTTGCCAATCGAGTAGTTGCCGGGGTCCGGAAAGTCCACCACAATGCCGTCGTAATGGGTTGTGTCTTGCCGAATCCACTGGTAAGCGTCGCCGTTGACAACCTCCACTTTGGGGTCGAGCAAGGCGCGCTGGTTGAGTTGCACCAGAATTTCGTTGTGCTGGAAGAGCTGGGTCATGCCCGGGTCGAGGTCGACGAGGCGAATCTGCTGGAGGCGCGGATACTTTAGCAGTTCCCGCACAGCTAGGCCGTCGCCGCCGCCGAGCACAAGAATACGGCGGGCGTTGGGTAGGCCTTGCAGCAGCGGGTGCACCAGCGCCTCGTGGTAGCGATACTCGTCCTGCGAGCTGAATTGCAGGTTGCCGTTGAGGAAGAGGCGCAGCTCGCGGTTATTTTTGGTGAGCACCAGCCGCTGGTATACGGTGCTCTTGCTGTAAATTACCTGGTCCTGAAACGCCAGCGTTTCGGTGTAGCTCTGGATACGCTCGGAATATGCGAAGGTGGCTCCCAAAGCCAGCAGCGCCACCAGTAACCCGCCCGCAAAACTGCGTCGGTAGGGTTGTGTTTCGCGGAAGCGAAACAGGGCCACGCCCGCCACCACCACGTTCAGCGCGCCAAACAGCAGCGAAGTCCGCATCAACCCCAATTGCGGTACCAGCACCAGCGGAAAAATCAGCGACGCCAGCAGCGCCCCGATGTAGTCGAAAGTGAAAACCCGCGACACCAGGTCCTTGAACTCGTAGCGGTTCTCCAAAATCCGCATCAGTAGCGGAATTTCCAGGCCTACCAAAATTCCCGTAAAGCCTACCAGCGCGTACAGAATCAGGCGGAACGACGTGACGTACTCGAACAGCACAAACAGCAGCGGCGCTGAAAAGCCGCCTACCAGCCCCACCAATATCTCCAGCCGAATAAACCACTTCAGCAACGAGCCGCCCAAGTAGCGCGACAGCCACGACCCGATGCCCATCGAAAACAGATAGGCCCCGATAATGGTAGAAAACTGCGTGACCGAGTCGCCGAGTAAGTACGAGGCCAGGGTGCCGGCAATTAGCTCGTAAATCAGGCCGCAGGTGGCAATAACGAACACCGAACCCAATAACAGCGCCGCCTGGCTTTCCACAGCGACAGCGGCCAGTCGGGCCGGCGTGCCTGAAGCTGCGGCAGCGGTGTTGCGCCCGGTGCGGCGTACTGGCTCCTTAACCATGAATTGCCGCGCTGATTATTAGGGCCACGGCAATCATAAAAGCTGCGCTTACCAACGCAAAAGCGTTGTTATGCTCCTCCATAATTTCCTTGCGTAGCGTACCCGGCGTAAACTTCTCGAAGAGATAAAAGCTGATAACTAGAATAACAATGCCCAACACCGAGTAGATAACGGAAGCGGCAATAAGCTTGAAGTTAAGGTATTCCATGTGGTGAAATGATGAGGTAGTGAAGTCGTGATTCAGCAGCTTAGTAGCTTCTTGAACTGGCTATTCAAGTTGTGCCGATAATAGGAGCTGGATAGCTGACTCAGTAAGTCGTAAGGTCACTATCTTACTTATGATAGAAGCGGGCATGGCCACCAGAGCCGCCGTGGCTACTATTGCCATTCAGGTTTTCGGTGTTTTCGTTGTCGTCACCGAGTAGGCGGGTGCCCCGCAAGCCAGCCCACACGAAGGTGCCGTAAGCCAGGGCTGCTGCTAACGCGTAGTAGCGTATGCTTTTCAAATCGCGCAGGAGTTTCATCACCAGTATGAGTAAGGGTTATTCTGCTTCTTGTGGGCCATAGTCGCTATTAAGCCAGCGGGTTTTTTCGTGGTTGTAGCGGCGGAAGAACTGGATGCCCGGGTAAATGGCTAGCATCAGCAGAAATAGTATGGCATTGGAATGCAGCGGCGTATTCTGCGTTACCACTAGATTAATAGGCAAATCCAGACCCGCCTCCGTGGTAGGGTAGATGTTGAGGTGATACCGGCCCGATGGGATGCCAGCTAGGGTAGCGTTATCATTCTCGCTGCCTTCGCTCCAGCTTTCGCCGTCCTCGATACCAAAGTAATGCTCTAGGCTCTTCGTGAATTCGTAGCTTTGACCGGTTTTCTCGTTTACCAGCGAAACTGGAATTTCCAGCCACTGATTGCTGAGTGAAGAGCGTAAATCGAACTCCAGAGCAGCCGGCCCCTTCACCTCAAAGGAAGATGTTACGATAACGTTGTTGCTGCCTGCGGCGGAGGCCGTGACGGTGTTGTCTAGGGTAGTAGGTTGACTTCTAAACTGCTGATTGAGCAACTCTTGTTGCGGTTTTACAAATAAAAACAGCGCCTGTGTTACGACGATGATCAGGGCCATAAGCCATGAGAACCACATCAGGACTGGCCAACTGGCTTCGCCCGGTGCTGGCTGAATGGCGCCCACGCCTTGGCGCCACGGCATTCGTTGCGGTTCCAAGTTGAAGGCCGCCTGCACAGCAGCTGGCTCCACGTAAGTGGCTTTGTACCATTCTGATTTTTTGGTTCGGGGATTGCGCTCCTGCACCAGCATGTAGGGCGGGGCAATGAACTCGGAAATATTCAGCTTTTCGTCGTCGAAGATATTCCAGTCGAACTCGCCCATAGCGTACAGCACTTGTTGTTGGTAGCGGTTGTAGAGGGCATAATTGGTGTCGTTGGTGAACACGTAGGCGTTGCGCGATGTGGGCCGGCCTACTTTGTAGCCACCCTGCACTGGTTCTACGAACATCCAATGACCCTCAAATACGGCCAGTTGCACATAAGTCCCGGTGGCTTGGTCCAGCAACATGTATTCCATCCATTGGGCAGGATACCTCACTTCGCGCTTCAGTATAAAGCCGACGACACAGTAGGTGTTCCCAAACAGTGCACCGACCGCACCAAGCAATAAAGTCGGTTGTTCAACAAGTGCCTTTTTAAAGCCCCCCATAACTCGGGGTTGCCGTTCGTTTTCGTATTCGAAGAAGGTACGGCAGTTGGGGCAGACGTAGAACGAGCTGTTCTTAGCGTCAAAATACGTGATGGAGGCGTTGCATTTCGGGCAGTCAAGTTGTGCCGGGGCCACGGTAGATGGTAGATTTTCACTCATCGGCGCACCTCGGTTTTGGTTTGCTCGGTGCCCTCGAAAAAGCGTAGCGTCTCCGCGTACAACTGCCGCACCGTGGCCGAATTATCGCGCTGAAAGTTCGACAAGAACACATCAAAGGTTGCTAGGCCGTATTCCGGCCAGGTGTGCACGCTCAAGTGCGACTCCGTAAGGCCGACTACCGCCGTGAAGCTGCCATTGGGAAACGTGTGGTACACTTCGCCCACCTTGGTGAGCTGCAACGCCCGGATCTGCTCGTTGAAAAACGACTGGCAGGCGTCCGCGTTAGTCAAGTGTTGTACCGGCGCCGTGAACGTAGCCAGTACGTGTAAACCAGGAGTATAAGAAGACATAGAATAGACAACAGCGCGTCCATAAGCTGGACGGATAACAGGAAAGCAATAGTACGCAGCGCGCCGCTAACGCCAAAACCAACAACGCTATAGCTTGCAGGACTTGCCTTTAGCGGCGTCTGTTCGCTGTTCAAGCCTTTGAAGACCGTTAACCACCTTGTTTCAATAGCGCAAGGAATTGAGTTGTGCGGTTAGTCAATGAAAAAGTAGTTCTAAATTCAAAAAAGACCGTCATTCGGAGCGCAGGCGCAGCCGAAGCATCTCGCATGCAGATGTCTAAGTGCTATTCCTGCGTCAACACGCAAGATGCTTCGGCAAGCTCAGCACGAAGGCTACGTTGGCAACATCAGGAACAGCCGATTAGTCACTCTTAACCCTTGGAGTAAACAAGCTTGTTTGCTTCTGGCAGTCCAGTTTATCTAGCCATAGAGTGGTGTTTCCACTTAACCAGATGCCAGCCGTTGCGTACGGCAAAGGCTAAAGCACCTTATTTTGCCTGCATGACCAGAAATTTCCTTTCCCATTTAGCCACCGCTGGCTGCTTGAGTACCCTTTTATTGGTGGGCAGCGCAGCTTCCGCGCAGCGCAACCCCTTTAGCGGCGACAAGCGCGCTAGCATCAAAGAAGCCGACCTCAAGCGCGACTTGTTCGCTATCGGCGGCAACCATTTCCGCGGCCGCGAAGGCGGAACGCTCGATGAACTTCGAGCTTCCATGTGGATAGCCGAGCAACTGCGCGCCAGCGGCCTTCAACCTGCTGGCGACGATGGCACTTACTTCCAGTTCTTTCACATTCAACGCACGCGCCTCACCAAAAACAGCACGCTGCGCATTGGCACCTACCAACTAACCCACGGCCAGGACGCCATGATTCTAGCGCCCGGCATTGCTTCGGTGAATGCGCCATTGGTATATGTAGGCACGGGTACCGCCGCCGAAATGGCGAACGTTGATGTGAAAGGGAAGGCAATAGCTGTTCTTTTCTCGGGTACCGGGCCGGCTGACTTAAGCTACCGGCGCTTCCTGACCGGTACCATGCGCGACCGGTCGGCGGAATTGGTAAAGGCCGGCGCCGTAGCGGTGGTATTTGTGTCGGACGCACGAGCCCAAGACTATTACGAGCGGTGGACTACTGGTTACGAGCGGGGCCGGTATGACTTGCCTGGTGGCCCCAACGTGCAAGTAGTAGCACAGGCGCCCACCATTTGGTTGCCCGCCGACGCGTTGTCGTGGGTGCGCCAGCCCGGCCAGCAACTCACCGCTACGCTCAACGTGGAAAGCTTCAGCTACCCATCCGTCAATATCGTAGCCAAAGTGCCCGGCACCGATGCCAAGTTGAAAGCCGAAAACGTGCTGTTCAGTACGCACCAAGACCACGACGGTGTGCGCAAAATCGTAGCTGGCGACTCCATCTGGAACGGCGCCGACGACAACGCCACTGGTTGCGCCGCCTTGCTAGCCATCGGGCGAGCTTTCGTGCAGAAGCCCGGGCGTCGTTCGGCGCTGTTCGTGTATCATGGGGCCGAGGAGCGAGGCTTGTTAGGGTCGCGCTACTACGCCGCCAACCCCACGGTACCTAAAGAATCGATAGTGGCCGTGCTGAACGCCGAAATGATAGGCCGCAATGCCCCAGATAGTGCTGCTCTGCTCGGTTCGCAGCCGCCGCACCGCAACTCAAAAGATCTGGTAGCCACCGCCCTGGCGGCCAACCTAGCCAGCCCGAAGTTCAAGCTCGATACGCTCTGGGACAAGCCAACTCACCCCGAGGGGTGGTATTTCCGCTCCGACCACTTGTCGTACGCCCGCCTAAACATTCCCTCTATTTGCTACACCACCCTGTTGCACAAGGATTATCACACGCCCAAAGACGAACCGGAAGCCATTAATATCACCAAGCTTGCCGGCGTCACCCGCTGGATTTACCTAACCGGCTGGGCCGTGGCCAATCAAAACAACCGGCCATCAGTAGACCCGGGCTTCAAGTTGGAGCGGTAAAAGAATAGAGCGTTACAAGCTAACTAGATTGCCAACAGGTAGAGAAGAACAAGCAAACAGGCTTCCGTTTTCAGCTTTTTTGCTTGTTCTTCTTGCGTATGGCTGTAAAGCAGCAGCGCGAGGATGAGACGCACATTATGCCGTTCCATCCTCGCGCTGCTGCTTTATAAGCGTATTTGAAAGTCTACACTACTTTTTTGCAACAGCTTGCGTCTCACGGATCATGCGCAGCATTTCCATAGTCATCATCTGCAGGTGCTCGGTGTTATTGGTCATAAAGCCAACCATTTCAATGAGACGGTCCTGCACCTCGCGGTTGTTGGCCGGTATTTGCGAGGTCAGAATGCCGCGCACCAACCATATTTCCTTGATATCCTCGGCCCTAACTCGGTGTACATGGTAGTGGGAGTTGTCGGAGTGCAGCTCTACTACGTCGTTGGCGTGCAGAATAGGTGCATTGATGCGTTTGACCATAATCATGTTCTCCATCACCACCACGTAAGGATAACCGGGGGCTAGGTTAGTCCACTTATCCACGTAGCTGCACAACACCATGTCTTTGTGCCGGATGATGGGCATCATACTGTCACTTTCCACCTCAAACGCCCGTCCGCCTTGGATGGGGAAACCTGGAATCGTGAATTTCACCAAGTCCTCTACAAAAGAGGGGTCACTGAACTGCCGGCTGTAGCCTGCCTGCGCCGGAATAGGCACCAACGACATGTTTTCCTTGCCTTGCGTGTCGGTGGTTACCACCAAAGTCCGTCCATTGTCGGTGCGCAACGGTAAGTTGGTAGTCACCTCTATTTCAACATCTGTTGTAGCGGCGCTAATATACATAGAGCCTTGGCCTCTGATCAGCCATTCCGCGCTTAGCTCGGGGTAGCGCGTGAGAATATCCAGCAGCGTTTCGTAGCTCGGTTTGTTGCGCTGGCGAAGAATAGAGTATAACTTTTCCGGCCGGTCGTACTGTAGTTCCTTGGCCAGTTGATTCACGGTGATACCCTTATCGGCAATAAAAGCAGCGAATCGTTCGTGCAGCTCCATTTCTTTTAAAGTTATGTTGTAAAAGGTGTTGTGTCAGTACTTAGAACAGTCGATCTAACTGGTATTTTTCAACATTAGACGGTAAGGATAACGCTATAGCTAGTAGTATGCAATAATTGTGGTAACAATAGTGTGTAACATCAGTTGCTCTCGGCTATTCTTGAAATCTGCTTGGGTAGTAGTAGCGGAATGTGAAGAAAGTATGTGATGCTAAGAAGATGCTTCACTGTATAGGGGAATGCGTGTGCTGAGGTGCTGCATTGTCTGTAGTAGAAGGCTGCTGATGAACAGGACCAGCTTCCGGCTCCACTGCCACAGACGAAATAGCGGCCACTACTGAGCCAGCTAAAATTAGGTAGCTTCCTATCACTACAACAATAGTTGGCAACGGTACTTGCGTGGTGGTGAGCACCATGCCTAAAGCTCCCAGCGTGGCTCCTATAGCCCGCAGCCTGCGAAAAAATCGGGGGGTAGGTAGCCTCAGCCGGTCCCACAGGGTTAGTTTCTGGCTTTGTTCCATGGTAGTGTAAGCGAAATAGTGAATCTGCACGACAGGAGTAAGGGCACAGTGGCCCGCGCAGCATCTTGCCGCTTCAGCGTGTATCAAGTTTTGTTGGAGCTTATTCCTCGTTCAGCCTGGAGTTGGTGCGCCACAGCATCTTTTCCACCCGCTCGTTGCGGACTTCTTGCCGCCTAGTCGAATCTAGCAATTGGTTTTGCCGCTCCACCGCAACAGAAAGCAATTTGTCCAGTGCCTCTACTCGCTCATTCAGGCGCAGTATCGCATTAGCTGACTCCCGCCGGCCTGCTGCCGCTTCACGTGCTGTATCGGTTCGGGCTTCCTGTAGTTTCGCTTCAAAGGCCTGCTTGTGTTTCACCTCCCGCGCTAGCGCGGCTATGTGGTAGTTATCAACCTTCTCCAGCAAGGCAGTAATCTGCGTTTGTTGTGCTCGACGATGTTCTTTCAACGCTTCTACGTCGCGCCAGCTTTTGATGAAATACAGAACCGCCGCTGAAGTAGCGGTCAGCATAGAAGCCAACACGCCCCAATAGCTCATAAAGTCGCTCATAGCTTCTCGCGGTAGCGTACAAATCGTGCAGCTTTTACAACAAGATTTGCACATAAAATACTATGCCGTAATTTATTGTAAGCGTTGTCTAGTACAGTAGCATCTTGCAGTGCCAGTGTGGCAAACATGGTTGGCCTACACCATGTGAAGCGCCATGGTCCGTAATGCAACTTTGTTTGTTTCTCAGCAGTGTCAGGTATAGCTGTGAAAAATGCGCTTAGTTTGCTCATAGTGGATAAGAGTATGTGTGCAAGTATTAACGATGTAAATATCTGTTAATGTTGCACAAATTACAAAATAATAAGTAAATATATTTCTTAGGGCTACTGCATTATATGTAAGATGTTTTTGTGTATGCTGCTTTAATACTTGGTAGTCAGCATAATAAAGGCACATAGAACCTATATAACTGCAGCGTTTGTGTGTACAATAAAAACCGCAGATTCGATAAACAACGCAGTGTAAGCTAATCAGCAGGCGTCTGAATGAATTGGAGAGTCGGTAACGGCTTTCTTCAACTCCTCTCGGTGCATCTGCCAGCCCGGCATAAACTGGTCCATAAGCCGCCAGAACCGGGCATTATGCAGCCGTTCGTGCAGATGCACCAACTCGTGCGCTACCACATACTCCAGCGAGGTAGTTGGGCGCTTGATTAGCTCTAAATTCAGCCAGATGCGCTTTGCTCGGATGTTGCACGTACCCCATCGGGTTTTCATTTGCTTCACGCCCCACTCGTTCACCTGCACGCCAACCACTTGTTGCCACTTCGCCACCATAGCTGGCAACTGCGCCTTCAGTTGCTTGCGGTACCATGCCGCTAGTACCTTTTCGCGTTGTTCTGGCGTGCTATCTTCTCGCACAAACAAGTCCAAGACCTGGCTTTCCCGATAAATTACCTGGGGAACCCCGGTTGTTTCGTGTACCTGCAGTAGGCAGCCTTTCCCCTGGTAGTAGTGCGTTTCGCCCGAAACAAAAGCCAAGGCAGCCGGATGTACCCGCGCTTGAAACTTCTCTTGGTGCTTCCGAATCCAGGCGCGGCGGGCCACTACAAACTCTTGAACGGCCTCGTGGGGAGTGCGCGTGGGCACTGCTACCCGAATCCGACCGTCGGGGGCGTACACCGTGAGGCGCAGGCTTTGGATGTTCTTGCGCACGACTTCCACCTGTAAGTCGCCTATCTGTACGTGGGGCATAAGAATCGACGGCGTAAGGCCGTCTGGTTGGTGCTTTCTTGGCTGGTAAGCAAAGTCAGCACCTGCACGGTTACAAGCCAACTCCCTTGCCTGAAAAAGAACAAGGAGAGCTGAAAACAGTATTTGCGAACAAATACAGAAGTTTTCAACTCTCCTTGATCAAATTAAAGTACCCAGAGCCGGAGTCGAACCGGCACACCTTGCGGTATTGGTGTTTGAGACCAACGCGTCTACCGGTTCCGCCATCTGGGCTTCACTCGTTCGTGCTATTCATGAACGGGCTGCAAACTTAGTTAGACTTTCGCGAATGCGCAACAGGTAGCGCTTTTTCAAATAATATGTCTGGATTTGCTGGAGGGCCTGTGAGCGGCTATCAGGGGGGAGGCCGGGGTATCCTACCAGCACGGGCTCGATGCCTGCATCTAAGGTCTGTGTCAGGGCGTTAACCTCGTCTTCGACCCGCTTGGTAGCCTCCGGATCAGGCTCGAATTCTAGCTCCATTATCTGCTCATTTAAGTCCATTACTTCCATCAAAAAATTTGATGGTAGCTCCTGTTTTCCTTCTTCCAGCAGCCCATGTTCGCTTAAAATGTAGGCCATGCGCAGGTCAGGATTAGACAGTGTGCGGTAAGCATTGGTGTTGAGCGTAGACAAGCGCAGAACTTCTTGTTGCCGCTCGGCACTCTCTGTCGCATGAAAATCGGGGTGGTATTCCCGGCTTAGCGCGTAGTAGCGCCGCTTCAACGCTGCTTCATCGGGCAGGAAGCTCTCGGGCAGGTCGTAAAAGTTGAAATAGTTGGTGTCCATAGCTAGCAATACAGCCTTTGCCGATTAAGGTTGGGGATTTCAACGAGTGAGAGCATACAACAGCAAGCCAGTTACGCACCGCACCAGCTCGACCCGGTGAGTGGAACAAACTAAACCCCGGCCTCTAATCCTGCACACGCAGGCACGTAGGTGCCTCTATCGTCATGCGGATGCTACTTGCTGCACCGAGAAGGCTTGGGCCGGGGCGGCAAACAACGCTTTTGTAGCCGGCCATACCTGCCCGAACAGCTCTGAGCGACGGTAGGCATTCAAAGCATCCTTGGACTCCCAGTGACTATGGGTGCAATAGACGTCAGGTTGATCGGCGTCTTGCCAGAGCTCTAGAAATAAGCAGCCAGGCATCTGCCGAATCTGGCTTTCAGAACTGCGAAAAATATTCAGAAAAGCGGGGACATGCTCTGACTTGAAAGTCATGCGCACGATTCGAATTAGCATAAGAGTTGAGCTAAAAAACTACCTTATCGGGGTGGACAAGCGCAGGAAACAAGGCGTTAACCTGCCTCTCATTTCTACTTAACATAATAATAAAACAAGACTGAAAACCTAGTTTAGGCGCTCTAAATCAGGTTTTGTCTGGTCTATTACTATAATTTTCCGCAGCCTTAGGAGGAAGAGGAGTCTGCTGCTGCTCATCGGTTGGGAAGCGTAAATCCACTTGTGAGTCGAAGTGCAAACCCAGGAGTTCTGACGCGTTGCCTTGATTGATGCCGATGCACAGCTGATCCTGACTATTGAAAATACAGACGGCTTCCCCTGGGTCGGCAGCTTGGAAGTGAGCCGCAATTTCGCGGACCGTTTCGCGGGCGAAGTGGATGGTGTACGGCCGGTTGCGTCCTATCACTTCCACGGCTTGCCGGGTGATATCGGTGATAAGATTGCCGTAATGATCGACGTGCACCACGTGCCCCGTGATACGGTTGTCTTGGAGGCGGACCTGGCGGTTGAGCAACTGGTAGAGTTGCGTGGTCGTGGGGCCAAGGTCGGTGAGACGGCCCCCTTGGGCTAGGTGCACGGCAGCAGGAGCCAGCAGGTCGCGGGTAGGAGAGGGGGTGAGGCCCGCAGCCGTGCCCAGGCTTACTAGTTCTTCGGGCTGCCCATCGCAAAGCAAAGCCAGCAAGCCATTATCGGCTGCTACAAAATAATGCTGCTGATAGAGCGCCGCATGCCAGGCGGCGCGCGGACCACCTAAATCATTCACACCAATCAGGTGGACGGTGCCCGGCGGAAAGTCACGAAACACCGCATTTAGAACGTGAACGGCGTGCGCGATGTTAAAGGGTTCAATAGCATGCGAGATGTCAAGGACGGGCACTGTTGCATGCAATTGCAGAATCCGCGCTTTCACGGCCGCCACGTAATGGTCGCGGTAGCCGAAGTCAGACAGAAACGTAATCAACCCCATTGCCGGAAATCCTGAGTTCTTCGTACTATTGTTTTGATGCCTTCCAAGGGCGGCAAAAGTAGGCTATTTGCCGGAACCGATGCTGCTCAAGTACTTTCATTTCACTCAACTTCCTAGTCCCCACCACCCCTAATTTGGTAGAGAAAGTCATCACGCTCGAAAACGTGTCCCTGATTGATTTCCTGGGACCCGATAACCAGAACATCCGCCAGCTAGCGGCGGCTTTTCCAGGTAGTAAAATTATTTCCCGCGGCAACGAGATTAAAATACAGGGCCAAACGCCCGTCATCGGCCGTATCAATGATATCCTGTCGGCCCTGCTGGAGCACTACCACCAGTATGGGGTAATCACCGACAAAACCGTGTACCAGTATCTCTCATCCGCCGACGAAGATCAGCAGGACCGTCTGCTGGCAGCCTCGCCCGACGTGATTCTGTTTGGAGCCAAAGGCGGCGTTATCAAAGCCAAGACGGCCAACCAGCAGCGACTCGTCGATGCCGTAATGCGTCATGACCTGGTGTTTGCATTGGGGCCAGCCGGTACGGGCAAAACCTACATTTCGGTGGCCTTGGCGGTGCGTGCCCTCAAAAACAAAGAGGTGAAGAAGATCATCATTTCGCGTCCCGTTGTGGAAGCTGGCGAAAGCCTAGGTTTCTTGCCCGGCGACTTGAAAGACAAGATAGATCCATACTTGCGGCCCATTTATGATGCGCTGGAGGACATGCTGCCGCCCGAGAAGTTCAAGTTCTACATGGAGAACAAAACCATTGAAATAGCGCCGCTGGCCTACATGCGTGGCCGGACGCTCAACAATGCTTTCGTACTGCTGGATGAAGCGCAGAACACCACACCGTCGCAGCTGAAGATGTTCCTAACCCGGATGGGCCCCACGGCCAAGGTGATGGTCAACGGCGACCGAAGCCAGATTGACTTGCCCACCAAGCAGAAATCCGGCCTCATCCAGGCACTGGATATTCTGAAAGACGTGAACGGCATCGGGTTCGTGGAAATGAGTTCCGAAGACGTGGTGCGTCACCGGTTGGTGAAGTCCATTGTCATGGCTTACGACAAGTTCGACGTGGCTGCGCAGCAAGAGCAGGCCAACCAAGGTAACCGCCCCATTCGGGAGTATCAGCCCTACCGCCGCCCCAACGGACCCGGTTCCGCTGCCCCCGACGCTAGCCGGCACCCAGATGCGCGGCCCGAAGACGACGGCACGCAGGAGTTGCCCGTAAACCAGGAACAGCAACTGTAAAGCAATTGGGCGCTGGATACGGCGGCCATTCTCGTTTGCTAGTGAAAAAGCGGCTTCCGATAGGAGGCCGCTTTTTTATTTCGTTGCTATTTTCGCCACTTCATCAGTTTAACCCAGTGCACTATGCAAGCCCAACGCATTTCCAAGCCACAAGACCTTGATGCTGCTTTTGCTATCCGTCGGGAAGTGTTTGTAGTAGGGCAAAACGTGCCTGCCGAAGAAGAGTATGACGCGCATGACGTAAACGGCGCCACCCATTATCTGGCCCGGGCCGCCGACGGTACCCCCTGCGGAGCCGCCCGCTGGCGCAAAACCGAAGCTGGCGTGAAGCTGGAGCGGTTTGCCGTATTGGCTGATTACCGCAGTCAGCAGGCCGGGGCTGCGCTGCTCGAACAAGTGCTTCAGGATGTAGATGCAACGCACCCGGGCGCGTTGGTCTATCTGCACGCGCAGCTGCCAGCCGTACGGTTCTATGAGCGCCACGGCTTCGAGAAATCAGGGGAGATGTTCGAGGAGTGCGACATCCAACACTACAAGATGATCCGGCGGTAACAGAGAGGGAGCTACGTAGCTTCGTTTAGTCATTCAAAAGCCCTTCTGCTAGATGCCCAGAAGGGCTTTTTTGCGTTGTGCCTGACAAGCTACGAGCCTACTTGCCTAGACTTTTACCTATATTACTCGATATTAGAATAAGCTGTTATCAATCTGGCTATCGTGTTTTATCTGGTGATATGAGTTCCTCAATTCAATGGGCGTCGTATGCCTTCGTGCGCCTAACCCTGGCCTTGGTGGCGGGCATTCTGACGTACCTCTACATCGGCGAGACACTGCTGTCGTGGACCGGCTTGGTGGCGGCGGTGGTGCTGCTCTTTGGGGTGGCACAGTTGTGGGCGAGTAAGCAGCGCGGAAATACTGCCACGGATGTGGCCGGGCTGTTGGCGGTGGTGGCCGTGTACGCAGCCGGCGCTGCCTTGACGCAGCAAGCCACGGAATCTCGCCTGGAAAATCACGTGTATCGGTTTGGCAGCAGAATCGAGTTTTACCGCGGCGTGGTGGACGACTATACGGTGGTGCGGCCCGCTACGTATGCCACTACCGTGCGCGTTTCGGCGGTGCGGGTAGCTGGGAAGTGGCAGTCGGCTACCGGCGGCATCCGGGTTTCCATCCCCCGCGACTCGGGCGTGGTGGCACCGCTGTATGGGGATGTATGGCTGGTGCGCGGAGCACCGGCACCAAGCAAAGCACCGCTCAACCCGGGCGAGTTCGACTATCGGCGCTACTTGCAATACCACCAAGTCTACCATCAGCAGTTCCTCCACCCCGACCAATACCGTAAGCTCGCCGTAGCACCCCCCAACCTCCTGCGAGCAGTAGCCATGCGGGCAGCGCGGGCACTTGACGGGGTATTTCGGGACTATGTGAAGGCAAAGCGAGAATATGCGCTGGCGTCGGCGTTGGTGTTGGGCATCAAAGACGACGTCGACCAGCAAACCAAGCAGGCGTACGCCAACACGGGTACTACGCACATCATGGCGGTGTCGGGCTTGCAGGTGGGGCTGCTGTTTGGGGTTGTTACTTTGGGTGTAAGCCTGCTTCCGGGCCGCCGGGGGGCTATGTTCCGGTTGGTGTCGGCGCTGCTGGGCGTAAGCGTTATCTGGAGCTACGCGTTCCTGACGGGTTTGTCGGCGTCGGTGCTGCGCGCGGCCGTCATGTTTACCTTCGTGATTGTGGCGCAGGCCAGCGGCCGACAAACCAATATGTTCAATACACTGGCTGTTGCCGCCTTTTGTCTGCTGTGCTACGACCCCTATCTGCTTTGCGACGTGGGATTTCAGCTTTCTTTCCTGGCCGTTATCAGCATTGTGTATCTCCAACCGCGTATTGTGGCGTGCTGGGATGCAAAAGGCTATTTTCTTGCTAAGCAGCAGGCGTGGCAGGCCAAGCACGTGCAGGGGCTGTGGAAGGCAACCAGCTGGATAGCAGACAAAATCTGGCAGGCTACAGCGCTATCGTTGGCGGCACAAGTGGCTACGTTTCCGTTGGGCCTCTACTATTTCCATCAGTTTCCGCTCAGCTTTCTGCTTTCCAACCTAATAGCGGTGCCTATTTCTTCGGTGGCCGTGTATGTAGGCTTGGGGCTGCTGCTGCTCAAGGGACTGGTGGCGCTGGTTGGGCTTGCTTCGCCTGCGTTAGCGAGTGTGCTCGACTTGGGGCCGAGAATGGTGGGTATGCTGTTTGAAGCATTGATTCGCTGGTTCAACAACTACATTTTCTGGATTGGCCACGCTATGCCAGGCGCCCTGATTTCTGGGGTGCACGTTACGGCGCCACAGGCCTGGCTGATTTTTGCTGTTATTTTAGTGCTGCTGGCGTTTCTAGCGCGTCGGCATTTAACCTGGCTGGCCCTGGCCTGTGGGCTGATGACGGTATTTGTTGGCAGCCGCGTGTGGGCCGCTCGGCGCCTCGCCCCCGATGAGCGCCTGGTGTTCTATAGTATTCCCCGCCGGTCGGTGGTAGGGTTCTGGCAGGGTGCCGCCGCGCATATCGTTACCGTCGATTCATTGCCGCTCAACGAAACCGAGCGCACCTACCGCATCGTGCCTGGCACTATCGAGCGAGATGCGCAACAGGTGCGTTACTATACCGGCTGGCGTGGTAGTCCGGTGCCGGCAATTCAGCCCGATAGCAGTAGCGTGGTGCTGGCGGTGTGGCGCGGCGTACAGATGGCCTTCGTATCGGGGCGGCTGGATGGCGCCCGCAAGCCTATTCCGGTGGAAGTAGTGGTGCTGCGCCGCAATGCCTGGGTCAAACCCGAGGCCTTAGCCGCCGTTTTCGGGTCGCGACCAACGATAATTTTCGATTCTTCTTGCAAATCTTGGTATGTTGAAAAGCTTCGTCCGGAGCTGCAAATAGCTGGCTGGCAAGTACATGACCTGACCACCCAAGGGGCGTATGTGCGGCAGGTAGTAAGGCCAGCCTCCGGAAACTAGGAGCACGGCGAAACCGCTTTGCCTGCTGGCGCGCTATATAGTTTTAAGAGCGCTTCCTTTTTGTTAGGTTTGGTAGGTATCGACCTAGCTGCGGCTGTGCGGTTGCGGGGGCGCTGCCCGGCTGACCCCACGCCGTTTTCACTGTTGACTTACTCAGGAATCCTATGGATAATATGCCCACCCAAGAGCTGGAGGCCCTGCGCTTCATTCGCTACGAGGCGCAAGACGCCATCGGCTATATAACCCTCAACCGCCCCGACAAGCGAAACGCTCTAAGCGCCGACATGGTATCGGAACTGAAGCTGGCCTTCGACTTTGCCGAGGACGACGAAGCCTGCAAGGTAGTAGTGCTACGCGCCGAAGGAGAAGCCTTTTGCGCCGGTGCCGACCTGGCCTACATCCAAGAATTGCAAGGCTTCGGGTACACCGATAACTTGCTGGATTCCACGCACCTGATGCAGTTGTTTCATCAGATATACACGCTCAAAAAGGTGGTGGTGGCGCAAGTTCAGGGCCATGCACTGGCCGGCGGTTGCGGCCTAGCCAGCATCTGCGACTTCGCTTTTGCCGTGCCCGAAGCCAAGTTTGGCTACACCGAAGTGAAAATCGGCTTCTTGCCTGCTATTGTGAGTGTGTTTCTAGTGCGCAAAATAGGGGAGGCTCGGACCAAGCAGCTTTTGCTTACGGGCGAGGTGGTTTCAGCTCAGAAGGCGGCGGAACTTGCCTTAATCAACGAAGTAGTAACCGCTGACTCGTTGGCTAACCACGTTTATACTTTTGCTCGGAGGCTTTGCGTGGAAAACTCCGCTCAGAGCATGGCGTTGACCAAGGAAATGCTGGCCCGTATCCCAGAAATGCCTCTGGAAGATAGCTTACGCTATGCGGCGCAAATGAACGCTGAGGCTCGCGGCTCCCTCGACTGTCGCCGCGGCATTGCCGCGTTTTTAGCGAAAGAGAAGATGAATTGGGAAAACTAGGTTGGTTGTTGCGTTTTTGCGCGCATCACCCGCCGCGGCTTGCCACCCTACTATTCGCTCCACTAACAGGTTGCCTGCGAATAGCAGGTTGACGAGCTGCTGCGGATGGTTTTTAAGAGGTGCAACCTATACTTTTCAAACATCTGACCTGTACAGTGGTTAGCTTCACCATATGACAACAATGGCAGCCGTAGCCACTACCACGGCTACTTTTCTGGGAATGGAATTCATTGCGTGGTTCATGCACAAATTTGTGCTGCATGGGCCACTGTGGTTTTTGCACCGCTCGCATCATGTGCGTCATCCGCACCGTTTCGAGCGCAACGACTTCTTCTTCCTGTTTTATGGTGGCCTCTCGGCCTTGCTCATCGTGTATGGTTCTCCTACCAAAGACTTTCGTTTTTGGATAGGGGTGGGCATTGCCGCCTATGGCACGCTGTACTTTTTCGTGCACGACGTGCTGATTCATGGGCGGATGCGCTTTTGGCGCAAATCACGCAATACGTACTTGCGGGCGTTGAATATGGCCCACAAGATGCACCACAAGGCTACCGGGCGCGACAACTCCGAGGAATTTGGGTTGCTATGGGTATCACCGCGCTACTTTACGCTGGCTATGCGCAAGCCAGCTCCCACGCGTAAGCTGCGGCAGCCAGCCATGAGCGGCAAGCAGTTAGAAGGAGAGGAGAAATAGACGTGGGACAATTTTCAATTAGTGACTTAGAGCAGCTTAGTGGCATCAAAGCCCACACTATTCGGATGTGGGAGCTGCGCTATGGCATTCTTCGGCCCGTGCGTACCGCCACCAACATCCGGACCTATTGCGACGATGATCTGCGCCGGCTTTTGAACGTGGCTACTCTGTGCAGCCAAGGGCACCGCATATCCAAAGTGGCGCAGCTGAGCGAGCAAGAGTTGAGCCAAGCGGTTATTGCCTGTAATGATGCGGCCCACGGGTATTGTCAGCAAGTGAACAGCTTGCTAGCGGCCATGCTGGAGATGAATGAGCCGCAGCTCAACTTCGTCTTAAACCAGACAATCCATCAGCAAGGCTTCGAAAATGCTGTCATGCACGTCGTGTATCCGTTTTTGCAGCGTATCGGCGTGATGTGGCAAGCTGGCAGCGTGAATCCGGCGCAGGAGCACTTGGTAACCAACTTGGTGCGCCAAAAGATGATGGCTGCCATTGACCTGCTGGCGCCGGTAAAGCCCAGTGCTGCGCATCGGTGGGTGTTGTTTCTGCCGGAAGGCGAAATGCACGAGTTGGCCCTGCTGTTCATGAACTACGTGTTACGGTTTCGGGGCCATCATGTGCTGTATCTAGGCCAGAACTTGCCCGTTACGGAGCTAAAAGCGGTGTGCGCTGCTTACGAACCGCATGTGGTGTGCACCGTCATGACCGCCGTGCCGGAGCGCGACCGTGTGCAGGAGTTCGTTGACAAAATTGTGCAACTGTGCCCCAACAAGAAGATATGCTTATATGGCCCGTTGGCTATGATAGAAGGGCTGGAATTGCCGGTCGGCGCAGTTCGTTTTCGGTTGATTACCGAGTTTATTTCCCTGGCAAATGAGCTTCGCAAGAGCGAAAAAGCCTTGGCTTAACAAAAAAATAACCCGGAAAATAAGCATTTCTGTTTTAGGCTTTGTCTTCCAAAAACGGTTGTTTGTCTAGGATAATCGAAGGTTTAACGGGCATTTTAAAGGGTTCATCTTACGAGCAAAAATTAGAGCTCAATCGATTTTTTCAGCGGTTTTTCAGCCTGATTATCAGTGGCTTCGTACTTTGCTTGACGCTATACAAGCAGTTGAGAGAAGGGTAGAAAAATAGTTGACCGAGCGTCACCCGACTTCAAATTTGGCTCGTATATTTGTTTAACCTTTTGCCACGAAAAGCTAAACAGTATGACCTCTTTGGAATTCACCAGTCAAGTACAGAAGATTTCCTACTCTCTAAAGCCCGTGGCGATGAACCTGACCCGCGACGCTGATGATGCGAAGGATCTGGTGCAAGAGACTTTGTTGAAAGCGTTATTAAATAAAGACAAGTTTAAAGCTGGTACCAACCTTAAGGCCTGGTTGTATACCATCATGCGCAATACGTTTATCAACAATTACAATAAGATAACGAAGCGCAACAGTAACATCGACAGCACGGAGTACTTCCAGTACTTCAACACCGACGAAAACTACATTACACACAACGGCGCTAGTTCCGACTTCGTAGTAACTGATATCAACCAAGCTATTGCTGGGTTGTCGGCCGACTATCGGACGCCGTTTATGATGTACTACATAGGCTACAAGTACCTGGAAATTGCGGAGAAGCTGCAAATTCCGATTGGCACCGTCAAGAACCGCATCCACATTGCTCGCAAGGAGCTGAAAGATGCGTTAAAGACATACGCCCCCGGCGAGTAGGGAATAGGGAGAGAGTATACCCCGCCCCGGGCGTATCACGGGCCGCGAACGACGCTGATTTGGCGCTGTTCGCGGCCCGGTTTGTTGTAGGCTATTCCAGAGGCGTTTCCAGCAAGTGCACAGGCTTAGATGCCAGCTTATTTAAAACCTCTGTCGGGCTTGGCGGTATGCATATAGGAGGCCAACAAAGCGCGTGCTGCACGATGCGTTGTAAACTTTCATCTTTGCATTCGCTCACTTCAGCGAAATCTGCTTTCAATCTGCGTAATCTGTGCTTTGTGAGTAAACATGTGATTGTTATCGGCTCCGGTTTTGCGGGCCTTGCGGCGGCTACTTCGCTGGCGCAGCGAGGCTACCGCGTGACGGTGCTTGAAAAGAACGAGGGTCCCGGCGGCCGGGCACGAGTATTCAAGGCCGAGGGCTTCACGTTCGATATGGGCCCGAGCTGGTACTGGATGCCCGATATATTCGAGCAGTACTTTGCCCGGTTCGGTAAGAAAGTGGCCGATTATTACAACTTGGTGCGGCTGGATCCTTCCTATCAAGTGGTGTTCAAAGGACTAGAGGCGGTTGACATACCGGCTGCTATGGACGAGCTGCGGGCGTTGTTTGAGCGGTACGAGCCCGGTAGCGCCGCGCGCCTCGATGAGTTTTTGCGGCAGGCAGCCTATAAATATGAGGTCGGCATCGGCAAATTCGTACACATGCCGGGCCGCTCTTTACTGGAATTCGCTGATCCGCGGCTGCTAGTTGATGCCGTGCGCCTCGACTTGCTGCAAAGCATGCACAAGCATGTGCGTAAGTTTTTCAAAGACTCGCGGCTGCTAGAACTAGTGGAATTCCCCATTCTGTTTCTTGGTGCTACCTCGGAAAACACCCCGGCCCTGTACTCGCTAATGAACTACGCCGACCTGGCGCTGGGCACGTGGTACCCGATGGGCGGTATGCACAAGATTGTGGAGGGAATGGTGCGGTTGGCGCAGGAGCAAGGCGTGACGCTGAAATATAACCAAGAAGTGCAGCAGATAGTGGTGGAAAAAGGCCACGCCACCGGCGTGCAAACCACCACCGGCTTTTATGCGGCCGATATAGTAGTGGCCGGTGCCGACTACCACCACGCCGAGCAGCAGTTGCTGGCCCCTGAATGGCGCAACTACACGGAAAGCTACTGGGACAAGCGTACCATGGCGCCCTCGTCGTTGCTGTTTTATCTGGGTGTCAACAAGCGGCTCGATAAGCTACGCCACCACAATCTGTTCTTTGATGAGGACTTTGCGTTGCATGCCGAGGAAATCTATGAGCAGCCGAAATGGCCGAGCCGCCCGCTGTTCTACGCTTCCACGCCAAGCGTAACGGACTCCAGCGTGGCACCTCCCGGCTGCGAAAACCTGTTTCTGCTGATTCCGGTGGCGCCCAACCTGCCCGACCCGGAGCAAACCCGGGAGCATTATTACCACTTGATCATGGACCGGCTAGAGCGGCATTGTGGCCACAGCATCCGCGACGCGGTGGTGTTTAAGCGCAGCTATGCCCACCAAGATTTCATGCAGGATTACCACAGCTACAAAGGCAACGCCTACGGCCTAGCCAACACGCTCCGCCAGACCGCCATCTTGAAACCCTCGCTGAAAAGCAAAAAGGTACACAACCTGTATTTCACGGGGCAACTCACCGTACCTGGGCCAGGCGTGCCGCCTTCGCTCATATCTGGGCAGGTAGTGGCAGGGGAGGTGGAGAAAGAATTTCCGGTGCTGAAAACGCCTGTTGTTCCGGAGCTAGCTCGCTGAGGAAGTGGTTTTTACTGCTTCCACCCTTACGCAATCAGACTTCTATTTATCTTCACCCGGCCACCCCGTTACCCATTCGCTCCTTGGACCACGTTGCCCTATTCACTGAAACCAGCCGCGCGTGCAGCAAGCTTATCACGCAACGCTACAGCACGTCCTTTACACTAGGCATCCGTACACTCGATGTGCGGTTTCACTTGCCAGTGTATGCCGTGTATGGCTTCGTGCGGTGGGCCGATGAGATTGTGGACACCTTCCACGACCACGACAAGGCTGCGCTGTTCACTGATTTCAAGCGCCAAACCGACGAAGCCCTAGCCCGCCGAATCAGCTTGAACCCGGTGCTACATGCGTTTCAGGATGTGGTGCACGCGTACCATATCGACCGGGAATTTATCGATGCCTTTCTGTACAGCATGGAAATGGACCTCGATGACCGCAGCTACAACCAGTCGTTGTACGAGAAGTACATCTACGGCTCGGCCGAAGTGGTGGGGCTGATGTGTTTGCGAATTTTTTGCGAAGGCGACGAAGCCATGTTTCAGCGGCTGCGGGAGCCCGCGCGGCGGCTCGGCTCGGCGTTTCAGAAGGTGAACTTTCTGCGCGATATCCGCTCCGACTACGATGAACGGGGCCGCGTATACTTCCCAGGCGTAACGTACGAGCGGTTCGACGACAAGGTGAAGCGCGAAATAGAAGCCGATATCCGAGCCGATTTCGACGCGGCCTACGTGGGCATTATGCAGTTGCCACGTTCAGCCAAGCTCGGCGTGTACTTGGCATACGTGTACTATCTCAAGCTATTCCATAAGATTAAACAGCTGCCAGCGGCACGAATTTTGGGAGAGCGGGTGCGCGTCCCAGATAACACCAAGCTGCTTTTGTTGATGGGTTCGTATTTTCGCTATCGCCTACGGGCTATTTGAACCGTTGTCTTGCCTTATACAGTATAAGGGAACGACAGCCTATTCAACCACGAATCCTTTGCCGAGTGAAGCTTTCCTTCCGTCGTTGCCTTTGCGCTTTCGCTTGTCTTGTCCCTTTGTCTGAATTAAAAATCACGCCGGCGCCGGCGCACCAACTACAGATTTTTAATTCTCAACTCTTATTAGATCGAATGCCTTATTCCGTTTCCAACCTGCGCCGTCAGTATCAAGAGGCTGCCACCAGCAAAGAAGCTGGCGAGAAGTTCTATCAGCTCATGGCGGCTTACCATGAGCAGGATGCCGTGGTGTTGGCCTATAAAGCAGCAGCCGAAGCTATTCGGGCCCGCGACGCTTCTATGTTCAACAAGCTGACCTACGTGCAGAACGCCGCCAAGCAGTTTGATGAAGCAGTGAAGCTGAACAGCCACAACGCCGAAATCCGGTTCCTGCGTTTGAGTGTGGAAAGCAACCTGCCTTCCTTCTTGGGCCTTAGCCAGCACGTAGAAGAAGACCGGCAGTTCTTACTGACTACTTTACTACAGCACCCTAAATCTGGCCTCGATGCCGAATCTTTCGGCTTGGTGCGAAACTTTATGGTCGACCGTGGCCACGTATCGGAGTCCGATGCGCAGAAACTCACGCAACTGTAGGATTAACCTCCCCGGCTATGCAACAAAAGAAGCTCCCAATCGGGAGCTTCTTTTGTTTGGTACGAGAAGACGTTTCGCTGTTCATACAACCTAATGGAGTCTGCTGTGCCCTATTGGGTGGGAGTGGCTTCTACAAGCTTTCTAGTGCTTTTTCGTTTCTGATTTTATGAAAGCCTTACTGGTATTCGGGGGCCTGTTCCTGACAGGGAGCGGGGTGGTAGCGCAAGGTATTACCGTCACGGGGCAGGTGCTGGACGGCTTGCAGCGTCCAGTGCCCTATGCCAGCGTGGGCGTGAAAGGCAGCCAGCAAGGCACTGCCACCAACGAGGTAGGAGAATTTAGTTTGCGGGTGGCCACGTTGCCGCAACGAATAGAAGTGCTTAGCATTGGGTATGCGCCCAAGTTGGTGTCGGTTGGTGCCGCCGACGTGCCTCTAGTGGTGGTGCTACAGGCCAGTGCCGTAGCGCTGCCCGAAGTGCGGGTCCGTAACCCTGAGTTGGAAGTGCGGGAGCTTATTCAGCGGGCTTCCGCCAAACTGCTACGGCACGAAAAGCAGACGTACTACGGGAAAGCCTTTTACCGCCAGAAAACCAAGCAAAACGGCACGTACTGCGAATTCTTCGATGCGTTTTACGACGTGAAGTTCAATGACCGGCACATTACCGGGTGGGACTTAGGCGAAAGTCGTTCTGCTGTGCGGCCAGGCGGTTTCACGTTCACCAATCTCTCGGCTATCATTCGAGTGACATTGCCAACGTTCATCAAGAATTCAAGGCGAGCTAAGCTGTTGACGCCCCTTGGGCCGCAAGCCTTGACGCAATTCGATTTTACACTCAAGGAAATTCAAACCAGCCAAGGGCGCGAGTTGGCCGTGATTCACTTTCAGCCCAAGCCTACTATAACCAAACCGGCACCCAGCGGCTTGCTCTACATCGATAGGCAAACGGCCGCGCTGCATCGGCGTGAAATGACGTTTTCGGCCAGTAGCTTATTGAGCTTGAACGGCGTAGCGGACACCAAAATTTTATCTGACGCGTTTCAGGTGGTATCAGACTACACGCCAGTGGCTGACTCTCTTACGCGCCTCGCTGGCACCCGGGCGCAGTGCCGCCTTGTGCTGCAGCAGGGCAATGGCAAGGTGGATAGCACGCACGTAGCAGGAAATTTCTTTTTTTACCAATATACCCCGCGCTTGGCCGGGCATGCTTATGCTGATGTGCCACGCAAAAGCAAAGATTTACAGCAGATTATGGCTCGTCCTTACAATCCGGCTTTCTGGCTGGATAACGCCGTACTCAAGAATAGCCCGCTCGATGAGAAGCTAATTCAAGACTTGGAAGGCCAGCGCGTATTTCGGCGGATGTAGCTGAACTATTAGCTTAACATCCGGTTTCAAGACAGATTCCGTATTTTTTATAGCCAGCTGAACGGCACCTCGTAACCTTCCGACCCTTTCCGCGGTTATTCCTGCGTTATGCCGCAACACCTAAGCGTCCGTATTGACCCCAATTCCGGCTTTTGCTTCGGCGTTATCTATGCCATTCAAATGGCTGAAGACATCCTCGACGAGCAAGGCTACCTATACTGCCTAGGCGACATCGTGCACAACGATGAAGAAGTGCAGCGACTGGAAAAGCGCGGTCTACGCATCATCGACTACGAGCAGTTCGAGCAGCTCCGCAACGAGGCCGTCCTTATTCGGGCCCACGGCGAGCCACCGAGTACCTACCAAATGGCGTTGGAAAACAACCTGACGCTTATTGACGCCTCGTGCCCCGTGGTGCTCAAACTCCAAAACCGCATCAAAACCAGCTACGACAAGCAGGAAAAGATATTTATCTATGGCAAGCACGGCCACGCCGAGGTTCGGGGACTTCTGGGCCAGACCAGCGGCAACGCCGTCGTGTTCGAGAACCTAGACGAGTTGTTGCTCCACGAACTGCCGTCCAACATCACGCTCTACAGCCAGACCACCAAAAGCACCGACTCCTTTTACCGCATCAAAGGAGAGCTAGAGCAGCGCGGTTACCACATCAACGCAAACGATACCATTTGCCGGCAGGTAAGTAACCGCGACAAAGACCTGCGCAAATTCTCCGAGCAGTACGACCAGATTGTATTCGTATCCGGTACAAAAAGCTCTAATGGCAAGGTGCTCTACCAGGTCTGCAAGGAAACTAATCCGGCCACCCACTTCATTTCGAAAGTGGAAGAAATATGCCCAACTTGGTTTCAGCCGGGGCAGTCGGTAGGCATTTGTGGCGCCACCAGCACGCCTATGTGGCTGATGGAGCAAGTGCGTGATGCGTTGCTAGCCCTCTAGCAAGAACATAGGCTTCAGCTACTTGCTCCCGTATTTTTGTGCGTTGCCTCTGAACGTATGTTGCGGCTGCGGCGTAGTGAAGCGGCTACAAGAAGACGATTTCGCTAGTTCACTTGGCTTATACCTTATGGTTCCTGCTACTCAGTTACTTCATCACTCAGCTACTACCCAACGGGTAAAGCCCGCGCCTCTTGGCTACAAGGGTGTGGTAGTAGCGCTGTTGATTATGGGAGCATGGGCAGGCTTGCTAACCTATTTGTTGGCCGCTTACCAGCCCAACTGGACAACTCCCTGGCCTTACTTGTTGCTCTTGCTGCAAACGCACCTCTACACGGGGCTCTTCATCACGGCACACGATGCGATGCACGGTGTAGTAAGCTCCAATAAGCGCCTAAACAACGTGCTGGGCACCATAGCCGCCGGCTTGTTTGCCTTCAACTGGTTTCCCCGGATGCTTCCCAAGCACCACCAGCATCATCGCCACGTAGGCACCGACGACGACCCCGACTTCCACGACGGCCACCACCCCGGCTTCCTGCCATGGTTTGTGCGCTTCGCTTGGAACTACGTGACGGTGTGGCAAGTGCTATTGATGGCGGCTACCTACAATATCTTGAAGCTATATTTTCCGCAAGCCAACGTCATTGCTTTCTGGATGATACCGGCCGTGTTGGCTACGCTGCAACTATTCTTTTTTGGTACGTACCTGCCCCATCGGGGTGAACACGAACCCGACAACCTGCATAAGTCGCGCAGTCAGTTTCGGCACCACCTATGGGCCTTTGTGAGTTGCTACTTTTTCGGTTATCACTATGAGCACCACGACCAGCCGTATCTGCCCTGGTGGCGCCTGTGGGAAACCAAGTAGGCAACGTATTTATGACACAACAAAAAGCCCTTCCTACTACAGGAGGGGCTTTTTGTTGCAAATGCCAATACACAGTTCAGGTGTTCCAATGGCATTCAAGCCAATGGTACGCCTATCTGCTACCTTCCTTGGTGTGGACGGCGTTGGTTTTCTTGCAGCAGTCGGGTAGTTTGTTATAGGCACGCTCGTCGGCAGGTTGGGCGTCGGCGTCGTAGCCGGTCTTCTGCACGGCGGTGCGCAACGCTTCGGGCGTAGTCTTCTCGGGGCGGTACGTGACAGTTAGTACCTGCGTGGGCACATCAAGAACGGCGGCTTGCACGCCTTTTTCATAAGCCATGGCTTTTTCGAGGCGGGTTTTGCACATGTCGCACACCGCAGATGTCTTGAGTTGTACCTGCTCGGTACCGGCCGCTTGGCTTTTCGCTTTGGAGGCCGTTTGCGCTTGGGCCACTTGGGCAGTCAGGAGTGTGAGCAGAGCTAGCAGGAAGATTTTGACGGATTTCATATGAAGAGAGTCTGGCGCCAATGCGCGTAAAAGCAAAAGAAATGCACTGAAAAGTAAGACGAAAATTGTGCCGTTTCAGGGCTGCAACTGATTCACTGCCCCTTACTCTATCCGGAAGCGTAAGCCAGCATACGTCAGGCGTCCATAAGTGGGGCCGTACACCATGGCTGCATCGAAGTTTTGGTCGAAGGGCATAGACGCGCTTTGAATCGGGTTTGCTTGGCGGTAGTTGGTCAGGTTTTCCACGCCGGCATATACTTCGAAGCGCTTAAAGGATCTGGTAAGCTGCGTGTTAAGCAACGCAAAGCGCGGCGAGTAAGGCAGCATTGTTTCGGCGGCGCCGTGCTGATGGCCCTCCTCGCCAGGGTGGGGCGCCAACGGCCGCTGCCCGAAGGCTTGCACAGTCAGATCGGCCCGCCACTTGTCGTAGGCGGTGGCGTATCCCACGTTGAAGAATACTCGGTGGGGCACCGTCATCGGTCGGCGGAGCAGCTGCCCGCTGTAGCTGGTTTTCACGTCCAGGTATTTGTAGGCGGCTTTTGCCGTGAGGCCTTTCACGGGCTCCACCTGTACTTCGGCCTGAAAGCTACGCGAGAAAGAACGGCCGCCAGGCTCCAGGTTGCTCACCAGTAGCAAGCTCGGGGCGGTATACATGTCGGCAATTACCTGGTTCTGAAACTCAGTGTGGTAGTAGTCCACTACGAAGGTGGCATTGCGGCCAGCCAGCGTGAAATACTGTGTGACACTGCCGCCCGCGTTCCAGGCCTTTTCGGGGCGCAGGTTGGGTGCAATTACAAATTCACGGGCACTCAACAAGGAGCCAATGTTGTCGGCAATGGGGTTGGCTATCCGGAAGCCTGTGCCAGCTGCCAATCGTAGCACCGAGTTTTTGGCGGCATCATATTTCAAATTGAAGCGCGGCGTGAGCTGCCAGCCGTAGAGGTTGTGCCGGTCGAGGCGCAGGCCGCCCACCAGCGTGAGATTCCGCAAGTTTTGGTAGGTGTATTCCGCAAAACCACCCGGCACGTTCTCCAGACGGGTGCGGTGCTCCCGCGCGTAGCGCACCTCGGGTGTCTCGTTGAGGTAGCTGATGCCGTTGCGAAACAGCTCCTGATAGTCGTCGTGCAAATAGCTCAGGCCTACGCGGTAGGTATGGGCGGTAGTGCCCAGCACGCTTTGGAACAACAAGGTAGCAAGGCCCGTGCGCTGCGTGCCATCATACTGCCGTGGTTCATACGGGGCCTGCTTATAGGAATAGGTGGAGTTGAAGTCGTGGTGAGTTCCACTGAGCAGCAAGCCCAAGCTTTGGTACGGGCGGCCCGGCCAGGTGTAAGATGTCTTGGCGAAACCCGTGTAGCGGTTGGTGGAGCTAGTGAAGCCGTAGTTCTGCTGGTACGCATCGGCGGCTCCGGTCCGGAAACCAAGCTGGCCGCCTTCCCGGGTTTCGCGTAGCGCGCCCAGCCCTATTTCACTTACTATCCCATTGCCCGACTGGTATTTCCACTTGTTGAACACGTTGTATTGCGTGGCCAGTGGCAGGTCCATAAACCCATCCTTGTTCCGGTCAACGCGGCGGCCCAGATGGTCGGAGTGCAGCAACAGGGCCGTGGATACCTTCTTGCTTAAGGGCGTGGCTAGGTTCAGGTTAAGATCGAATTTGCCGAGGTCGTTGCCGTAAGCGTTGAAAAGCAACCGCTCCGCCTTTTCGGGCTCCTTGAGGCGCACGTTCACCTGGCCCGAAATACTTTCGTAGCCATTCACCACCGAGCCCATGCCCTTGATGATGTCGATGCTCTCAATCCAGGTGCCGGAGAGGTAGTTGAGGCGGTAGGGAGTCGATAGGCCGCGCAGGGCCGGCAGGTTGTCCACGGTCAGCAAAGAATAAGCACCATCGAGCCCGAGCAGTTGAATCTGCTTGGCGCCGGACACCGCATCGGTGGTGGAAACTTCTACGGCCGCATTGGTTTCAAAGCTTTCCGCTAGGTTGCAGCAGGCTGACTTGGTTAGGTCGCGGCTGGTAATCACCTGCGTGTTGGCAGGCGTAAGAGACGAGTAGGAGGGGGCGCGGTCTTCCACGCGTACCTCTCCCAGTTCGGCGCCCGGCCGCAGCGCCACCCGCACATACGGGCTGCCGGTGGTGGCTACGGCAATAGTATCGGGGCGGTAGCCAAGGGCGTTGATGATGAGGCGGCTGGCTTCGGCACGAGCAGGCCGCGGCAGCGCAAAACCACCAGCATTGTCGGTGGTAGCCACATCGGTAGTGCCGAGCCAGCGCACCACGGCGCCTGGTAGTGGCTTGGCTGCCGTAGCGTCCGTTACCTGCCCCCGAACTGGAGCCAGAATATCGGCCGAGGATTGGGCCAGCGCAGCAGGTGAGCTACTCAGCACGAGGCCAAGCGCGGCCGCAAAGCGGGGCCCGAAAGGAAATTCCATAGTGTCAGCAAGTTAGTATTCATTCCGAAGAGAAATAGCCGGACCCTATAGTTCGCGGCGTTTCCAACGCCAGCCGTTCAGACTGGCACGGAACCATACTACACCACCAAGACACCAATAAACGAAAGCAACAGCCGCCCCGCTCGTAAGGGTGGCGAACTGTCGGCGGCGTGCCAAGCTTCGGCCTGCGCAACCAGCAGGGTAGGGGACACCAACGGCCAAGTGGAAGCGGGCCACCACGTAGTCAACAAAGGCGTCGGTAGCAGCTTCGCCCAAGTTATTTCCGGCGTTGGAATATCCAGCTTGTGTAAGTGCGCACTGAACTCGCAACACGCGGCTTTAAGCTGAGCTTGGCTGGAATAAGCTTGCTGTTCGGAGCGAGGCTCCTGAGCTGGACAGCGGTGCTGGGGAGTTGTGAAGACGACCGATGTTGTACGACTCCCGCTTTGGTGGCACGTATGCCGCAGCACGGTCATTCCCACCGAAGCAGTAAGAACCAGCAATGCCAGCAATGCGCTGAAAAACCGATGGGAGATAGGACGCTTCATATGCTACAAAGGTATAAACCCCAGCGCTAGGCAAAAGGTGCAAGAGCCGGCAGGGTACAGCAAACGTTCAGACAAAGACACTACAGTCGTGAATCCAACACTGGATAATTATCTAGTTTGGTTGGCTTTTTAGGTGCTTTGGAAGCAAGCTGCCGCCCTCTCAACCACAGGCATCACTAATACAGCTGCTAGCCTAGTTGGAGAAAGAAAGCACTGGGTAACACAGCTTTTGAGCTGATGCATAGCAGCGGATTTGTTGTACTGACATTCTGTCAAAGCACCTCTTTGAGCTATCAGAATGCTTGGCTAAAATCTTTAGTTATGTGGAAAAAACGGCGTTTGGGAGCTGGAAACCCAGTTTTCTTTAAGTGGTAGAAAATGGTAAATCGTGGTTGCCTTTTCTAAGGCATTGTGTACTTTTGCTAGCATCCCTACCCACTGCCCTGCCTCAACCCATGAACCTGCTCTCCGGCGAATACGAATGCAAGCTGGACCCGAAAGGGCGGCTGGTGCTGCCGGCCAAGGTGAAAGGCAACTTGCCGGAAGCCTCGGGCAACCAACTCGTGTTGGTGCGTGGGTTCGAGCCCTGCTTGGTGTTGTACCCCCGCGAGTCGTGGCGCATCATCCACGACAAGGTGATGGCGCTCGACGAGTTCAACGAAGAGTATCGCCAGTTTCAGCGCAACTTCTTCCGGGGCATGACGGAAGTGGAGCTGGACACCATCGGGCGGTTTATGCTGCCCCGGACCATGGTGCGCTACTCGGGCATCGAGAAGGAGGCCATTATTGTGGGACTTGGCAACCGATGTGAAATCTGGGACCCTACCCGCTATGATGAGTACCTGATTAAAGACCAGCAAAGCTTCTCGAAGCTGGCGCAAAAGTTTCTTACCACCGAAAACGGCCCTGGCGGCCCCCTGGCCGCATGAGCACAAGCAACAACGAGTACGGCAACGATGCCGCCTACCACCGCCCGGTGATGTTGCGCGAGTGCCTGGAAGCACTCCACCTGCAACCCGACGGCCGCTACGTGGACGTAACCTTCGGTGGCGGTGGCCACTCGGCCCGCATCCTGGAGCATCTCACCACGGGCCACCTCTACAGCTTCGACCAGGACGCCGATGCCGAGCAGGAAGCCGCGAAGCTGGCTTGCCCGCAGTTCACCTTCATCCGGGCCAACTTCCGAGACTTGCACACCGAGCTAAAAGCGCGGGGCGTGTTGCCGGTAGATGGGGTGCTGGCTGATTTGGGGGTGTCGTCGCACCAGTTCGATACGCCGGAGCGCGGCTTCAGCACCCGCTTCGATGGGCCATTGGATATGCGCATGAATGCCGAAGACGGCCCCACTGCCGCCGACATCATCAACGAGTATCCGGAAGCAGACTTGCACCGCATTTTCGGGATGTACGGGGAAGTTACCAATGCCCGTACGCTAGCTCAAACGGTGGCCTCAGCCCGGCGCGGGCAAACCATCAGCACCATCGCCGAGCTGAAAAAAGCTATTGCCAGCTGCACCCCGCGCGGCAAAGAAAACAAGTATCTGGCGCAGGTGTTCCAAGCCTTGCGCATCGAGGCCAACGACGAAATGAAGGCCTTACAAGAAATGTTGTCAGCGACGGCGCAGGTGCTGCGGCCCGGTGGCCGATTGGTGGTGATGAGCTACCATTCCTTGGAAGATCGGCTGGTCAAGAATTTCATAGCCAAAGGCAAATTCTTTGGCGAAGCGGAAAAAGACCTGTTCGGCAATACCAACCAGCCTTTCGACGTACTAACCCGCAAACCAGTGGAAGCTTCTGCCGAGGAAGTAGCTGCCAACAGCCGTGCCCGTTCGGCGAAGCTGCGGGTGGCCGTCCGCAAAGACTAACGAACAACTCTACAAACACTCTGCGCTTCTCGCAGCAACCAACCTCGAAACCTAGTGGCAACTAATACAATAAAACCCGTCGCTAAGCAACCCCGCACCAACGCGCCTCGTGCCGTGGTGCCGGAGTTTGTGGTTGCGCCTGAGCCTGTGGTAGCAGCACCGGCTCCCGCACCAGCACCAGCACCAGCACCCAAACCGGAGCCCGAGCAGAAAGCACCCCGGCCAACGCGCCCAGTGGGGCCGCGAAGTTCTTGGAGCGTATTCACGCTGTTGGAGCGCGTTACGCGGATGGATGGCTTGTTCCGGGAAGGGCTGCCCGTGCGCTACCTGCCGCACGTGCTGTTCGTGATGTTTCTGATTCTGGTGTACATCGGCAACACGCACTACGCCACCCGAATGAATCGTGCCATCCAGAAGCTGAAGCTGGAAACCGAAGATTTGCGCGCCGACTACACCACCCTGAAATCCGACTACATGGAGGCCAGCAAGCAAAGTGAGGTAGCCCGCAAGGTGGCCGCCTACGGCTTGGTGGAAAGCTCCTCGCCCCCGTTCCGAATCGAAGTGCCTTCTGGCCGTCTCGATGAAGCGGCGCTGGACTTGGTGCCGATACTCACTGCCGACTCGCTGGCGGCCCGCGCCCTGCGCGACTCGCTACGTCGGGCCGGGCCGGTGGCCCCCCTCGACTCGGTGAACCTAGAGGTGGGGGCGCCGCCCGTACCCATCGGAACTGATGCTACCGGCCAGCCTGCGCTAGAGCAGCCCGCGGCTTCCAAACCTGCTAACAGCACTCGTCGCAATGAAAGGAAGCGTTAAAAAATCCATCGTCACCCGGGTACGGCTGGCGTTCTTGGGCGTGTGCTTGTTCTGTGCGGCTATCATCTGGAAGGTCGGCAACATCCAGTTCAAGGAAGGAGAGAAGTGGCGTGCCTTGGAACAGGAGCGGCGCGTGGTATACCAGCCCGTATTTGCCACGCGGGGTTCTATCATTGCCGATGATGGTAAAAGCATCATGGCGACTTCGCTGCCCTTCTTCCGGGTGGCTTGGGACCCTAGCGTAGTTGATAAACAACTTTTCTACAGCAAAGCTGATTCGCTTGGACTACTACTATCACGCTTTTTCAGTGATAAGAGTCCACAAGAATACAGTCGGAAGCTGAAAAACGCTTACAGCTCGCATGTGCGCTATCTGCGGCTGAACTCGCGGCAAATTAACTTTCAGGAAAAGAAAGAAATTGCCACGTGGCCCATCTTCCGAGCAGGCAAAAACAAAGGCGGCGTCATTTTCGAGAAGGTGGACAAGCGCTTCCGTCCCTTCGGTGGGCTAGCTCAGCGTACGGTCGGCTTCATCAACGAAGACAAAAACGGAGCAGGGCTGGAGTTCACGTTCAACCGCCACTTGGCTGGCAAAGACGGGGAAGCCCTGTTTGAGCGCCTGCCCGGCGGTAATAAGCCTATCTACGACGGCACTGAAATTAAGCCCATCGACGGCTACGACGTGAAGACCACGCTGGATATCAACCTCCAGGACGTGGCCGAAAACGCGCTGTACAAGTCGTTGGTGGATAACAATGCGCAGTATGGCTGCGTGATTTTGATGGAGGTGCAGACCGGCGCCATCAAAGCGGTGGCAAACCTGGGCAAAGTGGCCGAGGGCATCTACCGCGAAGACTACAACTACGCCATTGCCGACCAGGGCCGCACCGAGCCAGGCTCTACGTTCAAGCTAGCTTCCTTGATGGCGGTGCTGGAAGACAACCCCGACATGACGCTGGAAGACATGGTGGACACCGGCAACGGGCGCATGTACATCGGGGGGGCCGTGAAAACCGACTCACACGGCTACGGCAAGATTTCGGTGAAGCAGGTGTTCGAGAAGTCCAGCAACATTGGGGTGGCAGTACTCGTGGACCGGCAGTTCAGCAAAAATCCCAGCAAATACACCGATTATCTGAAGCGCTTTGGGCTGCACAAGCCTCTGGGCTTCCAGATGGCCGGCGAGGCGCGGCCCTACGTGAAAGACCCACTGGACCGTTCCTGGAGCCGGACGTCCCTCACCACCATGAGCATCGGCTACGAGCTGAAATTAGCGCCCCTACAGACCTTGGCGTTCTATAACGCCGTGGCTAACGGCGGCGTGAAGGTGCAGCCGATGATTGTTAAGGAAATCAAGCAGGTAGACAAAGTGCTGGAGCGCTACGAGACGGTGGTGCTCAATCCTAAAATCTGCTCCGACGAAACGCTGGCCAAAGTGAAAGCCATGATGGAAGGCGTAGTGACGGAAGGAACCGCCCGCGGCATCCGCTCCGAAGACTACTCCATTGCTGGCAAAACCGGTACGGCCTGGAAATTCAAAAACGGCGCCTATACCCGCACCTACTCCACCAGCTTCTGTGGCTATTTCCCCGCCGATAAGCCGAAGTACTCGTGCATCGTGGTAGTGGATTCGCCGAAGAAGGGCCGGATCTATGGGGCCGACGTGGCCGCTCCAGTATTCAAGGAAGTGGCCGACAAAGCCATGGCGCGGGATGCCGCTAGCCAGCGCCCAGTGCTGGCGCGCACGCCTACCAACCGGGCCAAAACGCCGGTGGTGCAGGCTGGTATGCAAGACGAATTGCGGCTGGTATTCGAGAAGATCGGTGTCAAGAACGAAACTGTAACGCCTGAGGAAGACTGGGTGCGGGTGCCCGCTGCGTCCGATAGTGGCATTGATGCGCTGGAGCTGCAGCCCCTGGCTGTTCGCCCCGGCCGGGTGCCCGATGTCCGGGGCCTGACCCTGCGCGACGCCCTGTTCTTGCTGGAAAACCGAGGTATACGGGTGCAAACCATGGGAACGGGCCGCGTGAAAGCGCAATCGGTGGACGCCGGAGCCGCCGTGCGGCGCGGCATGGTGGTGGCATTGGCACTGGAACCCATTGGGCAGCGCTCCTCGTCTGCGCCAGTGCCGTTGGCGGCTCCCGCTCCCAGCCAGCTAGCTGAAAACAAGCTCCTGACGCCTGTAGACACTGATTTGGCGGCCAAAACCCGCGAGTTGGCGGCCAAGGCAAAAGCCCGGTTGGCCGCCAAAAACGGCAACACCCCGGCGGTAGAAGCTAAAAAAGCAGAGAAGAAGCCCGAGCAGACCGTAACTCCTGCCAAACCCAAGCAGCCTGAGCGCAAGCAACCCAAAAGACCTACGCAAATAACGCAGCAGTCTGCCCCTGGCAAGCCCAAAAAAGCTTAAGGAATAGCCTCCGGCTTTCTGTAGGCCAACACCCCCAGCACAACCACGAGAAACCTTGTCGACCGATAAAGAAATAACGCCCCCACTCTTTGCCCTGCTGGCCGATGTAACCGTGCAAAATCAGCACGGCCCAACCGATGTGCCGGTGCAGGCCCTCACGCTCGATTCGCGGCAGGCTGCTCCTGGTGTTGTGTTCTTTGCCCTACGCGGCGCGGCCACCGATGGTCACCATTTCATTTCCAACGCAGTGGCCCAAGGCACGTCGGTGGTTGTCTGTGAAGACCTGCCCGCCGTTATGGAGCCCGGCACGGCCTACGTGCAAGTACCCGATTCGGCGGAGGCTATGGCGCACATGGCGGCGGCGTTTTATGGGCATCCGTCGCGCAGCTTGCAGCTGATTGGGGTTACGGGTACCAACGGCAAAACCACGTGCGCCACGCTGCTGCACAAGCTGCTGCGGGAGCTAGGCTACCATGCCGGTCTGCTAAGCACGGTGCAAAACCAAATCGACGAACAAGTAATTCCGGCTACCCACACCACGCCCGATGCTATTCGGCTAAACGAGCTGCTGGCCCGCATGGTGGCGGCAGGCTGCACCCATGCTTGCATGGAGGTTAGCTCGCACGCGGTGGTGCAGCACCGGACCACGGCCTTGCGCTTCGTTGGCGGCATCTTTACCAATCTCACCCACGACCACCTCGATTACCACGGTACCTTCGATAACTATCTGAAAGCTAAGAAGGGCTTTTTCGATAGTCTGCCGAAAACGGCTTTTGCGCTCACCAACGCCGACGACAAGCGCGGCATCGTGATGCTGCAAAACACCGCTGCCCGCCGCGAAACCTACTCGCTACGCGGCGCAGCCACCTTCCGGGGCAAGCTGATTGAAAATGCGGTGCACGGCTTGCACCTCGAAGTGGATGGACGAGAAGTGCAGTTTCGGTTGATTGGCGTGTTCAATGCCTACAACCTGCTAGCCGTGTACGGCGCGGCCGTGCTGCTGGGTGAAGACTCGTCGGAGGTGCTGACGGTGCTTTCGGGGCTGTTGTCGGCGCCGGGCCGTTTCGAGCCGATTGTATCCGAGAAAACCCACGTCACCGGTATCATCGACTATGCGCACACGCCGGACGCGTTGGAGAATGTGCTGGACACCATCGCCGATATTCGCCAGCCAAGCCAGCAAGTCATTACGGTGGTGGGCTGCGGTGGCAACCGCGATGGCGCCAAACGCCCCATCATGGCCAACCTCGCCTGCCAGGGTTCAGACAAGGTGGTGCTCACCGCCGACAATCCGCGCTTTGAAGATCCGCTGGCTATCCTCTCGGAAATGCAAGCCGGTGTAAAGCCGCAGGACCTAGCTAAAGTGGCTACCATCCCCGACCGGCGCGAAGCCATCCGGGCCGCTGTGCTCTTGGCCGGCCCCGGCGACATTGTGCTGGTAGCGGGTAAAGGCCACGAAACCTACCAAGAAGTGAGAGGCGTCCGCGCCGAATTCGATGATAAAAAAGTGCTACAGGAGATGTTTGAACTGCTTGGAAAATAAAGAGCCGTTAATGAAAATCTGCAAAAACACAACGCTTGCCTGACCTGAAAAAACTGGAACCTTTGCAGCTTGCTCCTTCACTGACTGCAACCTGCTAACCCTGCGCTCATGCTGTATTACCTCTTCAACTACCTCTACAAAGTGCATCATATACCCGGAACGGGGGTGTTTCAGTACATCACGTTTCGGGCAGCTATGGCGGTAGTTACTTCTCTCATTATTGCGCAATTCTTCGGCAAGCCGTTGATTCGGGTGCTGCAGCGGGCGCAAATTGGTGAGACAGTGCGCGACTTGGGGTTGCAGGGTCAGTTGGAGAAGAAAGGCACGCCCACCATGGGCGGGCTGATTATTCTGCTGGCTATTCTGGTGCCGGTGCTGCTGTTTGCTAAGCTCGACAACATCTACATTGTGCTGATGCTGCTCAGCACCGTGTGGCTCGGGTTGATTGGCTTTGTCGACGACTATATCAAGGTAGTAAAGAAGGACAAGGAAGGGCTAGCGGGCCGGTTCAAGATTTTAGGTCAGGTAGGACTTGGCTTGACGGTAGGGTGGGTGCTATTCTTCTCCAACGAGGTAACCGTGCGCCAGTACCTGCTGCCCGATGGCCAACTCTCGGCGGTAGATGCCAGCAAGGTGTACCAGGACGTGAAGCTGATGATTACTACAGTGCCCTTCCTTAAGAACAACGAGCTGAACTACGGCGACCTGTTCGCCACGGCCGGCGACTTCTTCAACGAGTATTACGCTTTCTTCTACATCCCCATCGTCATCCTCATCATCACGGCGGTTAGCAACGGTGCCAACCTCACGGACGGCCTCGACGGATTAGCAGCAGGTACTTCGGCCATCATCGGGACCACGCTGGCGGTGTTCTGCTTCGTGAGTGGTAACGCCTTCCTGGCTGATTATCTCGACATCATGTTCATTCCGAACTCCGGCGAGCTGGTTATTTTCTGTACTGCTTTCGTGGGAGCATGCGTGGGGTTCTTGTGGTACAACTCGTATCCGGCGCAGGTGTTCATGGGTGATACCGGCTCGTTGGCCATTGGGGGCATCATTGCGGTGCTGGCCCTGATTGTGCGCAAAGAGTTGCTGATTCCGGTGCTGTGTGGGGTGTTTTTGGTGGAAAGCTTGTCGGTGATGTTGCAGGTGAGCTACTTCAAATACACGCGCAAGAAGTACGGTGAAGGCAAGCGGCTGCTGCGCATGTCGCCGCTACACCACCACTACCAGAAACTCGGTTACCACGAATCCAAAATCGTGTCGCGCTTCTGGATTGTAGGCATCATGCTGGCTGTCCTAACCTTGGTTACTCTGAAACTGCGCTAACCCCTTTCTCGCAAGCCCATATCTAATAAGGTCCGACGAGACATTTCATACGAACATCAACTATGCACATTGTAGTATTAGGAGCGGCCGAAAGTGGAGTAGGGGCTGCGCTGTTAGCGCAGGCCAAAGGCCACTCCGTGTTCGTGTCCGACAAGAGCCCCATTCAGCCTATATATAAGGAGAAGCTGGCCCAAGCCGGTATTCCTTTCGAGGAAAACCAGCACACGCTAGAAGAAATACTCAGGGCCGATGAGGTAGTGAAGAGTCCTGGTATTCCCGAAAAGGCGCCTGTCATTCAGGCTTTGCGTGAGAAAGGAACACCCATTATTTCGGAAATCGAGTTGGCGGGACGCCATACCACGGCCAAATGCATTTGCATCACCGGTACCAATGGTAAGACTACTACCACGCTGCTCACTTATCATTTGCTGAAAGAAGCCGGGTATAGCGTTGGGCTAGCCGGCAATGTGGGGTTCAGCCTTGCCGAGCAGGTGATAGCAGACCAGTTTGAATACTACGTGGTGGAGCTGAGCAGCTTCCAACTCGACGATACCTACCATTTCCGGCCCTGGATTTCGGTGCTGCTCAACATCACCCCCGACCACCTCGACCGGTACAACTACTCCATGGCCAGCTACGCCGAAGCCAAGTTGCGCATCATGCGCAACCAGGACAGCAACGGCCACTTCATCTACAACGCCGACGACGAGAATATCCAGCGGTACTTCCAAGCCGCCTTGCGCTCGGTCCAGCAGTTGCCCTTCAGCCTGCACCACCACCCCGACTACCAGTTGGGTGCATACTACTTGGATGAGGAAAACATTTGCGTGGATTTGCAGCCCGGCTATTTCAGTGAAACCGAAAAAATAAACACCGCCAGTTCGCCGCTCATCGGGCAGCACAACCGCCAGAACATGATGGCTGCCGTATTGTGTGCTCGGCTGGCCGGCATAGAGAAGCCACAGATTGAGGCCGGCCTGGCCACGTTCCACAACGCCGACCACCGCCTGCAACTTGTAGGCGAAAGCAACGGCGTGCGTTTCATCAACGACAGCAAAGCCACCAACGTGGAAGCTGCCTGGTATGCTCTCGACGGTATCAAGGGCCCTATTGTGTGGATTGCAGGCGGTACCGATAAGGGCAACGACTATGCTACGCTCGTGCCGCTAGCGGAGGCCAAGGTGAAAGCCCTGATTTGCCTCGGCGTCGACAACGAAAAGCTGCGCACTGTTTTCAATTCCGTGGTGCCGCAGTTGGAAGAAACGCAAAGCGTGGAAACCGCCGTGCGCCGTGCCGCCGAACTGGCACCGCCTGGCGGCGTGGTGCTGCTGTCGCCAGCCTGTGCCTCGTTCGATTTATTTAAGAACTATGAAGACCGGGGCCGTCAGTTTGCGGCCGCGGTGAAGAAAGTAACCGAGGAGTCGAGCAGGTAAGGCCACCGTTCGGTCGCTCATTGCATGTTTCCATCAGTTTTTACAGTCACTCAGTCATTCAACTACTCTCATGGACATCATCAAAAACTGGCTGCGGCAGAACTTGAAAGGTGACCCGGTGCTGTGGGGCATTGTGATTCTGTTTTCCCTGATCAGTATTGCCGTAGTGTATTCGGCCACCGGCACGCTGGCGTACAAGCAGCGGGCAGGCAACACTGAATACTTCCTGCTCAAGCACACCGGCCTGATCTTCGTGGGGCTAGCCTTCATGTGGCTGGCGCACCGCATCGACTACCGCTACTACTCGCGGCTGTCGTTGTACGCGCTGCTGCTGTCAGTGCCGCTGCTCATGTTCACCTATTTCATGGGTTCGAACATCAACGAAGCCTCTCGCTGGCTGACCATCCCAGTTATCAACCAAACCTTTCAGCCCTCTGACTTAGCCAAGTTGGCATTGATTGCGCACTTGGCGTCCATGCTGAGCCGCCGCCAACAACAGGTGCAAGACTTCAAAACCACGCTGCTCCCCGTCATGCTATGGGTGGGGTTGATTTGCGGTATCATCATTCTAAGTAACGCCTCTACGGCCTTGTTGCTGTTTGCCACTTGCCTGTTGCTGATGTTTATCGGGCGGGTGCCGCTCAAGCAAATGGCCGTGATGGTAGCTATTGGGCTGGTCGTGGGAGGCATTGGTCTTTCCTCGGGTCAGCGCTATAAAACGGTGCTAAGCCGGGTCGAGAACTTCACTGACAAAAGCAAGCCAGTACCATTCCAGCTGGAGCACAGCTACATTGCCATTGCTACGGGCGGTGTAACCGGCAAGGGCCCTGGCAACAGCACGGAGCGCAATATCCTGCCGCACCCGTACTCCGACTTCATTTTTGCCATCATCATCGAAGAGTATGGAATGGTCGGTGGGGCCTTTGTGGTCTTCCTCTACATTGCCTTCCTCTATCGTGGGCTGCTGACGGTAGTGAACAGTTACGGCGCTTTCGGAGGGCTGCTTTCAGCAGGCCTCACCTTTAGTTTGGTGCTGCAAGCTATGGTGAACATGGGCGTAGCGGTGGGCTTAGGCCCGATTACGGGGTTGCCGTTGCCGCTGCTAAGTATGGGTGGTACTTCACTCATCTTTACGGGTATTAGCATCGGCATTATCCTGGCGGTAAGCCGGGGCGAGCGGGAAATCCGCCCAGTAGCCGGCGAACCCGCCGATACGGCCCGCATTCCGAAAGTCTCTTCCTACGCGTAAGCAGCGCAACCCTATACTACCCTGCGGTTTCACGCCGCCCCAACTTGCCAGAAAACAGAAATGCCCGATAAGAAGCCCCACCCTACCTCACATGCACTACGCGTCATCATCAGTGGTGGCGGCACGGGCGGGCATATCTTCCCGGCGGTAGCTATTGCCAACGAAGTGCGCCGCCGCCAACCGGACGCTGAAATCTTGTTTGTGGGTGCCAATGGCCGGATGGAAATGACGCGGGTACCCGAAGCCGGCTACGAAATCGTGGGGCTCGACATTGCGGGCCTACAGCGCCGACTAACGCCGCAGAACCTGCTTTTCCCCATCAAGGTGATGCGGGCGGTACGCAAGGCGGGCAAGCTCATCGAAAAATTCCGGCCCGATGTGGTGGTAGGGGTGGGGGGCTACGCGTCGGCACCGGTGTTGCTAGCGGCTACCTCGCGCGGTATTCCTAGCCTTATTCAAGAGCAGAATTCTTACGCGGGGCTCGTGAACAAGCTGCTGAGCCGCCGGGTCAACAAAATTTGCGTGGCCTATGATGGGATGGAGAAGTTTTTTCCGGAGGAGAAGCTCGTACTGACCGGGAATCCTGTTCGTACCGAAATAGCCAGCGGCAACCGCGCCGAAGCCTTGCAGTTCTTCGGCCTTGCGCCGGATCGGCCCGTGTTGCTCGTCATAGGCGGCAGCCTGGGTGCTCGCACCCTCAACCACGCCACGGCGGCTGCGCTGCCGCGCCTGCAAGCGGCTGGGGTGCAGCTGTTGTGGCAAACGGGTAAGCTCTACTATCCGGAAGCTGCGCAGCAAGCGGCCCCTTTCGCCACCGATAACCTGAAGGCACTGGAATTTGTGCAACGCATGGATCTAGCCTACGCCGCCGCCAACGTGGTGGTGAGCCGCGCCGGGGCATTGTCGGTGTCGGAGTTGTGTTTGACCGGTAAACCCAGCATCCTGGTGCCTTCGCCGAACGTGGCAGAAGACCACCAAACCAAAAACGCCATGGCCTTGGTTCGGAAAAATGCTGCTCTATTGGTAGCCGACAACGAAGCGCCTGCCAAGCTCTACGATACAGCGCTTGCCCTACTACAAGACTCCACGCAGCAACAGCAACTGACAACCCAGGTATTGCAGTTGGCTCGGCCAGCCGCTACCACCACCATCGTCAATGAACTGCTGAAACTGGTGAGCAACAGTTCTAAGTCATAATTCAACATCTAGACTCAAATCTTCCCTTGAACCCTGTCGCAGCATTTCCTTACGTCTACTTCCTTGGCATTGGAGGCATTGGCATGTCCGCACTGGCACGCTGGTTTCAAGCCAATGGCCACACCGTAGCGGGCTACGACAAAACCAGCACGCCCCTTACGGAGGCGCTGGCGGCGGAAGGTATTGCCGTGCACTACGATGATGCAGTAGCCAGTATCCCGGCTGCCGTGCGCGAGAATCCAGCCCAAACCCTCGTTGTGCTGACGCCTGCTATCCCGAAAGACCATCAAGAGTGGGCTTGGCTACGTGAAAAGGGCTATGATATTCGCAAGCGTAGCCAGGTGCTTGGGGTGCTCACGCAGGGCCACCGCACTATTGCCGTGGCCGGCACCCACGGCAAAACCACTACCAGTAGCATGGTAGCGCATTTGCTGCATCATGCAGGCGTACCGTGCGCCGCCTTCTTGGGCGGTATCTCCGTGAACCTGGGCTCAAATCTGCTGTTGCCTCCAATTGGTAACTCTGACGTGCCCATTGTGGTGGAAGCTGATGAGTATGACCGGAGCTTCCTGACGCTACACCCCACCATTGCCATTGTTACGAGCACCGATGCCGACCACCTCGATATCTATGGTAACAAAGAGGCGCTAGTAGAGTCGTTCCGGCAGTTTGTAGGGCAGATTCAACCCGGTGGTACCCTTATCATCAACCACACAGCCGATGCCAGCGTAGCGGCCGCCGTGCCAGCAGGCGTCCGGGTAATTCGCTATGGGCTCAACCCCGAGCAAGGCCCGGAACTGTCTGCTTCTAATATTACGGCCCAGGGCCACCAGTTCCATTTTGCGCTGCATGGCCCTCAGGGTTCAGTGGATGCATTGACGTTGGCGGTGCCCGGCTACCACAATGTGGAAAACATGTTGGCCGCCGCTTGCGTAGCGCAACTAGAGGGCGTGAGCCCCGAGCATCTGCAAGCTGCTGTAGCCGCCTATAAAGGAGTAAAGCGCCGGTTCGAGTTCATCGTAACGGCCGGTACGCCCGAGCAGCCAAAAGTATATGTGGATGATTATGCCCATCATCCACGCGAAATAGAAGCTTTTTTACGTTCTGTGCGGGCGTTGTATCCCGGGCGTCAGCTACGTGTGGTATTCCAACCCCACTTGTTCACCCGCACCCGCGACTTTGCTGCAGGCTTTGCTGAAAGCCTTAGCCTGGCCGATGAGGTTGTCTTGATGGATATTTACCCGGCTCGGGAATTACCCTTGGAAGGCGTCACTTCAGAATTGATTTTGTCCCAAATAACTGCCCCTCAAAAGTCGCTGCAGACCAGTGACAAAATTTTGGCAAATGCGGGTGCTGACTCGAATTTCGACGTACTCGCAACAGTCGGAGCCGGGGATATCGATAAGTTAGTACCTGATTTAAAGAATATTTTAGATATTCGCTGGAATGAAGCTCAAGCGTAAGGTCCACAACATTCTCTTTGCTACTAGCTGCTTGCTGCTGCTAGGGGGCTTGGCTGTGTTTGCCGGTGTTCGGCAAGCTCACCGGCCGGTGGGTCAAGTGATAGTCACGATAAGCAACGAGTTCAACAACTTCTTCATCAGCGAACAGGAAGTAACCAGCCTGCTCACGCGTGGAGGAGAGCAACGCCTAGAGGGCACCACCCCCGATGACCTAGACTTGCCCGCCTTGGAGGCCCGCCTAAAGGCCCATTCCTTTGTTAAGGATGCCCAAGTGTACCGCGACCTATCTGGCAACTTGCACGCCGATGTGCGCCAGAACCGTCCCATAGCCCGCCTTATTCACTCCAACACGCGCCTCGATTCCTACCTGGATGCTGACGGCCACAAGCTGCCACTCTCGTCGTTGTTCACGGCTCGGGTAGTGCCGGTGGCGCGGCAGGGAGGAGCTCCATTGGCTGCTTCCTTCTTCCAAGATTCCACCGGCCAACGCTACCTCGAATTATTGCGCTATATTGATGAAAAACCCTTTTGGCGCGCTCAGATAGCTGAAGTATTCATTGCTCCCAACGGCAAGGTTTCCTTCACGCAACAGGTAGGCGACCAACGGGTAGAATTTGGCTTTCCGGAGAATATTTCGGAAAAATTCGCGAAACTGATGGTATTTTACCGTCAAATTCCGCCGGCGCTTGGTTGGAATACGTACCACCGCGTCAACGTAGAGTTCAAAGATCAAATCATCTGCGAGTAGTTTTTTCTGCTCTCAAGGCCTGAAAAGGCTATTTTTGCCAAGTCACACCGCATCCAATTGCTATTCCCTCGCCAGCTTTACCCGACCCTTCCACATGCAACACGATAAGATTGTAGTCGGCCTCGACATCGGAACCACAAAAATCTGTGCCCTTGTAGGCCGCAAAAACGAGTTTGGCAAACTCGAAATACTGGGCATGGGCAAGGCTGTGTCGGAAGGCGTGGTGCGCGGTATTGTGTCCAACATCGACAAGACGGTAGACGCTATCCGGCGGGCCATTCGGCAAGCCGAAGAAATGTCAGGCATTAATATCGGCGTAGTGAACGTAGGTATTGCCGGGCAGCATATTAAGAGCTTGCAACACAACGGCAGCATCACGCGCGCTTCCGCTGACAGCGAAATCACGCAGGAAGATGTAGAGCGCCTCACCGGCGACATGTACCGCCTCGTAACCCCGCCCGGTTCACAGATCATCCACGTAATGCCCCAAGACTACAAGGTGGATTACGAGGAAGGCATCATGGACCCTGTGGGCATGTCGGGCGTGCGTTTGGAGGGCAACTTCCACATCATCACGGCGCAAAGCACGGCCATCAACAACATCAACAAGTGCGTTACCAAGGCTGGCCTGGAAATCGACAATCTGATTCTGGAGCCGCTGTCTTCTTCTATGTCCGTATTGTCGGACGAGGAGAAGGAGGCGGGTGTAGCACTCATTGACATTGGGGGTGGTACCACCGATTTGGCCATCTTCAAAGACGGTATCATCCGCCACGCGGCAGTATTGCCTTTCGGGGGCAACATCGTAACCTCCGACATCAAGTTGGGCTGCCAGGTGATGCAGAACCAAGCCGAGCAACTGAAGGTGAAGTTCGGTAAAGCCATTGCCGAGGAAGCTTCCGATTATGAAATTGTAAGCATCCCTGGTCTGCGCGACCGGGCACCAAAGGAAATTTCTCTCAAAAACCTGGCCTACATCATCGAGGCCCGGATGGAGGAAATCATCGAGTTGGTATATGCCGAAATCCAGCGCACCGGCCACGCCGACAAGCTGGCCGCCGGCATCGTGCTGACGGGTGGCGGGTCGCAGCTCCAGAACTTGGTGCAGCTTACCGAATACGTAACCGGCCTCGATACCCGTATCGGCTACCCGAACGAGCACTTAGGCAAGAGCAAGATTGAGGCTGTGAAGTCGCCGATGTTTGCCACCACGGTTGGTCTTGTGTTGGCTGGTTACCGTTCGCTCGACGAGCGTCTGAACCGCAATTACGAGCAGGAGCAACAGCACATTCCGCAGCCAGCGCCGTATTACCAAGCACCAGCGCCCGCGCCGACCCCGGCACCCGTGCCGGCCGCTAAGCCTGTAGCGCAAAAGCCAACTGAACCAAAAGAGCCGAAGAAGCCATCTGGCGCTGGTAAGTTTTTCCAGGACATTATCAGCCGTACCAAAGGACTGCTAATTGACGACTTCGACGACACCAAGTACTAATCTGTTAAATGGTTGAATTGCTAAATGGTTGTCGTTGAACGACCAACAATTTAACCACACAACCATTTAGCCACTCACCTCATGAATTATAAATTCGACATCCCGGCGCAATCCAAGTCCATCATCAAGGTGATTGGCGTGGGTGGGGGCGGCTCCAACGCCGTCAACCACATGTTTGGCCAGGGCATAAAGGACGTAGAGTTCGTCATCTGTAACACCGACAAGCAAGCGTTGGCCTCTTCTACGGTGCCCAACCGGTTGCAAATTGGTATGGATTTGACCGAAGGCCTTGGAGCCGGAGCCAATCCGGAACGCGGTAAGCAAGCGGCCATTGAGAGCCGGGAGCAAATCAGGGAGCTGCTTAGCAATGGCACCAAGATGGTATTCATCACGGCTGGTATGGGTGGTGGTACCGGCACGGGTGCGGCACCGGTTATCGCCAAAGTTGCCAAAGAGCTAGGCATTCTTACGGTAGGTATCGTGACGGCGCCCTTCATGTTTGAAGGCAAGAAAAAGCGCCAACAAGCTGAGCTAGGAATCAAAGAGCTGAGCGAGAACTGCGACACCGTACTGGTAATTCTTAACGATAAGCTCCGCGAGATTTACGGTAACCTGCCTATCCGCTCGGCTTTCGCCAAGGCCGACAACGTATTGAGCACCGCCGCCAAGTCTATTGCCGAAATCATAACGGTAACAGCCGATGTGAACGTCGACTTTGAAGACGTTAAAACGGTGATGAAAGACAGTGGTGCGGCCGTAATGGGAAGCAGCATCACGGACGGCGAAAACCGCGCCCGCCGTGCTGCCGAAGAGGCATTGGCCTCGCCGTTGCTCAACAACACCGACATCCACGGGGCCCAGCGCATTCTGCTCAGCATCATGTCCGGCGACCAGGCTGAACTGGAGATGGACGAGTTGACGGAAATCACCGAGTGCATTCAAGACAAAGCCGGTCAAAACGCCGAGGTTATCTTCGGTCACGGTATCGACTCCACCTTGGGACAGAGCATTCGCGTGACGGTAATTGCTACGGGCTTTGCTCGCGAAGCGCACACAATTACAGTCACACCTTCCACGCGCGAGCCGGAGCCTGAGGCACCCCAGCCAGACCCCCAAATCAACATTTTTGATCGGGAGCGTCAGGAGTCAACCCCGGTAATGCCTGTAGTGCCGACCTTCACCAGCACGCCGCCCCCGGCTCCAGAGCCTCAGCCAGTGAAGTTTGACTTGGAAACGTCGCCCTACAATGCGCCGGTACCGCCCGTGGCTGCCCCCTCTTCACCCGCTCCCGATCCAGTGGTGTATCAAGCGCCACAACCTGCGCCACCATTACCCGGTCGGCCGGCTCTTGATGCTCGTGCCGAAGAGCGCCGCCGCCGCTTGCAGGAACTCAGCAACGGTATTTCCAACGAAACGATAAAGGATCAATTGGAGACGCCAGCCTATCTCCGTCGGCAAGTGAAGCTGGAAAATGTGACGCCTTCTTCCGAGCGAAACATTAGCCGCTTCAATCTTTCGGACGATAACGAATTGCTCGGAGACAACCGTTTCCTTCACGACAACGTGGACTAAGCTTCGATTTTACGTAAGAAACAAAGAGGCCCTTGACAGTTCAAGGGCCTCTTTGTTTGTAATAATTCAGTTAAGCTAAAGATTCTGTGAGGAATCTTCGGATAAGGCAGTTGAATCGGAGAGGAGCCTGCCGGGCTCTCGGTCGGGGCTAAGCTGGCGCGTAGAAGACATAGAAGAGCAGGAGGTAGCCATTATCACGCCGATAACGAATACTAGGAGGCGGAGACGATGCCACATAACGCTTGAAATAAAGTGGCTTGGCTTGCGCATGACACTGGTTACAGCTGATTCTATATCCTTAGTGGCTGATATGCCACCACAAGATTAAGGCTTGAACGGGTCGGAGAAGCGTGGATCCTGAATGAAAGTGGAATCGGTAAGCGTTTTCAGAAATGCAACCAACTGTCGTTTTTCGGTGGCTGTGAGGTCGAGTTTCGAGCCGTTGCGGGTGTTGGAAAGCAGTAAAATAGGATCGGCAGTGTTGGTGTCAATGTGCTCGTTGTAGTGGTCAACCACTTCTTCCAGCGTTTGGAAGCGGCCGTCATGCATGTAAGGAGCGGTAAGAGCAATGTTGCGCAACGTCGGGACTCGAAACTTACCCCGGTCGGCAGTTGCACCGGTTACGCCAAACCGGCCTAGGTCAGATGCTACTGTCAGCCCGTTGTTGAAATACTGTGTATTGCCACCAGGGGAAGTGAAGCTGCTAGCAGTAAACAAGTAGTTGTTGCCGTTGTGGCAATGGTCGCAGGAGCCACCCCGTGCCAGTATGTTCCCCCCTTCACCTGGGTGGTTGAAAAACAAGACCCGTCCAGCGCGCTCGTCGGGGCTAAGCCGGGCGCCACCGGGCAGCAGTGACTTTTCGTACCGCGTGTTCGAGGAAATTAGCGTCCGCTCAAATTGCGCTAGTGCCTTCAGCGTGTTCTCTTCGGTGATGGTAGATGAACCGAAAGCTGCCGCAAACAAAGGCGGGTACAAAGTAGTCTGCTGCAGCTTCCGGACGCCATCGGCTAAGCTTTGGTGCAACTCAACGGGATTCTCAATAGGGGTGCGAGCCTGCGTTTCCAGCGCATTAGCCGAGCCGTCCCAGTTCAGGTTCGGTTCCCATAGCAAGTTCACCAACGACATAGCGTTGCGTGAGTGCGGTTTTCCATCGACACCAACGGCCAGCGTCCGGCCATCAGTAAACGCCTTACTCTGTTGATGGCAACTACCACACGACATAGAGTTGTCGCGCGAGAGCCGTACTTCATAGAATAGCTTGCGGCCGAGGTCCACGCCCTCCACTGTCAGCGGATTGTTGGCTGGTAGCACCACCGTCTGAGGGAGTTGCGTTGGTAGCGTCAGATTGTAGGGAGTGGCCGGAACAGTGGGAGTAGGCTCCGGCTCTGGGTCTTTGCCCTCTTTGTCACCACAGCCTGCAACGAATAGCAATACCATTGCTGGTAGCAATAGTGTAACGCGTTGACGGATGAGGTTTGAAATCATATGGAATACAGCGAATAAGCTCTCAAGTTACTGATTTAGTGGTGCCTTCATTCAGGATAAGGCTGTCTTTCCTGCTCTTTGCTGTAACAGTAGCGGAGGACTTTGTGCCTGAGTTTGTAGCTACCTCAAGTGGTGAGTCATCTAGCAAAACACCGATCCTAGCTTGGTATAGATTCAATGCAGCATTCTTCGATTAAAGACAAGTAATGCTAGTGTTTGGCTAGCCTTGGGTCATGCAGGAAGGTTGTGTCGGTGAGGGTTTCCAAGAAGGCCAGTAAATCTTGGCGTTCTTGAGTGGAAAGGGCAACCCCTGGGCCCAAGCCATGGCGCCGGAACTGTGGGTCAAGTGAGGCTGATTCCACCATGCCACGGCTGTAGTGGTCGAGTACGTCGGGGAGCGTAGCGAAGCGGCCGTCGTGCATGTAGGGAGCCGTCAGGGCGACGTTGCGCAGGCTCGGCACTTTGAATCGCCCGGCGTCTTGTCTGCTTCTGGTAATATGGGCTCGGCCTGAGTCCGATGGGAAGGTTCGGTCAAGGCCGTTGTTGCGAAACGACTCGTCGGTGAATAACTCGCCAGCATGACAGTTTCCGCACTTCTGGCGTACTACGGCTAAGCCCCGCAGCTCGCTTGTGCGAAGTGTAGCGCCGGGTTCGTGCCGGGAGTACTGGTCGTACCGAGAGTTGTTGGAAGTGAGAGCCGCTGTGAATTGTGCCATGGCACGCAAAAACTGATACGAGTCGATGGGCCCGGTGCCTCCAAAAACCTGCGCAAACTGGCGTTGATAGCTGGAATCAGCATTAAGCTTGCGTAGTACGTTTTCTATCGTTTCACCCATCTCCAGCGGATGCGTAATAGGAGCGAGTGGCACCGTTTCGATGTGCTTGGGTCCTCCGTCCCAGAAGAAGTTTTTTTTCCAGCGTAGGTTCTGCAGAGCTGGCGCGTTCCGAACGCCCAACTTATCGTTGATTCCCTTGCTTAAACGGTGTCCGGTGTTAGCGAAGGCAGTAGTTTGCTGATGGCAACTGCTACACGATATGTCACCGGTACGAGAGAGCTGCGGATCATAGAATAGTGTGCGGCCCAACTCGAATCCAGCGCGGCTGGGTGGGTTCATTTCGGCGCTATACACCGGCGCAGGAAAGTTGGCTGGTATCGAGATACCAGGTATCTCATCAGTTGATACTACTTGAGTACCAGGTTGGCAACCAGCGAAAAACAGCCCCAGCAAGCTCCATAAAAGCCACACATATACTGGCGGGTTGGGTGTTTTCACTTTGAAGAAAGTTTCACTTAGTTGCTACGTACCCGGTCAACTGTGAACATGCCATCTGCCTGGTTCTTGGCTATCTGGGCCGCCTCTTCGCCGCCCATCACGTTGTTAGTATTTTGAAAAAGGATTGTAGTAGCTCCCGTAAACATTCTAAGCAAGTCTGCACGCAGAAATACCTCAGGCGTTCTGTTTTCGCGTACCTGAATGATTTTTCCATTCATAGCCGGTGAAACAGTCTTGATGTTGTTGTTGCCCCCAATATGGAACACCAGGGCCTTGGTAGGCGACTGATCGGAACGGCCTTCCATCTTTGTAAAGATATATCCAGTGTCCCACACCCAAAACATGTCGCTGACTGCTAAGGCGCCTGTTTGGGCACCTCCCGAGTTACGAGCAGCATCTACGCCAATCGTAAACTCAATGTCGCTGTACTCGCCAGCAGGTACATTTTCGATGGTAAATCTGCGCGAACCTTCCAGCGCCTGGTCTATTAGGTAATAGCTTTCCGGCTGAACGAAATCAGATTCCTGCGGTTTGGTTTGCTGGATAAACTCAGCGGACTTAGTTAGCTTGATATTGGAGATATAGTAGCGAAAGGTAGAGACTGAGAACTGGTCGCCAGAAGGAGTAGCATACAAGCTGCGTCTATTTAATTCGAGCGGGCTGCCACCTACTACATTCTCAAATTCTATGGTCACTTTTCCCACTTTATCGGTGGGTACTGGCGCATCAGTGTCTTTGGTGCATGCGGTTATACATGCCGCAGACGTGGCTAATAAGCTAAGGACACAGGCGGTATATTTTAGGATGTTCATCGTCGAAAACTTTTCACTTGTGAAAGGTAACTGGCGTGGTAAAAGTGCCATTCCAGTTGAAGTATAAGCTACACGCTGGAAAGGCGTGTGCTGCCAAGTAATAGCTCGAGTGAGCTATAGGCAACAACAAGCTGGACAACAAACAAACGTCGGAGGTTGCTAGCAAAGTATAGGAAGGCTTTTAGCCAACACCATAAATCTAGCATATAGATTCTTCAAGCAGCTGACCTTGCCATTGCGCTTTCTTATAAAGCTAACTAGACATCGTTGCGGCAAACCAACCTCGTGCCTGGACTATGTAACAGAACACGAAGTCGTGTCCGTTAAAAGGCTATCAATTGTTCGACTTGCTCTTGCAATAGTTGCATGTATAAGGGGTGGCTCAAATTGCCCTCGGCGTTTAAGTGCTTATCAATAAAAGGCAGCCGTACTCGAGCTGGTAGCACAGCAGTGCCAAGGTACATGAGTACATCGGTGAGGTGGCTCAGAGCGAGTAGGCCACCTTGCCCACCCGACGACAAGCCAATCAGTGCCGCCTTTTTGCCTCGAATCCCACCTGGGTAGGGGAGACCGTCAATGAAGGTTTTGAGTACGCCCGGATACGAGCAGTTGTATTCGGGCACCACCATCACCAATTTATCGGCCGTACTGGCTAGGGCCGCTAGGTCATTGAAGCCATCGTGGTTGCCCACATTGTGGTAGAGGGCTGATACGCTTACGTCATCAGGCAGTAATGCCAGATCCAACAACTGACACTCTACGTTGTGCTGCTGCAACAGGCTGATGTACAGATTCGCAATATGTCGGGCACGGGATGTAGGACGATTGGTACCAGCAATGACAGTTATCATGCAACGAAGAAAGTGAAAGATGGAAAGCGGCATCCGCGGCGAAGCCAGCAACTGAACAAAGAAAACAGCAATCTGGCTTACAGAGAAAGGCGAAAAGCAAGTGAAACAAAAAAGCGAAACGGCTAGCCGTTTCGCTTTTCAAGTTTACCTAGGACAGATAACTAGTACCAACTACACTAGGTTATTGGAAGTAGCTTTAGCTGACAGGAACTCACGGTTCAGGATGGCAATGTTTTCCAGCGAAATACCAACTGGGCATTCTGCTGCGCACGAGCCGATGTTGCTGCACGCTCCAAAGCCTTCTTTGTCCATCTGTGCTACCATGTTCTCAACGCGGGTTTTGCGCTCAACGTGGCCTTGTGGCAACAAGGCAAGCTGGCTAACCTTAGCACTTACAAACAGCATAGCCGACGAGTTCTTGCACGAGGCCACGCAGGCGCCGCAGGCAATGCAAGTAGCTGCCTCGAAGGCCCGGTCCGCAATTTCTTTCGGAATTGGAATCTCGTTGCCATCGGGAGCACCACCGGTGTTTACGCTCACATAGCCACCAGCCTGAATGATTCGGTCGAAGGCTGAGCGGTCTACGCTTAGGTCTTTGTTGATCGGGAACGACTTGGAACGCCAGGGCTCGATGGTGATGGTGTCACCATCCGAGAACTTGCGCATGTGCAACTGACACGTGGTAGTGCCGGCTTCCGGGCCGTGGGCCCGGCCATTGATAAAGAGGTTACACGAACCACAAATACCCTCGCGGCAGTCGTGGTCGAATGCTACTGGCTCATCGCCTTTACGTAGCAAATCCTCGTTTAGCACGTCAAGCATTTCCAGGAACGACATTTCGGGAGAAATATCGCGCACTTGATAATCCACAATATTGCCGGTTGTGTTGCGGTTTTTCTGCCGCCACACTCTCAGCGTGAGGTTCATTGGTTTGGCGTTAGGGTTACTTCCGGCCATTGTATTTCGAGGGTATTGAGTAATGAGTATGGTGTAGTGACCTAGAGCAGGAGAAGAGTTGGGCACCAAGGTCGGTTACCCAACTCCTCAGCCGTCACTACTTATAGCTGCGCTGCGTGAGCTTCACGTTTTCGAACTGTAGCTCTTCCTTGTTCAGGATTTCCGGCTTGTCTTCGCCGGCATACTGCCAAGCAGCTACATAAGCAAAGTTCTCATCGTCGCGCAGGGCTTCACCTTCCGGAGTCTGATATTCCTCGCGGAAGTGGCCACCGCAGCTTTCGTTGCGGTGCAGAGCGTCGTCAACCATCAACTCTCCGAGCTCGATGAAATCTGCTACCCGGCCTGCGCTTTCCAGCATCTGGTTCAACTCTTGGTCGGTGCCAACAAGTTTCAAGTCGCTCCAAAATTCACGACGCAACTTTTGAATCTCTTTCTTGGCGTGCTGCAAGCCTTCGGCGTTGCGCGCCATGCCGCAATACTCCCACATAATGTGGCCTAACGCCTTATGGAACTCACCAGGGCTACGCGTACCATTGATGCTTAGCAGCTTGTTGATACGCTCCCGCACGGCACCTTCTGCCTCAGCAAACGCTGGGTGGTCGGTGGTAACGGGGGTAGGAGGCGTCTGGGCTAGCTGGTCGCCAATAGTGTAAGGAATTACGAAGTACCCATCGGCCAAACCCTGCATGAGGGCCGAAGCTCCCAAGCGGTTAGCACCGTGGTCAGAGAAGTTACACTCCCCAGTGGCATAAAGGCCTGGGATGGTAGTTTGCAGGTTGTAGTCAACCCACAAGCCGCCCATGGTGTAGTGCACCGCTGGATAGATGCGCATCGGCTGCTTGTAGGGGTCTTCGCCGGTAATCTTCTCATACATAGCGAAGAGGTTACCGTACTTCTGGCTTACCGAGTTGGCTCCGGTCCGCTTGATGATATCGGCGAAGTCCAAGTATACAGCTAGGCCCGAAGATCCAACGCCACGACCTTCGTCGCACATTTGCTTGGCGTTGCGAGAAGCTACGTCGCGGGGCACTAAGTTGCCGAAGGCTGGATACTTGCGCTCCAAGAAGTAGTCCCGGTCGTCCTCGGAAATATCACTGACCTTTATTTCGCCTTTGCGCAAACGCTCGGCTATTTCCACCGTCTTAGGTACCCACACCCGACCATCGTTACGCAACGACTCCGACATCAACGTCAGCTTCGACTGGTAGTCGCCCGATACGGGGATACAAGTAGGGTGAATCTGCGTGAAGCAAGGGTTAGCGAAGTATGCTCCTTTCTTGTGCGCACGCCAAGCCGCAGTAGCATTGCAATATTTGGCGTTGGTGCTCAAGTAGAATACGTTGCCGTAACCACCAGTTGCCAATACCACTGCGTGTGCTGCGTGCTGCTCGATTTCGCCGGTAATCAGGTTGCGCGTAATGATACCACGTGCTTGTCCGTCTACCGTCACCAGGTCCAACATCTCGGAGCGGGTGTACATTTTCACTTTGCCGTAAGCAATCTGGCGCGAAAGGGCCGAGTAGGCACCTAGCAACAACTGCTGTCCGGTTTGGCCGCGGGCGTAGAACGTACGGCTTACCTGAGCACCCCCAAACGAACGGTTGGCCAGCAGTCCCCCGTATTCGCGGGCAAACGGTACTCCTTGCGCTACGCACTGGTCGATGATATTCACCGATACCTGAGCTAGCCGGTACACGTTGGCTTCACGGGCCCGATAGTCACCGCCTTTTACCGTATCATAGAATAGGCGGAAGATCGAGTCCCCGTCGTTCTGGTAGTTTTTGGCGGCGTTGATACCTCCCTGCGCAGCAATAGAGTGCGCACGGCGTGGGGAGTCATGATAGGTGAAGGCTTTTACGTTATAGCCTAATTCCGCCAGTGAAGCTGCTGCTGCACCGCCAGCAAGGCCCGTACCCACCACAATGATGTCGTACTTACGCTTGTTGGCTGGGTTAACGAGCTTAACGTTGAACTTGTGCTTCTCCCATTTTTCGGCCAAAGGGCCTTCTGGAATTTTAGAGTCCTGAAACATCAGCTGGGCGGATTAGGATTTGAAGATGAAAAAGTACAGCGGCATAGCAGCGAATCCAGCACAAACGATGATGGAGAATGCATAGCCAACCAGCTTAATAACCGGCGTGTACTTGCGGTGGTTTAAACCAAGCGTTTGAAAACCGCTGGCAAAGCCGTGTAGAAGGTGGTAGCACAGCGCTATTTGAGCCAACACGTAGAGAAGTACATACCACCACGTCTGGAAAGAGTTCATTACCACGCCGTATAGGTTCTTGTTGCCGGCAGAGTCCATGGGAAGAGGCTCGTAGTGGAAGCGGTAGTAAAAGTTGTAAAGGTGCACGATCAGGAACACCAAAATCACGGAGCCAAGCAGGCCCATGTTGCGCGACTTCCAGTCGCTGTTCTGGCCTATGTTGTCAACTACGTAGCTCTGACCACCGCGGGCCGCCTGGTTGCGGCGGGTAAGCATAATCGACTCGTAGATGTGGAAGCCAAATCCTGCCACCAAGATGATTTCCGCCACCCGAATCAGGGGGTTGGTGCTCATGAAGTGGGAGTAAGCATTGAAAGCAAGGCCTCCGTCAGCGCTGAAAAGCTGAAAGTTGCCAATCAGGTGTATAACCAAAAAAGAGCAAAGAAAAAGACCAGTAACAGACATGACGATCTTGCGACCAATGCTACTGGAAACAGTGTTGCTAATCCAACTCATAGAAGCGGCTAAAGGAGTTTGTGGGGGTCATTTAGAGCAGCCAAAGGTACATGCCAACCCACTAGGAAACAATCCAAATAAACTTCATGGTTCACTCGTTGATACTCATGAATCAATCTTCGCGCTGCTCCGTTAGATAAAGCTGGCGTTCTTTCCTTATTACTAACCTATGGGTCTAATTTTTGTTAGATTGTTCCTAGGTTTAATTGACTGGTCTTGCTTCTGAACACACCTCTCTCCTCAAGCTCCCGCTCTATGTTGCGTACGTTACTCTTTCGTTTGGCTCGACGCGGGCCTTTGCTGCTACTGGTAGGGCTCCTTAGCTTGGCATCCCAGGCAAAGGCCACGCACATTCGAGCTGGCGACATTCAGTCCAAAGTTGATACCACGGCAAACTACAACCCACGCCGGATCTTCTTCCGGCTAACCCTCTATTGCCGGGACCCTGTTAACAATGCCGTTCCCGATCAAAATAATGCGCAGATCTACTTTGGAGATGGTAGCTGTGCGGTAGTGAACCGAACTAGTAACGTGCTGGTACAGCCAGATATACGGCGCTACATTTACGACTTCGAGCACACGTATAACGCTGCTAGTACCAGTCCTTACGTTGTTAGCTTTATTGGCGAGAACCGAAATCGGGGAATTCTGAACATGGAAAACTCCGTGAATCAGTCTTTTTATATCTCTACTACAGTCACTATTGACCCTTCTTTATTGCAAAACAGCTCGCCGGTGCTCACAAAACCGGCCATCGACAATGCAACGGTTGCTCAGGTTTTCCGGCATAACCCAGCGGCGTACGACGCCGATGGCGATTCTCTCGCGTACGAACTATTCTACAGCCAACAGGCGGGCCTCGCGTCAGCAGTAATGGGTTGCCGGCCCTCACCTGCCACGGTGCCCGGCTATGTAGCTCCCAACAACCTGACCCCAGCTAGCTTGAATGGCGCCCAGGTGCCTTACAGTGGCCCACCAGTGGGCGTGCCTGGAAGCCAGTCTATTTTCGTGATGGACCCTATTACGGGTGATATCACTTGGAATTCACCTGGCACAGTAGGAGAGTACAATTTTGCTTTCAAGGTAAAAGAGTTTCGACGGATTCCTGGTGGTTTCTACCGCCAGATAAGTGAGGTAATCCGGGATATGCAGGTGACGGTACGCCCGACCACCAACCGGTTGCCCAACCTGATTATCCCGCCTGACTTGTGCGTAGTAGCGGGTACGCCTGTGGTAGGAAACGTAACGGCCACCGACCCCGATGCCAACCGGATCCGGCTGTATGCCAACAGCGGAATTATCCCACCGGCCACCTTCATTCAGAACCTAACGGGGCCACCTACTGCAACCGGCACTTTCCGCTGGACTCCGGATTGCAATGACATTCGGGCTACTCCCATTCAAGTGGTGTTCAACGCCGAAGACCAGCCAACGGGCCTTAACTCGTTGCCTTTAACGGACATCAAAACCTGGAACATTACGGTTATTGGGCCAGCCCCCCAAAACCTACGGGTGGAGCCACTGGGAGCGCCGGTGCGCTCGGCAAGGCTAACCTGGAACAGCTATATCTGCCGTAAACCCGGAGCCCGCATTCTGATCTATCGCCGGGAGGGCTCAAATGGAGGAGACTTCGGCCCCTGCGTGACGGGCATTCCTGCCTCCGCAGGCTACACCCAAATCGGGACGCTCACGTACGCCGGCACCAACGACCTAGTGCAGTTTGTGGACGACCGTGGCGGCCAGGGCTTAGAGCGGGGCAAAACGTATTGCTACCGAATTTATGTGGAGTTCCCATTGCCTGGCCGTGGAGCAAGCTTGGCTTCGGCTGAGGCCTGTGTTGACTTCCCTGGTCGGCCGCTGGTGATGCGCAACGTGACCGTGGATCAGACGGCTACTAGTAGTGGCCGCATCACAGTTCGCTGGACCAAACCTACTAGCACTCCTGCCTTCCCCAACCCCCAGCAGTATCGCTTGCTGCGGGCCACTGGGCAGACCGACGTGGCTGCTTCTTTCACGCAGATAGCGCTTATCAACAACGTCAACGACACCACGTACGTGGACAACGACCCTTCGCTGGACACGCAGAACCGCTCTTACAGCTATAAGGTGGAATTCCTTAGTGCCAATGCCGTAACCGAAACCGCTGTTCGGGCATCTAGCGTGCGGGTTGATGGCACGGCAATTCCGGCAACCACTGCGGGGACGCTAAACGCTATTGCGCTGCGCTGGACCTATGCTGTGCCGTGGGACAATACGCGGCGCCCTACTACCATCTACCGCAAGGGACCCAATCAGCAGGATCCTTTCGTAGCAATTGCTACCGTTACAAGCACCGCAACCGGCGGAACATACCGGGATGAAGGCACAGCCACGCAACGCTTAGTGCGTGGGCAGACCTATTGCTACTATGTGGAAACCAACGGTACCTACAACGCCCCGCGGCTGCCCGACCAGCTAATTAACCTGAGCCAGCAACAGTGCATTGTCTTGCGCAACGTGCCGTGTGCTCCCGTCCTGACTTTGCAGCGGCCTAACTGTGATAGTCTGGCTAGTCGGTTGTTTGATTTGCCGGCAACGCCCATCACTGGTCCCGTGTACACCAACAATCTGAGTTGGACGCTGAGCAACAATCCTACTGACTGCAGCCGCAGCATTGTTTCGTACGACATTTATTATTCGCCGAACAGCGAAGATTCCTTGCGCTTCCTGACCTCGGTGCCGGGCACGCAGCTGTCGTATCAGCATCGGAACCTACAGTCGGAGGTGGGATGCTACGCGGTGCAGGCTGTGGATTCGAGCGGGATTCGCAGTGTGCGTAGCAACCGCGAGTGCAAAGAAGATTGCCAGCTGTTTTTGCTGCCTAACATCTTCACGCCCAACGGCGACGGCAAAAACGACACCTTCCGACCCAAGGTGTTCACGCCTATTCGCCGGACGCATTTCATGGCCTTCAACCGCTGGGGCGTCAAGATCTACGACAGCAGCTCCGACCCGCTCATCAACTGGACTGGCGGTAGTCGTGCTGAAGGTGGCAGCGCATCTTCTGTAGTGGAAGGCATGTACTACTACCAGGCCGAGGTGGAGTTCAACAACGTCAGTCAAACCAAACGCACTTACAAAGGCTGGGTGCAAATCACGCGCTAAGAGAGTAGGACTGCGTTGCGTTTTACCTTCAAGAAGCCCGCTACCCATTGGTAGCGGGCTTTTTTATTCCTGCTATCTTGCCACCCCATCCTCTTTTTCCTCCGACTTCCTCTTTATGAAAGCAGTTGTTTTTCCCGGCCAAGGTAGCCAGTTCAGCGGCATGGGCCGAGACTTATACGAGCATCATCCCGCCGCAAAAACCTTGATGGACCAAGCCAACGATATTCTCGGGTTTTCGCTCACGGATATCATGTTCACAGGCACTGAGGACGACCTGCGCCGCACTGACGTAACGCAGCCAGCTATCTTCCTGCACTCTGTAGCTCTGGCCGCGGTGTTGCCCGATCTGGCGCCCGACATGGTGGCTGGTCATTCGTTAGGTGAGTTTTCGGCGCTGGTGGCCGCTAAGGTGCTACGTTTCGAAGATGCCCTTCGGCTAGTAGCTCAGCGGGCCCAAGCCATGCAGGCCGCCTGCCAAGAACAACCCGGTACCATGGCTGCTATCCTGGCCCTCGATGATGATACCACGGCCCGCATCTGCCAGGAAATAACCGATGGTGGCAACGTGGTAGTAGCGGCCAATTACAACTGTCCCGGTCAGCTGGTGGTATCAGGTTCGCAGCGCGGTATCGAGCTTGCCTGCGAGCAGTTGAAAGCGGCTGGTGCCAAGCGCGCCCTGCCGCTGCCCGTAGGAGGCGCGTTTCATTCGCCCCTCATGCAGTCAGCAGAAGCCGCTTTGGCAGCTGCTATTGCTGAAACCACCTTCTCGGTAGGCATCTGCCCGGTGTATCAGAACGTGGACGCTGCGCCGCACACCGACCCGGAGGAGATTCGCGCCAACTTGGTGCGCCAGCTTACGGCTCCTGTGCGTTGGACCCAAAGCGTGCAGCGTATGGTGCAGGATGGTGCTACCGAGTTTGTGGAATGTGGTCCAGGCAAAGTGTTGCAAGGCTTGGTGAAGAAGATTGCGCCCGAAATAACAGTTAGCTCGGCCTCGGTTGCATGACTAACCGACGCTTCGCGTGGGTAAGCAAAGCGGCTTGGTTGGACCGCCAGGGCCTCGAGATGGCCTTGGCGGCTATTGTGTTGTTGAGCCTGTACACTTACGCTTGGGGCACCGGCCCAGCTACCACGCCTGATTCGTGGCACTACTTGGAGGCAGCTCGTAGCTGGGAAGCAGCCGGCAAGTTGGTGAGCCCAACGGGGACACCGTACGTGTTCTGGGGGCCGCTTTACCCAGTGTTGCTTGCTTGGTTTGGAGCAGCGCAGTATCCAGCACAGGCCGTAGCGTGGCTCCACACTCTGGGGCTGTTAGGAAGCTGGCTAAGCTGGACCTGGCTTGGTGCACAGGTTCTGGGTTCAGAAACAACCTGGAAGCGGCTGTATCCTTGGGTGTTAGCGCTGAGTACTCCGTGGTTGGTTACTGCTAAGTTTGTGTGGTCGGAAACAGTATTTCTACTGCTGTTTTCGATATACATAATTGCCCTGTATCAGTACCTGATATCTAGCCGATTGAAGTGGTTGTTCACAGCTACTGGGGTTGGTATGTTGCTGCCTTTGCAGCGTACAGCGGGCTTGTTTTTGCTGGCTGGAGTAGCAATAGGGTTGGTAGCCGGATACGGCCGGTTGCTATGGGCATACGGCTGGTGGCTACCATTGCATCTGGCGTTAAGTGTAGCAGGCGGCGTAGTATGGCAACTGCACGTGCAGCGCACGGGCCTCGACGATCCACTCATTGTCTACAGCAAGGCTGCCTGGGGAATTCAGCCGCTCAGTGACTTTAGCTTTGTGCTGTTGCGGTGGGTGCTCCCGTTACCGTTCCCGGTAGGAGCTGTGTCGTGGCTGTACTTGGTAGGCGGCGCGTTGCTGGTAGTGGTGCTGACTGCAGGAGCCACTGAGTTGGGTCGGTTTAGTAGGATGCTGTCCGTAGTAATTGCTGTGTACATCGGCTGGCACGTGCTAAGCCATATACTAAGCCGAGGAGCGGCTGGACCTCATGATAGTGAGCGGTATGCTGCCGTATTGTTTGGGCCCGTTGCGCTGCTCCTGTTTGGGGCATTGCGCCGTGGTTTGGCAAAAAGGCCGCGAGTAGTGTATGGAATAGTAGCACTAGTACTTATCTATTCCGCTGTACGGGTGTGGCATAATGCAGTATTCTGTCACCAACTGCAAACACCGGTACTTACTGTGCAGCATGTGATTCACTAATTGGTTACGGTTGCTAGAGTATCTGTCATCTTAGGGTAATAGCTGAATAAAGCGTTAACACACCTGCTATTCACTAATTTGTAAGATCATTTAGTGCTGTTATACAAAACATAGGGGTGAGACAATAAACGAGTTTGTTTTAATAGCGGGAGTATGCAGTATACTCGCTGACCCTCAGTCGGGAGGTTTCTTATTGATTTATCCTCTTAACTTCTAGCTCGTCTGGGCAAGTTGCCAGCACCTCGGCCAAAGTACGGCCCAAACTCGGATGCACTACATCAGCGGCAATTTCGGCTAGTGGTACCAAAGCGAAACGACGTTCTGGCAAGCGGGGGTGGGGCACGGTAAGGCGAGGCGTGTCAAGCACGAGGGTATCGTACAAGAGAATATCCACGTCCAGGGTGCGGGCGCCCCACCGAACACGTCGTTGCCGGCCAGCTAACTGCTCGGTTTGCAAGCAGGCGTCCAGCAACGCTTCCGGTAGGAGAGAGGTATGCACGCGCACTGCCTGGTTCAGAAAAGCAGGCTGATCCTTTAGCCCCCAGGCCGCCGTCTCGTACGTGCCCGATACAGCCTCTACGGTGCCAGCGGTAGCTGCTAGCTGCTGCACCGCTTCGCGCAAAAGAACGGCCCGGTCGCCGAGGTTAGAGCCGAGCAAGAGATAAGCAACAGGCATAATAGACTAGATTCTGGAAGGGGGGGGCTGGGCAGCAACGCCGGTGTACGAGCTAGCAAGCGGCATCTGGTTGGTGAACTGCTTATTTCAAGGTGCGGCGCAAAAAATCAAGTGTAGCCGCGGCAGCTTGCTGCGCCTCAGCTGGCAAGTGCTTGGACTGCCACGGATGGCTCCCACCGAAGTTATGCGTGACGGCGGGGAGAAGTAGCAGTTCTGCGTCGGGTTTCCAGTCCTTCAATTCATGGGCACGCTGTACGGGCACGGTTTCATCTTGGTCGCCGTGGAGTATTAGCAGCGGTTGGTGCAGCTTGCGCCGTACGATATGCGGAATGTCGAGGCGGAGGCGGTTGGCGTGGTAGTCCTCTACAATCTGATAGTAGAGCGGAAGCTGCTGCTTGGTGCGGCTGTTCTCCACGTAATATACACCTTGCTGCTCCCACTGCTGCATGAGTTCCTGCGGCCAGTTGGGGTTGATGTTGTTGACGGCAGCCCACGTAACCACTGCCTGTATGCGCGGATCTTCAGCCGCTTTGAGCAGCACCAAGCCCCCACCGCGGCTATGCCCAATCAGGGCTAAGCGGGTCAGGTCGGTTTCAGCGGCCGGAATGCCAGTAGCAGTTGGTTGTTCCAGGCAATCAAGCAACGTACCGATATCGTCGAGCTCCAAGGAGAAGTTGTTTTGCCCGAAAGCTTCCAGGTCTTCTAAGTCGCCGGTGCCGCCTACCACCAAGCCGTTGTGCGACAAGTTGAGCTTCACGAAGACAACGGCTTGCTGCGCAAAATAATCGGCCAGTAAGTTGAAGTGTCCCCAGTCTTTGAAGCCCTTGAAGCCGTGCACAAACACCACTACGGGCTTGGGTTGGCCATCGGGCACGTAGCGGGCATCAGCCGCGAAAGACCGACTGTGGCGGGTACTGGACAGGTGAAAATCGAGGCGAATAGGTGCTACAGGCATGCGACGAAGATACGTAGTGGTGAGTAGTGCAATAGTGAACTGGTGAGTTGATGAGTTTAACGTTCCAGCAGCGCGTGTTTGCGCAAGTGACGCAAATTGAACATCAAACTCACCCGTTCACCCGTTCACTATCGCACTACTTACCATCTCGCCACTCACTATTTCACCACTTTCCCCGTATCATTGCAGCGCTCAAAGCCGCTGCATGAACGTTACGCTGGACCAGATACAGGCACCTATTGCCACCGAAATGGCGGAATTCGAACAGAAATTCCGGGCGTCCATGCAAACCAAGGTGTTGCTCCTCGATAAAATCATGGGCTACATCGTGAAGCGCAAGGGCAAGCAGATACGGCCCATGTTCGTGTTTTTTACGGCCAAAATCAGCGGCGGCGACCCGCTGCCCGAAGCCACCTACCGCGGGGCGGCCCTCATCGAACTGCTGCATACGGCCACGCTCGTGCACGACGATGTGGTAGATGAAAGTAATTACCGGCGGGGCTTCTTTTCCATCAACGCCCTCTGGAAAAACAAGATTGCCGTACTCGTAGGCGACTATCTGCTAAGCAAAGGGTTGCTGCTGAGCCTCGAGAACGACGATTACGCGCTGCTCAAACTTGTAAGCAATGCCGTGCGCGAACTAAGCGAAGGCGAGCTGCTACAAATCGAAAAAGCCCGCCGCCTCGACATCACCGAGGACGTATACTTCGACATCATTCGCCAGAAAACGGCTTCCCTAATTGCCTCTTGCTGCGCCGTTGGGGCGGCGTCCGCCGGTGCCGACGCCGAAACCATTGAGCGGGCCCGGCTCTTCGGCGAGAAAGTAGGCATGGCCTTTCAAATCAAGGACGACTTGTTTGACTTCGGTACTGCCGAAATCGGCAAGCCAGTGGGTATCGACATCAAAGAAAAGAAGATGACGCTGCCCCTAATTTACTCGTTGCAGCAAACCGACTGGCTCACCAAGCGCCGAGTTATCTACAACGTGAAAAACAACGACGGCCGCAAAGACCGGGTGCAGTCCGTTATCGAGTTTGTGAAGAAGACCGGCGGGCTGGAGTACGCCATTGGTGTGATGGAGAAATACCGCAACGAAGCTCTGAATATCCTGCGCACCTTCCCGGCTTCGCCATCTCGTGATTCTTTGGAACAACTGATCAATTATACCATCGAGCGGAGCCATTAAGGGCTGTAGTACGGTGTTGCTTTGCTAATACTGCCTCGAAAGTCAACAACTGTTATACACCAAAACGGCTTGCTATGAGGCAAGCCGTTTTGGTTTTGCTGGCTAACATCTATGTGGAGCCGGCTTCAAATTTCGTGTGCTCAAGAAAGCGCAGTATGCTACTGGGCTATCTGGTATTCCACGCTTTCAGGCTTCACTTCCGATACTTCGAACGTGACACCATCGAAGGTGCTTTTTACGGTGATTTCGTGGATCATTTCGCAGCCGGGGCACTTAATTTCTTCTGTTTCAAACTGCCCGTCGTCTTCGGTGGAGTTGGCCAAGTGGTCGGGGGCGGGTACGCCTAAGAGGTCGGTGAAGACTTCTGTATGGCAGTGGTTGCACTCGAACTTCAAGCCCACGGTGCGGCCCTGTAACTCATCGAGGGGGGCGGGGGTGTTTTTCTGCTGAATCCACATAAGGACGATGATTTGGTTTTGGAAAGGAAGAGTAGACCGGGACACTAGCAACACCTCGTTGCAGCAGCCCGTTGGGTGTGTACGCACTACTCGGTCGTTTGTGTTGTGTTGGACGCAGATATATACGGGGGCGTGCTGGTCGTATGCAGGCTAGCTGCTACACTTGCTGTTACTTCCCACTTCCCTTTCAGCCTGTTTCTATATGCCTGCTTCTCTGCCCGAATTTGCCGCAAAACCGATTGTCGCGCCAGTACCGTGGGTGCCGCGCTGGCGGACGCTACTGGGCTCCGTAGCCTTCACCCGCGACCCTATTGGTCGGCTCAACAACATTCTGACGGAATACGGCGACACGGTAGGGGTACACCTCGGTGGTATCCGGCCCGGCATGGTCACGCGCGACCCCGCCTTGGTGCAACACATCCTGCAGAAAAACCACCGGCGCTACCTAAAGTCCGACCTCACGCATGGTCTGATTCGCTACCTCGGCCGGGGGCTGCTCACCAACGAAGGCGCCGACTGGTTGCGGCAGCGGCGCCTGATTCAGCCGGGCTTTCATCGGCAGCGGCTGGCCGGCCTAACGCGCCTGATGCAAACGGCCGCTGCCGAGTGGACCACTGAACTAACGGCCCGCACCACTGACGGCGCAGCCATAGTAGACACCCACGAAGCCATGACTCGAGTAGCATTCCGAATTGTGGCGCGGGCCACGTTTAGCGCCAGCCTTTCCGAGGCGGAAGGAGAACGGCTGGCCGCTATCCTGACCGAGATTCAGGCGTTCTACGTGCGCACCATTCGGCAGCCCTACCTGCGGCCGTGGTTTCGGGCGCGGGGCACCTACCGCCGCAACGACCTCCTTAGCCAGGAGCTGCGCGAGCTGGTGCGGGGCTACATCCGGCAGCGCCGCCAGCACCCGCCCGCCACCCCCGCCGAAGCTCCCGACGATCTGTTACAAATGCTGCTCGACACGCGCTACGAGGATACGGGCGAGCCCATGCAAGAAGAACAACTCCTTGATGAGGTAAACATCCTGCTGGTAGCCGGCCACGAAACGTCTGCCAATGCCTTGAGCTGGTTGTTTTATCTGCTAGCCCAGAACCCGGCTGTAGCCGATAAGGTGCGAGCTGAAATGGAAGCTGTGCTAGCTGGCCGCACGCCCGAGTTCAACGACCTGCCGCAGCTACCGTACTCGCTACAAGTGGTGCAAGAAGCCCTCCGCCTGTACCCACCGGCCTGGATTCTGGACCGCGTAGCACTGGAAGACGACGAGTTTCAGGGGCAGCGCATCCCGAAAGGCACGCTTTTTTCACTTTACCTTTATGGCGTACACCACCATCCGGCCCTGTGGCCCGATGCCGAAGTATTCCGACCCGAGCGGTTTGCGCCCGGCGCCGTTCCCGCACCGCCACCCTACGGCTACTTGCCCTTCGGAGGCGGTCCACGCTTGTGCGTCGGTAGCCATTTTGCCCTCACCGAGATTCAACTAGTGCTGCTCGAAACGCTGCGCTACTTCAGTGTTGAGCCCGCCCAAGAGTCGCCGCCAGTCCTCATGCCCCTCGTGACGCTACGGCCACAAGGAGAGTTGCTCCTACGGTTTCGGCGGCTTTAGTTTTACGTAGCTAACTATGCTACAGCTACAAAGCCAGTGTTCCTTGCCTGAGGAGCACTGGCTTTGTAGTTCTGTCTATCAGAAGGCAAGCAGGAAAATAGGTTTACTCCGCTAGCAATCCAGCAACGGTTTTCTCGAACTCGTCGACTTCCTGCTGGTAGTACTTGCCGGTGCCGGGACCCGAGAAGCCGGTGTGAATCTTCCGCACTTCGCCTTTCTTATCCAGGAAGATGGTGGTGGGAAAAGCCAGCACCTTGGCCAACTGTGGTAGAGAAGAACTAGCCGAATCCTTATTGGCCACGCCGGCCACGGCCAAGTCGTACCCCACGTTGAGGCGCTGTTTCATCTTAAGCAGCTTCTGCGAGGCTAGAGCTTGGTCGGGTGTGCGCTCGTAGCCCAGCCCAATGATTTCGACGCCGCGCTGCTTGTTCTTCTCGTACCAGGGCGCGAGGAAGTTGGTCTCATCCATGCAGTTGGGGCACCACGAGCCCAGAATTTGCAGCACTACTACTTTGCCCTTGTACTTGGGGTCGGTGGGGGAGATGCTGGCACCTTCATAAATGCTCGGAAACTTGAAGTCGAGACGTTTTTGACCAGCCTTCATGCCGGTGAGAGCATTAGCATCGGGCAGTTTAGCATTGGCGTCGAGCGTGGCCGTCCAGGTTTCGTGGCCGCTCTTACCACTGTAGAAGTCGCCACTAATGGCGTTTATATTTCCTGGCTTTGCTAGTTTGCCATCAAAGAGAAATCCATGACTACCGTCGAAGGTGGAGAGCATCATGTGTTCAGCGCCATCTTTAGTCACTAAGTTGCCAGCCAAGTAGCGGTAGTCTCCGGTGGTAGTTAAGAACGTGCCGGTGAGAAGTGCACTGTTCTTTTCGTCTTGCTTAATAATACCGACAGCGGGGTATGTTTTGCCTTCATCGTCGCGAAATTCTACGCTGAATGTCGCCCCTTTGACCAAGTCGCCATACACGGCGGGCTTCTGCGTGTCTCCAGCAAAGAGGGTGGTGGCAGAGGTTGCTCGGCCGGCGGTAAACGGTACCCGATAAGGCTCTTTGCCATCATACTTCACCCAGGAGCCTTTCACCTTGTCAGCGCCATCAGCCCGAACTACCAGTGCGGCATCAAACACGCCTAAGCGAATAGTGGTAGAGTCGCCGGCGGTGGTAATTTCGTCGAGCTTTAGGCGCTCCTCACCGTTGCGTAGCGTGATGGTGGGTTTTTGGCCGTTGTCGGCGGTGCTTACGTCAAACAGAAACGGGATTTCCTGGCCTTGGGCGGAAAGTACGCCGCGCCACGTGCCAGGCTTTAAGCCTGCTGGCAGGCCGCTGGCATCGGCTTCGGGTACGCTACTGCCGTCTTGGGTGGTACTAGAAGAGTCGGAGGAGCAGGCCGCCATAAGCAGCGTGAAGCTGGCGCCGAGAAGCACTTTTTGGAAAAGCGAAGGAAGATACATCGTGCTAGAAGAGACAATACGTTCGGCGCTAAACTACAAAGCGCGGAAATTGGTTTGATAAGCAAGAATGCCAAGGTAGCACGAAGCATCGGGTTAGCGGCCGTCTACCTTTGTTGGACGAGCACGTATCAACCATTGCGCTCAACAAAGTAAGAGGCGCAAATTTCGTGGGAAAGCGCACACCAGAAATTTTGGGACGCGCCCTACCAGGCGCCTATATTTGCGTACCTGCTCTTACAAGTAGGTCCGTTCCCTCCACATTTTTCCTTTTCGCATTATGGCGTTTGACTTAGAAATGATAAAGGCGGTGTACGCCGGCATGGGCTCACGCATCGAGGCTGCTCGTACTGCCGTTGGCCGTCCGCTTACCCTGACCGAAAAAATCCTGTACGCTCACCTGTACGGCGGCTCTGTTTCTCAGGCGTTTAAGCGCGGTGTTTCCTACGTCGATTTCGCCCCCGACCGTGTGGCCATGCAGGATGCTACGGCCCAAATGGCTTTGCTTCAATTCATGCAGGCTGGTAAAGCCAAAGTAGCTGTACCGAGCACCGTGCACTGCGACCACCTGATTCAGGCGAAAGTAGGAGCCGACGAGGATTTGGCTATTGCCAACTCCGAAAACAAAGAAGTATACGATTTTCTGGCTTCGGTCTCCAATAAATATGGCATCGGCTTCTGGAAGCCCGGTGCTGGTATCATTCACCAAGTGGTACTTGAAAACTACGCTTTCCCAGGTGGTATGATGATCGGTACCGACTCCCACACGCCCAACGCGGGTGGTTTGGGCATGATTGCCATTGGGGTAGGCGGTGCCGACGCCGTCGACGTAATGGCTGGCATGGCTTGGGAATTGAAGTTCCCCAAAGTTATCGGGGTAAAGCTCACTGGTAAGCTTTCGGGCTGGACAGCTCCCAAAGACGTAATCCTGAAAGTAGCCGGTATCCTGACCGTGAAGGGCGGTACGGGCGCTATCGTAGAGTACTTCGGCGAAGGTGCCGAAAACATGTCGTGCACTGGTAAGGCTACCATTTGCAACATGGGTGCTGAAATTGGCGCTACCACGTCGGTGTTTGCCTACGATGAAAGCATGGCCAATTACTTGCGCGGCACCAGCCGGGCTGAAATTGCCGATCTGGCTTCTGGCGTAGCCGAGCACCTACGGGCCGACGACGAAGTGTTTGCTAACCCTTCCGAGTACTACGACGAACTCATTGAAATCAACCTCTCCGAGTTGGAGCCACACGTAAACGGCCCGTTCACGCCGGATGCTGCATGGCCAATTTCGCAGTTTGCTGCCGCAGTGCGGGAGCATGGCTGGCCTGAGAAGCTGGAAGTAGGCTTGATTGGTTCTTGCACGAACTCGTCGTACGAGGATATCACCCGTGCGGCTTCTATTGCCAGCCAGGCAGTAAGCAAGGGCCTAACTGTGAATGCCGAATTCACCGTAACGCCCGGCTCGGAGCTGGTGCGCTACACCGTGGAACGCGACGGTTTGCTGGATACGTTCGCCCAGATGGGTGGAGTCGTACTCGCCAACGCTTGCGGTCCGTGCATCGGGCAGTGGGCCCGCCACACCGACGACCCGAAGCGCAAAAACTCCATCATCACGAGCTTTAACCGCAACTTCGCCAAGCGTAACGATGGTAACCCAAACACCCACGCTTTCGTGGCCTCGCCCGAAATCGTAACGGCTTTCGCCATTGCCGGTGACTTGACCTTCAACCCGCTCGTGGACACCCTGACCACCAAAGACGGTCAGCAAGTGAAGCTCGACGCGCCGCACGGCCTCGAGATGCCGCCACAAGGTTACGCTGTGGAAGATGCCGGTTACCAGGCTCCCGCCGTTGATAGCTCTGCCGTACAAGTTATCGTGGACCCCGGTTCCGACCGTTTGGAGTTGCTCGACCCCTTCAAGCCATGGGAAAATACCGACCTAATGGGCTTGCGTCTGCTCATCAAAGCGCAAGGTAAGTGCACCACTGACCACATTTCGATGGCTGGCCCGTGGTTGAAATACCGTGGCCACCTCGACAACATCTCCAATAACATGCTCATCGGGGCCACCAACGCCTTCAACGGCGAAGCAAACTCGGTGAAAGATGCGTTGACCTCGGGCATGCCTTACTCGCCGGTGCCGGCCGTAGCGCGTAACTACAAAGCCCAAGGCATTGGCTCTGTGGTAGTAGGCGACGAGAACTACGGAGAAGGCTCCAGCCGGGAGCATGCCGCCATGGAACCCCGCCATTTGGGTGTACGCGCCATCATCGTGAAGAGCTTCGCGCGGATTCACGAAACCAACCTGAAAAAGCAGGGGATGTTGGCCCTTACCTTCGCCAACAAGGCCGACTACGACCTGATTGAGGAGAATGATGTAATCGACATCCTTGGGTTGACCAACTTCCAGCCTGGTCAGCCGCTGCAAGCTCGGTTGCACCACCCCGACGGTGATACCGACCTCATCACCCTTAACCATACCTACAACGAAGGTCAGATCGAGTGGTTTAAGGCCGGCTCAGCTCTGAACCTGATTCGTTTGAAGGAATCGGGTGAAGCTCAGTTGTCGCAGAAGTAGTAGTATCTGCCAAAAACAAAAAGCTGCCCTATGTAGGGCAGCTTTTTGTTTTTATAGGCCAGTGGTTAATGTAAATAAAGTATGAGCAGTAGTACCAAACACTCCATTCCTGTTGCTGGCTTTGTGGTCACTTTGGTGGGAGCAATTTTATTTTCCACGAAAGCAATTATTGTGAAGCTAGCATTTGCTGGCACGCATACAGATGCTCTGACATTGCTGACTTTACGGATGCTGTTTGCGCTGCCGTTTTATGTAGTTGCTGCCTTTGCCGTAAGCAGCCGGAGTAGTAACGTGAAATTGAAAGGAAAAGAATGGGCGTTTGTGTTAGCGCTAGGAATGCTTGGTTATTATCTAAGCAGCTTATTTGATTTTATAGGACTACAATATATTTCGGCGGGCCTCGAACGATTGATATTATTTCTGTACCCAACGTTTGCCGTCTTTATCAACGCTTATTTTTTCAAGCAGAAAATAGCAGGCGTTCAGCGGGTGGCGTTGCTGTTAACCTATGCAGGTATTGCGCTTGCTTACTTCGGGGAGCTTGCTATTGATTCCAGCAACCCTAATTTCTATTTCGGAAGCTTTATGGTGTTTTTGTGCGCCACTACCTATGCCATGTATATAGTAGGCAGTGGAAGAGTAATTCCGCATATTGGCTCCACCAAATTCACGGCTTATGCCATGCTCGCCGCTACGGCCGGAATATTCGTGCATTTTGCAATAGCCGGTGATACCACCAAATTCCAGGCTGAACACGGACTGTGGTTGTATGGATTGCTGTTGGCGGTGGTTGCCACCGTTATTCCATCCTTTATGTTGTCATACGGCTTAAAAAGTGTCGGCTCAAATAACGTGGCCATCATAAGTGGTATCGGGCCGGTTTCGACTATTATACAAGCGTATTTTATTTTAGGCGAGAAAATAGTTATTGAGCAAATAATTGGAACCGCATTAGTTATAGCAGGTGTGATTTTAATTGGCTGGAAAAGAAAGCCTGCCGCAATAGTAGAAGAGGTTACTGCTGCTTAATATATTAGCTACAGTAGTTTCGCAATTTGTTTACACGCTGTGTATAGAGGGAGGAAACTCTAGATAATGCTTTGCGGCTAGTCGAGCTTCGCTAAAACTTTACTGTTTGGATAGCAGATGACAAGGGGTAGCACAGCTACGAGGCTATTACCTTCGTGGCGTCGTGAAGCGCGGCAGTAGCTATCAAAACAATGAAACTAGGAACATTGGTAGTAGGAGGATTTCTACTGCATGCCGTTGTCGGACACGCACAGACGCAACCTGGTATCGCAACTCCCGATACCACGCGCGCCCTGCCCGAAGTGCCAGTAGTCTATCAAGCCGATAGACTGACGCCGGTAACCTTCCTTGACCTTGATGGCCGGGCGCTGGCTCGGAAGAGTGTCGGGCAGGAGCCTTCTTTCCTGCTTTCCGAGACGCCGGCCATTACTGCTTACTCTGATGCGGGCAGCACGCAGGGTTACGCGTATTTTCGCTTGCGTGGTATCGACCAAACCCGCGTCAACACCACATTAAATGGGGTGCCGCTGAACGAGCCCGAAGACCAAGGAGCCTATTTCTCTAATTTCCCCGATATTCTCAATTCTGTAAGTGCCATCCAGATTCAGCGGGGCGTCGGGACCACGCAGAACGGTACGGCCAGTTACGGAGGGAGCATTCAACTATTTTCACCCACGTTGCGAGATTCGGCGCATACCACCCTTGGGGCGGGGTATGGGTCGTACAACAGCTACCGGATTTTTGGGGAGTATGCCAGCGGGCTGCGCAACCAAAAGGCGCTGTACGTGCGGGCGTCGGAGCTGCATTCGGATGGGTACAAGGACCGGTCGGCCAATACCTCGCGCTCGGTGTTTGTGAGCAGCGGCTTGTTTCGGGATAAAACGAGTTGGAAGCTCAACTTACTGGCCGGGCACCAGCAAAACCAACTAGCCTGGCTCGGAGTGGCCGATTCGGTGTTGCAGCGGAACCGCCGGGCTAACGCCAACAGCTCTGCCGAAAACGACCGTTTCACACAGGGCCTAGTGCAGCTACAAAACGACTGGCAACTCAGTGCTACGTCGCTGCTCAGCACCAGCGTGTATTACTCGGCGCTCCGTGGCAACTACGATTTCGACCTCAATAACTTCCTTGACCTGCCGAGCACTGCTGAACTGTACAAGTACGCGTTTCAGTCGGGATGGGGAGGGGCCTTCAGTACGTATACCCGCCGCACCCGGCACCTGACCTGGACCAGTGGCCTGCACGCCAATACCTACCAGCGGCAGCACACAGGAACGGAGCGGGCGTTGGGCCAACTCTACCGCAATACGGGCCGCAAGCAGGAACTGAGTGTCTTCAGCAAGCTGGAAGCGCAGCTACAGCGGTTCACGCTGTTTGCCGATGCGCAGTTCCGAACTACCTCGTTTCGCTATGAAGGTGGCGTGCCCCTGCCGGCCATCGACTGGCAGTTTTTCAACCCGAAAGTAGGAGTGAGCTTCGCGGCATCTGACCGTACTACGCTTTACTACAGTCTCGGCCGCACCAGCCGCGAACCAACCCGCAACGACCTGTTCGGGGGCAACGACGACTTGGTGGCGGACAGCACTGGGCTAGCCTTGGTAACCAGCTCAACACCAGAATCAGTGGTAGACCAGGAGCTAGGCATGCGGCACGCAACCGACAAGTGGCAGCTGAATCTGAACGCTTACTACATGGATTTTCGCAACGAAATTGTGCTGAATGGGCAGTTCGGGCCGAATGGCTTAGCGCTAACCAACAAGGTAGAAAGCAGCCTGCGAACCGGGCTGGAAGCTTCCGTACGCTACCAGCTTACCAATCGGTTCGCGTTGATCAATAACTCGGCTTTCAGCTACAGCCGTATTCGGGAGCAGCGCGAGGCGTTCGAGCCGGTGCTCACGCCGCCGCTCATCGTCAACCAGGAAGCCGTTTACCAAGCTGGCCGTTGGACTGCTGCGCTGCTTGGTCGCTACCAGAGCCGCTCCTATATCGACTTCGCCAATTCCGCTACCGTCGACGACTATGTATTGCTGAACGCGCGCCTTCAGTACGCCCGTAATGGGTACCAGGTGTCTTTGTTCGCTAACAATCTCACCAATGCCAAGTACTTCAATAACGGCTACGTGGAAGCCGATGGCACCCGCAAATACTTCGTGCAGGCGCCCGTGAACTTCTACCTGAACGCGCAGTACAGCTTCTAGTTTTTGGCACTCCGACCACCGGGAGGAATGACAATATGCCTTTATGAGCGTTATCAAAGCTTTCGTATTCGGAAAGTTCATGCCCTTTCACAAGGGCCACGCCGAGCTTATCAACTTTGCGCGCCTACACTGCGACCACCTGACCGTGCTGGTGTGCAGCAGCGACCAAGAGCAATTGCCTGGCCCCGTGCGGCAAGCGTGGCTGCAAGAGACGTACGCAGGCAGCGAAGCCGTGCATGTGCAGCTGCTGGAATACCTGGAAAGCGAATTGCCCAACACTTCGGAAACGTCTGTAGCGGTGTCAAATGTGTGGGCTGACAGGTTTCTAGAAGTAGTACCAGAATGTTCGCTTGTCGTGACGTCGGAGCCATATGGCGAACTGGTAGCGGCGCGCATGGGTATTCGGCATTTGCCGTTCGATGTGGCGCGGGGAGCAGTACCCATAGCAGCGTCGATTATTCGGCAGAATCCGGCGGCTTATTGGCACTTTCTACCCGACTCGGTTAAGCCTTACTATGTGCGCAAAGTGGTGCTGCTCGGTACCGAATCCACCGGCAAAACCACGCTGGCTACCCAATTGGCTGCGCATTTTCGGGCGTCGTTGGTAGAGGAAGCCGGCCGCGACCTGATTACCGATTCTACTAATTTCAGCTTGACGGATTTGCACCGCGTGGCAGAAGAGCACGCGTGCCGCATCGAGCGGGCTCAAATTGGCCCTAGCGCGCTTGTTATAATCGATACAGACATTCATATCACTCAATCGTATGCCAAGCTGATGTTCGGGCAGGACCTGGCAGTGCCGCCCGAAGTATACGCCCTCAACCGTGCCGACTTGTATCTGTACTTAACAGCTGATGTGCCCTACGTGCAAGACGGCGGCCGGCTTCCTAATGCCGACCGGCTTCGCTTAGATGTTTCGCACCGTCAAACCCTACTACACTACGGCATCAAGGCGGTAGAAATCAGCGGAACTTGGCCCCAACGTTTCAAGCAAGCGGTTCAGTTGATTGAAACACTGCTTGCTCATAACTACAACTAAACAAGTGCCGCTGTCGGGTGTCGCCTAATAACTAAATCATCCTCGGTAGTTTGCGCTGAATAGGGGTATTTAGGTCGGCCGGGTGACTTTTTCGTACTGTCGGGATAAAGCCTGTCTTCCCTACATACCAATACCAAGCCTTTATCCATGGCCGGATTCATCAAGAAAATAGTAAAAGTTGCGAAGTACACGGGCATAGGGCTGTTGGGAATAGTGGCAGTGTATGGGGTAGGGGCAGTGGTGCTATCCGTGATACCAGTAGGTACGCGCAGTACGCCCGAACCCGGCGACATCGAAGCATATGTATTGTCGAATGGCGTGCATACGGATATTGTAGTGCCAGTGCGAACCAGCCAAATAGATTGGAGCGCCACCATCAACTACGCCGATACCCCGGCTGCTGACACTACGCGGCGGTACATTGGCTTCGGATGGGGCGACAAAGGCTTCTACCTTGAAACACCCACTTGGGCCGAACTCAAGCCTAGCACCGCTTTCCGGGCTATGTTTTGGCTGGGCAGTGCTGCCATGCACACTACGTTTCATCACCAGCCAGTAGAAGGGCCACATTGCGTGAAAATCTACCTAAGCGCAGTGGAATACAGCCGCCTGGTTGGCTTTATTCAGAAGAGCTTTAAACTGAATGCACAAGGCCAGGTTCAGCACATCAGTGGCCACAGTTACGGCCGCTACGATTCTTTCTACGAAGCCCACCGAGTCTACAATCTTTTCTATACTTGCAACACCTGGGCCAACGAAGCGTTGAAAATCAGTGGCCAAAAGGCCAGCCTTTGGACTCCGGCCGACGGTGGTATCTTCTGGCATTACAGATAGCTTTATCTTGCCGGCTGATCAATTCCTTTTCACTTAACCGCTAATTCCCATGACGACGTACGAAGAGATATTCGAGAACAACCGAAAGTGGATTGAAACGCACAACGCTACAGGCCCCGAGTTTCTAGCTCGCTTGGCCGGTGACCAGCGCCCCGACTACCTGTATATCGGCTGCAGCGATTCGCGCGTGACAGCCGAAGAGCTGATGGGCGTGGCACCCGGTGAAGTGTTTGTGCACCGCAACATTGCCAACTTGGTCAACAACATTGACCTCAATGCCATGTCAGTCATTGAGTATGCTGTGCAACATCTGGGCGTCAAGCACATTGTGGTTTGTGGGCACTACGGCTGCGGTGGCGTGAAGGCGGCCATGCAGGCCCAGGACTTAGGCATTATGAACCCATGGCTGCGCAACATCCGTGACGTATATCGGCTGCACTACAAGGAACTGGACGCCATTGAAGATACCACCGCGCGCTACGACCGGCTGGTGGAATTGAATGTGCAGGAACAGTGCGTAAACGTCATTAAAACGGCCGTCGTGCAGCAGCGTTACCTACAGGACGGTTATCCTACCGTGCACGGTTGGGTGTTTGATTTGAAGACAGGGCTCTTGAAGGACTTAAAACTGTCTTTCGAGGATATCCTGCATGGCATTCAGCAGATATATAATCTCGGCGACAAATCCATGTTCAACACCAAGGAAACGCCAGCTCAGGAAATAGGGAGTAAGGCCATTGCTGAATAAGCAGCTTTAAGAAGGCCAACTAGCTTTCAACAGAATGAATCGTTCCTCTTAAACAGGTAAAAAGAAACCCGGCTGCTTCTGTCTAGTAAGACGGAAGCAGCCGGGAAAGAGGATGGCGAGGAAATGGGTGGCAGCTACTAGTTGAGCCACACCTGCGCTACCGTTTCAAAGCGGTGGCGGGCGAAGGCTCCGTAGGGCTGCTCAGCATAGAAACCCAATACATGGATTTGCGGCAATCCGGTGCGCGCGTTGCGGCGCACCTGGATAGGATACACTTGGCCGGCTTTAGGCCAGTCACCAATGTGGTCGGAGGGTCGGCGGCTGTCATCTACACAGCGCGCATATTGCTGTACAGGCGGCGGAACGGGAAGCTTTACTTTCGACATATCCAAAGATACGGATATTAACCGGTTCTAAAAAAATTAGCCCGTATTATTTAGTATTAAAAACGGCTTAAAATGCCTTTAATCAAATATTAATAACTATATGTTCTGCGTAATATATTGCTGTTCGCATAGGTAAGCGTAAAGCAGTATTCAGCGAATTGCTAATTTTATTAGTATAAAAAACTTAGCTTTTATTAGTTTGTCGCGCAGCAGGTTTGCTATAGGAAAAGCGAGCGTATCCAGGGCCTGCTGCTAGCAACGTGGCGGTCCACACAAGCCACGAAATCCTGCACAGTCTGTACTGCGGTCAACTCTTGGTCTGGAATGTGAATGTGGTAATGGTTTTCCAAGCTGAGCACTAGCTCTACGAAGTCTAGGGAGTCCATGCCCAAATCTTCGTTGAAGCGCAGGACGGAAACGTTGTTCGTAGAAGGGGTGTAATGGGAAAGCAAGCGTTGCACTTGCAGTAGAGTTTCGGAGGACATAACGGGTAGGTGTGGTAAGAGCGTAAGCGTGCGGAAGAACAGTAAGCCAGGAAGGGAGTTGCCACTAAGCTGTGAAGCCGCTGGATAGTAGCCTGAGGTATTTCATTAGGAAGGTTCTGTGGTGGCGCTTTGCTTTGTGCATCATCAAACAAAAGCAAAGCCGAATGACAAGTGACTGAAAAAAGTATTGGAGGAATCAGGGTTTCACGGCTGTTACAGAGTCGAGTACTAGGCTTCCGATTAAGATGACAGCGGACCTGTGCTCTGTGCATAGAGACGTAGGAGTTGCAGTTTTCTTGCAGCTCTTTGGAGCATATTCGTCCAATTCGGATTTATCACCGATGAACTCCCGAATTTCATCTATGCAGTGCCAGTTAGCGCCTGTAGCATAGCAAAGCGCCCTGGTAGCATACACAGTGTATGCTACCAGGGCGCTTTACTATGCTACAGGCGCTAGCGCGTAAGTAGTACGCGGCGGCTTACGTCGCCGGTGGTGCCATGAATGCGTACTACGTAGAGCCCAGCCGGTAGACCTTGCAGCTCTAGAACAGCAGTGGCACCCGCCAAGGCTTGCTGCTTGACCATTTGGCCTAAAGAGTTCAGTACTTCAATCTGACGTCCGCCGAAGCTGGTTGGAATCTCCACCCGAACCTGTCCTGATGTAGGGTTCGGATAGAGCTGCCAGGTAGGCGCTATAGTTGCTGACCGCACGGGCAGCAGCTGGGCTTGTGTGTAACGGGCTATAGCGGCATCTGCGGCAGCCCGCAGCTGCGTTAGAGTAGGGGCCGCCACTACGGCGAAGGTTACTGTAACCGAGTCAGCAGGGGCGAGGTACGGCAGGTTAGCACCAACTACCTGCGCCACGTCAGTACCGTTAGTGCTAGTAAGGCCAGCGGTACGCTGACGAGTGCCGTTGCTTAACGTACGTAGCTTCTCAGCGCGGCTGAAACCGTTGGATAGAGCCACCGAACTAGTAGATGGCGCATTTACATCAATTGCGTAGCTACTTGGTGTGCCACCTCTCAGCCACTGAATCCCTACATAACCGGCCGATGGCGTGTTGACATTGTACACGTAGCTCAAATGGCGGACGGAATCCCATACTACAGCATTGCGGTTGTAGTCGCTCACGTCCCAGTCGGCGAATATGCCAGCATAGAGCGGCTTCAGCGTGTCAGCTGTCACGTTTTTGATGTCGTACTCCAGCGTCACGTAGTCGCGGTGCGGGCCTTGCGCCCACGAGTAGCCCCGCTGCCGTACACGGGCTCCCACGGTGCGGTTGCGCGTGGCAGTGGGTAACGAATCCCGCAGTAAGCCAGTAACTTCCTGATCGGCCAATAGGGTTTGGCGCCGCATGGTAGTTTGCGCTTCACTGAAGAAGTCGGCATCAACGCCGTTGCGGTCGTTGCGGAGGCGGCTGGAAACGCGCGTTGTAGTGCCTGTGCCTAGCATCAGACCACCTTCATAAATCAGAGACGTGCCGCCTTGATAGCGTATGCCTTCGCCTTTATCCGAGCCTAACCCATCGGTGCCGAGGCTGCCGCGGTGAGTGAGGGTGAGGGCCAGGTTTCCTGCATTCAATACCACGTACTCTGGGTTGATGCGTATTGTGGTGTACTGGTCTTCCTGATAGCCGCTGGCCGGGTTGGTGAGGCGGTAGCGCAGCGTCACAGAGGTGTTGATAGGAGCTGCTGCTGCTACTTGGAGCCGGAAAGGAGCGTTTGCGTTCGAAACCTGGGCCATTGTGCCCATGGCGGTTATGTTGAACGTGCCTTGTTGCACTGTTACGTAAGGCGAAAGCGACGTAACAGTAACCGTTAGGTTGGCTATAGGCTGGAGCAAATTCTGCATCCGAACGGTCAGCCGGATGGTGTCTCCTAGCTGATAAATCGGTTTGTTGGGGCTGAGGGTGCGCTGGGTGAGGCGAACGGCGTACTGGTTGTTGGCTTGCACAGCCCGAAATACGTTCAATCGGCCAGTGCCCAGCTTGCCCACATAGGCGGCATTGCCTGGCAGCTGATACACGTTATCGGTGGTAGCGCGCAACTGCGCAATAACTTGTTCGGCAGAGAATTGTGGGAAACGAGCCCGTACCAGAGCGGCGGCGCCTGCTACCAACGGTGCTGCAAAGGAGGAGCCACCGGCCCGAACGTAATCAGAATCGGTGTCGCCCCAGGTGGTATATACACTTTCACCGGGTGCAATCAAGTCAATACGACGGCTGTACGTGGCGTTGGTCGACCGTATATCGGTAGCGCCGCACCAGCCCACTGATAACACATGGTCGTAGCTGGCGGGGTAGAAGTCTAGCTCTGCATTGGTGTTGCCGGCCGCTGCTACTAGCACTACGTCTCGGGTGAGGGCGGCGTACGATATGGCGTCCTGCTCGTACTGCGAGCGGCCACCTGCTCCACCCCACGACATGTTGATTACTTTGCAGCCGTGGTCAGCGGCGTACACAATGGCCTCGTAGCCCGCAAAGCGGCCGGTAGCGGTGCCCGGATAAATTTTCAACGGTAAAAACCGGCACTTGAACCCTACGCCAGCAATACCAACCCCATTGTCGGCGCGACCGGCCGCCGCCCCGCTGGTGTGCACGCCATGCAGTGGCTGCACCATGCCGTTGGCAGCTGGGTTGTTGTCGTTGTCGGCGAAGTCCCAGCCACGGTAATTATCGATGTAGCCGTCGTTGTCGTTGTCGATGCCGTCGGGTGGATCTTGGTAGTTGCGTTGCCACTGACCCGCTAGGTCCTGGTGGGAAAGGCGGAAACCAGTATCGGTGACGCCGATGAGCACGGTAGTGTCACCTTGGGTTACATCCCAAGCTTGGTAGGCGCGAATCGCTTTTAGGTGGTATTGTCCGGCTGCCGCCGTAGAATCAGCCAGCGGATCGTTAGGTTGATACAGGGGGGCACGGTAATAGAGTGGCTCTGCGTATTCCAGCATGCCAGTACGTAGCAACGCCGCCTGCGCTTTTTCCACCAAAGCGTCTTTCTCAAACCACACCTGGTACACCAAGGTCAGGTCGACGGTGCCTGGCTTTTCATGGTTTGGCAGCAGGGTATGCGGGAATTTTTGCTGTACCTGGGTGGCCCCCAAACGGTGAAGCAACGCATCCAGCGCTGGTACGGCCACATGAGAGACGTTTTGCGGACGAAACTCCGGCTTCAACTTGAAAACCAACGTGCCGGGTATAGTAGTCGGTTGCGTTGCAGCATCAACTGTAAGCTGTTCAACTCCTGTTGAGTGTTCGCCACTAAGCCGCTGGGCGAATCCAGTAAAAGGAATCCAACCAAAAAGTAAGAATAATGATAATTTAGAAAGAGGTATTAGTTTGTTCATAGTACGAGTGGAAGCAGATAATACTTGACCGAATCGTTGAAGAGAGCAGTGTCACTATTTGCACTAAGTTGATAAGAGTGCAAATAGTGTTATGTAAACATACTGGGTTTATACGGCTAAATCAGTATAAAATAAGGTAAAATTCAAGATTACTTTATATAGTGCTATGTCTTCTGGCTTTGTTTATTTTATACATAAACCATAAAGATATTAACTGATGTACTGCACTTTGTTGATATGTCGAACTATTGGTCGTGTTTTAGTTTGTGGAATACTTTCACTGAAAAGTTATTTTGTAAACCAAAAGTATGGGAGGCTTTATCTAGTCGAAGGAAGTGTTGATATGGGACGTATAGCCGAGCTTTGAGCAAGCTGTATCAAGTGGCCAGACTCGTGGGGCGCAAGTGCTAACCTGAGTTGAGCTTCAATCCCGTTAAGTGCCGGGCGCTTCGTATCTCAAGTCAACTTGTGGCGTGGCTTATGGGGGTGGACGCCATCAGATACAAAACACCCGTGCCCCATTGCCGCTAGGGCAATGGGGCACGGGTAATGTCTGTTCCCGGTTTAAGATTTGTTGGTTGGGCAGCGCAAACAACTATAGCTTTGCAAGCAGGGAAGGGTACTGCTTTAAACTGGTGTCAGCAGCTTTATAAGCTCAGCAATTCTCTGAATCGCACGGACTGCTGGCGCGAAACTTCCACTTCGGGGCCTCCGCGAAGCTGTATTTTCAGTGAGTTGCTAAACCAAGGTTGAATATTCTCCACCCATTTCAGGTTGATGATTTGCTGGCGGTTCACCCGGAAAAATACTCGTGGGTCGAGGCGCTGCTCTAGGTGCTGCAAGGTCCGCGGTATCAGAGGACGATGCTGGTTGAAGTAAATCTGTGTGTAGCTGCCATTAATCTCGAAAAGGCGGATATCGGATAGGCGCACAAACCAGCATTCGTCGCCATCTTTCACAAATACCTGGTCGTGTTCGGTGAGAGGGGTGGACGCCACTTCCTCGGGTGGGGACGAAGGGGGGCTTGCGGATGGGGCAGCAGGTTGCAGCTTAGCGCGTGCTCTGGTTAGGGCAGCGGCCAGCCGGTGGGCTTCAATGGGCTTGAGCAGATAATCGAGGGCATTTACTTCAAATGCCCGCAAGGCAAACTCATCATAGGCGGTAGTAAACACCACGTGCGGGGCCACATCCAAGGAAGCCAGCAATTCAAAGCCGGTTTCGCCGGGCATGTGAATATCAAGGAGGAGCAGGTCTGGCCGCAACTCCCGGACCTGAGTGCGGGCCTCGGCGGCGTGCTTGGCTTCGCCCACTATCTGAACGTCGGGGAAAGCTTGTAGTAAGTGCCGTAGCTCGTTGCGCGCCAGTCGGGAGTCGTCAACCAACAGAACGTTCATAGGGAATTGATTATCAGTGCGTACTTGGCGTCTCGCAGCGGGTAGCGGCGCCGCGGTGCTTCTACGGGTTTAGGTGGGAGGCAGCCTCGACCATTCAGGGCGTTGCAGCGGCCACGAGTATGGGAAGTTGGAGCTGCGCCACCACTGTGCCGGATTCGGAGGGCGCGTCCTGAATATCGAGGGTGGCGGTGTTGCCAAACAGCAGCGTGAGCCGTTCACGGGCGTTGCGCAACCCTACGCCGTCGTGGTTGGGGCGCGGCTGGTAGCGGCCGGTGTTCCGCACTACTATGTGCAGGTGATTGCCAGTAGCAGCAGTGCCGGGCTGCGCCCTGACATGCACAAAGCCGCCTTCGGGGCGAGGCGCAATACCATGCTTGATGGCATTTTCTACCAGCAGTTGGAGCGTCATCGGCGGAATCAGGGCCGACAAGGCAGCCGGGTCTATGTCGAGGCAATAGGTAAGGCGCTCCTCTAGCTGCATGGCTTCCAGCTCCAAGTAATGTTCCACTATTTCCAACTCCCGGCTGAGCGGCACCCGTTCGGTACTGTTGAGTTGGATGGAGTAGCGCAACAAGTCAGAGAGGTGGGTAATCATGGTGCGGGCGCGAGCGGGGTTTTCCATCACCAGGGCCCGAATGTTGTTGAGGCCGTTGAACATGAAATGCGGATTGATTTGCGCCTTCAGAGTATGCATTTCCGCTTCTCGCACGGCGGCCGCCAGCTTCCATTTATCTACCTCGGCTTGCTTGTAGCTGCGCAGGTAATACCACCCGAAGTAAAACCCGACCCAGAGCCAAAGCACAAAGTTCACGTTGAAAGCGTAGCCAATGAATTGCGCCCAGCCGTGCGGCTGCCCATCATTGGATGGCCGCACCACTGAAATCAGCATCACCCAAATAATGGCTTGGCTGAGAACCGATAGCAGCGCATTCACAACCAGCAACCGGCCCAGCAAAGGCAATGGAGCCAGCTGCTGCCAATTGTTGGCCAGAATATGGTAGCGCAACCCATGCGACAAAACGGCCAGCGTGCTCACAATAACCAGCAGAATGAGAGCGGTTTCAGACGTGAATCGTCCGAAGGCTGCAAAGACTATGGCACTGAATACCGAGTACAAACTCCAGCCAATAAGTTGCCAGCGCCAATACAGACGGCTAGGAGCGGGAACGGAAGCGTAGGAAAACATGGCGCTGAGCTAAGGACGTAGGGCTATGCCGAAGTGTATTCGGGTGGTACTGCCACCGACAGGTAGGCCTTTTGGTTTTGGCGGTAGGAAATGAATAGCAGCCCGCCTAACACACCCAGCGAACAAGCCACAAACGCCGGAATCAAATATAGATTCGCTTCTGCTGTGTGCAAACCAACAACCAGGCAACCCACTGAAATGACGCCCGCCATGAGGGCGTATGGCTTGGCACGATAAAACCAGGCATACGGAAAGAAGTGAGCCCCCGTAATGATGCCGTACGTCATGACAAAATACGCTGGGTACTTGCTGTATATGAACATAAGGAAGGGAAAATAGAAGAGCTGCGCGAAGTTCAACCACAATCCCAAGGGCTGAAGCGGGTTGTGCGCAATAGCCCAGGTGGTGCGAAACAGCTTGGAAAAAAGCCACGCCAGAGGCAAGGTAGCAGCGCCCACAAAAAATGTGATAAACCCGTTCTTGGTGGGAGAGTTGGGTAGGGTCCAGATGAAGGCTATTGCCGTCCAGACGATGCTTGCCGCGGCAATAAAGTCGAGCCCGTTCTTTGCTTTCACTGACAGCTCGAGTTGTAGCGCCGTGAATTCTTTTTCAAGTAACATAAAGGTGTTGCAGAGCGTGATGCTTTAAAGAAGTGTCCGGCCAATATCGTAGGTTCTCACGTTTCGGGGGCTTTAAAGGCTGGAAAAGCACCCGAAACGCCGGTAGTTGCCTACTTCTTGGCAATAGTGTTCTGCTTCAGAAAGGCATCGGTCTGGGCGAAAAACCAATTCGTGTCGTCGTACATCAGAAAGTGCTTGCCGGCCTCCGACATTTCGATGCGATGCTGCGGAAGCTTGGCGTACTGCTGCGCGAAAACGGCGCGCGTGCTTTCCTTGGTGCTGCCGTACTGCTGGTAGGCGGCCCAGGCACCGAGCACTAGCGTAGGCTGCTGAATGCGGGCAATGTCGGCGCGCAGGTCAGTGGTGTAAAGGTCGTACATGGCTTGGGCCACGATGGCGGGGGCGGAGGCCGTACCCCAACGGGCTAGCTGCGCTTGCCGGGTTGTATCCGTGACCATGCCCGCCACCATTTGGCGCTGGGCGGCAGCTGTCATTCCGCCTTTGGCCATCTGCTGGCGCATGCCTTCAGCCATGGGTTTGGCAGCCTCTGCCGTAAGGGTTGGGTTTTGTACGGCCGCCAAAAACGGCAGAGAATCTACCACAACCAACGGCCCAATTGCCTCGGGAGCAGTTGCGCTCAACCACAGCCCCATAAAGCCGCCCAGACTATGTCCTACAATAACAGGTTTGTTGAGCTTTTGGGTTTTGATGTACGTCAGCAACTGGTCGCGCACGTTCAGCAAGAGCTGGTTAGGGCTAGCGGGAGCCGCCGTGCCACCAAACCCCGCCAACGATACCACGTGACACTGGTACTGCTTCTGGTAGCGCGCCACCGTTTCGTCCCACACCGCTCCGGGGCAAGTCAGGCCCGGGATTAGGAGCATCGGCTGGCCTTTGCCCACTACTCGCACCGTGAAGTTAGGGTGGGCTGCGGGGCTGTCAGCAGTGGTGACCGAAGCGGAAGGAGAGAAGCTTGCGCCAGCGGCTACGGTTGGAGCGGCGAGCAAGGACGCCCCGGCCAAAAGCAATGATGCGCAAAACGAAACAGGACGGAGGGTAGCAGGGAAGTTCATGGTCAGTGGAAAGGGTTAGTTGATTGATGACCCAAACCTAAGGTGTGTTGAACCCGGCTGAAACAGGATTTCAGCGAACGGTAAATTCACCTTCTGAACTGCAAGAAACGCGGGTTGAAAGGATACGGGCTGATCCCTCTGATTCACTGCTATCAGCCACCAACCAAGCACAAACTGCTGAAGCCACATCAAAAAAGGGCGCTCGTGTAGGAGCGCCCTTTCAACTCGGCTGTACAGGCAGTAGCGCGGAACGAATTTCCTGTGGCTTCTGCGCTACTATCCTACTGCTTCGTGCAAGTATGAAAACCGAATGTAGCTGCTGCTTAAATGATGTTGCGTAGGTCGTTGCGCAGGTTCTCGATGCCGTGCCAGATTTCGCTCCAGGTGCTGTGGTCTTGGTCGGTCGGTTTGGCGTCAGAGGCTGGCGCAGGGCCCAGCTGCTCGGCCAGCTTGTTGCGCTTGGCTTCCAGCATAGCTATGTGCTCGTGGTAGGTATGAGGCGCGCCTTCGGTGGTAGCGTGAGCCCGGTTGCGCAAGGTTTTGATTTTGGAATCTAGGTCGTCGAGGGCCTGGCGTATATCGTTGTCGGAGAGGTGCTGAGGCACGCGTACGTGCTCGGGAGAAGGAATAGAGGACATGGCAGGGGGATGCTAGGGTTTGGAATGCTGATAGAATAAGATACAGCTTTTACCGCGCAAAGGATGCGCTATGTTCCCAACACGAGCGTTAGCCGCAACATAACTGCCTCACAGTACGCCTTGTCTGACAGCGAATCCAGCCTAATTTTCCCTCTCTGCCAGCACTGGCTAAAACCAGGTGTTTGTAGCAAGCACGCTCCGATAAGGTAGCTGTACGCCACTTCCCACAAGACACCTATAAAATGCAATGGGGTTCCACGGCACGGAGAGAACTAGCACCAGCTTAAAACCGAAGCGGAATGCGTTGTCAATGGAAGGTAGCTGGGATGCCTAGCTCGCGGGCCAACGGGGCTGCGGCCGAGGCGTACAGCAACGGCAATAGCTCGTTGAGCGCCGGCGCTAGCTCCACGTGGTAGTCTTCATGCAGCTTGCTGATTTGCTTCAGGGTATCGTGGGTGCGGCGCGCTAGGTGCTGAAGCAACGGCTGGGTAGGACCGTGCAGTTGCGCTACGGCGGCCGGCTGGTGGCGAAATATATTGGTGAGCAGCCGCAGGGTTAGTTCCACCTCGCCAAGCGTGTCACCAGTGATGCGGGCGTGGTAGGCGAGCCGGGCTTGCAATTGCCGCACAATATGGAGCAGGTCGTTGGGGGTTTGATGGTAGCCGCGCACGGGGTCATCTACCTGGGTGCGCAGCCGCTCACGCCGAATTTCCAGCGCATCCTCGCCCTCCAGCAGCCGAAACGTCAGTTGCTCTGTCAGCACAGAATCCTGCGCCACGAGGCGTGCCAGGAGCTGGTCTTTTTCGCGCTGGGGAAGGTTGAATAAGGCTTTGCGTAAGTCGGGGGAAAGGGCAGGCATAAAGCAGTAAAGGCAGCTGGGCTCTAAAACAAAGCTAGAACTTAAAAGCTCCCCTGCCTTTTCGAGGAGGGGAGCTTTTAAGTTCTAGGATCTACTTACTGGCTTCTAACTCTTCTTCTTGGGCTTGGCGGCAGCTTTGGTGGTGCCCGCATACGCCACCCGGTATATCACGCCGTTGTCGTCGTCTGATACCAACAAGGCTCCGTCAGCGGCCTGCACAATGGCGCAGGGGCGGCCGAACTCTGCCTTACCGCCTTCCACCAGCCAGCCAGTTACAAAATCCTCGAACTGTTGGGGCTGGCCTTGCTCGTTGAAGTGCACCCGCACGATTTTGTAGCCCGACGGCTGCGCACGGTTCCAAGAACCGTGCATGGTCACGAAAGCATCGTTCTTGTACTCGGCCGGAAACTGTTGGCTGCGGTTGAACACCAAGCCCAAGGGCGCAGAATGGGCTTTGTAGAGCAGCAACGGCCGCACGGCTTTGGCGTCGAACTGCTCGTAGGTTTCGCCGCTCTTGGGCTTGTTGGCGGGGTAGGGCTTGCCATCGGCAATGATGGATGGCCAGCCGTAGTTAGCCCCTTCCTTTATCTGGTTGAACTCTTCCTGCTGGTCTTCGTCACCGAGCCAATCAATGCCGTGGTCCATGCCGAAAAGCACCTTGGTGGTGGGGTGCCAGTCGAAGCCGATGGTGTTGCGAAGGCCGGTGGCGTACACGCGGCGGCCCGACCCATCGGTGTTTATCTGAAGCAGGGTGGCGTTTTCGGGGTTGTCTTCGTCGCAGGCGTTGCAGGTGCTGCCTACCGAGAGGTAGAGCTTGCCGTCGGGGCCGAAATTGAGGGTACGGTTGGCGTGCTGGCCGGCATCGGGCAAGTCTTTGTACAGCGTCTTGAGCTCGCCCAAGCTGCCATCAGCTTTCACATCGGCCACGTATAATTCGCGCACGGCGGCTATGTAGAGCTTGCCGTCTTTCAAGGCGAGACCGTGCAGGTGCGGCTTTTGCGCCACTTGCTGCATCACTTCCACTTTGCCGTCCTTGTTGGCGTCGCGCAGTAGAGTTACGGTTCCTTTTACGCGGTTGGAGACGTACATGTCGCCATTGGGTGCTTGCGCCAGCATCCGGGGCATGTCCAGGCCCTCCGCGTATTTCGTGACGGTGAAGCCAGCCGGAACGGTCAGGGCCTTTACGCGTTCTTCGGTAACGGGCAGTTTCTTGGGCAGGTAGATGTTGCCCGTCATCTTGAACGGGGTGCCTTCCGGCGGCACGTTCTGTGCAATAGTAGTGAAGCCGGCCAGGCAAGCGGCGGCAAGTAAAGTCGTTTTCATAAGTTGAGAGAAGCGAGACAGTAGCTTATTCAACTGCTTTTGTCGAGCTTAAGTTACGGACGAGCTTGTGCCTGGTGCAGTACTAGCGCCATAAGCGCAAGGTGCAGTCATCGGGCAAAAGCAGACAAGCGCTTTATTCATGTTGTAGCCACCACCGACCAAGCGCCACTGCCAACCAAACGCTCAACCCCGTTAACAGACTGGTGCCCCAAGCCGGCTTCGCTAAGTGGCTACTGATACGGTCGAGCCAGCGTGTCACGCCAGTGGTGGTTGCGGATTCAATTGGTACAGGTTCTTTGGGTTCAGGGCTACTAGTAAAGTCTGTTGTGCGGCGACTTGGAAGCACATACAGCGTTGTAATGGGAGAGTATAGATCAAGAAAATACTTGGTTAGGCTGGCCTGGTTTACATCGTCCAGCACATCTAGTAAGCTGCCGTAGCGCGCTTGGGTGTGAAAGCGGATTTGTAAGCCACTAGTAGTTGAGTGATGGTGCATAGCGCGGAGGTGACGCTGAGCTAAACGCAAATTGCTGCTGTCGGCCGTTGCGTTGCCTGTGAAGTCGGCGGTTTGCCAAAGGCCCTTTTTCACAGCTTCTCTGGCAAAGTCTACACATAACCCGTACGGCTCCTTCTGCTCGTCACAAATACGAGGCACAGTCAGCTGCATCACCGAATAGCGGTGGAGCCGGGGCTGATCAATCAGCCCTATACAGCCTATTAATAACAGAAAGGCAAGTGCTACCAAGCCACGGGGCAACAGCAAAGGCCGGCGGTGGCGGCGGGGCAGGTAGAGCGTAGTCATACTAGTAGCAGAGCAGTATGTGTGGTGGCGCGGTTGAAATACAGCGTATTAGATACCAATTTGTCTGGAAATCCAACCCTGGATACCAATTAACGGTTAAGCAGCAACGAATCTTGTTGTTGTTTACTATGCCTTACCGCTACGCCGCGCCCTTGCTGCTGCTGCCCGTTTCCCTTTTCGCCCAAACGCCTGCTCCCGATACCACCAGCGCCGTGCGCCTGCCCGAAGCCACGGTGACTGGCTACGGCCAGCAGTTGCCGTTGCGCCGCACGGCGGCGGCAGTAGGCGTGGTCGATGCTGCCACCTTCGAGCGGTTTCCGCAAAATGCCCTCACGCAGGCCGTTAACACGCTGCCTGGTGTGCGGTTGGAGGAGCGAGCTACAGCCAGCTACCGCCTCAGCGTGCGAGGCAGTACGCTCCGCTCGCCGTTCGGGGTGCGCAACGTGAAGGTGTACTACGAAGGCATTCCCTTCACCGAAGCCAGCGGCAGCACTGCCCTCAACCTGCTCGACCCCAGCCAGATTGGTCGGCTGGAAGTGATAAAGGGCCCGACCGCCAGCGTGTACGGTGCCGGTACGGGAGGCGCGGTCTTGCTTGAAAACCGCCGTCCTGTAGCCGGCCAAACCCGGGTGCAAGCAGGCTTTACGGCGGGCTCGTATGGGTTGCGCCGCAGCACTGTAGCAGTAGAAAGTGGTACTGCCACCGGCTACTTCCGCGCCCAGTATGCCCGCCAAACCCTCGATGGCTACCGCGAGCAAAGCAGCCTGCGCCGCGACGTGCTGGTACTGGATGGCGAACTGCGGCCCACCGAGAAAAGCACGTTGTCGGTGCACGCCCTGTACACCGACCTCGACTACGACATACCCGGCAGCCTTACCCGCGCCCAGTTCGAGGCCAACCCACGACAGGCCCGGCCCGGTACGGCCACGGCGCCTGGAACAGTGGAGCAGCAAGCAGGCTATGCCACCCGCACCGCCTTGCTCGGGGCCACCTACGAGTACCGCTTCACCGACCAGCTTTCCAGCCGAACCACCGTGTATGGCACCGGCAGCAACATTGCCACGCCGTTTTTGGTGGACTTGGAACGCAACACGTTGCTCGGTGGTGGCGGCCGCACGGTGCTGAATTACCGCACCACGTTGGCGGGCCGTACACTGCGTTTACAGGGCGGCGCGGAACTGCAAAACGGCTTCGAAAGCTCCCGCAACTACCAAAACCGTGGCGGCACTCCCGGCACGTTGCGCTACGACGATGAAATCCGGGCCGTCACGGGCTTTGGGTTTGCGCAGGCAGATTACGAGCTGCCAGCCGGTTTTCTGCTCACGGCGGGGGCCAGCTACAACCGGCTGCGCTACCGCATCAACCGGCTCACCGACGCCGTAACGCCGTCGGCGGGCTTTCAGTACGAGCGGACCTTTCAGCCCGAAGTGTCGCCGCGGGTGGCGCTGCTTAAAGAGCTAACGCCGCAGATTTCGGCGTATGCCAACGTAAGCAGTGGTTTCTCGCCGCCCACCGAAGAAGAAATTCGGACTTCGGATGCTTCCCTCAACCGCGACCTGCAAGCCGAGCGTGGCACCAGCTACGAGGTAGGCACGCGGGGCAAGCTGCTGAACAACCAAGTGACCTTCGACGTGGCCGCGTATGACTTTCGGTTGCGCGAAACCATTGTGTCGCGTACTGATGCGCAAGGCACCCAGTTATTCGCCAACTCCGGTACCACGCGCCAGCGCGGGATAGAAGCGGCCTTGAGTGGCTGGCTCTGGCAAACTGCTTCCGATGCCGCTGCCGTAGCTTCAGCCAACACGGCGGGCCCGGCGCCTACCGCTGCCGGTCCGTACGGGCTGCGCCTCTGGGCGAGCTACGCTTACAACCACTACCGTTTCGGGCGCTACGAGTCGGGCGGCAACGACTTCAGCGGCAACCGCCTCACCGGCACCGCACCCCACACACTCAGCGCCGGATTCGACTTCAGCGAACGGCTCGGGTTCTACCTCAGCCCCACCCTCAACCACCAGGCACGTTTGCCCCTCAACGATGCTAACACCGTGGAAGCTGCGGGCTACTGGACCTTCGCAGCCCGTGGCGGCTGGCGGCGCACCGCCGCGGCTGTTGGCCTAGACCGCCTGGAGTTGGATATTTTCGCCGGCGTTGAGAATGCTACCGACCGTCGCTATTCCCTCGGCAACGACCTCAATGCGTTCGGCAACCGCTACTTCCAGCCCGCTCCTGGCCGCAACTATTACGGCGGCGTGCAAGCAGGCTGGCGTTTGTAGCGCACCAAGTATTATACACCAACACAAGGGCCGTCGGGTAGGAGCAAGCTCCCGCCCGACGGCCCTTGTGTTGGTATGCGGGTGTCTTTACACTTTCACCTTCTTGCCCGTCCGGGCGGCCTCATAAATGGCCATGATGATGCGGACGTCTTTGAGGCCTTCTTCGCCGGGTGTTTTAGGCGTTTTGTTTTCCAGCACGCACTCAGCCATGTGGTCTAGCTCGGCGGCGAATTGGTTGCCTTCCTTGAGGCTAGCTTTCATTTCGCCCTCCTTGGTCCCGATGGTCATGTTGTGCTTGTAGTAGTCGGTAGCCGGGTCAAGGTCGAGGTAGGCTTTATCGCCAAACACGCGGTAGCGCTTCACTTCCTGGATGCTGTATGCGCTGGTGCAGGAGGCCAGCACGCCACTCGGAAAACGCAGCGTGAAGTGAATCACGTCTTCCACTTCCTTGAACCGCGGGTCCGACTTGTCGGTGTATTCTTGAGCCGTTACTTCCACGGGCTCCTCGCCGGTGAGGTAGCGGGCGGCGTTTAGGGAGTAGATGCCGATGTCCATGAGTGACCCGCCGCCGGCCGTTTTCTTCACCACGCGCCAGGCTTCTGCCTTCTCTTCGGTGGGCTTCACAATGCGGCCGTGGTCGGCCGTAATCTGGCGGAGCTTGCCTAGCTCGCCTTTCTTGATGCGCGCAATAGCATCCAGGTTGAACGGCTCGAACTGCGCGCGGTAGGCTACCATCAGCTTTTTACCCGCCTTGTTGCAGGCGTCAATCATTTTTTGGCAATCTGCTACCGAAGTGGCCATGGGCTTCTCGCTGAGCACGTGCTTGCCCGCTTTGGCGGCCCGCACCGTGTACTCCATGTGCAGGGAAGGCGGCAGCACGATGTACACCACATCAACGGCCGGATTGTCCTTGATGGAATCGAAGTTGTCGTAGCTATAGACGCTCTTGGGGTCTACGCCGTACTCGGCGGCCAGTTGCTTGGCTTTGTCTGGCGAGCCGCTGACCAAAGCCGTGATTTTGGCGTGCTTGCAGTCTTTGAAAGCTGGCATCATCTGCTGGGTGGCAAACTTGCCGAGGCCCACGATGGCGAAGCCGAGCTTGCGTTGGGTTTCGTCTTTGGTAGTAGCGCTTGCCGCAGCAAGGGGCAGCGCGGCGGCTGGCCCGGCCATGGCAGCTACGGCGGCCGTTAAGCTGGCTTGCCGCACAAACTGCCGGCGCGATGCAAGGTGATTGGGTGTAACAGGCATAGGTGGAAAAACGGATAGATACCAACAAGCTGAACGGGTAAACAGGCCCGGGCGTTATCTCTATCTAGCAGTGCCCGTAGCCTATACCACATCCGTCCTGACTGGGCTTTACTAAACGCCAGGGCCGGAGTAGGGGGCTTTGGCTACGAGCCGCAGGTCGGCGCTGCGTCGGCTCCTACCGAGGCGCTCCGGCGTTCGAGCAGTAGCGTGTCGCGCCAGATACCGTGTAACTTCCCAATTCGCTCACGCCGGCCTACTTCCCGAAAGCCCGCTTGCAGGTGAATAGTGATGCTTGCAACGTTTTCAGGAAAAACGCCAGCCTGTAGCGTCCAGATACCATTGGCTTCAGATTCCGTAATTAATGCGGCCAACAGCTGCCGGCCCAGGCCGCGCCCTCTCGCTTCCTGCGCCACGTACACGCTCACTTCAGCTACCCCACCGTACACGCAGCGCCCCGAAACCGGGGATAGTGCAGCCCAGCCCAACACGTTGTGCTTCAATCCACCCTGGTCGGCCTCCACTGCCACAAGGCGGCTGTGTGGTAGGTGGCTGCTGTCCCATTCTTCCCAGGATGGAGCCGTTGTCGTGAACGTAGCATTGCCGGTGGCAATACCTTCCTCGTAAATGTTTCGCACTTCAAGCCAGTGCGTAGCCGTCAGAGGGTGTAATATTATCATGATAGACAGAGCTTTATCACCTAAAGGTAGTTAGGCGTACAGGCGGTGCCGCGCCAACCTGCGCAAGGTAGACGCTATAACTGTGTTAGCCACACGAATCAGGCTAGGCACCTTGTGAGCCTGTTACACTCACTGCCCCAACGAAAAAAGCCTCCCGCGCAATGCGGGAGGCTTTTCAGCTAGGTGTGTTTACACAGCTTAGCGGTTGTTATCGTCGATGGGGTTGTTGAAGCCCGGGTCCGAGAATTCACCTTCGTGGTTCATGCGGTTGGAAGCGTCAGGGCCATGGTTGGTGTCTTCCGGAATGCCCGTGGTTTCAGCTTCCAGCCGGTCAGAGGTATCGAGGGTGCCTTCCTCGTCTTTTTTGTAGCCATACAGCTCCTCGCGGTGCTTGCGCTGTTCGTCGGTCAGGTTGGCACCCGACTGCGGATCGAGTGCAGCGGCCGCATCTTGCGATTCTTGCGGCTGCTGGTTGTTTTTATCTGCCATGATGGTGGAGAGTAAGATGGAAATACGAAAGAGAGTTCAGGCGCAAGAGGCGTTTACTTGCCCGGGATTCCCAAGCCGCCATCCTTGCGCAAAGCGCTGAACTCGTCGGGGTTGTCGTTGCTGCCGTCGTTGGGGTTGGTACGCTCCGAATCAGCCGTTTCCGGCTCGGCGCCCGTGCTATGGTTGGCTGGCTCGTTGGTAGCCCAGTTGCGGGTGCCTCCACCGTAGCGCGGATCGTCTTTGGCCCAGCCTTCGCGCTGGTCTTCGTAGCTGTCGTCCTTGGTTAGGTCAGCGGCTTGCGGGTCCAGGTTTTGCGGTACGCTGCCCCGCTGCAAGGGGTCAACGGTGCTGGGGGCCGCTTGGCCATCAGGGTTGGCGCCTGCGCGGCGGTCGGGCTGCTGGTTGTTGGAAGCAGTTGGTGACTCTGGATGCCCGAAGTCGCCGTACTGGGGCGTGCCACTGGTGCTGGGATTGGAAATGTGGCTATGGTCGTTCGGATCGTTGACGCCGCGCTCCAGATTATCAGGATACTTGTTGGGTGCGTTGTTGAAATCGTCCGCGTTGTCAGAAGTATTGTCGCTGGAAGAAGGGTTCGTTTGCATCAGTGAAAAAACTGGAGGTGGGAACAAGGAAGACTGTAGGGCAGTGGCCCTGGCTAGCATACGCAGGCTGGGCGGTATGTGGTTAGGATACGGCCAAAATAATCCGGGCTACGTACTCCCTGCGGATTCTTTGTTTCACTTTCCGACCCTCATTTTCCTCTGCTTTATGTCGTTCCCTATTCAGCACCAGCCTCAAGACCAAGAATTCACTGCCACCGTTGATGGGCACTCGGCCGAACTAGCCTACAGCCAGCCCAACCCCGAAACCATTGATTTCGCCCACACCTTCGTCGATGAAGAGTTGCGCGGCAAAGGGGTAGGCGAGGCGCTGGCCCAGGAAGGACTCAACTACGCCCGTGAGCAAGGCTTGCGCGTGCTTACCAGCTGCAAATTCATGGCCGCTTACGTCAAGCGCCACCCCGAGTACCAGGATTTGCTGGCGAAGTAGGCCGAAATTCTCCCGAATAACATTAACGCACCAAAAAGCCGCGGCTCCGTATTGGAACCGCGGCTTTTTCGGGTAAAGAGTGTTGTAAAGGTTGCTCGTAGCACCACGCTACGGCTTCACGGCCACGCGGCTGGTGTACCGTGTTCCATCAACCGTCACCCGGACAGAGTAGAGGCCGGCTGGGAGCTTCTGGACGTCTAGGGTGGCCGTTTCGGCGCCGGTTAGGGGCTGGGTTTGGGCTAGTACCAACTGGCCCAGCGCGTTGTAGAGGTTAATACTCGCCGAATGGCGGCCGCGCAAGCCGGATACTTGCACCTGCACGGTGGTTGCGGCCGGGTTGGGGTACACCGCCAAGCCAGTATTCAGCGGCGCGTTTTTGGTAGTGGAGCTAACTACACAAGCCGCGCTGGTGTGGCTACCGACGTTGGTGTACACATCGGTGCCCAGCGCCTGCCAAGTGGCGGCGGCTACGCTCCAGCGGCCTTCGCCGCGAGCCACATTGGGCCGGCGCACAAGCGTATTGTTGGTGGTTGAGCCGCCGGGAATAGTCCAGGTGGAGCCTGGGTCTACGCCTACTACGCCAATTATATCAAGCGTGTCGGAGCCTTCCATCAAGGCAATGGCGTCATTGCCGTTGAAGAACCCAACCGCCGACTGCAAGTCAGTTTGGGCTAAAACTACCGGCGATACCACGCCTGTGTTAGCTACCACATACACGTCGCCGGGCGCAATGGTACCGGTGAGCAATTGCGTGGCAGTGGGCGTATTCGAGCCATTGGCATACAAATCGATGCGGTAAGCAGCTAGGTTGATGGGGGATGAGGTAGGGTTGAAAATCTCCAGCGCCTTAGTGTTTGTCGCCGATCCTTCCACATATTCCGAGAAGTACGGGTCGGTGCAAGGCGAGCCTGCTGGGGCCTGGTCGTCGTTGAGGATGGTAAGCGTATGAGCGGTGGGCGCAAGCAAGAGCACGGCCGCGTTGGTTGGCGTACCGAGGCGCAAACGCACTGTCTCGTTGGGTTCGGGAGTGGCGTCGCCGGTTACCGTTACTGTCACGGCTTGCGTTTGGGTGGCCGTGCCTGCTGCGAAGGTCAACGAATTGGTATTCAGAAGGAAATCAGCGGCCGTGGCCGTAGTAGTGGCAGCATCCACTGCAACCGGCACCGTCACGCCACCTGCCGGAATATTCTCGGCCGTTACGTTCACGGTGTAAGTGGTGGTGTCAGCGTTGCCCTCCGTAACAGAGCCCGTAGCGGCCGCAAAACGCACTGAAGGCGGCGTGCCGTCGTCGTTAGTAATCGTTAGCTCGTGCGTGGCTGGTGCCCCAACCGCTCCTCCAAGGGTCGTTGGTAGAAGCCGCAGCACTACGGTTTCGTCGGCTTCGGGTGTGGTGTCGCCGTTCACCGTTAGTGTTACCGTCTGGCGGGTCATGCCAGGTGTGAATATCAGAATTTGAGGCCAGATGAATGTGAAATCGGAACCTTCAAGGGCGGTGGAAGTAACGGGGTTGAGAAGCACATTTGCAATAATCGTCGAAGTAGGTGCGGGCGTCAGCGTTACGGTGGTGGTGTAGGTGGTGGTGCCGGTGTTGCCCTCACTTACACTGCCGGTAGCTGTTGCGAAGCTAAACGTGGGAACCACTTGAAAGCCGTAGGCGCGGGCTACCAAATCAGGGTAAGCAATGTAAGGGTTGAAGTTGCCTTGGCTTTTGGCCGTGCGCCGGTTCCGTTCCCGCTCCCGAGCGTCTACCGGGTCGGCGAGGTGCCACTGATACAGCGTGTTCAGATCGGCCAAAGCGGTGATGGTATCCTTGCCGGCATCGAATGCCTGGCCCTGGTGCATGGTGTAGAAGTAGAACGCTGCCCGGGCCAAGTTGCCTTTGTGATCTTCGCGCGGCTCGAATTGCGTGTTAGTGTCCTCGCTCCACTCGTTGATGTTGGTGGTAGGAATGGTGTTTTGGCTTTGCGTGCCCCGTACCCATTTCAGCGTTTGGGCATCCGGAATTTCAGCAAATGGGTCCGAGCCCCGATCGGAGTTCCACGTGTCGTAGGTAGGGAAAAGGTGGTGAATGTCGGAGCGCATCCGCACGGTTTCATTGAACCACGACTGCGGAATGGAATGCTCGCAGTTGATCCGGGTCACCACGCCGGGGTTGGTGCTGACGGAGTCGAGCGGCGTGTTTTCGGTGTAGCCCGAGTAGACGCACACCACGCTGCCGTTCTGGTTGTCGATGTAATTGTACATTTTGCCACGGGCCGCGCTGTAGCTAAGCACGGTGCGCTGGCCGTCGTACCAGTTTTGGCGCAGCCAACGTTTCAACGGCTGCCCCTGAAGCGTAACGGGTGGGGGAGGAGGCATTACTTGAGCCGAAGTGGCCAGGCTAGTGAAAGCCAATACTGCCCCTAGTATGCGAGAGAAGAGGTGTTTCATTGAAAAGAGAAGTCTGAGTGAGGAACAACCATTTCAAAGGTCGTAATTCCGGGTGTAGGTTGGATTGTCTATTTGTTAAATCCTTGGTTACAACTGGATAATTCACAGGCACCTTTCTCTGCCCTAAACGAAAAAAGACCCGCCTTACTAAGGCGGGTCTTTTCGTAAGTTGCTGATTGCGTGACAGGTTTGCTGTCAGCAGCCTGATGCTTACTTAGTAGGCATCAATACGGCGTCAATGACGTGAGTGATACCGTTGCTGGATACCACATTTGGCGTTGTTACGGTGGCCGTGCCGCCTTTAGCGTCGCGCAGCATTACCGAGCCTCCTTTGGCTGATACGGTTAGCGTTTCACCTTCCACGGTGGTTAGTGTTTGGCCATCTTTGAGGTCGGCGGCCATCAGGCGGCCGGGTACTACGTGGTAGGTTAGGATGGTGGTCAGTTTCTGCTTGTTCTCGGGCATCACCAGTGTGTTGACGGTGCCAGCCGGCAACTTTTCAAACGCCGCATTGGTGGGGGCAAATACCGTGAAAGGACCAGCGCCCTTCAGGGTTTCCACCAAACCACCCGCTTTCACAGCGGCTACCAAGGTGGTGTGCTCTGAAGAACCTACCGCATTATCAACGATGTCTTTATCGGGCGTCATCATGGCGCCGCCCACCATCACACCGCCGGAGGTGCTCATGTTGGTTGCCGCACCCGTGCTGCTCATTTGCATGTCCTTCATGTCCTTGCCTTCGCGGGGCTTGGTGGTAGCCTTCATTTTGCTGCCGTCCTTGGCTTTGCCCTTCAGCTTTAATTTGCCATCATCGGCAACTTTGGTTTTAGTAACCATGTCGCCGTCCTTCATCTTGGTCTTTTCGTCGTCCGACTTGGTCTTAACATCGCTTTGAGCTAGTGAAACCGTAGCGGTGCCAACAGAGAGGACTAATGTTAAAGCGCTGAGAGACAGAATATTCTTAAACATGTGAGAGAAGTTTAGTGAGAGTGGTTGACATATCGTTGGGAGACTATACGCACCAAGCACAACAACGGATGTGGTAGGAATGTGTATTACAGCAAGCAGCTGGGCTGTTCTGTTTCGGTTGAGCCTGCAACGCAGCTAGTTAGTTCAGCTCCTAAAAACACCAAAGAGCTTTCCTGTTCTAAATCGACCCAAGTGCCAATCTTCAAGTTGTGCGTCCGTTCTGCGGCACTAATGAATTCTTGCTCCTGAACTATTGCTGTTACTTTTGCCACCTATATGTCCAAGGGAACCCTGCTGTTAATAGACGACGAAGCAAGCCTGCGCCAGTTGCTGCAGCGCGTGCTAGAATTAGAAGAATACAAAGTAGTAGCGGCTCCAGACAGCCGGCGTGGCCTTGAGCTACTGCAGCAATACGCTTCCGAAATCTTAGTAGTGCTGTCGGACGTGAAGCTGCCCGACGGCCACGGCCTGAGCTTGCTGCCGCGCTACAAAGCCGTGGCGCCGCTGGCCGAGGTCATCCTGATGACAGCCTTTGGCACTATTGCCGATGGCGTCCAGGCCATGAAGCAAGGCGCTTTCGACTACCTAACTAAAGGCGACTCCGACGACCAGCTCGTGGTGGTCGTGGAGCGTGCCGCCGACAAAGCCCGCCTGCAGCGCCGCGTAGCCGAACTGGAAAAGCAACTCACCTCGCCGTTTACCTTCGATTCAATGATCGGACATTCGGCCCCACTTGCGCAGGCCAAAGCGCTGGCCTTGCGCGTGGCACCAACTGATAGCACGGTGCTGCTGGAAGGCCCTACGGGTTCGGGCAAGGAGCTGTTTGCGCAGGCTATCCACACGGCCAGTGCGCGCCGCAGTAAGCCGTTCGTGGCCGTCAATTGCAGTGCCTTTCCCAAGGACTTGTTGGAGTCCGAGCTATTTGGTTACCGCAAAGGCGCTTTCACCGGGGCCCTGGCTGATAAGCGGGGGCTGATGGAGGAGGCCAATAGCGGTACGTTGTTTCTCGATGAAATCGGGGAGCTGCCGCTCGAGCTGCAAGCTAAGATGCTGCGCGTGCTCGAGACCCAGAGCTTCACCAAGCTTGGCGACACCAAGCCCCTATCCGTGAACGTGCGCATTGTGGCCGCCACCAACCGCAACCTGCGCCAAGAAGCCGAAGAAGGCCATTTCCGCCCCGACCTCTACTACCGCCTGGCCGTGTTCACCGTGGCCGTGCCCCCGCTCAATGCCCGCCGCGAAGACATCGAGCCCCTGGCCACGCACTTCCTGCACTTCTACGCCGCCAAGCTGCGCAAGCGCCTGCGCGGCATGGAGCCACAAGTACTGACGCAGCTTCAGCGCCACGACTGGCGCGGCAATGTGCGGGAACTGAAAAACGTGCTGGAGCGCGCCGCCATCCTCGCCGACACCGACACGCTAACTGTAGATGACCTGCCTACCGAGTTTCAATATTTCGCCGCGGAGCCAGTAGCCGATGAAGCCTCCGATAAAACCCTGCGTACCCTAGAAAAGCGCCAGATCCGAGCGGTGCTGCAAGAAACCGGCGGCAACAAAATGGAAGCCGCCCGACAACTCGGTATTGGCACCAAAACCCTTTACCGTAAGATTCAAGAGTACGGGCTGTAGGATCAGCACGATGTAGAGATGGGGCACTTCGCGTCTCTGCAACTCCACTAAACCGGGTTATTCTGACCGACGCACCGGGTCAGAATGACCCGGTTTTTTTGTGCCCGCATGTTTTTGCAGCCATTGCAATGAAAAATTAATCGTTGATAATCAGCTTGATACAAGGGGGAGAGTAGGGGAGAAAGCAAACCGGGTCGGGATTGGCAAGTGGGACTGCGCACGTCAACAATCTGGCACTTATGGCACCTGCTCTTATGATTCCCTTGCTCACCGCGGCCGGCTGCGCTGGCTTCTGGCTCTTCTTTAAATCCGTCGAGTTTTTCGACCACATCTAGCCCCGGCTCTCCCCATGATGATTGCCCTCTTTGTCTTGTCGCTGGCCGTGTTTGGCTACCTGATTTACGTGCTGCTCAAGCCCGAACGATTCTAACCTTTTTGGTTGCCCACGAAGAAGCGCCTTGGCCACTACCACCTCGCTGAAACCGGCAACCAGCCCCGCATTTTCAACTGATATGAATTCTGAACTACTAGGCATCATCGGCATCTACTTGCTGACGTTGGTGCTAGCCATTCCGCTGGGCCGTTATCTGGCGCGCGTGTTCAAAGGCGAAAAGAACGCCCTGGATTTTCTGGCTCCTCTCGAACGGGGAGTGTTTCGCCTTTCCGGCATTGATGCCAAGCGCGACATGACCTGGCAGCAGCACATGGTGGCGCTACTGACCATCAACCTAGTGTGGTTCCTGCTGGCCATGGTGGTGCTGTGTACGCAAGGCGCCTTGCCACTCAACCCCGACGGCAACCCCTCCATGACGCCCGATCTGGCATTCAATACGGCCATTTCGTTTCTGGTGAACTGCAACCTCCAGCACTACTCCGGCGAATCGGGGCTGAGCTACCTCTCGCAGCTAGTGGTTATCACCTTCCTGCAATTCGTGTCGGCGGCTACGGGTATTGCCGCTGCCGTAGTGGTCATCAACGCCTTGCAAACCCGCACCACCGACAAGCTGGGCAACTTCTACGACTACTTCGTGAAGAGTATCACGCGGTTGCTGCTGCCGGGTTCCCTCGTGGTGGCCCTGATTCTCGTGTTCAACGGCACCCCCATGACCCTGCAAGGCAAGCAGCAACTCGTAACTGTGCAGGGCGATTCGGTGGCCGTGTCGCGCGGGCCGGTGGCGGCCATGGTGGCCATCAAGGAGCTGGGTACCAACGGGGGCGGCTTCTTCGGAGCCAACTCAGCCCACCCGCTCGAAAACCCCAACTACCTCACCAACGCCACCGAAAACATTGCCCTCACCATCATCCCGATGGCCATGATTTTCGCGCTGGGGTTCTACCTAAAGCGCCGCCGCTTGTCATTGATGATTTTCGGAGTGATGACCATCGGCTTTGTGGCCCTGCTAGCTCCCACGGTGTACTATGAACTGCAAGGCAACCCCGCCATCAGCCACATGGGCGTCGACCAAAGCTTGGGCGCGCTGGAAGGCAAAGAAATGCGCTTCGGTGCGGCGGCTTCTGCCTACTGGTCTATCACCAACACGGTTATCAGCTGCGGCTCCATCAACTCCATGCACGATTCGTTCATGCCGATTTCGGGGATGAGCCAGCTGCTGGGCATGATGACCAACGCCTTTTACGGGGGCTGCGGCGTGGGCTTGCTCAACTTCTTCGCCTACCTCATCATTGCCGTGTTTGTGGCCGGGCTGATGGTGGGCCGCACGCCCGAGTTCCTGGGCAAGAAAATCGAAGCCCGCGAAATGAAAATTGCTGTCATCGTAACGCTGCTGCACCCGCTGCTGATTCTGGCGGGCACGGCCTTAGCCGCGCACACCTACGTGGGCAACCCCACCGAATACGCCGGCTGGCTGGCCAACCCTAGCTACCATGGTTTCTCGGAAATGCTCTACGAATACACCTCCTCGGCTGCCAACAACGGTTCGGGCTTCGAGGGCCTCGGCGACAACACACCATTCTGGAACATCACCACCGGCGTGGTGCTGCTTTTGTCGCGGTACCTGCCCATCATCGGGCCGGTAGCCATTGCCGGCCTGTTGGCCCGCAAGAAATACACCCCCGAAGGCGTCGGCACCCTGCCCGCCGACACGGCCACTTTCGGGGTGATGGTGCTGGCTGTCATCGTCATCATTGCCGCCCTGGCTTTCTTCCCCGCCCTGGCGCTAGGCCCGCTGGCCGAGCATTTCTCGCTGTACTAACCCCACCCCAACCCCTCCCCTCCGGGAGAGGGGCATTGGATAGTCTCTAACATCATTATTCACAGTTGTGCAGCAAGAATGCGCAACACATTTACCCATGACATCGTCGTCAGGCTCCCCCTCTCCCGGAGGGGAGGGGGCCGGGGGGTGGGGTATTCAAAATGGCTTCCAAATCTCAATCCTTATTTCAACCCGAGCTGCTATCCGAAGCTGTGAAACAGGCTTTCGTGAAGCTCGACCCGCGCATCATGTTTCGCAATCCGGTGATGTTCACCGTGGAAGTCGGGACGGTGGTGATGCTGCTCGTGACGCTCGGGCTGCTGGTGCAGCCTGATGCCGCGCAAGGCAGCTTCGGCTACAATTTCACCGTGTTTCTGGTGCTGTTCCTGACCTTGCTGTTCGCCAATTTCGCCGAAGCCATTGCCGAAGCCCGCGGCAAAGCCCAAGCCGAAACCCTGCGCAAAACCCGCGAAGAAACCCCCGCCCGCGTTATCGACGCCAACGGCAACATCACCTCGGTTAGCTCCTCGCAGCTCCAGAAAGGGCAGGAGTTCATTGTGGAAGCCGGCGAGATCATTCCGACCGATGGCGAGATTATCGAGGGGCTAGCCACCATTGATGAGTCGGCTATTACTGGCGAATCGGCCCCGGTGATTCGGGAAGCGGGTGGCGACAAATCCTCGGTGACGGGCGGTACCAAGGTGCTGTCGGACCGGATTCGGGTGGTGGTGACGACGGCGCCCGGCGAATCGTTTCTGGACAAGATGATTGCGCTGGTGGAAGGCGCTTCGCGGCAGAAAACGCCCAACGAAATTGCCCTCACCATTCTGCTGGCGGGCTTCACGCTGGTGTTCGTGATTGTGTGCGTGACCTTGGCGCCATTTGCCGATTACTCGAAAACGCCCATTGCCATTTCCGCCTTCATTGCGCTGTTTGTGTGTTTGATTCCGACCACCATTGGCGGTTTGCTCTCGGCCATTGGTATTGCGGGCATGGACCGGGCGTTGCGCGCCAACGTCATCACCAAGAGCGGCAAAGCTGTGGAAACGGCCGGCGACATCGACGTGCTGCTGCTCGACAAAACCGGCACCATCACCATCGGCAACCGCAAAGCCACCCACTTCTGGCCCGCGCCGGGTGTCGATGAGCGGCAGTTCATTGAGTTTGCCACCGTGTCGTCGCTCTCCGACGATACGCCCGAAGGCAAATCCATTGTGGAGTTGGCCCGCGAAAAACAAGTGGACCCGCAAGCCCTGCGTAGCCGCTTGGAGGGTGCCGAACTTATCAAGTTCACGGCCGAAACCCGCAGCAGCGGCGTGACGCTCGCCAATGGGACCCGCATCCGCAAGGGCGCCTCCGATGCCATCCGCCAGCTCGCCGTGAAAGCCAACCAGCCCTTCCCGCAGGAAGTCACGCAACGCACCGACGCCGTGGCCAGCAACGGTGGTACGCCGCTGGTAGTCAGTGAAAACGACCGGGTGCTCGGGGTGGTGGAGCTGCAAGACATCATTAAGCCCGGCATTCAGGAACGGTTTGAGCGCCTGCGCAAAATGGGTATCAAGACCGTGATGGTCACCGGCGACAACCCGCTCACGGCCAAGTTCATTGCAGAAAAATCGGGAGTTGACGACTTCATTGCCGAAGCCAAGCCTGAGGATAAAATGACCTACATCCGCAACGAGCAGCAGCAAGGCAAGCTGGTAGCCATGATGGGCGACGGCACCAACGACGCCCCCGCCCTGGCCCAAGCCGACGTGGGAGTGGCCATGAACTCCGGTACCCAAGCCGCCAAGGAAGCCGGCAACATGGTCGACCTCGACAACGACCCCACCAAGCTCATCGAGGTAGTGGAAATCGGCAAGCAGCTGCTCATGACCCGCGGCACGCTCACCACCTTTAGCATCGCCAACGACGTGGCCAAGTACTTCGCCATCGTGCCAGCCTTGTTTATGGTCGCCATTCCGGCCCTTGGCGCCTTGAATATTATGGGCCTGAAGTCGCCGCAGTCGGCCATCCTGAGCGCCGTGATTTTCAACGCCATCATCATCCCGGCTTTGGTGCCGCTGGCCCTGCGCGGCGTGGCTTACAAACCCATTGGCGCTTCCGCTTTGCTGCGCCGCAACCTGCTCATCTATGGCCTCGGTGGCGTCATCGTCCCCTTCATCGGCATCAAGCTGATTGACTTGGTGGTAGGCGTGTTCCTGTAGCTGATAGGACATTAGACTTCCTCCTCATCTGACGAGGAGACGCGGCGGCGCAGTCGCCCCAGGAGTGGTTGACATCGTTGCGGAGGGTGTTTGTAATGAACGACCCGGCAGCGCGATTCAACCGTCAAATGAAACAACAATCCAGTTTTCCACCGATTCAGTCGCAAGTCGTTCAAACGGCTTCACCACCCCGCCCTCCGGGCACCCCTCCTTGAAAGAAGGAGGGGAACTAGCTTCTAGTCTTAGCTCATCGGGCTAACCGATTCTAGCTCCAAACTCCTTGCTTCTACCTTCTCATGAAAAATAACCTGCTTCCTGCATTCCGTCTTTCTCTTGCCATGCTCGTGCTGTGCTGCGTGGTGTACCCCGCTATTGTGTGGGGCGCGGCGCAACTCTCGCCGGGTAAAGGAGAGGGCGTACAAGTGAGTCATAAAGGCCGCGTGGTGGGCTTCGCCAACGTCGGCCAGAAATTCGACCGGCCCGAGTACTTCAACACCCGCCCGTCCGCCGTGGACTACAACGCTAGCGGCTCGGCCGGCTCCAACAAAGGCCCGAGCAACCCCGAATACCTGAAAGAAGTGCAGACCCGGGCGGGGGCTTTCTTGCAGCAAAACCCAACGGTAACGCGTAACCAAGTGCCGGCCGAACTAGTTACGGCCAGCGGTTCGGGCCTCGATCCGCACTTGTCGCCAGCCGGGGCGTACGCGCAGGTGGAGCGGATTGCTCGTCTGCGGAACGTGCCGGTGGAGCGGGTTCGGGAGCTGGTGAAAAGCCACATCGACGAGCCTATCATTGTGTTCTTTGGCCCGGCTACTGTGAACGTATTGCGTCTGAACTTGGCCCTGGATGAATTGGCGCCGATTCGCCACTAATCAGGGGCAGGCCGCCGCAGTCTAGGCCACTTCCTCGAAGCTTTACTTGAAAGAACTAGTTTGCCTGTCAGTCGGCAGAAAAACCGCTAATCCTACTTCGCCTCGCAACAGCAGGCGCTCCTTCATGAACCACGTATTGACCTTGGGCCTCGCCCTTACTGCCACTGCCGCCGCTACTAGCAATGCACTGGCGCAAACCACTCCCGTAACCGATACCACGCAAGTAGTGCCGCCGCAAGTTGCGCCCGCCGAAGCCACCCCCAACCCGCTGACTTTCTACGGCTTTGTGGATGGCTACTACGGTTACGATTTCAAGCACGCCGACACCCAAGACCGGCCAGGCTTCCTGTACTCGCACGACCGGCAAAACGAGTTTACCGTCAACAACGCCATCATCGGGATGCGCTACGACAACGGGCAAGTGCGCGGTGCTTTGGGGCTGCACGCCGGCACCTACGTAGCCGCCAACTACGCCGCCGAAGACCAGGTGTTCAAGCACATCTACGAAGCCTACGCCGGTTTCCGACCGTTCGAGAAGGCGTGGCTGGATGCCGGTATTTTCGGTTCGCACATCGGCTTCGAGTCGGCCATCAGTAAAGACAACTGGACGTTGACCCGCTCCCTGATGGCTGAAAACTCGCCGTACTACGAAGCCGGGGTGCGCTTCACCTACGAGGTTGACCCCAAGCTGACCCTGACCGGCCTGGTACTGAACGGCTGGCAAAATATCCGCGAGAACAATCAGAAAAAGGCCATTGGCACCCAAATTCAGTGGAAGCCCACCGATAAGCTGCTTATCAACAGCAGCACGTTCTACGGCAACGAGCAACCCCAAGACCTGGCCCGGCGCCGCCGCTACTTCCACGATTTCTATGCTTCCTACGCCGCCACCGACCGGCTGAGCTTGGCTGTGGTATTCGACGTGGGCAAGCAAGAAAGAGCCGAACGTGGCGGCAAAGACGACACCTGGCACACCGGGGCCGCCTTCGTGCGCTACAAGCTAGCCGACAAGTGGAGCACCACCCTGCGCGGCGAGTACTACAACGCCAACCGGGGCGTCATCATCAACTCGATTTCGCCGGTAGCTTCCGACCAAGATTTGAAAATACGGGCCGCCTCTCTCAACCTCGATTACGCGCCCATCAGCAACGTGGTAGTGCGGATAGAAGGCCGCGGCTTCCGCTCCCCTCAGCCCTTCCTAACCGACCGAAACGACCAACCCACCGACAACTACGGCAACATCACATCGAGCATTGCCATTTCGTTTTAACCGATATAAGTAATTACATAGAACGTCATTCCGAGCTTGTCGAGGAATCTCGCGTGCTGATGTTAGAATAGTAGTCCTGACGTCAGCACGCGGGATGATTCGCATGACCGTTGAAAACGAAACCCGCCTTATGTCCTCCACCACTGACGACCAACAACGCGACCAATCTGCCGAGCGGTTTCTGCGGCTGGTGCAGGAGCGGCGGCGCGGGCGGCTGAAAATATACATTGGGCTGGCGGCAGGGGTGGGCAAAACCTACCGCATGCTGCAAGAAGCCCATGACTTGCTACAGCACGGCGTTGATGTGGTGTTGGGGTACGTCGTGACGCACGGGCGGGCGGGCACCGAGGCGCAGCAGCAAGGCCTGCCGACGCTGCCGCGCAAACAGATTTTCTACAAGGGCCGGATGCTCGAAGAAATGGACGTGCAAGCCATTTTGCAGCGCCGGCCCTCGGTAGTAGTAGTCGATGAGCTGGCCCACACCAACGTGCCGGGCTCCCTCAACGAGAAGCGCTGGCAAGACGTGGAGCAGCTTGTAAAGGCCGGTATTTCGGTGATTTCGGCCGTTAACGTGCAGCACCTGGAAAGCCTGCACGACCAAGTGCAGAAGATAACCGGCACCGACGTGCAGGAACGGGTGCCCGACCAAGTGCTGAAGCTAGCCGATGAGGTGGTAAATGTGGACCTGACTGTGCCCGAGCTGCGCACCCGCTTGGAGGAAGGCAAAATCTACGATTTGCAGAAAGTACCCTCGGCGCTGAAGAACTTCTTCCAGCCCGAAAACCTGTTGCAGTTGCGCGAACTGGCCCTACGGGAAGTAGCCAACCAACTCGGCCGCCAGATTGAAACCGATGCCGCTGGTGCCCCCGCCGTAGCTCCTCAACGCCGCAACGCCGACCGGCTGCTGGCCTGCATCAATACCAACGCGCGGGCCGCCAAGGAAATCATCCGCAAAACCTCCCGCCTCGCCGACCGCCTCGGCGGAGCCAAGTGGTACGTGCTCTACGTCCAAACCCCCGCCGAATCGGCTGATAGGGTAGGACTGGCGGCTCAGCGCCACCTCATCAATAACTTGCAGCTGGCTACCGAGCTAGGCGGCCAGATTCTGCGGGTGAAAGCCGACCATGTTGTAACGGAAGTAAGGCGCGTAGCCGCCGAAAAAAACGTGTCGTTGCTAATCTGCGGCGTGACGGGCAGCAAAAATTGGTGGGCCCGCCTCACCCGTCGCGGCGTCACCAACGACCTTATTCGGCAAGTTGCCCGCCACACCCAAGACCTAGATATTTACTTGGTAACGTACTGATGACTGTCAGTAGGATAGAACGTCAACCGTCATGCAGAGCGCAGCGAAGCATCTCGCGTGCGGATGTGAGAGTAGTAGCCCTGACGTCAGCACGCGAGATGCTTCGCTGCGCTCTGCATGACGGTCAATCAAGTAGCAGAATTTATAGTTAAAGCAACTCATGACCCTGAAAACCAAAATCACGCTGGCTTTTGCAACCATGCTGTTGCTGCTGATGGGAGTGAGTGCCTTCATGCTCTACTCGCTGAACCAGCTGGACCGCACCGCCCGCAACGTGCTCAAAGACAACCTGTACTCGGTGGAGTTGGGCCAGCAAATGCTGAGCGCCCTGGACCAGATGGAGTACGGCGCAAACATAAGAGCCCCCCAAGCCCAACCGCTTTTCGAGAAACTGTTGGCACGGGAAGCTGGCAACGTAACGGAGCCTGGCGAGCAGCAGGCGGTAGACAATCTGTTTCAAGATGTAGGGAATTTCAATCAGCTGCTAGCTTCCGATACCACCTCAGCCCAGCTTTGGAACCAGGCCGTTGGGCGCTTACGGCGCGATACCTATGCCATGATGAACCTGAACACCCAGGCCCTCACGCGCAAAAACGAAGTCGCCAACCGCACCGCCCTGCGGCAGCGGCGCTACGTGCTGGCCCTGCTCACCTTCGCCGTTCTCACCTCGCTGTTGTTTGTGCTGAGTGTGCCCGAGGCGGCCGTTGTGCCCCTGCGCCGGCTCTCAGCCAGCATCGACCACGCTGCTAACCAAGATTTCACCGCTTCGATTCCGGTGGAAGGGCACGACGAATTGGCTACCGTAGGCCGAAGCTTCAACCGAATGCTGGTGCAATTGCAAAGCTACCGCACCTCCACGCTGGCTGAACTCATGGCCGAACGCAACCGGGTAGCCAGCATCGTCAATACCCTGGATGAAGGCCTGCTACTAGTCGACCAAAATCGGCGCCTCATTGTGGTCAACCCGGTAGCCAGCGCCTTGCTTGCCGTGCCCGCTGCCCAGCTGCTAGGCCGGCGAGTAGATGAAGTAGCCAACGAAAATGACTTGTTTCGGGAAATGCTGCGCCATCTAGATGTGCCGCCGCCCAAGCGCGAGCAAGAAACGCCACTGCTTACCATCGCGCAGCAAGGCGAAGAAGCGTACTACCGCCTGAGTGTGCACGATGTGGTCGGGTTCAACCAAGCCCTCGACAAAAACGAATTTGTCGGCTCCATTCTGACCTTGCGCAACATCTCCGAGTTCAAGAAACTAGACCAAGCCAAGTCCAACTTCCTGGCCACCGTGTCGCACGAGCTAAAAACGCCGCTTTCCAGTATCAACTTCAGCTTAAAGCTGTTGCAAAACGGCAAAGTCGGTCCGCTCAACCCCGAGCAGCAAAACATAGTGCTGACCCTCAAGCAAGAAAACCAGCGCCTGTTGAAGTTGGTAGGGGAGCTGATTGACGTATCGCGCCTGGAATCAGGCAACATTCAGCTCAACTTCCAGCCCAGCCACGTGCACGACATCGTGCAGTTCGCTGCCGATACCATTCAACTCCAGCTCAAGCCCAAGCAGCTCCGCCTCGCCCTGGAAGTACCCGACAACCTGCCGCCCGTCCGCGCCGACATCGAGAAAACCACTTGGGTGCTGCTCAATCTGCTGGCCAACGCCATCCGCTATTCACCCGAGCAGGAGCAAATCCGCATTTCCGCCACCCTCGCCCCCGACGGCCAGCAAGTGCAAGTGAACGTGCAAGACAATGGCCCCGGCATCGCGCCGCAGTACCAGGAAAAAATCTTCCAGCGCTTCGTGCAGATACCCGACAAGAACGGCTACAAAGGCGGTTCGGGCCTGGGCCTCAGCATCGCCCGCGAATTCATTGCCAGCCAAGGCGGCCAACTCTGGGTGAGCAGCGAGCTAGGCGCCGGCAGCACCTTCCTCTTCACGCTACCAGTGGCCGGTAAAGCGGACGTTTAACCAAAAGGGTATGCCTACCGGTGTAGAGACGCGACACTTCGCGTCTCCTCGTCTGCGCCGTTTGGTCCGTTCAGGTAAACAACGTTAGCAACGAGGAGACGCGAAGTGTCGCGTCAACCTAAGCCTACGAGATGCTTCGTCTCTGCTTGATGCGCAGAATGCTCAGCATGAGGATATTAGTAGGTCGGGCGTCAAGGTTTGGTGACGGTGATGTTCTTGAAGGTGGCAGTGCTGTTGTCTACGAAGATGCCCCAGGAGGTGCCGGCGGCGCGGTAGATGCGGGAGCTGAGCGCCACCTCGTTGTTGAGGTACACCACTACCATCGAGTTTTCGAACACGATATCCACGTTGTACTCGGTGTTGGGCGAGAGCGGAAATGGCACGTCGTTGGTGGCAATGGTGGTTGTGGTGAGGGCCGAGCGGCGCGTTTTGTCTAGGCTGAACCGTTGCTGGCCGGGCACGAAGCGCAGGCTGTACACATCGTCGTACCCGTCGCAGGCGCCCAGGAAGAAGCCGAAATCCTTGTTGGCGCTGCTGTACGACACGGTAGCGTGCAGCTTGTAGCGCGTGGGGACCACGGGGTTGAATAGCACGTTAGCTACGTCCTGGTTGGCGGAGCTGCTGAGCGTGTAGGAGTGCGTGTTCGGGTTACTATTCGTGACGTTGCCCCACTGGCTGTCCTTGGTAAGTGGTTCGGATTGGGCTTCCAGGTGGTTCTTGAGGGTGTGCGGGATGGTTACGGCCAGGTCCTTGTTGGCTTTCTGGTAGAGCTTGTGGGCCACCAGGTTGCCGCCCCACTGCCAGTTGCCGCCGTCGGTGCTGCCGCTCAGGCGGTTGGTCCACCCAAATAGATACCGGTCGTAGTTGTCGGCGGCGGTTTTGGCGGCGTAGATGCCGTTGCCCTCGAACCGGTCGGGGCCGGTGGGCAAGCTCCAGGGGCCGGTGGCGCTGGGGCCTTTGCGGTAATACACGTGCTTGGTATCGATGTCGGAAAACAGCAAATAGTACGTGTCGCCTAGCTTGAAAACCTCGGGCGTTTCCAGCATGAAATAGTTGGTGGCCCCGCCGTCGTAGAGGATGCCGGCGTAAGTCCAGCTTTTCAGATTGGGCGAGGTGTAGCGGGCAATGATGCCGCGCCAGGTGCCGTTCACGTTCTTGCGCGCCGAAACCAGCATATGGTAGCGGTTGCTGGCATCATCCCGAAACACAAACGGGTCCCGGAAGTTGTCCTGCTCATCGAAGCCCTGCCCGGTGGGCGCGTAAATGGTGGCAAAGCTGGGGTCCTTCACAAATTTCTGCCCTAGTCCGCGCGAAGTAGCCAGCATCACGCCCTCCTTGCGGCTCACACACGCCGACGGGTAGTTGGGATTGTGGCCGGTGTAGAACGCATAATACGTGCTGCCTTTCTTGGTGATGCTGCCCGTGCCCAGGGCATAATCCTGCTCGCAGCCCTGGGTGCTACAGCTCAGCGCCTCGCCCACCGGCAGCCCGGCATAACTCACGAAGTTGCTGGTGCTGAGGCCCCACCACCGGTGCCGCTGGTGCGTGGCGTCGTTCCAGATGTCTTTGAGGTAATACACCTTGAAGGCATTGGCCGCCGAATCGAAATAGGGCATCACGTCGCCGATGGGGGCTAGTTGGTCGCCAAGCGGGTAAAGCTGGTAGTCCGACGATTCGGGCCGCGGGCCGCAGACGAGGGCGCTGCTGGTGGGCGCCGCCGTGGGCGCAGTGGCAGGAACGGCCGTTTCCTTGGCGCAGCTACCTAACAGTAGCGACACGCCGAGGAGCCCGGCCTTTCCCAGCGGGGAAAAGCAGGTGTTCATTGTGGTGGAATTGGAAGGTTGGAAAGAAAAAGCCCAGACCGTAGGGTCTGGGCTTCCGTGGAAAGGCTATTTCACTTCCTGGCTCAACTTGGTGTATGTCAGGGCATCTATGGTAAGGCCGCTGCTCGATTTCAGCTTGAGCGTGGTGTAGGACTGCGTGGGGAAGAACAGTTCGGTCATGGTGGTGAGGCCGCCGTCGGCAAATACCTCTACCGAGGTGGCATCGAAGAGCAGCGTGAGGTCGGCGGCGGGGCCGGTGGCTAGGCGCGGCGCTGGGTGGCGGCCAGCGAACTTGTCGCTGAAGGTCATTTGGCCGGCTTTGCTCCGGTCTACGTAGTATTGATTGGCTTGCTTATCGTAGCCGATAACCAGTTCCTCACCTTTGGCATTGCCGAGCACCAGCGCGAAATCCTGGAGTTGCTTGGTGCTCATCTTCAACTGAAACTGCGGCGCTAGATTCGGAATCTTGTCGGCTAGGCTCAGTTCCGACTTCACCGTCAGGTTGCTCAGGGTTTGGCTGGGCTGCACCAGCTTGGCCATTTCCTTGACCGGCGTGGAGGTTAGGTAGATTTCCGGGCCGACTTGCTTGAGGGCTAGGTCGCGCGGTACGGTCATGGCGTTGCGCCAGGGCGAGGTGGGCACTTGGTTAGCATACTCCCAGTTGCTCATCCAGCCGAGGAAGATTTTGCGGGCGCCCGTGTTGCCCCAGGTTATGCCGGCGTAGTCGTCTTTGCCCCAATCCACCCACTTCTGGGTGGTTGTTGTGGGCGTGAAGGTCTTACCATCAAATTGACCTACAAAGTATTGCGTGGCCGAGCCGCCGTTTGGGCCGCCGGGGTTGATGCTTACTAGCAGCACCCAATAGGTTTTGCCATTCAGCGTTAGCGGAAACAAATCGGGGCACTCCCACACGCCGCCGTGGGCGCCCAGCTTCTCGCCAAACTCGCTCAGCTTGGTCCAGTCCTTCAGGTTAGCCGATGAGTAAAACGTAATCCGGTCTTTGGTGGCGAGGGTCATCACCCACTTCTTGGCCACCTCGTTCCAACTCACTTTTGGGTCGCGGAAGTCTTGGATGCCAGGGTTGGGCAGCACCGGGTTGCCGTCGTACTTCTTCCAGGTTTTGCCTTCGTCGAGGCTGTAGGCTAGGCTTTGGTACTGGTGCTTATTGGTTTTCTTCTTTTCCTCGGGGTCGTTGTGGTGGGTGAAGATGGCCACCATGGCGTTCTTGCCGAAGCCGGCAGTGTTGTCTTCGTCAATGACGGCGCTGCCCGAGAAAATCCAGCCTAGCTTATCGGGGTACAGGGCAATGGGCTGCTCCTGCCAACTCACTAGGTCCTTGCTGGTGGCGTGGCCCCAGTGCATCGGGCCCCATTCCATGCCATCGGGGTAGTGCTGGAAGAACAGGTGGTAGGTGCCGTTGTAGTACACCATGCCGTTGGGGTCGTTCATCCACATCTTGGCCGGGCTAAAATGGTAGGCCGGGCGGTACTGCGGCGTGGCGGGCGGAATGGGCTTGGCAGGAGTTTGCGCCTGGCTGATGGTAGTCAGGCCGCACAGGGAAAGCGCCAGGAGGAACGTGTTTTTCATGGGGTGGGAGAGAGGGAAGTTCGGGAAGAGAATAATGCCAAGGCCGTCATGCAGAGGCATAGCCGAAGCATCTCGCGTGCTGACGTTGAATTAATAAGCAGATGTTGGCACGCGAGATTCCTCGCTGCGCTCGGAATGACGGCCTTTTAGATATCGTAAAGCAAGCTGTGATAAAGAACCTACACCGCCTGGGTAGCCAGCAGTTCTTGCACGTCGGTTTCAGTGAAGGCGGGGGTAGCGCCTTGGTGCGTGGCAACCAGCGCGCCGGTGGCGCAGGCGAAACGCAGCATTTCGCTGGGTTCCTGGCCGGCCAGCCAGCCTTTGAGCAGCGCCGCCAGAAACGAGTCGCCGCTGCCGATGGTGTCTTTCACTTCCACCCACACGCCGGAGGCGCGGTAGAGCTGGTCGTTGGTCCAGAGTAAAGCACCGTCGGCGCCGCAGGTTACGCACACGGCTTGCAGATCGAAGCGGGTGGCGAGCCAGCGCATGGCGGTGGGCCGGTCGGTTTCCTCGCCAAACCAGGCCATGATTTCAGCTAGCTCGTGGTGATTCATCTTCACCAGGTTGGCTTTTTCGAGCAAGTATTTCACCACTTCCTTGTGGTAGTGTGGCGGGCGCATGTTCACGTCGAACACCTTAAACTTGGCGTGTTCTAGCAGGCGGTACAGCGTTTCGCGGGTGCCGGCCTGGCGGGCGGCAAGGCTACCGAATACAAACACCTCAGCCTGTTCCACCAGCTTTTCTAGCTCGGCATCATATTGGATGTAGTCCCAGGCCACGGGCTGTACAATCTTGTACGTCACCTCGTTGGCGTCGTCTACGTTGGCTTTCACCACGCCGGTGAGGTGGGTTTTGCCGAGCTGCACGTAGTCGGTGCGCAGGCCTTTCGACGCTACAAAATCAAGGAGTTCCGAACCCAGGTCGTCGTCGCCGACGCGGCTGATGAGGTCCACGGACTGGCCGAGCTGGTGCAGGTGCACGGCTACATTGAAGGGCGCGCCGCCGGGCTGCTTGCCAGTTGGCAGCACGTCCCACAGGATTTCGCCGAAGCAGGCTATCTTATTAGACATGAGATGCTAGGATTTAGAGCTTAGAAGTCAAATAGGAACGTCATGCAGAGGCGTAGCCGAAGCACCTCGCTCGAATCGTTGTATTTAGTCTGGCAACGTCAGCAGGCGAGATGCTTCGGCTACGCCTCTGCATGACCTTCTGTTAATGGATAACGAGCGTTTTTTCCAACTGTTCGAGGCTGGTGCCTTTGGTTTCGGGCATCATGCGCCACACGAACAGCAGTTGCAGCACCATCATGCCGCAGAAGAAGGCGAAGGTGTGGCCGCCGCCTAGCTTTTCGGCCAGCGGCGGGAAGGCGAAGGCAATAATGGCGGCCATCACCCAGTGCGTGCTGGAACCCAGCGCCTGCCCTTTGGCCCGCACCGTGTTGGGGAAGATTTCCGAGATGAACACCCAGATAACTGCACCTTGCGAGAAGGCGAAAAACGCAATGTATACGAACAACAGCACCGGCACCAGCATGCCATTCAAGGCGCTGAAGCTCTGCGTGTAAAACGCCCACGATACTAGCCCTAACGTGGCAATCAGCCCAAACGAGCCAATCAGCATCAGCTTGCGGCGCCCGAACTGGTCGATGACTTGGCGGGCCAGCAGCGTGAAGGCAAAGTTCACCAGCCCAATTCCCGCCGACGAGAGCAGCGCAGCACCCTGACCCAAGCCCGTCATTTCGAAAATACGTGGGGCGAAGTAGATGATGGCGTTGATGCCCGACACCTGGTTGAACACGGCAAACAGCACGGCCAGTATGACAGGGGTGCGGTACTGCGGCGAAAACAAGGAGCGGCCACCCACCATAGCGTCGTCAGAAGCGTTGGAAGTCAGTACGTTGGCTACTTCTTGGTCGGCGGTGGCGGGGTTGATAAGTTGGAACACGTGGCGGCCTTCTTCTACGCGGCCCCGGCCCAGCAGCCAGCGAGGACTTTCAGGAACGCGGAACAGCAGCAGGAAAAACGCGGCGGCCGGTACTACCTGCACGCCCAGCATCCAGCGCCAGTCGTTTTCGCCCACGCCGGTCAGCAGGTAATTGGAGAGGTAGGCGGCCAGGATGCCGAACACGATGTTGAACTGGAACATAGCCACCATCTGCCCCCGCTTCTCGGCCGGCGAAACCTCGGAAATGTAAAGCGGCGCCGTTACCGACGAAGCACCCACGCCCAGCCCGCCCAGGAACCGGAAGATCATGAAAGCCACCCAACTAGAGGTGACAGCTGCGCCCAGCGCCGACACGAAGTAGAGCACCGCAATCCAAATCAGGGTCTGGCGGCGCCCTAACTTATCGGATGGAATACCGCCAAAGATGGCCCCGAACACGGTGCCAATCAGAGCAATAGCAATAGTGAAGCCGTGCTCCACGGAGGTCAGCCCCCAGAGCTGCTGAATGGCTTTCTCGGCTCCGGAAATAACGGCGGTGTCGAAGCCGAACAAGAAGCCGCCCAGCGCCACTACCAGGGACCAAAAGAATACGTTGTTTTTCATTGGGAATTTGATTCGTTGCCAGGCGCCTCACCCCCAGCCCCTCTCCGAAAAGGAGGGGAACTAGCTCTGGTTGTTTAGAAGCTAGTTCAAGAAGTGGGCAATGAAATAAAATCTAAAATCTAGTTATCCTCTCCTTTCGGAAAGGGGCTAGGGGTGAGGCCACTATGCTAGTTCCAACCGGGGTTCTGCTGGTATAGGCCTTTGCTGAAGTTGATCTGGTTGAGCGGAATGGGCAGGTATTCGTCGCGGCCGGCAGTGAAGCGGGCGGTTTGCAGGTACTGGCGCTTGGTTTTCTCTACGGTGAAGTACGTGTTCAAGGTGTTAGCCGCGATGCCCCAGCGTGTTAGGTCGAAGAAGCGGTAGCCCTCCATGGCAAACTCCAGGCGACGCTCGTAGCGCAGGGCTTCGCGGGCGTAAGCTTGGGTCCAGCCGGTGCTCGGGTACTGTCCGATGCGGTAGTTGGAGGTGTTGCCGCCGGCCGCGTTTTTCAGGCGGGCGATGCTGGCGGCGGCGCGCTGCCGGATCTGGTTGATGATGGGCAGCGCCTCCGCTTGGCGGCCTAGTTCAATCAGGGCTTCGGCCTTCCACAGCAGCACATCGGCGTAGCGGATGATGGTCCAGTTCTTCGAGGTGGTCATGAACGGCGGGGTTTTCTGGAAGCTCGGGTCAGTGGGTAACACATTCTCCTTCATCGACATGTATACGCCGTAGGTGTTCCGGTCGCGCAGCCACGAATTTTCGAACACGAACGTGGGGAGGTACTTGTAGGGGTGGCTCGGAATAGCCACGGTGTGGTCGAGGCGCGGGTCGACGGTGTTGAGCTGGAAGTCAGCGGGGGTGCTGAGGTCCGAGTTGTTGAAGGTGGTGAACAGCGGCAAACCCTGGGCATCGGTCTTGTAGGCATTCACCAGGTTCTGGCTGGGCTGGTGGAACCCGCAGCAGCCGTAGTCGGGGTTCATGGGATAGTTCAGGCTGTTGCCCCGGGCGGTACGGCCCTTAGGCGTGCCGTCGTTGCGCGAAAACTGGATGGCAAACACTGATTCCACGCCATTGTCGCCCACGGTCAGGAAGTTGGTGGCGTAGTCGGGGTGCAAGGAGTACTTGCCCGACGAGGTAATCTGGTTGGTTAGCGTTACTACCTCGTTGAGCTTGGCCTGGTCTACACTGGTCACGGCGTGGTTGTCGCTCTGCACGTAGGCTTGGTAGAGCAGCGTTTTGGCCAGGTAGGCCTGCGCCGCCGACTTATTAGCCCTGCCGATTTCCGGCTGGGTATCCGGCAGGTTGGCTACCGCAAAGCGGAAGTCATCGGCAATCTTGGTCCATAGCTCGTCGTTGCTCAACGCCACGTTCGAGATGGTGCCGTACTGGTCGGTCGGGATGGTTTGGTCGATGTAGGGCACCCGCTTGAACAGCTCTTTCAGCAGAAAGTAGTAGTGCCCGCGCAGGAAGCGCACTTCGCCCTGGCGCACGGCCTTGGTGGGCATGGCGGCGGCATCCACCGCATCAAGGCGGCGCAACGCATCGTTGCAGCGCGACACGCCAATGTAAATCAGGAACCACAGCTCGTCGGTGTTGCCTACGTCCACACGGTTGAAGCTGAAGGTTTCGTAGAAGTGAAACGCGTCCACGTCGGCGGTGCCGTTGCCGCCTTTGTAGGCGTCGCCGGCGCGCACGTTGCCGTAGGGCCACATGCTGGTGTAGGGGGCGCGGTACACGTCGTTGCCGAGTTGGGAGTAGGCCGCAATAACCTGCTTTTCAATGTTGGCTGGGGTGTTCAGCTGCTCGTCGCTCAAGGCGCCAATGGGCTGCACATCCAGGAATTTTTCGTCGTTGCAGCTGGAAGCAAAAGCCAGCAGCGACAAGGCAAGTATGGTAGGCTTAAAGAATTTCATGGGGAGGTGGGATTAAATGGATGACTCTCTGGGTAGGTCGGTCATGCTGAGCTTGTCGAAGCATCTCTACCGCTTCGTTGTAGAGCTATTCAGACGAAGCGGTAGAGATGCTTCGACAAGCTCAGCATGACCGCCTAAAGAGTGCAGCCAAATATTTTAGAAAGAAACATTCAGGCCGGTGGAGAAAATGCGCGGCACCGGGTACTGGTAGTTGGTTACTTCGGGGTCGGCGCCGGTGAACTCCTTGCTCTTCACGGTGAACAGGTTCTGGCCCTGCACATAGATGCGGACGCCCTGCACTTTCACCTTGCTGAACAAACTGTTCGGCAGCGAGTAGCCGAGCTGGAAGTTGCGCAGCTTCAGGTAAGAAGCGTTTTCGATGAAGTAGGTGGAAGCCCGGCCCTCATTATTGGTGTTGATGAGCGTGGCTGCTGGAATGGTGGAGCCGGTGTTGGTCGGCGTCCAAGCATTCAGCAGCCGCTCACCCCAGTTCTCGCCGGAAGCCAACGAGGCGAAGTCGGTGCGGAATTTGGCGTTGTTGAAGGATTGCAGGCCTTGCACGCCCTGGAAGAAAATCTGCACGTCAAAGCCTTTGAAGCCGGCGCCCAGGTTGAGGCCGTAGTTGAAATCGGGCACGCCTTCCGTAATCCAGGTTTGGTCGAAGTTGTCCACGCGGCCGTCGCCGTTCAGGTCTTTGTAGCGCAGGCGGCCGGGCGCAGCCCCGATTTGCGTGGCGTGGCCGGTTACTTCGCCTTCGTTCTGGAAAATACCGCCGGCCACGTAGCCGTACACCGCGTTGATGGAGTGGCCCAGGCGCGTGACGTCCTGGCCGTTGCCGCCGTAGGCGTTTATCACCTCGTCGGGCAAGTAGGTGAGCTTGTTGCGGTACGTAGAAAGGTTGCCCGAGATGTTGTAGGTCAGGCCGTTAGATAGCTCGTTTTGGTAGCCGAGCACAAATTCCCAGCCCTTATTCTGGATGGACGCGCCGTTCACGAACTGGTCGCCGCCTTCGCCCACCACGGCCAGAAACGGCAGGTTCACTAGAATGTCCTTGCTGTTCTTGACGAAGTAATCAACCGAGCCGGAGAGCTTGTTTTGCATCAGCCCGAAGTCCACGCCCACGTTGGTTTGGGTGGTGGTTTCCCACTTCAGAGCCGGGTTGGCGCGCTGGAAGCGGCGGTAGCCCGACGGCAGGTTGATGTCGTTGCCGTAGATGTCGTAGGCAGTACCCCGGTCGTACTCGAAGTTGGGGTCGATGGTGCCCAGCAACGACTGGTACAAGCCCCGCGAAGCGAAGTTGGCAATGTCCTGGTTGCCGGTCTGGCCCCAGCCGGCGCGCAGCTTCAAGTCAGTGAAAATCGGCGTGTTGTCTTTCACAAACGCCTCCTCGCTCAAACGCCAGCCGCCCGATACGGCCGGAAACACCCCAAACTTGTTGTCTTCCCCGAACCGCGACGACCCATCCCGGCGCAGCGTACCCGACAGCAAATACCGGTCGGCGAAGGAGTAGTTGACTTTGGCGAACGTGGACGCCAGCCGGTAGGCCGTGGCCCCGCCGCCGTTGTCTTTGTTGGCCGCGCCCGCATCGAGGTAGGCGTAGTTGAGGTCTTCGCTAGCGAAATTGGTGCGCGAAGCGTACGAGCTTTCGTCGTAGTAGCTGATGCGCTCAGCCCCGGCCAGCACGCCCAGTTGGTGCTTGCCGCCCAGCAGAATATCGTAGTTAATGGTGTTCTGCCACACCCAGTTACCCCAGAACCGGTCGTTGTTGGTGACGCGGTTATTAGCTTCGGACAGGAAGCCGGCCTGGTAGGTTTTGTAGATCTGGCGGAACTTGTAGATGCTGTAGTCGATGCCGAAGCTGCTGCGCACGTGCAGGCCCTTCAGGATTTCAGCGTCGGCGAAGAAGTTGCCGAACGCCCGGCCCGTGTTCGAGCGGTTCTGCTTGTTGTCGGTGAGCAAACGCAGCGGGTTGTCCCGGTCGCTCATGCCCGCCACGGGGCCGCCCCAACCCACGCCATCCTCGGTGCGCACCGGCACAATAGAGGGCAGCTGCGTGGTCCGGTCGCGCACTAAGTTCAAGTCGAACTCGGCCCGCTGCGACTTCACGATGGTTAGGTTTTCCCCGATTTTCAGGCGGCCATTCAGGAAGTTATAGTCGGTGTTGAGGCGCGCCGTGTACCGGTCGAAGCCCGAGTATTTCAGCGTGCCCGAGTTGTCGTAGTAGTTCACCGAGAACAAGGCACTGCCCCGCTCACCGCCGCTGCTCACGCTCAGGTTGTAGCTCTGAATCAGAGCGTTCTGCTGCGTTTCCTTGAACCAGTCGGTATCGGAAGCGCGCTGGGTACGGTTGGCGTCAATGAACTCGGGTACGGTCACGCCATTGAGCACCGGCCGGCCGTTGGCGCCGATGCTGGTTTGGAAGTTGTAGTACGGCAGGCTGGGCGTGGTGCCGTCGTTGATGGCGGCTTGGCCATACACCCGGCCGTAGTCCAGCGTGTTGAGCAGTTTGATGTGCGGGCCCGGCGTCTGGAGCGTGAAGAAGGTCGAGAAATCAACCTTGGTGGCGCCCAGCTTGCCGCGCTTGGTGGTGATGATAATTACGCCGTTGGAAGCGCGCGAGCCGTAGATGCTGGCCGCTGAGGCGTCTTTGAGCACCTGAATGCTCTCGATGTCGTTCTGGTTGATTTGGTTGATGCCTTCCCGCGTCGGAATGCCGTCGATAACGTAGAGCGGGTCGTTGTTGCCGAGCGTGCCAATGCCGCGGATGCGCACCGTGGCCGAACTGCCTGGTGCCCCGTCGGAGTTGATTTGCACGCCGGCCACCCGGCCTTGCAAGTTGCGGGTCACGTCGTTGGAGGCCATGTCCCGGATTTCCTCGGTTTTCACCACCGCCACTGCCCCGGTCAGGTCGGCTTTGCGCTGGGTTTGGTAGCCGGTTACTACCACCTCGTCGAGCGCCGCCGCGTCGGTAACCAACGCAATGGTGAACGTGGTCTGGCCGGTTACGGGTACCTCTTGGGGTTTGTAGCCGATGTAGGAAACGAGCAGGGTCGCGCCTTCGGGAACGGTGAGTTTGAAGTCGCCCTCGGGGCCAGTACTGGTGCCAATGGTAGTGCCTTTCACCACCACCGTAACGCCCGGCAGCGCGCCGCCTTTGTCGTCGGTTACGCGGCCACTGATGGTTACGTCGGCCAGCGCGCCGGCCTCAACAGCGGCGGTAAGTGCGGCAGCTTGGGCGGGGGCGGCAACGGCCAGCGGCAGGGCGGAAAGCAGCGTCAGCCCGACGGCTTGCCGCAGCAATGGTATTGGTTGTTTCATGGGAATTTGAGGGATGTGGAAGACAGTGGAAAGTATGGTTCGGAAAGCAGCCGGCGCCCCTATACAGCACCGCCGCGCCACCCGCCGCCTGCCCCACGTAAGCGGGGAGAGGCAGCAAGCGGCGCGGCGGTGGAAGCAGGAGGGTAGGTAGTTTTCATAGCTGAATCGATACCCAAAGGTCACCGTAAACCCAGCCCTCGTCTTGCTTTAATCACTCAAAGTCTTTCAATAATTACACACTATTTAATTGAAGTGTAATGGACTGTTATAGAGTGTTATAAAAGAAAAAAGCGGCACCCGATTTTGGCGCCGCTTTCGATAATGATACCTGATTTCAACTTTTGATTCACACGCTGGGCGTGGTGTGCAGGGCCCGGAACTCGGAGGGCGACACCTGGTATCGCGCCTTGAAGCTAGTGGAGAAGTAAGACGGCGACGAGAAGCCCAATTGGTAGGCCACTTCGGCAATAGTTTGCTCGTCGTCGAGCAGGAGCTGGCGGGCCTTGGTGAGCCGGATGCCTTGGATGAAATCGGTGACGCCAGTGCCCAGTACGGCCTTTACTTTGCGGTACAGCTGCACCCTGGAAATGCCCAGGCTGCGGGCCACATCTTCCACGCTCAAATCGGAGCGGCCGAGGTTGGCTTCCACAATGGCGGTGAGGTCGGCCAGGAATTTTTGGTCCACCCGCTGGGGCGCCACCGTCACCGTATCCACGCTCAACTCGCGCCGGAAATGCTCGCGCATTTTGTCGCGGTTGGCCAGCAGGGTGCGCAAGCTTTCGAGCAGGAAAGTGGGGTTGAACGGCTTGGTTAAATACAGGTCGGCGCCGGCTTGCACACCTTCCACTTGCTGCTCGGGCGCGTTGCGGGCCGTGAGCAGCACCACCGGAATGTGCGAGGTGCGCCAGTCGCCTTTCAGCTGGGCCACCACGTCGAGTCCACTGATTTCGGGCAGCATCACGTCGCACACAATCAGGTCGGGAATGGATTCGGCAGCGAGGCGCAACCCCGTGGCTCCATCGAAAGCCGAGCTCACCTGGAAATGCGGTTGCAGCTTCTGCGTGAGGAAGGCGTTGACGTCGGGGTTGTCTTCAATCACCAGCACCAGCGCCTCGCTGCTGGCCAGCGTTGGCAACTCGCCCACGGTGGCGGGCGCGGCGGAAATGCCTTCTTCCAGGGCAAAGGCCGGCGTAACCTGTGGCGCAGCATCCAGCTGCTTCAGCGCTGGCGGCAGTTCCAGCGGCAAGGTCACGACGAACGTACTGCCCTGGCCCGGCTGGCTGGTGAAGGTGAGCTGCCCGAGGTGCAGGCGGGTGAGGCCCAGCGCCAAGGCCAGCCCCATGCCCGAGCCCCGTGCCGCCGACTGCTGCCCCTGATAAAACCACTCGAAAATGTGCGCCCGGTCCTGCTCCGAGATACCCCGGCCGGTGTCTTCCACGCTCACCCGTACGCTGTTCTCGGCGGGCACCAGCTGCAAGCTCACCGTAATCTGGCCCCGGTCGGGCGTGAATTTCAGGGCGTTGCTGAGTAGGTTGAAGAACACCTTGTCGAGAATATTAACGTCGAACCACAGCCGAATAACCGGCTCGGCGGGCAGGAAGCGGAGGGTGATACCGCGCTGCCGGGCTGGCTTCTCGAACACGTCCATGATTTCGCGCACGAAAGCCACGAGGTTGCCCTCAGTGGCGCGCACTGGCATCTTGCCCACGTCAATCTTACGGAAGTCCATGAGCTGATTCACCAGCTGCAACAGCCGCTGGGCGTTGCGCCGGATCAGCCCCAGGTCGTGGCGGTGGGTGGCGGGCAGGTCGGTGTGGCCGGTCAGCATTTCCTCCACGGGCCCCAGAATCAGGGTGAGCGGGGTGCGCAGCTCGTGCGAGAAGTTGGTGAAGAAGCGCAGCTTGGCCTCGGTTTCCACCTTGGCCCGCTCAGCAAATTCCTGCAACTGGTTGCGCTGCGACCTGATTTCCTGGTTCTGCTTGCCCAGCGTTTGGTTGATGCGGCGGTTCACGCGGAACGCCCGGAAGGCCAGCAGCCCCAGCACCGCCGCTCCGAGCAGCGCCGCGGCCAGCACGTACAGTACGGTTTGCTGGCTGGCGTAGGTGTCGCGCTGCTGCCGCAGGAGCTGCTGCTGCCGCTGAATATCCTGCTGCTGGCTGGCAAGCTTCTCGGTCTGTAGCTTCATGATCAGTACGTTGGTCGAGTCGATGACCAGCGTGCCGAGGGTGTTTTCTTTATCGTAGGGCTGCTTGCGCAGGATGCGCATGGCGGTGCGGATGGCTTCCTCGCCGCCCGGTGCGTAAAGCAGGGTGGCGTTAATCACGCCGTCCTGCACCAATTGGATCCCGCCATGGATGCCCGGTAGCCCGTCCACGCCCACAATCTTCACCCGTTGGCTTAAGCCCAGCTGCTTGCACACCTGGTAGGCGCCCAGGGCCAGCCGGTCGTTGTGCGCGAAAATCAAATCCACGTCGGGGTGCTGGCGCAGGACGGCGGGCAGGCGGGCCAGCACCGAGGGCCGCTCCCAGTTGCTGTTGACTTCGCCCACCAACTGCACGTCGGGGTGCGTGGCCAGAGCTTTCGTGAAGCCCCGGTGTCGGTCTACGGCGGGAGAAGTACCGGGCGCGCCCAGCACTTCCAGCACCTTCCCGCGCTGGCCCAGCAGGTTGGCCACGTAGTTGCCGGCCATGCGGCCCACTTCCTCGTTGTTGCCGCCCACGTAGGCCGTGTAGAGTTTGGAGGTGGTGCGCCTATCGAGGATAACCACCGGAATACCGCGGTTGTACACCTCTTCAATAATAGGCGTAACCGGCTCGGTTTCGTTGGCCGAAACAATCAGCAGATCAATGCCTTCCTTGAGAAATTCCTTGATCTGCTGTTCTTGTAAGGCGCTGTTGTACTTGGCGTCCTTCATGCGGAAGCTGACCTCAGGATAGAAGCTCAGTTCCTTGTTCATGCCCGCTAGCATGGCCTGCCGCCAAGCGTCGCCGTTGGTGCACTGCGAAAACCCGATGCGGTACGTGGGCATGGGCTTCTGCTGCGTGCAGCTTGCCAGTGCGCCCAATAAGCTGAACAGCATCAGCCAGTAAGCATAAAAATCCCGGCGCAGTTGATTTCTCGGGGAGAAGGGGCGCAGAGGACCAAGCGTTGCTTTCATAATAGACGCTCTTGTGCTGCCAAGAGTATCTCAAAGCTAAACAAGTTTTCAGGCCGATGCGAGCATGCCACTTGCGAAGCAACTCAAGCTCAACGCTATTATCCGTTCTGTGTCTACTCGCAGTGCAGGGTGGTAAGCTTAAATAGCAGGCAATGTGGTGCACCAGCGAAATAGCCCTTCAACTTCTTATTGCCTTGGCTACTATATACTATGTGTCTTGCTGGGCGCTTATTTAAAATTATATAGATTGCCAAGATAATGCTAAAAGGATTTAGCATTATCTTGGCAATCCGTAGTCTGCTGTTCGCTCATGCTCGGTTGTTGCCTGGTGTGGGAGCAGGGTAGTTGCCACACCTTATGTGTTCCGCAACAGCAACCACTCTATGCTTCACTCAAAAAACTGCCTTATTCATGTCCTCGTAGCTCCGACTTAACTGTTCGTTTTCAGCTTACTAGCTTCGCCGCAGACGCTGCTCGCTTGGCACCGCTTCAAGGGGGTGTAACCCCAGCCGTGGTAGGTGCTCCCGCTAAGCTGAACGCTTATTGCTTTCTAAAACCCGCTCACCTTTAGTTTACTTATGTTCCGCACTCACCATCGAAAAAGTCCCATGCCCGCGTTGAAAAAGTTATGTTGGTTGCTGATTTGCGGTCTGTTTTATAGCAGCGCCAACGCGCAACAAGCCCTGCCCCTTAGCGGCAAGTGGGAGTTCCGCAAAGCCAACGACAGCAAATGGGGTGCGGCCACCGTGCCCGGCACCGTGCACACCGATTTGCTGGCCACCAAGCAAATCCAAGACCCGTTCTACCGCGTCAACGAGAAAGACCAGCAATGGATTGGCAAAACCGATTGGGAATACAAAACCACGTTTGCCGTCGATGCCAACCAACTCAAGAGCGACAAACTGTACTTGGTGTTTGAGGGCTTGGACACCTACGCCGATGTATATGTGAACGACGTGAAGGTGCTGGTGGCCGACAACATGTTTCGGCAGTGGAAAAAAGACGTCAAGCCGCAACTCAAAGCCGGCAATAACGCCTTGCGGGTGTATTTCCATGCTCCCATGGTGAAGGGCGACGAGCTATTTAAGAGCCTGCCGTTTCAGGTGCCCGCCAGCGACAACGACCAGGCTGGCCCCGGCGAAAACAGAGTGAGCGTGTTCACGCGCAAGGCCGGCTACCACTACGGCTGGGACTGGGGTCCGCGCCTAGTTACCTCTGGTATCTGGCGCCCCGTGTACTTGGTGCCTATGAGCGTAGCGCACATTCAGGACCTGTTCATCAAGCAGAAAAAACTAACCACCGAGCAGGCCGATTTAGAGGCCCGCTTGGAAGTGGAAAGCCTAACGGCCGGCGCCAAACAGCTGGAAGTAACCGTGGATGGCGCGTCGGCGCCCGTTTATTCGCAGCCGGTATTCCTGGATAAAGGCATCAACCACTTGGTGTGCAGCTTCGTGCTGCCCAAGCCCGAGCTGTGGTGGCCCAATGGCTACGGCGCGCAAAAGCTCTACACGTTCCGGGCGGTGTTGAAAGACGGAGCCAAGGCCTTGACCGAGAAGCAGGTCCGCCGCGGTATGCGGACGGTGGAAGTGGTGCAGGAGACGGGCCCGAAAGCCAACTCGTTCTACTTCCTGGTGAACGGAGTGAAGATGTTCATGAAGGGGGCCAACTACATTCCGCAAGACAACTTCCTGCCCCGCGTGAATAAGGCCCGCTACGAGCACGTCATCAATACGGCCGTGGCCAGCAACATGAACATGCTGCGGGTATGGGGCGGGGGCATCTACGAAAACGACCTGTTCTACGACCTCTGCGACGAGAAAGGCATTATGATTTGGCAGGACTTTATGTTTGCCTGTGCCATGGTGCCCCCGCTGGAAAACCACAAGCAGAACATCTACGAGGAAGCCGTGGAAAACGTGAAGCGCCTGCGCAATCACCCGGCCATTGCCATGTGGTGCGGCAACAACGAAATAGCGGCTTACATGGGCTCCAACTACTGGGGGACGGCCAAGAACGCCTTCCGCAACCGCCAAGATTCCATGACCATTGTCAACACCTATAAGGAGGTGTTCCACAGTATTTTGCCCGCCGTGGTGAAAGGTTACGACGACGAGAAATTTTACTGGTCGACGTCGCCGCAGCCTACCAACTGGTCGCACACCAACCGCGATAGCCGCACCTCTGGCGACGTGCACTACTGGGAAGTGTGGGGCGGCAAGAAGCCTATCGAGCTGTACTTAAAGAACGTTGGACCGTTCATGAGCGAGTACGGCTTCCAGTCGTTCCCGGACATGCAAACCATCAAGGGCTTTGCAACACCCCAGGACTATGATATCAACTCCGAGATTATGAAGTCGCACCAGCGCTCCTACGTGGGCAATGGTGCTATTCTGCAGTACATGGAAGCTTGGTACAAGGTCCCTAAGGCTTTTCCTAACTTCCTGTACACTGGCCAAGTGCTGCAGGCCGAGGCTATTAAGCTAGCCATTGAAGCCCACCGTCGGGCCAAGCCGTATTGCATGGGCTCGTTGTACTGGCAAATCGACGACTGCTGGCCCGCTGCCTCGTGGTCGAGCATGGACTATAACGGCTATTGGAAGGCGCAGCAGTACGAGTCGAAGCGGGCCTTCGAGGCCATGCTAGTTTCCCCAATTGTCACCAACGACTCTGTGCAGATATATGTAGTATCCGACAAGCTGCAACCTGTAAGTGGGCAGCTGCACATCCGGCTGCTGGATTTCGCTGGCAAGGTGCTCAACGAAAGCAAGACGAACCTCACGGTGCCAGCCAACACTAGTACCAACGTGTACCGGGTGCCAGTGAAGGACGTGCTGAAAGGCGCCGCCCCGACCAACGTGGTGCTAGACATCCGGCTGACAAGTCAAAACCAAGAGGTAGCTCAGAATTGCTTGTACTTTGAGCTGCCTAAAAACTTGAAGCTTAACAAAGCGCCCATCAGCTACACGCTGGCCAAAGGCAAGGAGAAGGGTGCCTACGTGCTGAAGGTTTCGGCAGCGCAGTTAGCAAAGAACCTGCGGGTTTCGGCCGGCGACGATGCCATCATCTTCTCCGATAACTATTTCGATCTGTTGCCTGGTCAAGCTCGGGAAATCACGTTCACCTCAAGTAAGGCGTTGAAGAAAAGCGACATTACCTTCCTTTCCATCAACGAGTCGGCCCAGTAAAGAAGTTCGGCTAACCTGCCGCCAGATAGCAAGCAAAAGCCCCTCACTAGAGGGGCTTTTGTTTTTGCTGGTTTGCTTCAACCCAATGAAAACGAAGAGAGAACAGCAATTAAAAGAAGCTATATGCTATAGATAAAACATTGATTGTGAGATGAAAGCAAGTAAATTCAAGAATTATTATTTTATATTATACCAGGAAACGATAAATAAAATTTATTAGGCTATTTCAAGATATGATTATACATTAGGGCGAGCATGCTTATGTACGCCATTTTGCACAATGGCATTATATTATTTGCTATATCCTATATTGTGCTAGTATAGAGTATAGCGAATTACGTTTTGATCCCTTTTACTGTCTCCAAAACCATCCTCGCTTCTATGAAAAACCTCAAACTTCTGTCGGCAGCAGTTGCCTGTTCTTTTATCCTTTTAACAGGTTGTCAGAAAGAAGCTGACAGCACAGTAGCTCCAACTGCCGCGCAGTCGTCAACTCAACTTTCCACAATTACTCCAGAGCGAATTCAGCAGTTGCGGGCCTCGTTGCCGGCTGGCTTGGAACAACGCCTTCGAGAGCGTTCGGCCCTGTTGCTGAAGACCGATCCTCAGTACCGCGACTTGGTTCGCCGAGCCATAGCCGCCGACCCAACTTGTGATGACGACACGCGCGTAAATCAGTGGTTGGATCAGCAACTTGCAGACTGGAACAACGAAGTAATCACGTATGTGTTGGACTTCGCCATGCTGGATTTGCCTACCTACGATGCGTTGGTATTTGAAAACAGTTCGCAGGGGCAGCGCTTTGGCGTGAACGGCGAGTACACGCAGCAACTCACTAAGTCCTTCAAGGATTTGCAGCGCTTCTGGAACATCCCATCCGATGACATCGTGTTGGCGGCCATGCATGGCAACATGCTGCTGGACCGCGACAAGGTTATGCGTACGTACATCGCAGTGTTCGAGGTAGATCCGGCCACTGCGGCGGCCCTCGCCGATATAGTGGTGGAGCTAGCCGACGTGATTCCGCAGTACCGAGACGGTAACCACCCCATCTTCACGTTCAACGCTTTTGCGCTGGAAGGATTCAACTTCCCGCCCTACGGCAACATCCCGGATAAGATCATTATGGGGGACGGCATCATGGAGGCGTTTACCAGCATCGGGTACGGTGATGTAGCTCCTCAGGCCATTCTGGCCCATGAGTTCGGGCATCAGATTCAATTCAACCTCAACCTGTTCGGTACCGAAACCAGCCCAGAGGCCACCCGCCGCACCGAATTGATGGCTGATGCTTACTCGGCGTACTACCTCTCGCACGCTCGGGGTGCTGCTATGCAGTGGAGAAGAGTGCAGCAGTTCCTGCAGGTGTTCTTCAACATCGGGGACTGTGGCTTCACCAACCCAGGCCACCACGGCACGCCTACGCAACGGATGGCCGCCGCAGAATGGGGGTACAGCGTTGCCAACGACGCCCAAAAGCAAGGGCACATCCTAACCAGCCAGGAATTCACTCGTCTTTTCGAGCGGCAACTGCCCCAACTGCTCAACCGCTAAGTGTAGCGCAGTACACAACCGAAAAGGGCTGAAGTAGTGTTCACCCCTTTTGTATGGAGCCCACTACAACGCTGCCCAGGGTACCAGGCGGCGTTGTAGTGGGCTCTTGGCTGTTGATTGAGTTTGGTTTGACTGCGTTTCCGCGCCCAGTTGAGGGACCGTAGCGGCTGGTGCAGGGTCACTTTTGGGTCAGCAGCCAGTTGAAGCTAATGCCCTTCGCTTGGTCGGTTCTTAAGTCGAATTTCTTGCCTTGGACTTGTGCTTGCGTGGGCGGCTGGTAGAGCTGCGCTACGCCGTTGGCAGTTACCATAACTACATGCTGATAAGGTATAAAAATGTGAATTCGGTCGCCTGGCTCGTACACCTGCATCCAAGCCGTAAAGTCCACTTGGGGTTGATGGGCGCGTATAGCCGGCAGGAGGGGCCGCCCACGACGCACCAACGTTAGTTCGGCGCTCCTAAACTGGTAGCGGACGGCATTGGGGCACGCCGCATCCGGCGTTACCTGTAGCGTCACGCGAGGCAGTAGGGCGCTGCCCGTGGCGGGAATCTCTAGGTTGCCGTGCAACACCCGTACAACAGGAGTACAAGCAGGCTGAGCAACCGCCTCGCCTAGACTGGCCGACAAAGCTACCAGCACTAGTATTTTCGCCGATAGGAGCATGGTAGATAGTGCCGTAGAGGGGTGAAAAGGCTAGCAGTTGCGCAAAGGCAGCGCTGTTGCTCGTTAACGCAGCAGGTTGGCCAAGATTGCGTAAGTGAAATATAGCCACCACCACAGGTGTTCCGTTACCAAGCGGGGTAAGCCTGATTCGAGCAGGGGAGCGGCAGCACCTGTGCTGGCACTTTATACCTTGCAGCCTTTCTTGTTCTTGTCGATATGGGATTCGATGTCTGACCTCTACTCCTGGTGTGTTGTGCTGTTGGTGCTGGGTGCAGGCATGGTGTATAGCGTGCGCGCCAAAAAACTTACCGTGGCGGGTTCTGGTACGGGCGGCGTGCTGGGCGTACTGCTGTTTTTGGGCGCAGGCTTCACGGGGCTGCTGCTGCTGAGTTTGTTTTTTCTGCTCGGAACGGCGGCGTCTGGCTGGAAACGGGCCGACAAACAGCGGTTGGGTTTGGCAGAGGCCAATCAGGGGCGGCGTACGGCCTGGCAGGCTCTGGCCAATGCGGGAGTGGCTGGTGCAGCGGCTTTGCTAAGTTGGCTATTGCCGGCCCATGCGCCTTTCTTTCAGTTGCTGCTGGCGGGTAGCCTGGCTGCTGCCACCGCCGACACGCTGGCCTCGGAGCTGGGTAATGTGTACGGGCGGCGATTCTACCACGTGCTTACCCTACAGCCCGACACTCGCGGCCGCGACGGTGTGATTAGTATGGAAGGCACGCTAGCCGGTTTGGCGGGTAGCGCCCTCATGGCAAGTGTGTACAGCGCCGGGTTTGGCTGGCACCGCGGGTTCGGGTGGGTGCTGCTGGCTGGCGCAGTCGGCAACCTCATCGATTCGGTGCTAGGGGCCACTTTAGAGCGACGGGGCACGCTTTCCAACAATGCTGTGAATCTGCTCAACACCCTGGTGGGCGCAATAGTAACGGCTCTTTGTTATGTGCTCTGGGGCCTATAGACAAATTGTTGGGTGCTTGTTTGCAGTTTGGGTGGGCGCTTCAGCCGCCGAGGTGGGCTAGTTCAGGTTGATGCCTTCCTGCGTGAAACGGCGGTGAATACCGGCTAGAATCTCGCTTTTCAACGCTTCCTCCTGTCGGATATTACTGATCCAGAACAGCACTTTCAAATCGTACTGCTGGCCGTTCACGCCATTCAATAGAATCTCGGGAGCCAGCTTGTGGAGCGTATTGGGGTTGGTCAGAATCTCTTGGCTGATAAGCTGTTTGGCGTGGTCGAGGTCCGTATCGAGGCCCACTTTCAACCCCAGTTCCACCCGGATGTGGTTGTTGCTCATCGTCCAGTTGATGACGTGCCCCGAGAGTAGGTCGCCGTTGGGCACAATGATTTCCGAGCCGGCCAGCGAAATCAGCTTGCTGGCGCGAATACCGATGTCCTTCACGCGGCCGGTTTTACCGGTCACTTCAATGAAGTCGCCGACTTGGAAAGGGCGCTCGAAAACCAGAATAATGCCGGAAACCAGGTTGTTGATGATGTTCTGCAAGCCCAGTCCCACACCCACGCCCAACGCCCCAACCACAATAGTGATTTTGTCGAGCGGTAATCCGGAGGCCATGGTGGCCAGCAGGAAGCCAGCTGCTAGCAGTACCAACCGGATAGCCACCAACCACGAGCCCTTGCGGTCTGGATCTTTGTTGAACTCGTCGTCGGTTTCCCCGAAAAAGTAGCCTACAAACCGCTGCAGCAGCACCGAAATGTAGATGATGGCAAAGAACAGCGCAATATTGCCCAAGGTGAACGTGATGCTGCCAATGTAATGGGGAGTGGTGAACACCAACTCGAGGAAATGATAAAGTGGCCGGAACACGTTGAGGTTGCTGGTGAAGTTCATCAGCCACAGTCCGCACACCACCACCGAGAGTACCAGGCGTAAAGCTCGCTCGATCTTCTGGAAATTAAACCGGGCAGTAGCGCCGCTGGCCAGTCGGCTGCGCTGCATTTGCAAGTGAAAAGCTTCGGTGAGGAGGCGCACAAAAACCGACAGGGCAATGATTTCGGTTAGCCCCAGAATGGCGCTACTGCTCAGTAGTTTGGCCATGCTCAGGCGCCCCGTCATGTTGCACAGCGCCGCCAGGCCGTTCAGCACCACAAACAGCACCACCACCGGCAACACAAAGGCCGCCAAGCGGGGCCCCCGTTGCAGCTGCCGCCTAAACTTGAGGCCCACGCCTATAGCGGCTAGATTTAACAGCAGCATCGCCCAGCGTACCCCAGGGCCGGGCGTGGTAGAGGCATATACAAAGGTCAGCCCCAAAAACAGCCCCACCATGCTCAGCCACGACCAGAACTGGTTGCGGGGCCAGCTCCGGCCGAGCAGCACACTAAGCGACACCAGCAACAGCAGTTCCAGCAAGTCGGTGTAAGCGGCCGGCGGATTTAAGTCGAAGAAGGGCGCAACACTGAACACCACTACCAACGTGCCGGCTATGGGTACGGGCCGCAGGTAGCGAAACGGCTGCTGCTCAGGGGAGGGGGCGGCCGCCGCCGTATTCACCGCTCGGAAGTTGGCAAACACCCACCAGAAGAAGACGGCGCCTAGCACCACCATCCAGGCTCCATACTCCCAGTTGTGGCCGAAATAATAGCGCAACAAGCCGTTTTGGCTGGCGTAAGATTCGCGCACGAGCTGGCCGGTGGCCTCGCGCTGGTTGGAGTTGGTGGCGGTGGCTTGCCACAGGGGCGGATTGTTGGGCGCTAAGGTGCGGCGGTTGAACCGGCGAGACTGTTCTTTCACCTCGTCCTGCAGTTCCAGCGCCTGGATGTAGGCATCCGAAACGCGGGTTTGCAGTTGCGTAACTGTCTGTTGGTTGCGGTTCAGTAGTTGGCTGGCCCGTTGCTGCTTGCGTTGCAGCCGCGCCGTGGAGCGGCCCAAGGCTGTGCTCGTGTCGGGCTGGCCGGGCAAGGCGTGGCGGGTGAGCGAATCGAGCTGGAACTGCATGCGGCTGAGGCGCTTGCCTTGAGTGGCCAGCTTCAGGCGCCAGTCGCCTAACTGCTCTTGCATATCCGTGAGCAAAATCTCGAACATGCGCACCTGCTTGAGGTTGATGACGCTGCTGTACTGGGTCAGGTTTTGCCGGATGGTTTTCAGGTTGGTTTCCACGTCGGGCAGCTCCGAAGCCAGCTCTTCTGTATTGGCGCCCCGGCGCGCCCCACCGCTAATGCGGCCCAGCACCAAGTACGCCTGCTCGACGCGTTGCGCCGCATCTTGCTCGGCAATTGGTGGGGTGGCGGGCGGCGCAGTTGTGGCGGAATCCTGTGCCTGAACTAGAACAGGCAGCAGGGCTAGCAAGCATACCAGCCACGAGTAACCGATAGGGCTGCGCATCATCCAAGCGAAACGGATAGTTCTGGAAGGAAGGGTTGACGGCATAAGGAAGAACACGGAACGGCCAGCCAAGGACAGCAGGGTAAGTGGCGCGGCTTGATCTAAAGGGGGCACAGCCTCAAAGCTACTGCATGAAAAGCCATGGGCGAAAAGCGGATGGAGTGGTCTGCCGCTACCGGTGGCCGTTTATTGCACTACCACCGTGCCGCTGCCCTGGGCTGGCTCGCCTTCTTGACTTAGCCCCTCTGCTACTGCCTGGAAGGTGCCGCTGCCATCGGCGGTGAAGAAGTGAAGCTCGGCTTCGCCTTTTGCGTTGGTGCGGATTTCCGGGTTCCAATAAAGCGTGCTGGTGCGCGGGTCGGCGGGTGGGTTGGTAAGCAGCGCGTTGTAGCGTGGCTGGTAGAATTCGCGGGCTACGTAAAAGCCAGGCACTTTTACGGAAGCAATACCCGGAGCCGGACCAGTTTCAGGCCCTTTGTAGTTGGGGTCGGCGCGCTTGGTATAGATGGCAATGGCGCCCCCGCTACCCCCAAAAATTGCCGCTTCCACTCCCTTGAACACCTCCACCGACTCCACCTCGGAGGCCGGAATAGTGCTGATCATGCCAATATCGGTTCTCTGACCGTCGAGGATGAAGAGTGGGGCACCGCTCCCACGGATTTGGGCCGTCATGTTGGGTGGATTGCCGCTGATGGTGAGTCCGGCCACCCGTCCCTGCAACACCTGTAGCAGGTTGGTGGCCGACTGCGCGGAGGGAATGTCAGCGAAATTCACCACGGTGCCGCCAGTGGCCCCGTAGAGGCGGCGCGGGTCGTTGGCCGGCACTTTCTCGCGCTGGGCCGTAACCGTTACGTTGCTCAGGCTGATGTTACGAATGCCTTTTTCAGGGTGCAGCTGCAAATCGGCCGTCTGCGCCTGGCGGCTTCGGCGCACAAAGGCGGCCACCTCGGGCGGCGCCGCCTTCAGGGAAGGTAGTGCCGGCAAGACTTCGGGGCGAGGCAGCGGCCCGTTATCCGGACGGATACGAACATTGGCCCCGCCTTGCGCCCGTCGTGCTTGCAGCGTCACAAGAGCGGTATCGCGCACTGGGAAGCCCGTGAAGGCAAAACGACCATCGGGACCGGTGGTAGTGGTCAGGATATTTTGAACGGGCCGCGTCTGTAAAAAAGTTAGTTGGCTGTTGACGATGGGTTGGTTGCCGAATTCGCTAACCACCTGCCCGACAAGCGAGATGCCTTGCTCTGGCTGAAAACGCACCACCGGTTGCTGCCCCGCCAGCATTTCCTTCCAGACAAAGCGGCGCCACCCCTGCGTTAGCAGCAAGTCGTCGAGGGCAGCCGCTTTTGCCGCCGAAGGCTCCCGGAAATAATAGCCGGGATTTTCGATGTACCCTACCAGGTCAGAGGTCAGGAGCAGGTTCGAGGCAATGGTTTCAGCATCGGGGTCGAGGGTGCTGAGGGCTGCGTCGCTAACACCGAGCGAGAAGCTGGTGGCTACGGGCTGGCCGGCCGCATCGGTTACGCGCACGTTCAGTTGCACCAAAGCGTGAGGTGCGTAGCTGGCTTGGTGGGGCGTGATGCTGATACGCAGGCTGGCTGGACCGTTCTCGGCAAAGGCCAACCTCTCGCACCGGGGAGTGCCCTCAGAGTCGAACAAGGTGAAGTGCACAATGCCGTTGCGGTAGTTCTTTTTGGGCATGCGCCACGTAGCGGGGGCGTTGCCGGTGAGCGTGCGTGGGCCAGGGTACGCCACCAAGCCACGCATCTCGGTCATGAGCTGCACGGGGCCAGGGGCGGGGGCACCGCCGACGCCTCGGTAGCGGGCCACCACCAGAAAATCTGCTCCACCATCAGTTACTTGCAACGTGTAGCCACTGGGCTGCACGGCAGGCAGCGGATAGTCAGTGGCTGTGCCATCGGGCAGGGTAAGGCGCGCGTGGTACCGCTGACCCGCGCTGGGGGTAAAGGTAAACCGCCCCATTCCGGCGTGGCGGCTGCTGAAATTAGCTACTGCTACCACGTTCTGGGCATTCAGAATCTGGCCACGTATGGCTACGCCTCGGCCGCTGGCATCGGTGGCTTTGCAGGCCACCACCGTTGAGAGGCCATCCACTAGGTAGCCGCCTTCCGGGAAAAACTGTACGTCGGGGCGGGCGGCCCGGGCCCGAGCCGCCGCGGTGGGTGCCGATGGGGTAAAGAAATTGGCTGTTTCCTGCGGCCCCAGCGGCGAAGCAAGCCAAACACTTAGGCGCCGGCTGTATACAAATTCGTCGCCGGCGTTGCGCATCCAGTTGGTGTAGGCACGCAGCACGTAGGTGCCCGCTGCCAGCGAATCGGCCAAATCAAGGTCGCCGTGTGCCCGGCCGCCTTGCAAGCGCAGGGTGCGGCGCGCCACCACCTTGTTTTCCGGCGAAAGCAAATCGACGTGCAACACTTGGCTCAACGAGTCGAACTGGTGCCGGGTGGCGTCGACCACGTATGCGCTGAACCAGATGGTTTCCCCAGTGGCATACACCGGGCGGTCGAGGTGGAGGTAAGCTTTTTCGTGGCGGGCAGCCGAGAAATACGCGTCGAGCTGGCGCACAATGCGCGGCAGCAGTCCCTCCTCAGGAGGAGGCAGGCGGAAAGCGAGCGGTAGGATGGTGCCCACCAGGAGCAAGGGCAGCAATTGTTTGGGCACTCGCGCTGCTTTTTTCATGTAGGCATCAAGTGAAATATAACTGGCCCACGCGTTTGGCTGCCACTTATGGTGTGGCGCAAAGATGGTGAAGCTGCGGAGGTTACGCTTCAAGTGAAGTCAGTCAAGCTGAAACTTCTCCTTCCAAACCTCACTCACGCCCACTAATAGCACTTGGAGGCGGGCATATCACGTCGTGAAAAGTCAGGTCGGCTTGCTTTTGTTGCAGAGTAGGGCTGCTGGTAGGTTGCTGCTCGCTTGGCTGCCATAGCACCAGGGAGCCACCGAATCAAAGTGGTGCTGGTTTTCTGGTGCCTGAAAAACTAATCGTCCACTGCTCCCACGTCTCATCTGCCATCCTCTGAATCTATTGGTCTTGGCCAGCACTTGCGAACCACAGAGCCTATAGTGTCAGCGCCTAAAGCTGCTGGCTGCTTTTCCCGACGGGGACTGTTTCTCTGTCTGGCTTCGGTCGTAACCTGGGCAGGTTGGGCTTTTCCAGAAACAGCGTAGCCCTACCCCAAGCAGCATGCTGCTTGGGGTAGGGCTACGCTAAGTAACTACAACAACGGTTGCTGCCGGTCGGGTCAGGTACGTTTCAGTGGTCTTCGCTTACGCTGTGGAGTGGATGGTCTGGTGGAACGCTATTTGATTTTTTCTGCACACAACGCGGTGAATGTGGCGCAGCAGTCGTTTAGCAAGTCGACGGAGTAGCCACCTGGCTCCTGAATCAGTTTGATTTCAGGGATGCTTCCATGCAGAGGACAGTATACGTCTTTCAGCTTTTCCTGGAAATAAGCCATGAACTGGCTTTCTGTGTTTTTTGCAATAAGCTGCCTAACAACATCGGCATTAACATCACTCTGCTGAACAGTAGATTTGCGCATAGGTACGAGAAGGGGGATGAAGTGGAATCAAAGAGTGGCCTGGCTAGAAACCAATTTTTTCCTGGCTTCTTATAACAAAGTCTTGAAATTGTAAGAGTTTAATGGAATATACTCGCTCTTGGCCGATATAGGCGGCTTAAGATGCATAAATATATGACTAATCTGCGATAATCGTCTGTCTGTTTCTTGCGAAATATTTGATGCCTTCCAAACAAAAGGTGGGGTTTAGTGCCCACAAGTAGCTCCTAGTTCAAGGAGTGTTTCTGACTTCAGAGCACAGAAAGCCACTGTATGGGGTTCCTATGCTGGCCCCAATGTAAGGGTCTCTCTTCGTGCTTGTGTATGAAGTAGTGCAATGATATTGCTGTAAAAATTATATAAATACTTGGGTGAAGAGAAGTGCCAACGGCCAGCATACTTTACTTCCTTCTTACCAAGAAGCAATCATTCAGAGAGGCAGTACCGCTGGGCCAGTAGCCTAGAAGAACTGAACACACAGGGAACTGCGACACCAAACAGGGGGTATCGGTACGAGAGCCTATCGTTGGCGCGACTGGATATAGGGCACGTTGGCTTCTGCTGCGGCCCAGGATACAGGATGGGCTGGAGCGGTGCTGACAGGAACCCACAAAATTTTGCTGAGCTTCTGTAACAGATGACCAGTGGGCTCGGTACTCTTGCCGCTACCCATAACGCCACCCCAGCACGGGAATGGCCACTGGTGTCAGCACGAATTTCCTACATCAATCTATTGATATTGAACATGCTTAAGAGCTTCCTAACGCTGGTGGTACTTGCCTTTCTGCATCTCGCCAGCCTCGCCAATTCCCCACAAGCAATAAGCCGTTCAGTAGACGAATTCGTTGCGGAACAAATGAAAAAGCTGGGTATTCCTGGTTTGGCGGTGGCAGTAATCAAGAAAGGCGAGGTCATTAAAGTAAGCACGTATGGCCTGGCTAATGTGGAGTGGAAACAAGACGTAACTGCCCACACAAACTTCCAAATAGCGTCTTGCACCAAGCTGCTTACATCTACGCTGGTGCTGAAAACGATATATGCCGGGAAGCTGCGTCTAGACGATCCAATTGGGAAATACATCGACTCTATTCCAACCAGTTGGCAGACTATACGGGTCAAGCATTTGCTTGAGCATTCGAGCGGAATCCGGGAGTTTCGTGGCGACCCGTATGTGTCAACTGCAACGGTCGTAAGGGCCCTGATGGACTCCACGCTGGAATACGTTCCGGGTACCCAGCAGCACTATGCTCAGGCAGACTTTATGCTGGCTGGCTATATTCTGGAGAAGATCTACGGCAAGCCCTTCCCACAGATTTTGCGAGACGAAGTGACCCAGCCCTTGCACATGAACGACGGGGCCTTCGACATGGAGCAACGGGTAGGCTCGTTTATGCGCACGGACCTGATTGCCCAAAAAGCCACCACCTACTACGACCTAGAGGGGCAGTTACGAGCCTATAAGTACATTTATCCGGCGTACACCTACACTGCTGGCGGCTATTTTGCGTCTATCAGTGATATGGTGAACTGGGCCATTGGGCTAGACAAAGAAGTGCTGTTTCCGGAGGCTTTTGCTGCCCCGCTGCTATACGGGGCAGATAGTGTGGGCCGCAAATTATCGGAGTTCACCAGAGTTGGCTGGGCATTGGGGCAAGAGCCGGGGGTACTATGTGCCGGGCACAGCGGCGGACCCGGCTTGGGGGATGTGTGGCGCTTCCCCGAGGAAGGGTACACGGTTGTGGTCCTCTCCAATGATGGTGAACTGCTTCCCGATGTTGCGCGTGCTGTTGCATCCTTTTACATAAAGGGTTTGGAGCGCAAAACCACCATCAAGAAGTTTGAACGATAGGGGAGGGCAGCGGCCCCGCCAAGGCGGCCTGTAGCATAAGGCTATGTAACGCACGCCAGTGGCTTGTCTGGCTGATGCCGTGCCAGCCACAGCAATACGCCGCACGAGCAACTTGCCCGTGCGGCGTACCTGTTAAGCCCGCTTTTTCGCCGGTTGGTTGTACCTGCTGAAAGCCTATCTAAGCGTGCAGATTAGCATTGATATACTACCGCGTTGATGTTCATGCCGGCTCCTACCGAGGCCAGCACCACATAGTCGCCGGCGGCCAGGGGGGCGCTTTCTAGTTCCCCTTTCCGCAACAGGTCTACCAGAGTGGGCAGTGTGGCCACTGAACTGTTGCCAAGCCACCCGATGGTCATGGGCATCACATCCAGGTTGGGCGACTCTTCACCGTAGAGCTTGAACAGGCGCTGCAGAATGGCCACGTCCATCTTCTCGTTGGCTTGGTGCAGCAACACCTTCTTGACTTGGTTCAGGGGTACTCCGGCTTTATCGAGGGCTACTTGTACCACGTGCGGCACATGCTGCAACGCAAACTCATAGAGCTTACGGCCCTGCATTTTCATGAACTGGTCGGCCGTGTGCTCGTAGTCGGGAGCATACGACTTGCCCATGCCCAGCAGGCCCGCATACTCATGGGCGTGCGTCTGGGTATGGTGGGCCTTGATACCGGCCGCGCCATCTGGGCGAGCTTCCAGAATAATGGCTCCGCTACCGTCGCTGAAAAGCATGGTGTCCCGGTCGTGCGGATCAATAACGCGCGACAACGTCTCGGTGCCAATGACGAGGCAGCGCTGCGCATCGCCTGAACGCAGATAGTAGTTGGCTTGAATAACCGCTTCCAGCCAGCCCGGGCAGCCAAACGCCAAGTCATACGCCACGCAATTGGGGTTGCGAATTTCCAGCCGGGCTTTAATGCGCGAAGCCAAGGACGGCACCAGATCCACCCGGTTGCTACCGGCGGTTACGTCGCCGAAATTGTGCGCCACAATGATGTAATCCAGGCTTTCTGGATCAATGCCAGAACTTGTTAGGGCCTCGCTGGCCGCCAGCCAGCCCAAATCCGACGCACGTTGTTCGGGCCGCGCGTAGCGCCTCTCTCGGATGCCGGTGATAGAGCGAAACTGCTCTAATATCACAGCAGACTCTTGTTCTATACGTGCACCGCCCGCCGTAAAGAAACGGGCCGCGGAAAAGTCTTGATTAGCAACAATCAGGTCGGGGATACAGCTACCTGTAGCTATCAGCACAGAATTAATCATACAAACAACAAAGGAAAATCAATACGAAAGTAGGCTGTGAAGCTGACATACTTTCTCGAAGGGGCACTTGTTCAGGCAAAAAATACTCGACCGTACGCTTTTTTCAAAGCACTACCCATCCAGCTTTAGGGCTTGCTTTGCGCCTGCCCGTGCTCTGGAAAGTACATACAGCGCGTATCGGCGGCTTCTAATGCACCGTGCAGCAGCTGCGCCGCCTTGCATAACGTGTTAGAAACGTACGCGGGCAACTCTTGGTCTGTTGGAAGGTGGCATTCGAGGTTAGGCGGCTTTTGGGTGACCGAGGTGCTGGTGAAATGTCACGTAGGGCCTTAAAATAAATGCCGTGGGCTTGTAGGAGGGCTGTGGTGGGAACTGACTTGGCTGGTAGTGCCCTCAGCCGCCAGGCCTGGTTTTCGGCTGCCTTGCTTTAGTGCGGCCTTTACAACAAGGCCAGGTAGAGAAGGCGCAGTGGGGGAATTAAAGTGATAGGAATATAAGTAACTGATATAAAGTACCTTATATTGATGATAAGCTAAACCATAGCCATAAAAAAGCGGCTGCTAGTGTCTTCGAAAGGTGGCTCTCGGAGGGATTTTCGCGTAAACCCCGACAGTTAATTTTCTCTTAAGGCTGATGCCGAAGCCACTGGCTTCTTTTATTCTACTCTTATCAGCTTGCTATGTCACATCTTCCACCATTGTTAGCCACTGTTTCTCCGCCCGAAGAACTGCTCTACGATCTGCTGGCAGTTTCACTAACCGGCATTATAGTTTATACTCCCCTCTACAGTGCTGCCGGCGAGCTGGCAGATTTCAGTTTCGGGTACCTTAATCCTGCCGCGCAGCAGATGTTGCATCTGCCTGAGCAGCCAACGGCCACGTACAACGAGTGGTGGCCGGACAACTTGATACCCAACGCCTTTGCCTTGCATGCCGAGGCCTTTGTATCCGGAACGCCGCGGCAATTTGAAGTCAGTACGCACACCAGCGGCTACGACACCACCTACTGCGCCGCCGCTCGCCGCTCGGGGGAAAGCCTGTTGGTGAGTTTCACTGAGGTAGCCAATCGGCCTCGCGGCCTTGATAAGCAGGCCCCGCGCGCAACCCAATCCCACCAACAGGTTGCTCAGGCCGAGGGCAAGCAGCCATGGGAGGAAATGCAACGCCTTTTCGAGCAGGCTCCCGTTGCCATCTGCATCTTTCGAGGACCCGAGTTTGTGGTGGAGCTAGCTAACCCTACGTTGGCGGCTATGTGGGGCTATTCGGCACCTAGCGTCGGCAAGTCTTACCTTGCCACGATACCCGAGGCAACTGCCCAAAGCCTGGCGCCTATACTGACAAGCGTGCTGGAAACTGGGCAGATGCGCTTCCTGCGTGATGAGTCGCTTACGGTGCTCCGCCAGCAGGAGGGTCCGCCGGATCAAGTCTACTTCGACTTCGTTTTTCAGCCCTTTCATGATGCCCAAGGACAAACCACCGGGGTGTTTATGGTGGGTACCGATGTGACCGAGCAGGTACAGGCACGGCAGCAAGTGGAGCGGCTCAACCAAGAGCTGGAAACGCGGGTAGTGGAACGCACCCAGCAGTTGGAAGCGGCCTTCACCGAGGCTCAGCGGCAAGGGCTGTTGCTGGTGCAGCAGCAAAATATGCTTCAGCAGATTTTGGGGCAGGTGCCCGCCGCCATTGCCACGTTGGAGGGCCCGGAGCACCGCTACACGTTCTTCAACGCCACCTATCAGGCCCTGACAAGCGGGCGGGTGCAGCTAGGCGAAAAAGTAGAAGACATCCTGCCGGAGATGGTACCCCAGGGAGTTATCAAACGGCTGGAAAAAGTGTACGCCACTGGGGAGCCATTCCGAGGGCAGGCCATGCCCATTGAACTGCTTGACAGCACAACCAGCCAACTCAAGCAACGGTACCTGGACTTTATCTACCAGCCGCTGCTTGACAAACATGGCCGAACCCAGGGTATACTGGTGTTCCTGGTGGATGTGACGGGGCAGGTGGAAGCCCGCCAGCAGGCTGATGCGCTGCAAGCAACGGTGCAGGAAGCCACCCAGCGCCACATGCAGGAGCGCGAAAACTTCTACCAAGTTTTTGCCAAAACGCCGGCTGCTATCAGCATTCAACGGGGCCCGCAGCACCACTACGAGTACGTTAATGAAGCCTACCAGCAGTTCTTCGCGGGCCGGCAGTTGCTGGGGCGCCCAATAGTTGAGGCCCTGCCCGAAGCCGTGGATAGTGGTATCGTAGCCCTGCTTGACCAGGTGTATCAAACCGGCGAAACCTACTTCGGCTACGAGGTGCCGCTGCTTGTCGAACAGCCCAACGGCCAGCCGCCCACGCAAATGTATTTCACGTTTACGTACCAAGCCTACCGCGAAAACGGGCAGATAGTGGGTATCTCCACCTTTGCGCATGATGTGGCCGAGCAGGTGGTGGCGCGCCAACAACACGAAGCGCAGCAGCAGCAGCTACACGACCTGTTTATGCAGGCCCCAACACCTATTTGCATCCTTACGGGGCCGGAGCTGCGGTACGAGTTGGCTAACCCAGCCTATCAGCAGTTGTTTGCGGGCCGCGAAATGTTAGGCAAACCGCTGCTAGAAGCCATACCAGAGCTAGCCAACGAGCCCGTATACAAGGAACTGCAACGCGTGTACCACACCGGGGAAACTTTTGTGGCGCAGGAAATGCCCTTGCTATTAATTCGGCGGGAAGGCGGGCCCTTGGAAGAGAACTACTGGACTTTCACGTACCAGGCCCACCGTGACGCCTCTGGAAACATAACTGGCGTGTTGGTTTTCACCCACGAAGTAACCAACCAGGTACGGGCGCGGCACGTGGTGGAAGAAAGCGAGCGGCGCCTCCGGCTGCTTACCGATGCGCTGCCCGTACTCATCGGCTATCTTGACCGGGACGAGAAGTATCGGTTTGCCAACCAAGCTTACGAAGACTGGTTCCACCAACCCCCCGCGGCGCTGATAGGGCAGCGCCTGCGCGATGTGGTGGGAGAGAAGGCCTACGCTCGGGTGCAGGAATACGTCCAGCGGGCACTGGCCGGAGAACGGCTGGATTTCAACGTCGAAATGCCATACCGCGTCGGATTCACGCGTTATATCCGCACAAGCTACGTGCCCGACTGGCAGGACGGCCAGGTGGCCGGTTTCTACACGCTGGTGGTGGACACCACGGCGCAGGTGGAAGCCCGGCGCAACGTAGAGCAAAGCCAGCAAAAGGCCCTGGCACTGGCCGGAGAACTAACCGTGACCAACGAGCAGCTGACGCGTACCAACATAGACCTAGACAACTTCATTTACACGGCCTCGCACGATCTGAAGGCCCCTATTTCCAACATTGAGGGCCTGCTGTACTTGCTGCGCGAAGAACTGCCCGCCACTACCAGTCAGCAACAGAATATACAGGCTATCCTAGGGTTCATGTTTGATGCGGTGGAACGCTTCAAACGCACCATCGACCACCTGACCGACGTATCCAAGCTGCAAAAAGAGTACACCCCGGCTACCACTTCCGTGAACCTGGCCGCGGTGGTAGAAGATGTGCGGCAAGACTTGGCGCCCCTGATTCAGGAAGCCGATGCCCGCCTCCAAGTCGACCTCACCAACTTTCCGCCCGTTCAATTTTCCAAAAAAAATCTGCGCTCGGTGGTCTACAACCTGCTCAGCAACGCCCTCAAGTACCGTTGCACTGACCGCACCACCCACATTGATGTGCGAGCCCATGTACGAGCGGGTTACACGGTACTGGAAGTGCACGACAACGGACTCGGTATCAATGCTATTCATTTGCCCAAGCTTTTCACCATGTTTCAGCGCTTCCACACCCACGTTGAAGGCTCAGGGGTTGGTTTGTTTATGGTGAAGCGCATGGTGGAAAATGCTGGGGGCCACGTGGAGGTCCACAGCCAACCCGGCGCTGGTACCACGTTTTTCGTGTTTCTGCCCCATGCCGCTAGCGCCGAAGCGTAGCAGCTTACCGCTTGCCCAGCCAACGGTTGGAAAGAGGGGGCGGAAGTGGTTTGATGCGGCACAGAGGCTGTTAGAGCGAGATAGAAGCGGATACTGGCGCTTTACCGTAGGGCGAAGTTCAACCGGGCGGCGCAGTTGTAAACGCGCCGCTAGGCCGCTCAATACGGGCACCGTGCCAGGGGAAAGCCCGAATTATATTTTTGGTGCTTCGCTTTTGATGCGCTAGGTTAGCGGCGTAAACTTTAGGGGTGTCCTGCTAGCCAGGACTGAGATAATACCCTTTGAACCTGATCAGGCTGATACCTGCGCAAGGGAAAAGTAACGGAAGCACCAAGGCCCCCGCGTGGGCTTGTCGTGCGCACTCCCTATTGTTTATAGTCGGATTCTCACTCAACTACCCCTTAGTTGCATGGTCTACTATGTAAACAATACGCCACAGGAAGCTCCCGTGGCCCGCACCTTGGCCGAAGCGCTGACCGAGCTAAACTTGCCAAGCCAGCGCGGTATAGCCGTAGCCGTCAACGATACCGTGGTGCCTCGCCCAGAATGGGCCGCCTACGCGCTGCAAACCAACGACCGCCTCACCATTATCCGTGCTACGCAGGGCGGTTAGCCTGGGCGTTCCTTCCTTCCTTCCTTCCGATGAAAAAAGACCAAGCTCCCCAGCAGACGCTGGTGGAACGCGCGCCGCTAACCGGCTCGCGCAAAATCTACGTGCCCGGCCAACTCTACGACATCCGAGTGGCGATGCGCGAAATAGTGCTGGCGGATACGCAGCGTAAGTTCGACTTCGCTAACCCCACCGAGCACAACCCGCCCGTAACGGTGTACGACACCAGCGGCCCCTACACCGACCCCAACGTGGTAATCGACCTGAAAAAAGGGTTGCCCCGGCTGCGTGAAGAGTGGATTACCAACCGCGGCGACGTGGAAGAACTGCCGGGCATCTCGTCGGAATACGGGCGGTTGCGGGCCAATGATACCAGCCTGGATGCGCTGCGCTTCGAGCACATTCGGCAGCCGTACCGGGCCAAGGCTGGCCGCAACGTCACGCAGATGCATTATGCGCGGCAGGGCATCATCACGCCGGAAATGGAGTATATCGCCATTCGTGAAAACCAGCGCATCGACCAGCTAGCGGCTGATGATGCCTTGCGGGCGCAGCACCAGGGGCACAGCTTCGGGGCCAACACGCCGCAGGGCTACATCACGCCGGAGTTTGTGCGCGACGAGGTGGCTGCGGGGCGGGCCGTTATTCCATCCAACATCAACCACCCGGAAAGTGAGCCCATGATTATCGGGCGCAACTTTCTGGTGAAAATCAACACCAATATCGGCAACTCGGCCGTGACGTCCAGCATCGAGGAAGAGGTAGACAAAGCCGTGTGGAGCTGCCGCTGGGGTGGCGATACGCTCATGGATTTGAGCACGGGTAAGAACATTCACGAAACCCGCGAGTGGATTATCCGCAACTGCCCGGTGCCGGTGGGCACCGTGCCTATTTATCAGGCGCTGGAAAAAGTGAATGGTAAAGCCGAGGATCTAACCTGGGAGCTGTTCCGGGATACGCTCATCGAGCAGGCCGAGCAGGGCGTAGACTACTTCACGATTCATGCTGGCGTGCGCCTTCCGTACATCCCCATGACGGCCAAACGGGTGACGGGCATTGTGTCGCGCGGCGGCTCGATTATGGCGAAATGGTGTCTGGCCCACCACCAGGAGAGCTTCCTGTACACCCACTTCGAGGAAATCTGCGAAATCATGAAGGCGTATGACGTAGCCTTCTCGCTGGGCGACGGGTTGCGGCCCGGCTCCATTGCCGACGCCAACGATGCCGCCCAGTTTGCCGAGTTGGAAACCTTGGGCGAACTCACCAAAATTGCCTGGGCCCACGATGTGCAGGTGATGATAGAAGGCCCCGGCCACGTGCCCATGCACCTGATCAAGGCCAACATGGACAAGCAGCTCAAGGAGTGCCACGAGGCGCCGTTCTACACGCTCGGGCCCCTCACCACCGATATTGCGCCCGGCTACGACCACATTACCTCAGCCATTGGGGCGGCCATGATTGGCTGGTTCGGAACGGCCATGTTGTGCTACGTGACGCCCAAGGAGCACCTGGGTTTGCCCAACAAAAAGGACGTGAAAGACGGCGTCATTGCCTACAAAATAGCGGCCCACGCTGCCGACTTAGCCAAAGGCCACCCCGGCGCTCAATACCGCGACAACGCGCTAAGCAAAGCCCGCTTCGAATTCCGATGGGAAGACCAGTTCAACTTGTCGCTCGACCCCGACACGGCCCGCGAGTACCACGACGAAACCCTGCCTGCCGATGGCGCCAAAGTGGCGCACTTCTGCTCGATGTGCGGCCCGCATTTCTGCTCGATGAAAATCACGCAGGAAGTCCGCGACTTTGCTGCCCAGCAGGAGGTAGCCCCCGACCAGGCCCTAACCAAAGGCTTAGCCGAAAAAGCGCGGGAATTCGTGGAGAAAGGCAGCGAAATCTATCTGTAACCCCTGCCCGTGACGTTTTCGCGCCCTTATGCCCTCAGTATTGCCGGCTTCGACCCTAGCGGCGGAGCCGGCTTGCTGGCCGACTGCAAAACGCTGGAAAGCAATGCCGTGTATGGCCTGGGCGTGTGCGCGGCCCTAACGGTTCAGAACGATGTGCAATTTCAGCGGGTAAGCTGGGTTTCTCCCACCGATATACTGGACCAGGCCCAACTGCTATTCGCCCGTTTTCCGATTGGCTGCGTGAAGATTGGGCTGGTGGAGAGCCTGCCGCAGCTACCTGAACTGCTGGGGTGGCTGCGGGCGCAAAACTCTCACATCCGCATCATCTGGGACCCGGTGCTAAAGGCCAGTGCCGGCTATGAGTTTCACGGCGGCCCGCCTAGCACGTTGGTGGAGACTATCTGTTCTTTTTTGACGCTGCTAACGCCCAACCGGCCCGAAATGATGCGCCTGTGGCCCGCTGCCACGCCCGAGCAGGCGGCTCTCGAAGTCAGTGCCTTTTGTCCGGTGCTGCTGAAAGGCGGCCACGACCGAGGACCGTTGGCAACAGACATCTTGCTTCTGGAAGGCAAGGAGCACCGTTTTGCTACACCCCGGCTGCCCCAAGGCGAGAAGCACGGCAGCGGCTGCGTGCTGTCGGCGGCGGTGCTGGCGCACTTGGCAAAAGGCGCCACATTGGTGGAAGCGTGCCGGGCGGGGAAAGCCTACACGGCCACGGTATTGGCGAGCAATCCGACGCTATTAGGTTACCATTTTGGAAGCACACAACCCCATGCATATCAGTAAACTACACTTTATTGCCGCCACTGCCCAGCAAGCGGAGCAGGCCTGTGCGGGCGGCGTTCGGTGGGTACAGCTCCGCGTGAAAAACACGCCGGCCGCAGAGTGGGAAGCACTGGCCCGCGCTACGCAGCAAGTATGCCAGCGCTACGGGGCCACCCTCATTATCAACGATAACCCTGCGCTGGCCCAGACTATCGGCGCCGATGGTGTGCACCTGGGCAAAGAGGATATGGACCCCACTGCAGCCCGGGTTTTGCTGGGTGCAGCACCTATCATTGGGGGCACGGCCAACACCTTCGCCGACATCGAACGGCTTGCTGCGGCGGGGGTGAACTATATCGGCTTGGGGCCCTTACGCTTCACCACTACCAAGCAAAACCTGAGTCCTATCCTAGGATTAGGGGGCTACGAAACCTTGCTTGGCCAATGCTGGGCGGCCGGCCTAACGGTGCCTGTTGTGGCTATTGGGGGCATTCTGCTCTCCGATGTGGCCGCGCTGCTAGGCGTGGGCCTCCACGGCGTGGCTTTGTCGGGCGCCATCTCGCACGCTCCCGACCCTGCTGCCGAAGCTGCCCTTTTTCTTGACCAGTTGCACCCGCACGCTATCAACTCATGATGTCTTCTCCACTTGTAGTTGCCGACCGGCAGTTTTCCTCCCGCCTCTTCACCGGCACCGGCAAGTTCAGCTCGGTGGCCTTGATGGAAGAAGCCTTGCTAGCCTCGGGCTCGGAACTGGTAACGGTGGCGTTGAAGCGCGTTGATGTAGCTGATGCCGACGATGACCTGTTGCGCCACCTAGGGCACGACCAGTTTCAGTTGCTGCCCAATACGTCTGGCGTGCGCACGGCTAAGGAAGCGGTTTTCGCCGCTCAACTCGCCCGCGAAGCGCTGGAAACCAACTGGCTGAAGCTGGAAATTCATCCCGACCCCAAATACTTGCTGCCCGACCCGGTGGAAACGCTGAAAGCCGCCGAGGAACTAGTGAAGCTGGGTTTTGTGGTGTTGCCTTACATCCACGCCGACCCCGTGCTGTGCAAGCGGCTGGAAGAGGTAGGGGTGGCCGCCGTTATGCCCTTGGGAGCACCCATCGGCAGCAACAAAGGGTTGTTGACCAAGGAGTTCTTGGAAATTATTATCAGCCAAAGCCGGGTGCCGGTGATAGTGGATGCGGGAATTGGAGCGCCTTCGCACGCGGCAGCGGCCATGGAACTGGGCGCCGATGCAGTGCTGGTGAATACGGCTATTGCCGTGGCGGGCCAGCCCGTAGCCATGGCCCACGCCTTCCGGCTGGCGGTGGAAGCCGGCCGCCTGGCCTACGAAGCCCGGCTAGCGGCTCCGGTGGCGCACGCCGCGGCCAGCAGCCCCCTCACTGCTTTTCTGGATTACCTATGAGCTTTCGCCCTGTCTTTGAAGCCCACTGCTGGGACGATGTCAAGCAGAGTATCTACGCCAAAACGCCCGCTGATGTGGCGCAGGCCCTGCGCGCACCTCGGCGGACATTGGAAGATTTCAAAGCTCTGATTTCGCCGGCCGCCGCCCCGTATTTGGAGCAAATGGCGCAGCTAAGCAACCAGCTGACATTGAAGCGGTTCGGCAACACCGTGCAGCTGTACGTGCCCCTCTACCTGTCCAATGAGTGCCAGAACATCTGCACCTACTGCGGCTTCAGCCTCGACAACAAAATCCGGCGACGGACGCTCAGCAGCGTGGAAATACTGCAGGAAGCGGCCGTGCTCAAAGCCTGGGGCTACGAGCACGTGCTGCTAGTAACAGGCGAAGCCAACCAAACTGTGGGCGTGGACTATCTGCGCAAGGCCCTACGCACGCTGCGGCCGCACTTCGCCCATTTATCCATGGAAGTGCAGCCCCTCGACCAAGCAGAGTACGAGCAGCTTATTCCGGAGGGGCTGAATACGGTGCTAGTTTACCAGGAAACCTATCATCAGGAAGACTACCGCAAGCACCACCCCAAGGGCAAGAAGTCGAACTTTCACTACCGCCTCGATACGCCCGACCGGCTGGGCCGGGCTGGTATCCACAAGATGGGCCTAGGCGTGCTGTTCGGCTTGGAAGACTGGCGCACCGACAGCTTCTATACCGCCTTGCACCTCGACTACCTGGAAAAAACCTACTGGCAAACCAAGTACAGCTTGTCGTTTCCGCGCTTGCGTCCGGCCGAGGGCTTGTTGCAGCCGAAAGTGGAAATGTCGGACCGGGAGCTGGTGCAGTTGATTTGTGCGTACCGGCTGCTGAACCAGGAAGTGGAACTCTCGATTTCCACCCGCGAAACGCCCGCCTTCCGCGACCATATCATCCGGCTCGGCATCACCTCCATCAGTGCGGGCTCTAAAACCAACCCTGGCGGGTACATTGTGGAGCCGGAGTCGTTGGAGCAGTTTGAAATTTCCGACGAGCGTAGCCCCGCCGACATAGCCGCTATGCTTCGGCGCCAGGGCTACGAGCCGGTCTGGAAAGACTGGGACCATGCCCTGACCCCCGCCCATCAACAGCCTAGCTGATTTCGGCCTGCAAGTGTCGGAAAGCGGCTACTGGGTCGGGCTGCTGCCAGATACCGCCTAGTACGGCCGCTCCGGCAAAGCCCGCTTTCTGCACTTGCCCGATGTTGTCGGGCGCAATGCCCCCAAGCGCTACCACTTGTGGCACGTACGCATCCCGATGTTGCCAACCAGCCATAGCACGTTGCACTTCCCTTAGCTGAAACCCACTACGGTAGTTGGCTTTGCTGGTGCTGTCGAAGATGGGGCTCAGAAACACGTAGTGGTAGCGGCGTCGATGGTGGGCCACTTCCGCTAGGCTGTGAAAAGATGTGGAAACGGTTCGGCCGGGCAGTTTGCGCAGCAAGGCTGGCGTTTCGGGGGCCAGGCGGCTTCTCTCCGTGAGGTGAATGCCCTTGAGCTGGTAACGTAAGGCCAACGCATGGTGCGAATGCAGCACCAAGTGCTTGTGATACGCCTCCGGAATCAGCTGCACGTAGCGCTCTAGTTGCTCGGTGGTCCAGGTGGGTTTGCGGATATGCGCCGTAACTAAGCCTTCTTCGAACATTGCAAGCAGTAGTGCCTGCTCTTTCTCCGCTTGCTCCGGTGGCGTAACAACCAAGACAATAAAAGGCGACAACGGAAAGCGGAGTAAGGTAAAAGGTGTAGCGGGTAACCTAAGTGAAGTGCCTCGGCAACAAAATTGTAGGCTTTCCTTGCCAAAGTAGTGCTTGGCATTGAAAGTAAACAAGACAACGTTCGAGGTCCGACCTAGCAGTGGCTTAGCTGGCTTCAGCTAAGGGGTAAGCTACCACTTGCGGCGGCAAGAAGGGAAGAAGGTGTTGTACATCAACAAATGGACATACATTCGTATTGCTATATGGCCTCCTCCTCTTCTGCCCACCTCAACCTCCCCACCGAGAAAATGGGACGGGTGGCCTTCGTCTTGAATACCACCGCCCACCCACCGCGCATTGCCATTGTACAGCTGCTAGTGTCTCAGGAAAGCATGTCGGTGAATGACATCAGCGAAAAGCTCGGCGTCGAGCAGAGTCTGCTTTCCCACCACCTGGCTGGTATGAAGCTCGAAGGAATCTTGAGCAGCCACCACGACGGCAAAAGCATGCTGTATTCGCTGAAAATGCGGGAAGTGGTGGACGTGATACAATGCTTGACTAGTTGTACGTTTCTGTAGCTAGCGCCACCTTCCTCGCTGAAACACAGCTCCCCGTCGTCCTAAAACCACCTGTTCTCCCACTCCTAGATGCTGCCTGTTTTCGGATACGTTGCCGCCATTTTCATTGGCCTTTCCCTAGGTCTGTTGGGCGGGGGCGGGTCTATCCTGACAGTGCCGGTGCTGGTGTATCTGATGGGCGTAAGTCCGGTGCTGAGCACAGCGTACTCGCTCTTCGTGGTGGGCACTACGTCGGTGGTAGGAGCTTCTCGCTACTTCCGCAAAGGGCTGGTGTCCATGAAAACGGCCATTGTGTTTCTGCTGCCTTCAGTAGCGGCTGTGTTTGTGGTTCGCAAACTATTGATGCCAGTTATTCCCCTGGAGCTATTTACGGTAGGGGGCGTGCTTTTCACCAAAGACCTGCTGGTGCTCGTTGCGTTTGCCGTGCTGATGGTAGCGGCGGCTACTTCCATGATTCGGAGCCCGCAGCCCTTGGAGGGCTTGTGCGGAGACGCAACGCCGGCGCCCACCTTTAGCTACCCCCTGATTCTGGGCATTGGCCTGGGAGTGGGGCTGCTAACGGGGTTTGTGGGAGCTGGGGGCGGTTTTCTGATTATTCCGGCGCTGGTGTTGGGCGCCCGCCTGCCCATGAAGCTGGCTGTGGGTACTTCCCTGGCCATTATTGCCCTGAACTCCCTGATTGGCTTCGGCGGCGACCTGAGTGCAGGAACGCTCATTGATTGGTCGTTTTTGCTAGGCTTCCTGGTTTTTGCGCTGGCTGGTATTGTGTTGGGTACCTACCTGGCCCGTTTTGTTCCGGGTGCCAAGCTCAAGCCCGCTTTCGGCTGGTTTACGCTGGCTATGGGCTCGTTCATCTTGCTGCGTGAGTTGGTGTTCACGCACTAAGGTCGAGGCGTGCAAGCCGATTGTGGGCCTTTTCACTTCCACGTTTTTCTTTCACTGTTATCTGTTATCATGTCGAATCCTTTGCCGTCTGCCGCTTTCCAAAACCTAACACCAGCTCAGTTTGCTGAAGGTATGCGCCAGCCTGGGGCCGTGCTCCTGGACGTGCGCCGTCCCGATGAGTTCGCCGGCGGCCACTTACCGGGTGCTATCAACATGGAAGTAACCAGCCCCGACTTTGCCCAGCGTGTAGCCACCCTCGACCCATCCCAGCCCATCTACGTGTACTGCCGCAGCGGGGCCCGCTCGGCCAACGCCGCCGGCCAGCTCAACGCGGCCGGTTTCGGACAAGTCCACAACCTGCTGGGCGGCGTGCTCGATTGGCCCGAGCAATTGGTTAAGTAGCCGCTGTCGTTTCCTTTTTCCTAAGCTCAACTTTCTGTGTTGGTCTGGTGCACGGCCGGGTTCCTCATTGGCCTGACTAGGTTGAAATTGCAGCTGTGCTAGTCGATTGGCGGTTGGTGCCTCAAGGAAGCACTACCTCCCATACCTTCGACATGCGCGACTCACCGGCTGGGCCCGTCGCGTACAGAACCACGACGTAGTTGCCGGCTTCGCGGTACGTGTGCACTGGGTTCTGCTCTTTGGATGTGGTGTTGTCGCCAAAGTCCCAGCGCCAGCGAGTAACGGTACCCTGGCTTTCGTCGCGAAATGCTACCTGCCGCTTGGTTGGGTCAGTAATCCGGAACGACCATTGTGCTTGTAGGCGCGGCTGTTCGGCCGGAGCCAGTGGCATCAGGGTGAACACGGTGCCGAGGCTGGAGTTGCCGTACATCTTGTGCTGCCGAGACAAATTCCAGAAGCCTTTCTTGACTTCGTTCTGCACGTCGTCATAATCGATTACCGCCCAGGTCAGCCCGATTTTCTTGTTGTCTGTCAGCACTGATTCGATGGCCCGCGCCGGCCCTTCGGCCCCGGCATAGTCGAAGGGCGTAATCCAGAACTCGGCAACCAACTTGCCTGCCCCTCCCGGCTTGAACTGGTAGGAGTAGGCAATGTTGGCGTAGGGCAAGCGCTTGATCCAGGGCTGGCTGCCCCAGGCCAGGGCCCAGTCTTTGCCCACGGCCGGCGTGAAGATGTGGTAGTTTTGGGCCTGCACGCCGTGAAAAGACTTGAATCTGTCGTAGAGGGGCAGGGCGGGGTAGGGGTGCTGCTCGGCAATGAGTGGTCCGCCGGAAAGGTCGCCATCCACTACCACTTCAAACGTGTCGTTGTGCAGGCCAGGCAAGGAGAAGTCCCAGTAGTCGTCGTAGGCTTCGTAGAGGAAGTAGAGGCGGTTCAGGCCCTTCACCCACGCCACTTTTACATGTACGTCGAGGTTGGTTGGATCTGGGGCGGGGTAGCGTTTGGAGTCGTCTTGCAATTGGTCGGTGCCCACCACATACTCGTTGGGGAAGCTGGCCCAGTCTTCGGTTTGCCCATCAATGCGCGGAATCTTATCGGCCGGAAACTGATACACTTTGTAGCCCCGGTCTTCCTGCGCTACGGCTGCCGGGCCCAGGCCACTCACCCCCAGTATCACCAGCAAGCAGCAGGTGGTAGTGCGCCAGCGCCAGTTGCGGGCGGGCGCACATAGGCGGTAGGAAAGGGGAGGGGGGCAGGGTGTTTTCATACCTGAATGCAGCTGGTTGAGGAGTGAACCTACTAAAACCTAGCAACTCCACGCTGCCTTCCCGACGCAGCAGGAACCGAAATGGTACCGTTGAAGGGCTCGACTTGGATGCCTCCTGCATTGGAAGGGCAGCGTAATTCGCCCGTTTGGCTAGGCGGTAAGGCAACCTGCAGTAGTGTAGCTAAGGTAGGCGGACCCTGTTCGGTTGCGCAAGCCGGGCTGTTGGATATACTGCTGGCTTTGGTTGAGACTCTGCAACGAGGCGGCCAGCGCCTCAAAAAATCAGCTTATAGCCGATGCTGCGCACATTGAGAATCTGTACCTGTGGGTCGTCGCGGAGGTAGCGGCGCAGGCGCGTGACGAACACGTCGAGGCTGCGGCCGTTGAAAAAATGGTCGTGGCCCCACAGGTCCAGCAGTACGGTGGAGCGTTCGAGCACCTGGTTGCGGTGGTCGTAGAGGCGTTTGAGCAGTTCGGCCTCGCGGTTGGTGAGCTGGATTTCACTGTCTCCAAGCCGTAGCTTCTGCTGGGTGTAGGCAAACACGTACCGGCCAATGCGCAGGGCTTCCGAAGGCGCGGAGGTGGCAGCGGCAGTGCGCTGGAGCAGGGCCTGCATGCGCACCACCAGCTCGTCCATGCTGAAGGGCTTTTTCAGGTAGTCGTTGCCGCCCAGCTCGAAGCCACGCACCACGTCGGCAGGTTGCGAACGGGCCGTAAGAAAAATCAGGGGCACCGTCTTGTTGTCGCGCCTGAGCTGTTCGCCCAAGGAAAAGCCGTCGAGCCGGGGCAGCATGATGTCGGCCACTACGATGTCGGGCGTTTGCTGCCGGAACAGGCGCAAGCCTTGCTCACCATCGGCGGCGTGCTGCACCGTGAAGCCTCTCATTTCCAGGCTGTCTTTGATGATCAGGGCCAGGGCGGCTTCGTCTTCTACCAGCAGAACAGTTGCCATGGATAAGGCCTAGAGTGAAGGAAGCCAGAAGGAAAACGCACTGCCGCTGCCCGGCTCGCTCTGCACCTGCAACCGCCCGCCGTGTCGCTCTATCACCTGCCGCACGTAATACAGCCCCAGCCCAAAGCCTTTAACCAAGTGCAGATTGCCGGTTGGCACCCGGAAGAAACGGTCGAACACCGCCGGCTGGTAGCTCTTCGGAATCCCAATACCGTCGTCGGTGACGGTCAGGCGCCAGCCTACGTTTTCAGGCTGCCCCTGAATGGTAATCGTGACTTGCTCGCGGGAATATTTAATGGCGTTGTCGATGAGGTTGCTGATGACGTTGCGCAAGTGCAGCGGGTCGCAGTGAATGGCATCGGGGGCTACGTGAACCGCAAAGCGCACCGCTTTGGCCGTAGTAAGCTGGTGTTGTTCCACTAGCTCGGCAATCAGCTCGGCGGGCTGCACGGTTTCGGGCTGCAGGCGTAAGGGCTGCCGCTCGGCCACGGCCATGTGCAGCACATGATCCACGAGGCCCGATAGCCGTTGCAGCTCGTGCTGCGAAATAGCTAGGTAGGTCTGGGTTTTCTCGGGGTTCTGCAAGGCTCCGAAGTGCTGCAACGCTTCCACTGCCGCCGCTACGGTAGCCAGCGGCGTTTTCAGCTCGTGGGTCATGTTGTTGACGAAGTCTTCCCGGATTTCCGAAAGCTTTTTCTGCCGCAGAATAGTAGACAGCATCAGTGCAAAGCAAGCCGTGGTCAAGCACAACAAGCCAAAGGAACCGGCCAACAGCCCACCCATGTGGCGCAGGGCATAGGGCCACGGCGGCTGAAACGAAGCGCGCACCGCCACTCGGGGCAAGGCCGGCAACGCAACCGGCGGCGTTTGCACGGAATAGCCGGCTGGTGGCACGGGCTGCTGGCGCAGGTCGGCGGCAGTGGCCACTGTATCGAAGAGAAAGGCGGCTTCGGCGCCCCGCTGCCGCAACTCGGCTTTGTAGGCCGTGGCCAAGCGGGCTAGGTTGAGCGTGGGAGGGGTGCCCGCCGTGCGCAGGAGGAACTTGGCCCACGCCTGCGCCACGCTGTCTTCCTGCCGACGAGCGGCGGGGCTGTTGGCTGGGTACCGGCTGCCAACGCGCAGCAACTGCCGCAATTCGGCGCGGCCTGCTTCGGTTACTGGCTGGGTTGGCAGCGCAACGTGTGCGTAAGCCTGGTTGGAAACTGCGGGTTGGAGCAGGGCCTGCAATTCGGCTAGCTGCTGTTGCTGCAGCACGGTCAGCAGGGCCTCGTGCGCCGTACGCGCAAACTGCGCCTTGGTGAGCTGGTAGGTGCTGTGGAGCCAATACGCCTGGAAGCCGTTGATGCCCAGCATACACAAACTCATCAGCCAGAAGATGATACGCAGACGGCTTTTCATGGGCATCGGAAGTTGAAAACGGCAGGTAGCCGAAGGTACGGGGGGCAGCCGCGCTCCACCAAGCCGTTAACAATCATTAACACAAAATAACAGTCGTTTACATGCCGATGGCGGTCCTTTGCCCAGCAGCATTCTTCCTGCTTTGCGTTGTTTCTGCCCTTGTATATGCGTTCCTTTCAAAAGCTGAATACGGTAGTCGGTTGGTTGGTATTTGGGGTAGCTATTGGCGTGTATGGTAGCACGCTGGAGCCAACTGCCTCGTTCTGGGATTGTGGCGAGTTCATTGCCTGCTCCTACAAGCTGCTGGTGCCGCACCCGCCCGGCGCTCCGCTCTTTCTGCTGCTTGGCCGCCTGTTCTCGCTGCTCAGCTTCGGCGACACCAGCAAAGTCGCGCCCCTCATCAATATGCTGTCGGCGCTGAGCAGCGCCTTCACGGTGTTGTTTCTGTTCTGGAGCATTACCCTGCTGGCCCGCAAGCTGGTGCTGGGTGGTGCCCGTCAACCCAACCAGGGCCTGCCGGACCCTACGCAGGGACAATCCGCGCTGATACTGGGGGCGGGCACGGTAGGGGCCCTGGCCTTTGCTTTCTCTGATTCCTTTTGGTTTAACGCCGTAGAGGCCGAGGTGTATGCGCTTTCCGCTTTGTGCACGGCCACGGTGGTGTGGCTGATGCTGAAGTGGGAAAACCGCGCCGACCAACCAGACAGCGACAAATGGCTGGTGCTGATTGCCTACGTTATGGGCTTGAGTATTGGGGTGCACCTGTTGAATCTGGTGGCTATTCCAGCACTGGGGCTGCTCTACTACTTTCGGCGGCAGGCCACGCCTACGTTGTGGGGCGGAGTCCGGACGCTGCTGGTGAGCAGTGTAGTGGTAGGAACCATCTTGGTGGGCATCATTCCGGGGCTGCCTTCGTTGGCGGGGCATTTCGAGGTGTTCGTGGTTAATTCGTTTGGGCTGCCTTTCAATTCGGGGGTAATCCTGTTTGTACTGCTGGGGGTGGGGTTGCTCTATGGCGGATTCCGGCAGTCCTTCCGGCGCCGTTCGCGCCTGCTCAACACGGGCTTGCTGTGCTTGGTGTTTATGCTGATTGGCTACTCGTCTTACCTGATAGTGCCTATTCGCAGCTCTTATTTGCCCACCATCAACCAGAACGCGCCTAAGGATGTGCTCAACTTTGTAAGCTACCTCAAGCGGGAGCAGTACGGCTCCCGGCCCTTGCTCTACGGGCCACACGTATTTGCCCAGCCCATTGCGCAAGAAGATGCTGGCCCGCGCTACATCCGCCGCGGCGACCAATACGTGGTAGCTGAACGGCGGCAAGAACTCATATATCAGGAAGAAGACAAGATGCTGCTGCCCCGCATCTACCCCGATGGGGGCGGCGCGGCGCGTACTCCCTACTACCAGCAATGGGTGGACTTGCAGGAAGGCGTGAAACCTACGATGGGGCAAAATCTGTCGTTTTTGCTGCGCTACCAGATGGGGCACATGTTCTGGCGCTACTTCCTCTGGAACTACGTAGGCCGCGAAAGCGACGTGCAGCAAGCCGGCGTGCTGTGGCCCACCACCGACAGCCACAGCCTGCCCGAGCGCCTCGCCGACAGCAAAGCCCGCAACAATTTCCTGGCGCTGCCGCTGCTGCTGGGGCTGTTGGGCTTGTTTTACCACGTGCGCCGCGACTCCAAGAACGCGCTAGTGGTGGCCCTGTTGTTTCTGTTTACGGGCCTGGCCATTGTGGTGTATCTCAACCAGCCGCCCATCGAGCCGCGCGAGCGGGATTACACCTTCACCGGGGCCACGTATGCTTTTGCCATCTGGATTGGACTAGGTGTGCTGGCGGTGGCTGATCTGCTACGGCCGCTATTGAAGGCCAATACTGCCCGCGCTGGCGTGGCTACGTTGCTGGGGCTGGTGGTGCCGGGCATCATGGCTATGCAAGGCTGGGACGACCACAACCGCTCGGGCCGCTACACGTCCGTGGATTCCGCGAAAAACCTGCTCAACTCCTGTGCGCCCAATGCCATCCTAATCACCAACGGCGACAACGACACGTTCCCGCTGTGGTACGCGCAGGAAGTGGAAGGCATCCGGACTGATGTGCGGGTGGCCGTGCTGCCGTATCTGAACACCGATTGGTACGTTGATCAGATGAAAAACCGCTCGTACACGTCGCAGCCGCTGCCTATTTCTCTGCCAGCTGACCGCTACACGCAAGGCACCAACGACTATCTGCCTTTCGTTGAGAACCCTAACGTGCCGGAGGTCAACCTCAAGGATTTCCTACAACTAGTCAAGCAAGACAGCGACTTGCTGAAGGTGAGCTACGGCGGCGGCTCTGGTACCCTGCTTTCTTTCCCTTCTCCCAAGTTCTTCTTGCCCGTAGACACCGCCGCCGTGTTGAAACTTGGTATTGTTCCGCCAGAGCGGCGGCAGCACCTGGTGTCCAAGATGGAGTTCAACCTGGGCAAGGCGGCTATCGAGAAGAACAGCCTGATTATTCTGGATATCCTGGCCACCAACAACTGGAAGCGTCCCGTCTACTTTGCTACCAGCGTTGCTCAATCAGAAAACCATCTGGGATTAGAGCCCTACTTTCAGCTGGAAGGGCTGGCGTGGCGCATCCTCCCCCTGAAAGACCCCACCTACGACCCGCGCGGGGAAGTGGGGTACGTGGCGAAAGATATTCTCTACCCCAAGCTGATGCAGCAATTCTCTTATCGAGGCCTAAACAACCCCAGCCTATTTCATGACGAAACCAGCCTGATGTTTCCAGCCAACTACCGCGAAAAGTTTGCCCGGCTAGCCACCGCCTACCTGGCCGCTGGCGACACGGCCAAGGCCCGCGAAGTAGCCGACAAATGCCTGACTCTCATACCCGACCGCGCCATTGCCTACGACTTCTACACGCCCCAGCTGATACCCGCCCTAGTGGCGGGCGGGGAAAAGCAACGCGCCGAACAGTTGCAGGATGTCTTGTTGGATAGAACCAAACGGGCGCTGCTTTATTATACCAGTCAGCCCAGCCCGCTCATGGACCGGGAAATCGGCCAGTATATTGCCACCGTGCAGCAACTATACCTAGCAGCCCAGCAGGTAGGAGATACCCAACGAGCTACTCAAGCCTTCGAACTGCTCCGGCCTTACCTACGGCAGTAGCTCTTGCTGGACAACAGCTACCTCTTGGGTGCGGGTGGGGCAGCGTGCTTACTGGCGAAACTAGCGGCCCAACACGCACAGGGGTAGAGCTTGATGGCTAGCTGACTATGAGCTTGCTGCTGAAAGGCAAAGGGAAACGAGAAGGGCTATGTATGTGGCGTGATATATACGTAGATACCCATAATGTCGTGCGGTAAAGTACTATAGTATAGCATTAATTTTATTTTATAAATAGTATTACAGTATATTTCGAGTCTTAAGTGGCTATGCCACTACTCGAGTTTTACTATATTCTCTTCTATTTTTATGTCCTCTTCAATGAAGGTGCCCCGGCACCTTGCGGACACCTCTTCGCTCAATGACACGGGCAATCAGCAGCGCCACGCGGTGTTGAAGCGGCACAATGTACAGATCATCGGGGCTGACAAACCACCCATGATTTTATGCAACGGCTTTGGTTGCAACCAACACATCTGGCGCCATATGCTGCCAGCCTTGGCTGCAGACTATCAGCTGATTGTGTTCGACCATGTAGGATCGGGCGATTCGGATATATCGGCCTACAAACCTGACAAGTATGCTACACTGAACGGCTACGCGCAGGACGTGGTGGAAATATGCGAGGTTCTTGGTCTGCAACAAGCCGTTATCGTTGGGCATTCCGTGGGCTCTATGATTGCGCTGTTGGCCGCTAGCCAAGCTCCCACTCACTTTTCCAAGCTGGTGCTAGTCGCTCCCTCGCCGTGCTACGTCAACGACGGCGACTACTACGGAGGTTTTGAGCGCGAAGACGTAGAACAGCTGTTGGCCCTGATGGAAACAGACTACGACAGCTGGGCCAACCTCTTCGCCCAATTGCTGATGGGCCCCTGCAATATGGCGTCGCTAAGCCAGGAGATGGCCGGCTATTTCTGCCAAACCAACACGACTGTTGCCAAGCAGTTCGCGCGCGTAGCCTTCCTAGCCGACAACCGGGCCGAGGTGCCGCATCTGCAGCTGCCAACCCTGCTACTCCAATGCTCGCAGGATGTGGCGGCGCCGGCAGAAGTAGGAGCGTATCTGCATCAGCAACTGCCTCAGTCCACGTTGGTCACCTTGCAAGCCATGGGCCACTGTCCGCATCTGAGCGCGCCGCTGGAAACCCTGGAAGCCATGCAGCACTACCTGCAACAACCAACTTCTGCCCTTGCCAACTAACACCCAGGGAACTAGTATGATTCTGGTTTTTCAGTGGGAGGTTGTACTGGAAAATACCTGCTTTCAACGCACAAAAAAGCCTTGCTGTACGTACAGCAAGGCTTTTTTGTGAAGAACAGATATACTACCAGAACACCTTGTTAGGCACCTGCTGGCGCTTGCTGAGTGGCTTGCTTGTAGTGCACACCGGACAAGCTACGCAGCCGTTCGGCAGCAAATTCCGGCGTTACGTCGCGCTGCGGGTTGCCGAGCATCTCGTAGCCAACCATGAACTTGCGTACCGTCGCCGAACGGAGCAGCGGAGGGTAGAAGTGCATGTGAAAGTGCCAGCTCTCATGCGCTTGCCCATCGGTGGGGCGCTGGTGCAGGCCCGCCGAATACGGGAAGGAAATTTCAAACAGGTTGTCGTAGCGGATAGTGAGCTGGCGCAGAATATCGGCAAAGTCGTCTTTTTCAGCGGCGGTGAGCTGGGTGATATCCTGCACGTGCCGCCGTGGCACTACCAGCGTCTCGTAAGGCCACACGGCCCAGTACGGCACCACCACCACAAACGACTCGTTTTCAAGTACCACCCGGGTTTGCTCTTTCACCTCGATGGCCACGTAATCGGTGAGCAGACTACGGCCGTGTTCGGCGAAGTAGGCAGCTTGCTGAACGGTTTCCTTGGCGGGTTCTACGGGCACGGTGCGCTGGGCCCAGATCTGGCCGTGGGGGTGCGGATTGCTGGCCCCCATGGCCTGGCCTTTGTTCTCGAAAATCTGAACGTAGTTGATATCGGGGTTGGCGCCTAGCGTGCGGTACTCTTCCACCCATACGTCTACCACTCGCCGGATGTCCGTGGTTTCCATTTCAGGCAGGGTCAAGTCGTGGCGGGGCGAAAAGCAAATCACCCGTCCTACACCCGACTCGGATTCGGCCCGCAACAAGCCGCCGATGTTCACGCTACCCGCGGGCACATCGGCCACTAGCGCGGCAAAGTCGTTGTCGAACACGAAGGTGCCTTCATATGCGGGGTTCACCGCACCATTAGCGCGGGTATTGCCAGGGCAGAGGTAGCACGTGGGGTCGTAGGTGGGGCGCTGCTCGGCGGCCGTTTTCTCTTGCTGGCCCTGCCAAGGTCGCTTGGAGCGGTGTGGCGACACCAGGATCCACTCGCCCGAAAGGGGGTTGTAGCGGCGGTGAGGGTGTTCAGCGCTATCAAATTCAGCCATTGTTTTCAGTTGTGTATGTGCAGTTGTCAGGTATGAGTTACTAGTACGAGTTGGTGGCTGCTAATAGTCGGGTGGTGTAGCTCTGTGTAGCTCTCCGCTTTCTAACAACGGGCAACGCTTACCTCAGCTTACCACTTCGGGCTCCATAATTGCCACACCGCCCGTGATGGTGGTTTGATACGTTTCGAGCGCAACGCCCAGGTAACGCTGGTATTCTTCGGTGGCATGCTGCACAAAGCTTTCGATGTGCTCTACTGCTACCAAGTTGATAGTGCAGCCCCCAAATCCGCCGCCCATCATCCGCGAACCATATACGCCTGGTTGCGCTTTGGCAATCTGGACCAATACATCCAACTCCCGGCAACTAACTTCATAATCGTCGCGCAGACCTGCGTGCGAGGCGTACATCTCCCGGCCGAAGGCAGTTAAGTCACCGTCGTTGAGGTGTTGCCGAGCAGCCTCCACGCGGAAGTTTTCCTGCACCACGTACAGGCAGCGCCGGTACACCACGTCGCCTAACTCCTCCCGATGGGCGTTCAATTGTTGCAGTGTCGCGTCGCGCAAAGAGGCAACCTCTGGGTGGTATTTCTGCAGAATAGCCACTCCTTGCTCGCACTCCTGCCGGCGTACGTTGTATTCCGAGCTGGCCAGGGAATGTTTCACGCCTGTATTGCACAGCACGATTCCGCACGCCGAGGTGTCGAAGGGCAGATACTCATACTCCAGGGAGCGGCAGTCGAGCAGCATCACGTGGCCAGGCTGGCCGAACAAGCTAGCAAACTGATCCATCAGCCCCGATTTCACCCCTGCAAACTCGTGCTCCGCCTTTTGGGCCATGTGCGCCAGCTCCATCCGGTCAAGGTTGGTGCCCATCAAATGATCGAGCGCAAAAGCTAACCCACATTCTACCGCCGCTGACGACGACAAACCGGCCCCGATAGGCACATTGCCACCAAATACGCAGTCGAAACCTGGTACCGTTAGGCCGCGCTTTTGAAACTGCGCCACCACCCCTTTCAGGTAGTTGGCCCACATGGTTTTGTCGCGAGTGACTTCAGCCAACTCGGTCTCATAACTTTGATTCAAGTCGTACGAGTACAGCCGCGCTGTAGTGGTCCCATTCAACCCCACCGCAAAGTAGATTTCTTTATCGATGGCCGCTGGCATCACAAATCCTCCGTTGTAATCAGTGTGCTCGCCAATAAGATTGACGCGTCCCGGGGCCCTTACCAGAAGGGGAGTATGGTTGAATCGGTCTTGGAAAGACTTCGCTACTGATTGGTGAAGCATAGTGGAAGGAAAGCAGGTGGAAATGAAATTGAACGGAGGACCGTGCTAGAAAGAGTGGCTAAAGTAAAAGAAATAAATACCCAGGCTCTAAAGACGAGGTTGTAAAAAGAGTATGCTGTGCAGGAATAGCCAACCATTTTGTGCTGCTACTGCTAGGCTTCATGTGATGATTGCCTGTTGATAGAGAGGGTTCTACGCAAAGCCTTAGCAAGGCAACCATCTACATGCGAATTCAACCCCGACGCGGATGCTGTTGGGTGCGCAAAAGACTATCTGCTTGGGTTGCTAAGCAGGTACCCTGCAGCAAACTGTCACCAAGATGCTCCTAGCTGGCTTCGATGCCTATAGCCATAGGTAGAGTTCGTGCAAGCATTAAGCAGTGCAATGGACCCTCGGTAGCTCAAGTTCACGCAACTGCTTAGACAGCACATAGAGTAGCTAGCAACAACTGGAAGTTTTTGTGAACAGATGTAGTAAGCAAGAGGGTGGAGAGGAGCAAACAAGCAGGTTATTTCACGCAGTGTAAATAACGTTGAACACGCTTGGTAGTGCTATTGAAATTCAGTGTTTATGATGCATCAACACAATCGTTACACTTTGTCGTCACAAGGTGAATTTGACGTTCAAATGCACCAGCGTAACTAGGTGAAGAAGACAATTTGTTGAAATTATTGTAGAGGTTAGATCAGGACGATTGTTGCTAATTTGTCCGTATTTAGTTATTCTTACTACCCCAACGGCAATAATTGTGCTTTTCCGCTTCTGGTTTTCTTAGTAGAAGGATTTTACTTAGAAATATTAGTTGCGCAAGGTGGACTTCTCACAAAAACACTTTTACTTTACTATCACAAAGGTTTGCGTTGCTACTATCGCACAATCGTTTGTGTTAGACCCACTAACTCCCACATTCCCTTACATGAAAAAGACAGTACCCAAAGTAAGCCGGGCTGCCATTCCAGCATTGCTCTGCTGCTTGCCGCTTCAGCCCCTCGTGGCGCATGCAGCTACTTCGGCAACCTCAGCGCTCAACTCTGTTGCCAATCCTTCCAAAACCGCCGATGTCACCATTTCTGGGAAAGTGACGGGCGCCAATGGTGACCCACTGCCGGGCGTAACAGTGTTGGTGAAGGGCACTACTAATGGCACGTCGACCGGGGGAGATGGTAGTTTCACCATTACAGCCGCCGAAGGCAGTGTGCTAACCTTCAGCTTTGTCGGTTACACCACCAAAGAAGTGCCTGTAACCACTGCTTCCACTAACCTAGCAGTTACTCTAGCAGAAGATGTTAAGGCGCTGAGCGAAGTAGTGGTAGTAGGCTACCTAACAGAAGATCGGCAGAACGTAACCAGTTCGGTGAGCAGCCTCGACGTAAGAGAGGCGACGAAAGCACCAGTAGCCACTGCCACTCAGGCGTTGCAAGGACGGGTGTCAGGAGTGCAGATATCTGGTTCGGGCGGACCCGGAGACGCGCCCGTTGTCAACATCCGAGGCATTGGTACGCTGGGAAATGCTGGTAGTGGCCCGCTATACGTTATTGATGGTCTGTGGACAGACAACATCCGCGACCTGAACCCCAATGATATCGAGAGCTTAAACGTGCTCAAGGATGCTTCCTCTACGGCCGTATACGGTTCTAGAGGTGCTAACGGGGTAGTTCAGATTACCACTAAAAAAGGCCGCGCTGGCGCACCAGCTATCGGTTTCAGTGCTTACCGGGGTGTTGACCAAATATCAAAGCAGTACAACTTAACCAACGCCAGCGAGTGGGCTGATCGGGCTGTTATTGCCTACCGGAACGCCGGACTCGATCCATTGAATAACGGGCAAAATAGCTTGACTGGTGCTGTAAAAGGTCCAGGTGGTGCATTCAACCCTGACGTAGATACCGATTGGCAGAAGGAGTTTTTCCAAACCGGTACGCTTGAAGACTATAACCTGTCGTTTTCGGGCGGTACAGCAGGGGAAAAGAGCGCTACTAACTTCTTGGTTTCCGGCGAATACTTCCACCAGGAGGGCATTGTAAAAGGTCCGGATTTCAAGCGTTACAGCTTGCGTCTTAACTCGGGCCTAACGCGTGGTCGGTTCAAGTTCCAGGAGAATGCTCAGATTACGCACCTAGACAGAACGTTGCTTAATGGCAGCCCATTTATCGATGTGCTGACTATGCTGCCGAGCATTCCGGTGTACAACTCGGCTAACTCGGGTGGCTTCGGTACTGGTTCGCCCATTCTAAATACCTTCGCAACAAACCCAATAGGAGCGCAACAATTGCTGCGCCGCACGCAGTCCGACAACCGATTGGCTGGTAATGTTAGCGCCGAGTATTCGTTTTTTGACTTCCTTACCTACCGGCTGAATGTGGCCATGGATGGGCATACGTACAGCAATGCGGATGCACAACAGGCTGGTGTTCTGCGGCAGAATACTCCTATCGTAACGGCTTCGCTCAACGAGTATTTGGGCTATGACCTGTTTTTGCTTGGCGAAAACACCTTGAACTTCAACAAGCGTTTAGGCGACCACAGCGTAAACGCGCTGGTCGGCTACTCGGAGCAAAGCTTCCGTCAACATGGTGTGCAAGCAGGCGGACAAGGCTATACCCAAGCAGGGGGGCAATACTTCTTTGAGCTGAGCGCAGCCCCCAAAGTTGGGGTTGTGCAGGGTAGCTCCTATGAATACACGAAACGCTCTTTCTTCGCTCAGGCTACCTACGACTTCAAGAACCGCTACCTGCTTTCTATTAGTGGTCGCCGTGACGGTTCCTCTCGCTTCACAGCGGCAAACCGCTGGGGCAACTTTGGGGCCGCTTCGATTGGCTGGCGTCTTAGTGAGGAAGACTTCTTCAAGGGTGCCTTACCACAAGTCAACAACCTGAAATTACGCGCCAGCTACGGCGCCAACGGTAACGATGCTGTAGAAGGTACTTACGGTGGTAGTTATCTGACGCAAGCCATTGTGGGCCAAAACGTCAACTACGTAATAGGCACCGGTCAGAACATTGTAAACGGTTCGTCGCAGCTAGCGCTGCCTAGCCCCGACATTCGCTGGGAAGAGCGCTACACCACCAACTTTGGTCTGGATCTGGGCTTGCTGGAAGACCGCATAACACTCTCGACTGATTATTACGTTTCTAAAACCCGCAACGCACTGGCGCCAGTGCAAGTGTTGACCTATCTAGGGCACTTCGGCCAGACCTTGTTCCAGAATGCGGGTGATATTGAGAACCGTGGCTTTGAGCTAGCTCTAGGCTATCATCAGAACAAAGGTGACTTCACCTACGGCGCTGATTTCACGCTTACAACCGTTAAAAATCAGGTTACGGCATTGCCCGTTGTAGGCCAAGTACTAGAAGGTACCGAGCTCTTGACTCGTTCGCAGGTGGGCCGCTCGCTCGGAGAATTCTACCTGATTCCATTCGATGGCATTTTCCAATCAGCAGATGAGGTAGCTACCTACCAGAGTTCTAATGGTACGGTTATTCAGCCTTACGCTTCGGCAGGCGACGTACGCTACCGGGATACCAATGATGATGGACAGATCAACAACAGGGACGCTGTCTATTCAGGCCAATCCATTCCTAACCTGCTGATGGGATTAAATCTGAACGCAGCGTATAAAGGCTTTGATCTGTCGGTATTCTTCAACTCGTCTAGCGGCAACAAAATCTATAATCAAGCGCGTCGCGACCTGGAAAGCTACTCTGGTCCGAACAACTACAATGCTGACGTGACGCCTTGGTCACCCGAAAATCCTTCTACCACTACGCCGCGTCTCTTGCAGGGTGGTGGTGTTGGCAACTTGGGCCTAGCTGCTGCATCTAACTCCTTGTTCAACACCACGCGCTGGCTGGAAGACGGATCATACATCCGGTTGCGGAACGTGCAGGTTGGCTACACCCTCCCTACATCAGTAACGAGCAAAGTGCCAAGCTTGGGCAGTGTCCGCGTGTACGTGACTGGCCGCAACATATTCACCATCACAGACTATACTGGCTTTGACCCTGAGATTTTGGGCGCCGGTTTCTATAGCCGCGGTGTCGACATCAGCTCTTACCCGAACGTGCGCAGCTTCACGGGAGGTATACAGGTCAACTTCTAAATCATGATGGGACGGTGGATAATTGCCCGCTGACCCAACCAAATCGTTTTTCTCTTACTTCGATGAAAGTAAATAAAATAACTACTCTTCTGCTCGCGGGTGGTCTGCTCTTAAGCACGACAGCCTGTGATAAGGACTTGCTAGACCAGAGCAATCCAAATGCTCCTACCAAAGAAAATTTCTGGCAAAATGAAAGCGATGCTGTTAAGGGGGTGTATGCTAGCTACGCTGGTTTGCAGCAGTTCGCTTGCTACTACCGCAGCTGGCACTTCATGGCCCATCGCTCCGATGAGTCTTTCAGCCAGAGCCCTTTCGTGGAACTCGCAAACTTCACGCGCTTCATTCAGCCTGACGTGGATTTCTTTATCTCGTCTTTTGCGTGGAATGACTACTACCGCACTATCTATCGGACCAATCAGGTAATTAACCGGGTACCCGGCATTACCATGAACGAGACGCTAAAAAAGCAGTTAGTTGCCGAAGCTAGATTCGTACGGGCTCTGTCCTACTTCGATCTGGCCTATTTCTTTGGCAGTGTGCCTTTAATCCTAGACGAGCCTAATGATGTCAATGCACGGGCGCCTCAGGTTAAGCAGCCAGAGTTGGAAGTACAGATTATTGCCGATTTGCAAGCTGCTATTCCCGACCTCCCGGCTTCGTATAGCGATTCTGAGAAAGGCCGTGCAACAAAAGGCTCAGCGCAGGCACTACTCGCTAAAGTATATATGCAGCAGCGTAAATGGGCGGAAGCATCGGCTTTGTTCACTCAGCTTATTAGCTCTGGCCAATATAGTCTAGCCCCAAATTACATCGACAACTTCACGGGTTCCAATGAGAACAATCGTGAATCAGTATTTGAAGTGCAGTTTTCGGGCGCTGTGCTAGAGGTAGGACAAGGCCAAGACAACGGCTCTTCTTCGGAAAGCCACGACCGTCCTAATTTCTTCGGTCCTCCCGGTGCTACGTTTGCCGACGTGCAGCCCCGCCGCTGGTTGCTTGATGCGTACACCGATTCTACGGTTTCATTGGTCCCTGGTAGCACTAATAAACATAGAATCGACCCTCGGCGTGATGCGAACATCATTCATGTGGGCAATCCAGACCGGTTTTACGGTGTGACTTTTGCCGAAGCGCAGAACATCCGCAAGTTCGGTTGGAGACCAGATCAACAGTATTGGCGCAAGTATCTCAGCGACCGTGAGATATCTTATGATCCTGCCAATCCTGATAAGCCACTTGAGAATTTCTCATCGGGCTACAACTTTCGCGTTATTCGCTACGCTGATATTCTGCTTATGCAAGCCGAGGCTCTCACCGAACTAGGGCAAGTAGGGGCGGCCGCACCTTTCGTGAATCAAGTGCGTGCCCGGGTGGATTTGAGCCCGGTGGGTGCATTGTCGCGGGAAGGAATGCGTCAGTTCATACGTGTTGAGCGTGCTAGAGAATTGGCAGGCGAAGGAACACGCTGGTTCGATATTTTACGCTGGGGCCTAATGGACAACCAAGCTGGTATTGATGAGTTGAAGTCTCGTGACCCCGACTTCACCAATTTCCGCCTAAACACCTCGAAACTGCTGCCTATTCCGCGTCGTGACCTCGGTATCGATCCAAATCTTCAGCAAAACCCTGGCTACTAATACTACACTTGCTTAGTTGCCTGTAAACAGCCGTTCCGGGTCAAAATCTGGAACGGCTGTTTTTGTAAACAACCGACTGTGTTTATTATCCAGAGTCCGGTTGCGGACAGTGTAATTGCTTAATCATCTGTCGCTTACAAGCACAGGCGTGCTATAGTATTTGCTTGCTCAACCCAACATCCCACCCTCAAACTGTATGCGTCATGATAGTAACACTTACGAATTGGGTCAATAAAGTCACGCAGCCTGCGCATTTGCGCTGGCCATTCAGCTACATCATGCTGTTGCTGCTCATAGGTTGGCCAAGCGCCAACGTGATAGCCCAGCAGGGAGACCAACGGGCGCATGATCCGGCCAACATCATCAAGGAAGGTAACAAGTACTGGGTGTTCACCACCGGTCAAGGTATTCCTAGCAAATACTCCACCGACCTAATTACTTGGGCGTTCAGCTCTCGGCCTGTTTTCACGCCAGCCACCCGTCCTAGTTGGATTACCACCCGGGTTCCTACTTTCCAGAACGACTACTGGGCGCCCGAGTGCATCTTCATGAACGGGAAGTACTATCTCTACTACTCCTGTTCTACATTCGGCTCTAGAGTTTCAGGAATTGGCTTGGCTACCAACGTCACGCTGGACCCTGACAGCCCCAACTACAACTGGGTAGATGAGGGTGAGGTCATTTCCTCGAACAACAACAGCGCAGCCAATGCCATTGACCCAGCCGTGTACCGTGACGCCAGTAATAACCTGTGGTTTATATACGGCTCATTTTTCGGTGGCATTCGGGTGTTGCAACTGAACCCGACGACCGGTAAGCCAATAAACGGGAGCGGCACGCAGCAGTTTGCAGTGGCTAACGGAGACGTAGAAGCCGCATATGTAAAGCAGCGCGGCAACTATTATTACTTATTTATCAACCGGGGTAGTTGCTGCCAAGGTTCTAACAGCACCTATTACATTCAGGTTGGGCGTTCTACTTCTCCAACAGGCCCATTTCTGGATAAAAACGGAGTGGACCTCAACAGCAATGGTGGAACAGTATTAATGAACCGGTCGGGACGCTACGTAGGACCAGGACACGCCGGGATTTTCGAAGAGAATGGCGTCAGCATGTTTTCGTATCACTATTACGACTCAAACGACAATGGTACACCGAAGCTAGGTATTGCCAAACTCACCTGGGATGCCACCGACTGGCCAGTAGTTAGCCGCGACTGGGTCGCCCCAGGCCGCTATGAAATTACCGGGCAGAATAGCGGCCAGTTGTGGCAGGCCGGTTGTGCTGGTGCTGCAGGACAAGCAGTTTCGCAAGGCAACCGAACGGGCCAGGCCTGCCAGCAGTGGGATTTTGTAGCAGCTGGCAACGGGGAGTACACGATTACCAATGTGCAAAGCGGTCTAACAGTAGGAACTGCTAGTTGCTCAGCAGCCAACAATGCCGCTCTGCAAGTAGGTGCGAATACTGGCGCAACGTGTCAGCTGTTTCGGCTCGACCGGGCCAGTGACGGTACGTTGGTCTTTGCTTCCGCGAATGGCAACCGGGTGGCGGAAGTGCCTTTTGCTTCTATGGTGCCCGGTACCCAGTTAGGGTTATTTGACTACAATGGCTGCTCTTGCCAACGCTGGACTATTACTCCGGTAGGAACGCTCGCCACTGCTCGCAGTCAGAAGCTATCCGATGTCACCGTTTATCCAGTGCCGGCCGTGCAAGGAAATTTTACGGTGGAACTGGGTACTCAACGAGCTACGGAGGCCGCAACGGTGGTTGTTTTCGACCTGCAAGGGCAAGTGGTGTATCAAGAATCCTTTCGTTCGCAGCGAAACAAGCTTGCGGTAAAAGCAGGATTAAAACCAGGTATGTACCAGGTGCAGGTCAGGAGTGGAGGAGCGTCATCCACACACAGAATGAGTGTTCTGTAAGAAGAAGAGCACATTATTTTACCAACAAAATTATACAGCGCCTCACTTGCTGCTAATTCGGTACGTTGTTTTGTAAAGTGCTGATTGGCACGAATCAGCCAGTGTCACTCTCCCGACGGTAACTACAAAAAAGAGGCGGATGGAAGCTCTACTATAGGTATTAAATAACACAAACGATTGTGTGATGAAGGAAGAATTTCTACTTTACATACCGAATTGATGAAGTAGCAGCACTTAGCCCATTTAATTTATTTGATACATAATTGCATAATGCGTCTATGCTCTAGAAAAGGCGCTTAATTTGGCGGCTATCTGCGAATAGCTATTGGCAATCCAGATTCAATCCACTTCAAGTTCCTTTACTTCTTCCTTTTCAAACTCCCGCTTTCCATCCATCTGTTCATGACAAACTTCAACCGTGTCGGTATGCTTGCCGGCAGTATCGCGGCTGGTATAGCGCTAGCCGCTTGCAACCAGCAGCCCGCCTCTCAAACTGAAGGTAGCAATGCAGCCACAGCCGCTACCGATTCCACCCAAACCACTGCCGCTATGCCCACTGCCACTGCTTTTGGCAAAACCAACGCTGGCGCTGAAGCGCAGCTCTACACGCTCACCAACGCTCACGGCGTGAAAGCTACCATCACCAACTTCGGTGGCACGCTCACCAGCCTGATGGTGCCTGACAAGGCCGGCAAGATGGGCGATGTTATTCTCGGCTTCGACGATGTGAGCGGCTACCAGAGCCCGGAGTTTTTGAAGTCGGGTCCGTACTTTGGGGCGTTGATTGGGCGCTACGGCAACCGCATTAAAGGCGGCAAGTTCACGCTGGATGGCAAGGAGTATACGCTTGCTCAAAACAACGGACCAAACACGCTGCACGGCGGCAAAGTAGGATTTGATAAGGTGATGTGGGAGGCCAAGCCCGGCACCTCAGCCGACGGCCAGACACTAACGCTGACCTATAACAGCAAAGACGGCGAAGAAGGTTACCCCGGTAACTTGGCCGTAACGGTGGTTTACACCCTCACCAACGACGACGCCCTGCGCCTCGACTACACGGCAACCACCGACAAGGCCACGCCCGTCAACCTGACCAACCACGCCTACTTCAACCTCAACCACGGCGTAGGCAAAGATATTCTGGGCCACGAAGTAACCCTGCCGGCTGACCGCTACACCGTAGTGGACGCTACCCTGATTCCGACCGGCGAGCTGAAGCCCGTGAAAGGCACGCCTTTCGACTTCACGGCCCCGCACACCATTGGCGAGCGGATCGGGCAGGTGCCCGGTGGCTACGACCACAACTGGGTGCTAAACAACCCGAGCGGCATGCACGCCGCCGCTACGGTTTATGATGCTGCCTCGGGCCGCACCATGGAAGTAACCACCACCGAGCCCGGTATTCAGTTCTACACCGGCAACTTCCTCGATGGTACCCTGAAAGGCAAAGGCGGCACGGTGTACGGCAAAAACTCTGGCTTCTGCCTGGAAACGCAACACTTCCCCGATTCGCCGAACCAGCCCAAGTTCCCGAGCACTATCCTCAAGCCCGGCGACACCCTCAAATCAACCACGATCTACAAGTTCGGCGTCCGCAAGTAGGGAGCCGGTACTTTATAGTTAGGCTGCTTGCTGAAGCATGGTGCGTGCCAATACTAGGATGGCAACTCCATCCAAACACGCACAGTGCTTCAGCAAGCGAAGCTTGATGTTCTGCTAGCACCTCACATTTCTTAATCTCCCAATTTCCTCACTCGTGCAAACTCCTCAAACAGCAACATCCGATCCGCAGGCGGCTTACGTCATCGGGGTCGATTATGGCACCGATTCGGTGCGCGCCTTGCTGGTAGATGCCCGCACCGGAGCCGAAGTAGCGCAGGCCGTGCACTACTACGCGCGCTGGAAAAAGCTGGAATTCTGCAACCCCGCCCGCAACCAATTTCGCCAACACCCTCTCGACCATATCGAAGGCCTGGAAGCCACCGTCCGGAAGGTAGTGGCGCACGTGCCCGCTGTGCAAGTGGTCGGTATTGCCGTGGACACCACCGGCTCAACGCCCGGCCCCGTCAACGAGAAAGGGGTTTCGCTGGCTCTTACGCCCGGTTTTGAAAACAACCCGAACGCCATGTTCGTGTTGTGGAAAGACCACACGGCCCTCGAAGAAGCCGCCGAAATCAACCTGAAGGCGCGTACGTGGGGCGGCGAAGATTTCACCAAGTTTGAAGGCGGTATCTACTCATCGGAGTGGTTCTGGGCGAAGATTATGCACGTGGTGCGCGAAGACGAGGCTGTACTGAAAGCCGCGCACTCTTGGCTAGAGCACTGCGACTGGCTGACCTTGCTGCTCACCGGCGGCGACTTGGCCACCTTCAAGCACAGCCGTTGCGCGGCCGGCCACAAAGCCATGTGGCACGAAAGCTGGGGCGGATTGCCTTCCGAGGAGTTCCTAACGCACCTCGAGCCCAAGCTGGCCGGCCTGCGGAGCCGTTTGTTCGAAGAAACCTTTACCGCCGACCAAGTGGCCGGCAACCTCTCCGCCGAATGGGCCGAGCGCCTCGGCTTGACCACCGACACGGTAGTAGCCGTGGGTAGTTTCGATGCGCACGCTGGTGCCGTTGCCGGCGAGATTGAAGCGTACTCGATGGTGAAAGTAATGGGTACTTCCACCTGTGATATTGTGGTAGCACCCACGGCCGAAGTAGGCAGCCACCTCGTGGCCGGTATTTGCGGCCAAGTGGATGGCTCCGTGATTCCGGGTATGCTCGGCCTGGAAGCGGGTCAGTCAGCTTTCGGGGACTTGCTGGCGTGGTTCCGGCAGATTGTGGAGTGGCCATTGCACAACGTGCTGCCTCACTCCAAAGTGCTGAATGCCGAGCAGCAAGCCGCCCTGCGCGACGAGATGAGCGACATACTGTTGGTAGAGCTAAGCAAAGCAGCCGCCGCGGTAGACCCCGAAGAGTCGGCAGTGCTGGCTCTGGATTGGGTGAACGGCCGCCGCACGCCCGATGCCAACCAAGGGCTGAAAGGTGCTATGATGAACCTCACGATGGGGACCAACGCGCCGCAAATCTTCCGGGCGCTGGTAGAAGCCATCTGCTACGGTTCCAAGCAAATCGTGGAGCGTTTCGAGCAGGAAGGCATTCCGGTAAAGCAAGTAATTGGCATTGGCGGCGTGGCGAAAAAGTCGCAGTTCGTGATGCAGACCTTGGCCGACGTGCTGAATCGCCCGATCAAGATTGCCGTTTCCGAGCAGGCTCCCGCCTTGGGCGCAGCCATCTACGCCGCAGTAGCGGCCGGTATCCATGAGGATGTGCTAGCGGCGCAACGCGCCATGGGCAGCGGTTTCGCGGAAACCTATGAGCCCAATCCGGCTCGCGTGGCCGACTATCAGGCGCGCTACGAACAGTACCAGGCCTTCGGCAAATTCGTGGAAACCGTCACGCTCAAGGAAGGCGAAACCACTTCTGAAACCACTTTAGTTGACCACGCATGAGCAGCCAGTATAAGGACCTGAAGCAATATTGCTACGAAGCCAACATGCAGTTGCCTAAGCTCGGGCTGGTGCTGTTTACCTTCGGCAATGCCAGCGTGGTGGACCGCGACAAGGGCGTTTTCGCTATCAAGCCGAGCGGCGTACCCTACGAGAAGCTGAAGCCCGAGGACATTGTCATTGTGGATTACGACAACAACATTGTGGAAGGGGAGAAGCGCCCGTCGTCGGATACCAAGACGCACGCGCTGCTCTTCAAGCAATGGGAAAGCATTGGCGGCATTGTGCATACGCATTCCACCTACGCCACCGCTTGGGCCCAAACCCAAACCGATATTCCGATCCTCGGCACCACCCACGCCGACCACCTCACCACCGACGTGCCGTGCGCGCCGCCCATGGCCGACGAACTGATTCAGGGCGACTACGAGCACCAAACCGGCTGGCAAATCATTCAGGAATTCGAGCGGCGCGGCATTTCGCCCACCGAAGTGGAAATGATTTTGGTTGGCAACCACGCGCCCTTCACCTGGGGCAGCACTGTGGAAAAAGCGGTTTACAACAGCGCCGTGCTCGAAGAAATTGCCCGTTTGGCGTATCTGAGCTGCACGTTGCGCCCCGAAGTACCCCGCTTGAAAGACGCCCTCATTCGCAAGCACTACGAGCGCAAGCACGGAGCAAACTCTTATTACGGTCAGTAGCACCGCCTCCTGGCAGCGGTGCATGCCGCAGCCTGTCTCACCTTAATTCTACCTTCCAAACCCTGCACCAGCTACCCGTTGGTGTTCCATTCTAATCCGTCAACTGCACTTGGCGCCACAAGCATGATCGACATTTCGCAATACGAAGCCTGGTTTATCACGGGCAGCCAGCACCTCTACGGTCCCGAAACCCTGGAACAGGTTGCTGCCCACTCGCAGGAAATTGCTGCTGAACTAGGTACCAAACTGCCCATCAAGATTGTATACAAGCCCGTGCTAACTGGCCCGGAGGAGATTTACAAGCTGGTGCAGGAAGCAAACACCACCGAAAACTGCGTGGGTCTGATTGCCTGGATGCACACCTTCTCGCCCGCCAAAATGTGGATCAACGGCCTGAAGATTCTGCAAAAGCCGCTGGCGCACTTGCACACCCAATTCAACCGCGACATTCCGTGGGCGGATATCAACATGGACTTCATGAACACCAACCAATCGGCGCACGGCGACCGGGAGTTTGGCTTCATCGGCGCCCGCATGGGTATCAAGCGCAAAGTGATTGTGGGCCACTGGCAGGACAGCGCCGTGCACCAGAGCCTGAATGTATGGTCGCGCGTGGCCTCGGCCTGGGCCGACTGGCAGGGTGCCCGCTTCGTGCGCTTCGGCGACAACATGCGCTACGTAGCCGTAACCGAAGGCGACAAAGTGGAAGCTGAAATTAAGTTTGGATACTCCGTGAACACCTACGGTATTGGCGACTTGGTGGCCGTTATCAACGAAGTAAGCGACGCCCAAATCGATGAGCTGCTAACCATCTACGAGCAAGAATACGAACTAGCCGACACGCTGAAGGACGGTGGCAGCCAGCGCGAGTCACTGCGCGACGCGGCCCGTATCGAGGCCGGTATGCGCAAGTTCTTGCAAGACACCAAAGCCAAAGGCTTCACCGATACGTTCGAGGATTTGCACGGCATGGCGCAGCTGCCCGGCATTGCCACGCAGCGCCTAATGGCCGAGGGCTACGGCTTCGGCGGCGAAGGCGACTGGAAAACGTCGGCGCTGGTGCGGGCCATGAAGGTGATGGGAGCGGGGCTACCCGGCGGCAACTCGTTTATGGAAGACTACACCTATCATTTCGCGCCGAACAACAACCAAGTGCTGGGTTCGCACATGCTGGAAATCTGCCCCACTATTGCAGAAGGCAAGGTGCGCGCCGAAATCCATCCGTTGGGCATTGGCGGCAAAGCCGATCCGGTGCGCTTGGTGTTCAACTGCCCGGCTGGCGAAGGCCTCAACGCCACCATCGTGGACATGGGCAACCGGTTCCGCATGATTGTGAATGAAGTGGTAGCCGTGGCACCCGAGCAAGATTTGCCGAACCTGCCGGTAGCCCGCGTACTCTGGAAAGTGAAGCCCGACCTGGCAACGGGTGCCGCCGCCTGGATTTTGGCCGGCGGTGCTCACCACACTGGCTTCAGCCAGAACCTGACGGCCGAGTACTTGGAGGACTTCGCAGAAATGGCTGGCATCGAGTACGTTCTTATCGACGACGACACCAAGTTGCGCACTTTCAAGAACGAACTGCGCTACAACGAGGTAGCCTTCGGTGGCCGCTAATTGAGGGCAATTATAGCCGAGTAAAGACTGAAAAATTCAAAAGAATATCCTTCCCTTGGGGTCCCTAACGGGAAGGATATTCATTTTGTCTTAGAAATTCTCACTAAAATTAAGCTCTCAATAACTCCAACCTCCCACGTTCCCTTCAATTAACTCATGAGTAACAATCTTACCACGCTTGACATTCTTGTCTTTCTGTTCTACCTGATCGGGGTTTCCGGCTACGGGTATTACGTCTACAAGAGCAAGCAAAAAGCCGAACAGAGCACCAAAGACTACTTCTTGGCGGAAGGCTCTTTGACTTGGTGGGCTATCGGAGCCTCCATGATTGCCTCCAACATTTCGGCCGAGCAGTTTATCGGCATGTCGGGGTCCGGCTTTAGTGTGGGCGTGGCCGTGGCGGCCTATGAGTGGGTAGCTGCCATTGTGCTCATTATTGTAGCGGTGTTCTTCATGCCGATTTACTTGAAAGAGAAAATCTTCACAATGCCGCAGTTTCTGGAGCAGCGCTACAACACTACGCTGAGCCTGATTATGAGTATCTTCTGGCTGTTCCTCTACATTCTGGTTAACCTGACGTCCATCCTCTACCTCGGGGCCCTGGCTATCAGCAACCTGATTGGGGGCGGTAGCTTCCACCTGATTATGGTGGCGCTGGCTGTGTTTGCGTTGCTCATCTCGCTGGGCGGTATGAAAGTGGTAGGCTACACCGACGTAATTCAGGTGGTAGTGCTCGTGGTGGGCGGTCTGGTGACCACCTATATTGCACTGGACGTGGTAAGCACCAAGTTTGGCCTCGGCGGCGGTGCTATTTCGGGCTTCAAAGCCCTGATGACTAACGCCGACGACCACTTCAAGATGATCTTCCCGAAACCGGGACCTAACACACCGCAAGAAGACATCAATAAATACATAGCGCTGCCCGGCATTGCCATGTACTTTGCTGGTCAGTGGATTGTAAACCTGAACTACTGGGGTTGCAACCAGTACATTACGCAGCGTGCCCTTGGTGCCGACCTGCACACGGCCCGCACCGGTATCCTGTTCGCGGGTATGCTGAAACTGATGATGCCGGTGATTGTGATGCTGCCCGGTATTGCTGCGTACGTGCTGTACAAGAACGGTGAGCTGCAGCAGGAAATGTCCTCTACGGGCGCTTTCAACTCCGACAACGCCTACTCGGCCGTACTGACCTTTTTGCCGAACGGCTTGAAAGGCCTCTCAATGGCGGCCCTGACGGCAGCCATTGTGGCCTCGCTGGCTGGTAAAGTCAACTCGATTTCCACCATCTTCACCCTCGACATCTACAAGCGCTACCTCAACCCCAATGCCACTGAAAAGAAGCAGGTGTGGGTTGGCCGCTTGGCTATTCTGGCGTCTGTGGTTTTGGGCGTGGCCCTTACCTGGGAAGACTTGCTCGGCATTGGGGGCGAAGGTGGATTCCAGTTCATTCAGAAATACACGGGCTTCATTTCGCCCGGTATCTTGGCTATTTTCCTGTTGGGCATGTTCTGGAAGCGCACCACGGCTACGGCGGGTATTGTAGGCATTCTGGCGGGCTTTGTGCTGTCGGTGTTCTTCAACAACTACGCTGTGGGAGTGCTCGGCACCGAAACTGTCCTCTACACGGCTTTCCCGAACGGGCATGGCGGCTACGAAATTCCGTTCCTGATTTGCATGGGCTTGTCGTTTGCATTCACCGTGCTCCTGATGGTGGTTATCAGCTTGGCTGGTCCTGCCATCAACCCGGGCGCTATCAGCCTCACGCCGGGTATATTCAAGGTCAGCACACAAACCATGTCGCTGATTGTTATTACGCTGTTGATGATTACGGCGCTGTATGCTAAATTCTGGTAACTAAATCAGTGGTCTAGCGAGTGGTCCTGCGAGCTGCCCAGTGGGCTTCGTGGGGCCACTACTCGGCTAACGACTGGCGACCAGACCTAGCACTTACGAGTAGTGGTTCCGCAAATTCCCAGGCGGAACAGACATAGTACCTTTCACCAAATCACCCTCAAAGTCCCACACATGGCTTCAAAATTCAGCTTTCTAAATTCACAATCGATTGTGTCCAGTATGGTGCTTTTAAGCACCTTGGCTGGTCACAACGCCGTAGCGCAGGGCGCTGCCGCGCCAGGTACCATCACGGTACAAGTAAACAAGCCGGGCGCACCCATCGCCAAAACCATGTATGGCTTGTTTTTCGAGGATATCAACTTTGCCGCCGACGGTGGATTGTATCCGGAACTGGTGAAAAACAAGTCGTTTGAAACCGACGAAAACCTCGTGGGCTGGCGCGCAATCAATGGCGCTGCGGCCTTGTCGACTTATCTGGTTTCCAGCCAGCAGCCGATCAGCGCTACCAACAACCACTTCCTACGGATGACGGCCGCCACGGCTAGCCCCAATGCCGGCTTCCTCAATGAAGGCTTCCGGGGCATGGGAGTAAAGCAGGATGCAGAATACACCTTCTCGGTGTACTTACGGAAAGGGCCGGGCAGCGTAAGCGGCCTGAACGTGACCATCGAAGAACCAGGCCGCACCGGAAACGGGCCGGAAGCTGCTGCCTCCGGAAAGGTGCTGGCAGAAGCCAAAATTACGGGCCTAACGAACGAGTGGAAAAAGTACACCGCTGTGCTGAAGTCCTCGGGTACGGTAGCTAAAGCCCGCCTCAAAATAACGATGGAAGGTGCGGGTACCATCGACCTGGATGTGGTATCGTTGTTTCCGAAAGACACCTGGGAGAAGCGCGAGAATGGCCTGCGTCCCGACTTAGTGCAGCTCCTCAAGGACATGAAGCCTGGTTTCCTGCGCTTCCCCGGTGGCTGCATTGTGGAAGGCCGGACCTTGGACGAGCGGTATCAGTGGAAGGAGACCATTGGCGAGGTAGCTGCCCGCAAACCTTTGATTAACCGCTGGAACACCGAGTTCAAGCACAAGTTCACGCCCGACTACTACCAGTCATTCGGCTTGGGCTTCTTCGAGTACTTCCAGCTTTCCGAGGACATTGGAGCTGAGCCGCTTCCTATCCTCAACGTAGGCATGGCCTGCCAGTTCAACTCCGCCGAGCTAGCTCCCATCAGCGCCTCGGGCCCGAATCCGGGCAATACAGACGCTCATACAGACCCAACGCTGGATACGTTCATCCAGGATGCCCTGGACCTAGTCGAGTTTGCCAACGGACCTACGTCCAGCCCGTGGGGTGCCAAGCGGGCCGCTATGGGCCATCCGGCGCCGTTTAACCTGAAGTATATCGGTATCGGCAACGAGCAGTGGGGGCCGCAGTACCTGGAGCGCTACGAGCCGTTTGCCAAAGCCATCAAAGCCAAGTACCCAAACATGCAAATTGTGTCGAGTGCGGGCCCAAGCCCCGACGGACCACTGTTTGAGGCGGCTTCCAAGCGCCTGGGGGTGCTGAAAGCCGAGTTTGTGGACGAGCACTACTACGCCAAGCCCGAGTGGTTCCGCCAAAACGTTGGCCGCTACGACAACTACCCCCGCACGGGTCCGAAAATCTTCGCCGGTGAGTACGCCGCGCAAAGTGTCGCCATTGGTAGCCCCGACAACAAGAACAGCTGGGACTGTGCTATTTCGGAAGCAGCCTTCATGACGGGCCTGGAGCGCAACGCCGACATCGTGAACATGGCCTCCTACGCCCCGCTGTTTGCGCACGTAGATGCGTGGCAGTGGACGCCCGACATGATTTGGTTCGACAACCTGAAGGCCTACGGCACGCCGAATTACTACGTGCAGAAGATGTACAGCACCAACGCGGGCACCACTATGCTGCCCGTGCAAATGCCAAACAACGCCAAAAACGGCACCGATAACCTCTTCGCCAGCGCTGTCGCCGACGATAAGGCCGGCGACATCGTGGTGAAACTGGTGAACTACTCCAACGAAGCCCGCCCCGTGAAGCTGAACCTGGCCGGTGCGAAGAAAATGGGTAAGTCGGGCAAAGCCATTGTGCTTGCCAGCAACGACCTGCAGGCCGTGAACAGCTTGCAGGAGCCCACCAAGCTCGCCCCGAAAGAAGAGCAGTTTAAAGTATCGTCCTCGACGGTGAGCTACACGCTGGCTCCCAACTCGTTCACGGTGCTCCGGATTCCGGGCAAACGTTAATCGAAGCGCATAGAAAAGCGGAGTGGTTGTAGAAGCCACTCCGCTTTTTCGTTTAATTCCAAGGGTGCCGCCCATGTCCGAGCCCGTGACAAGCGTAGCAGCCGACGAACTCCTGTTCTCCATTGCCTAGGTATGTAGGCATCTACCATTTCCCCTCTATGAAACTCTCGCATAAGTCGGTACTGGCGGCTGCGCTGCTGGGCAGTTTAGCTGCTCCTGCCGTGGCCCAGACCAAAGCCACGGCCAAAACTAACTTCCACCAGTGGGCCGCTACGCCGCCGATGGGCTGGAACAGCTGGGACTGCTACGGCCCTACCGTGGTAGAAGCCGAGGTGAAAGCCAACGCCGACTACATGGCGCAGAACCTGAAAAGCAGCGGCTGGGACTATGTGGTGGTGGATATCCGGTGGTACGTGGGCAACGATACGGCGCACGGCTACAACGAAAAGGACCCGGACTTCAACATCGACCAGTACGGGCGCTTCATCCCGGCCCCGAATCGGTTCCCGTCGGCGGCGGGCGGCAAGGGCTTCAAGCCGCTGGCCGACTACATGCACGCCAAGGGCCTGAAGTTTGGCATTCACATCATGCGCGGCGTGCCGGTGGTGGCCGTGAACCGCAAGCTGCCGATTCTGGACAGTAAGGCCACGGCCGCCGACATCTACACCAAGGAAGGGCAGGGGACCTGGCTGCGCGACATGTACACGGTGGTGGCCGGAAAGGCTGGCGCGCAGGAGTACTACAACTCTATTTTTAAGCTGTACGCATCGTGGGGTGTAGATTTCGTGAAAGTCGATGACTTGTCGTCGCCGTATCATGCGCCGGAAGTGGAGATGATTCGGAAGGCCATTGACCTAACGGGCCGCAAGATCGTACTCAGCACGTCGCCGGGCGAAACGCCGATTGCCAACGCCAAGCACGTACAAGCCAACGCCAATATGTGGCGCACCGTCGGCGACTTCTGGGACAGCTGGGAGCAGCTCAAAGAACACTTCGAGGTCTGCGAGCGGTGGGCGCCGTATACCATGACGGGGGCTTGGCCCGATGCCGATATGCTACCGCTGGGCCGCTTGGGCATCCGGGCCGAGCGCGGCGACGACCGGATGACGCGCTTTACCCACGACGAGCAATACACGCTGATGTCGTTGTGGTCGATATTCCGCTCACCGCTGATGTTTGGCGGCGACTTGCCGAGTAATGACGCTTTCACCCTTTCATTGCTCACCAACAAAGAGGTGCTGGCCATGCACAGCAACAGCCGCAACAACCGCCAGCTGTTCCGCAAAAACGACCTAGTGGCCTGGACAGCCGACGACCCCAAAACCGGTGACAAGTATCTGGCCGTGTTCAATGCCCAAGACCAGGACTTGCTGCCCGAAACTGCCGCTGCGTGGTCGAGTGGGCTGATTACCCGCCAAACACCCAACCAAAGCAAAACGGCCGACATCGACATTACCGGCGCCACCAAGCTCTACCTGAACGTGCGCAACGGCGGCGACGACACCGGTTGGGACCATGCCAACTGGCTGACGCCGACGCTCTCCAACGGCAGCAAAACCGTATCCTTGACCACGCTCCCCTGGAAGCAAGCCACGGCGGGCTGGGGCAAATCGACGGTCAATAAAAGCGTGTCTGGCGGAGAGCTGATTGTAGATGGCAAAACCTATCCGGACGGCATTGGCACGCACTCCAACTCTATTATCGAGTACGACCTGCCGGCTGGTTACACCCGGCTAAAAACCACGGCCGGCCTCGACAAAGCGGCCGTCAGCCAAAACACCGGCGGCACCATCAACTGCCTGATTTTCACCAAGAGTCCGTACACGCCCGCACCCACAGATTCGGCACGGGTGGTGGTGCCGTTGCAGCAGCTTGGCTTCTCGTCGGCGTGCACCGTGCGCAATCTATGGACCGGCAAAACGGTAGGAGACTTCACCGGGGAGTTTGCGCCCTTCATTCGGCGGCACGGAGCGGGTTTATACCGGATTTCGGCCAAGAAATAGAGAGAATGCGCCCCGTCAGGTAACTCAGGAACTTAACAGAACCCTGCGTACCTCTGCCTGAACTGCTCCGCACTTCGCCGGACCCACCAGCAAAACAGCCCACTGCACAAGCCTAGGCTCGTGCATCATTCATTGCCCATCCCTATGTCGAAGTTACTTCTTACGGCGCTGGCGCTTGGTGTAGCGGCTACCGCTACTGCCCAACAGCGCACCGATTATCCGATTCAGGCCGTGGCTTTCACCAAGGTGAAGCTGGCCGACAACTTCTGGCTGCCTCGCCTGAAGACCAACACGGAAGTAACCATCCCGGCCTCGTTTGAGCGCTGCGAAGCCACCAACCGGGTGAAGAACTTCGAGATGGCCGCGGCGAAATCCGGCAAGTTTGCCACCACCTTTCCCTTCGATGATACCGACATCTATAAAACCATCGAGGGAGCCTCGTACTCGCTGAGCTTGTACCCGGATAAGAAGTTGGAAAGCTACGTGGACGAGCTGATTGCCAAGGTAGGCAAGGCGCAGGAACCCGACGGCTACCTCTACACAGCCCGCACCATCGACCCGGCGCATCCGCACGCCTGGGCCGGTAAGGAGCGCTGGGAAAAAGAGCGGGAGTTAAGCCACGAACTCTACAACTCCGGTCACCTCTACGAGTCGGCGGTGGCGCACTACGAGGCTACCGGCCGGAAAAATTTGCTCGACATCGCCCTCAAAAATGCCGACTTGGTGTGCGCCACTTTCGGGCCCGGCAAGCGCGCCGTAGCCCCCGGCCACGAGATTGTGGAAATGGGCCTCGTGAAGCTATACCGCGTGACGGGCAAGCCAGAATACCTGAGCACAGCCAAGTTCTTTATCGAGCAGCGCGGCCACTACCAAGGCTACGACCCTAAGAGCCCCGATGTGTGGAAAAACGGTTCGTATTGGCAAGACCATAAGCCGGTGTACGACCAACGAGAAGCCATTGGGCACGCCGTGCGCGCCGAATACCTGTATTCAGCCATGGCCGACGTAGCGGCTCTCACCGGCGACAAAAAGATGTTAGCTTCCGTGGATAGCATCTGGAACAACATGGTGAGCAAGAAGCTCTACGTGACGGGCGGCACGGGCGCGGTGCCCGGCGGGGAACGGTTTGGTGGCAACTACGAACTTCCCAACACCACCGCCTACAACGAAACCTGCGCCTCGGTAGCCAACGTGTACTGGAACCAGCGCATGTTTCAGCTCCACGGCGACTCGAAGTACATTGATGTGATGGAGAAGGTGCTCTACAACGGCCTGATTTCGGGCGTGGGCCTCGATGGCAAGTCGTTCTTTTACTCCAACGCCATGCAAATCAAGAACAGTGCGGTGTTCAAGGAGAGCGAGCCGGCGCGGGCGGGCTGGTTTGAGTGCTCATGTTGCCCTACCAACCTGGCGCGGCTGTTCCCGTCGTTGCCGGGCTACGTGTATGCGCAGAAAGACAACGATGTGTACGTTAATCTGTTCATCAATGGCAGCACCGATTTAAGTGTGAAAAAGCAGCCGGTGCGCCTCACGCAGCAGAACAACTACCCCTGGAACGGCGACCTGAAATTCACGGTGGCGCCTACTTCCACCGCCGAGTTCAACCTGTTGGTGCGTATCCCCGGCTGGTCGCGCAACGAGGCTATTCCTTCAGATTTGTACAGCTTCGCCTCGCCAATCACCCAGCAGGTAAGCATTAAAGTGAATGGCAAACCCCTGACCTACACCGTGCGCAACGGCTATGCCGTACTAGCCCGCAAGTGGCGCAAAAACGACGTGGTAGAAGTGGCGCTGCCGATGGAAGTGCGCAAAGTAGTGGCCAACCCCAACGTGCGCGATGACGCCGGCAAGGTGGCCCTGCAACGTGGCCCCATTGTGTACTGTGCCGAGTGGAAAGACAACGGCGGCAAAACCAGCAACATCATCGTGCCGGCCGCTACTACTTTCACCGCCGCCTTCAAACCCGACGTGCTCAACGGCATTACCGAGCTAACGGCTACCGTGCCCGTGGTGAAAGTGGACGCCGCCAACAATTCCATCAGCACGGTGCAGCAAATCCTGACGGCCATTCCATACTATGCTTGGGCCAACCGGGGCAAAGGCGAAATGACCGTGTGGTTCCCCGCCAAAATCACCGATGTTGACTTGGTCACGCAGAAAGTGGAAGAGAAAATAGTGGCTAAGTAGCAGAGCCCAGCCCGCCACTTTGGTTGCTGCGCATTTAGCCAAAGGGCGCAAGGCTTGCACGCATAGTGGGTATTTTAGAAAGGCTTATCGGTGAGGCATTCCTCTCATTGATAAGCCTTTCTGCTTTTATTGTTGTTTAGCTAGTGCGTTTCGCCTGGCATGCTTGCAGCATCTTAGGTGAAAATGCGTTAGTCAGGAACAAGAAGGCAAATGCCAGAGCCTTCCTCGGCCATACGTCAGCTCCATGCAAGAAAACGTGATACATACCCGCCTCCACGCCGCACCAATTCGCCGCGAAGTGCTCCTGCAACAGGTGAAAGAACAGCCTGTGTGGGACCTGCTAGTGATTGGGGGCGGCGCAACCGGGTTGGGGGTAGCGCTGGACGGCATCAGCCGGGGCTACAAAACGTTACTGCTCGAACAAGTGGATTACGCCAAGGGCACGAGCAGCCGCAGCACCAAGCTGGTGCACGGCGGGGTGAGGTACCTAGCCCAAGGCGACGTGGCACTGGTGCGCGAAGCGTTGTACGAGCGTGGGTTGCTGTTGAAAAATGCGCCGCATCTGGTCAAAAACCAGGATTTCATTATTCCGAACTACGAATGGTGGGGCGGCCCATTTTATACCATTGGCTTGAAAATGTATGACCTGCTGGCGGGCAAGCTTAGTTTGGGCGCATCGGTGCACCTCAGCAAAGAAGAAACGTTGCGGCGCCTGCCCAACCTCAACCCCGGAGGGCTGAAAGGGGGCGTGCTGTATCATGACGGGCAGTTCGACGATTCCCGCTTGGCCGTCAACTTGGCGCAAACGGCCATCGAGCAAGGCGGGACGCTGCTCAACCATTGCGAGGTCCGCGGCCTGCTCAAAGATGCCACCGGCCAGACAACCGGCGTAGTAGCCGCCGACCAAGAAACGGGAGCCACCTATGAAGTGCGTGCCAGCGCCGTAGTGAATGCTACTGGCATCTTCGTGGACGATATTCTGCAACTGGACAAGCCCGGCGGCAAGAAGTTGGTTCGCCCCAGCCAAGGCGTCCACATCGTGCTTGACAAGTCGTTCCTGCCTGGCGAAGATGCCCTGATGATTCCGAAAACCGACGATGGCCGCGTGCTTTTCGCCGTGCCATGGCACAACCGCGTGGTAGTAGGCACGACCGACACGCCCCTCACCGAGTACAGCCAGGAGCCGCAGGCGTTGGAAGAGGAAATCGAGTTTATTCTGCGTACTGCGGGCCGCTACTTAGCCCGGGCGCCCAAGCGCCACGATGCGCTAAGTGTATTTGCGGGGCTCCGGCCTCTGGCCGCTACGGAAGGCGGCGGGGAAAAGACGCAGGAAATTTCGCGCAGCCACAAGATTCTGGTATCCCAGTCCGGCTTGATTACTATTACCGGCGGCAAATGGACCACCTACCGCCGCATGGGCCAAGACACCGTAGACAAGGCCATTGCGCTTGGCAAGCTGCCTGCGGCCGAAAGCCACACTGCCCGCTTGCCTATCCACGGCGCCCAAGCCACCCCCGACCGGAGCAACCACCTCTACGTGTATGGCACCGACCAACCCGCCTTGCAGCAGCTTATTACCGAGTACCCTGCGCTGGGCGAAAAGCTAAACAACACCCTGGAATTTCTGAAGGTGGAAGTGGTATGGGCGGCTCGCTACGAAATGGCCCGCACCGTGGAAGATGTGCTGGCCCGGCGGGTGCGGGTGCTGTTTCTTGATGCCCGCGCTGCCATCAGAGTAGCCCCGGAAGTGGCGGCCTTGCTGGCGCATGAGCTTGGCCATGACGCCGCCTGGCAGCAAGAGCAGGTAGAGGCCTTTCAACAAGTAGCCCAACAGTATTTGCTGGAAAGCCAGACAGTGCCTTTGCAAGCGTGAAAACGGCTTCCTCAATTGCGCAATTGTTACGTAGCAGCTGAGGCTGAGGAGCAAGCCAATTGTCATTGACGCAGGAGGAATCTGGGTTAATCTGCACAATGAGTTGACCCAGATTCCTCCTGCGTCAATGACAGCTGTTCTGATGGGTGGGTTGTCAGCAGTTACTCATACCCCCCACGCTGCCATTTTGCACCAAGGCATTGCCATGCCGAATGCTTTGCGCTTCTTCACCTACTCGTACCTTCCCTCCCTGGATAACGCCCCGCCCACTATGCAGCAGTTCATCCTCGCCCTCGACCAGGGCACTACCAGTTCTCGCGCCATCCTTTTCGACAAGAAAGGCCACATCGTGTCAGAGGCGCAAAAGGAGTTCACGCAGATCTTTCCCAAACCCGGTTGGGTGGAGCACGATCCGCTGGAAATTTGGTCGACGCAGGCGGGAGTGGCGGCCGAAGCCACGGTGAAAGCCGGCGGCAACGGAAAGAGTATTGCCGCCATTGGCATCACCAACCAGCGCGAAACGGTGGTGGTGTGGAACCGCAAAACGGGCAAGCCGGTCTACAATGCCATTGTGTGGCAGGACCGCCGCACGGCCGAATACTGCGACCAGCTGCGTGCAGAAGGGCAAGAGGAGCTGATCCGCAACAAAACCGGCTTGGTGCTCGACGCCTACTTTTCGGCCAGCAAAGTGCGCTGGATTCTCGACCACGTACAAGGCGCCCGCCAACAAGCCGAAGCCGGCCAACTGGCCTTCGGGACCGTGGATAGCTGGCTGATCTGGAATTTCACGCAAGGCGAGTTGCACGTCACCGACGTAACCAACGCCTCGCGCACCATGCTCTTCAACATCCACTCCCTCACCTGGGACGACGAACTGCTGGCGCTGTTTGCGGTGCCGCGCAGTATGTTGCCGGACGTGCGACAGTCGAGTGAAATATACGGCCACACCAAAACCACCATTTTCGCTTCCAAAATCCCGATTGCGGGCATTGCCGGCGACCAGCAAGCGGCCTTATTTGGGCAGCAGTGCGTGCGCTCGGGTATGGTAAAGAGCACGTACGGCACGGGCTGTTTTATGCTGATGAACATTGGCACCGAAGCCCGGCTTTCTGAAAACAAGCTGCTTACTACCGTAGCCTGGAAGATAAACGGGCAGGTGCACTACGCGCTGGAAGGCAGCATTTTCATTGCCGGCGCCGTGGTGCAATGGCTGCGCGACAACCTGGGCATCATCAAAACCTCGGCCGAGGTAGAGCAGCTGGCCAAGCAAGTCAGCAGCAGCGGAGGCGTGTGCTTTGTGCCGGCGTTTGCCGGGCTTGGAGCGCCGCACTGGGACCAATACGCGCGAGGCGTTATTTTCGGTATGTCGAGGGCCACGACGGCGGCCCACATTGCGCGGGCGGCTGTGGAAGCCATTGCCTACCAAACCATGGATGTGCTTGAAGCCATGCAAGCCGATGCAGGCCTGACCATTGCCGAACTACGAGTGGATGGAGGCGCAACGGTCAACGAAACCCTGATGCAGTTTCTTGCCGATGTACTGCACACCAACGTAGTGCGGCCCCATATGGCCGAAACCACTGCGTTAGGCGCAGCTTACCTAGCCGGGCTGGCAGTCGGGTACTGGAAAAACGTAGAAGAAATTCAGGCGCTCAGCCAAGCGGAAACGCAATACAGCCCAAAAGCTGAGCAACCTCAGATTCAGGAGGGCATTGCCAACTGGAACCGTGCAGTGCAGGCGTTACAGGTGTGGTCGGGAGCATCTCAAATCACCCAGGCGGAACCTGCTAAGGCGTAGCCAAGGCTTTCGGCTGCTTTGTCTGTTTGGGCTGTTATTCTTGGGAAACAGGTAACAGCCACCCTAATGTCACTGAGACGAAGGGCCTGCGCAGAAGAGCTACTGCGCAGGCCCCAACACCCTACTTGGCGTCGTTGATTTCAATCCAGTAGCCATCCGGGTCTTGCAGGTAGATCTGCTTGACACCGTCGGCTCGAACGGTAGCGGCTTGGGCGTCGCCTTTGAGGTTGGTGTAGCGCACCTTTAGCTTTTCCAGGCGGCCGGTCAAGGTGGTGAGGGAAGGCACGCTGAAGCAGAGGTGCACGTTCTTTTCCGGCGTTACCGTGCAGGTGCCCTGAATGATGTGCATCTGCAAGCCCGAACCTATCTTCAGCCAGGTATGGCGGCCGTCGTTGAAAGGGTTGGGCGTTTCCTCTAGCTCCAAAACTGACTTGTAGAAACTGTTGCTAGCAGCAAGGTCGCGCACGCAAATAGCGGAATGGTTGAAGGTTAGCGCATTTTTCGACTGCGCAAAAGAGGATTGCAGCCCTAGAAAGCTGAAAAGCAAAAGCGTAAGAGAAGCACATTTCATTTTGTTGATCTGCTTGGGTGAACTGTCAATCTGCCTTCAATATAAACAGGATGGCGAAAGAAGGACCTACCCATCTTTCACCATCCTGTTTCTGGTAGCAATCAGCCAGTAGTGTACCTCGGAACGCCAGGGCTTACTTCACGGCCACGTTCTTCTTGGCGAAGTCGGCGGCGGCTTGGTTGAGCTGCTTGGCGGAGGGGGTGTTGCGGCCTCCATCAATCAGCACGCGGTAGCGGAACGTCACCGATTCGCCTTTCTTGAGTTGCAGGTTTTTGGCGGTTGCGCCGTTAGTAAAGATTTTCTCGCCGAGGGGGTTAGCTGCAAACAAGCCGTAGCCGCGGGCGTGCCAGAACGTGGGATAGTTCAGGTTTTTGGGGTGGTCGAGGATGGTGATGCTCACCGAATCCTGCCCCATCTTGCCGTACATCTTGCACCACGCGGCGCGGGTGCTCCAGGCGTCGTTGCCGCGCTTGCCGGTGCTGGTGAGGAAGGTGCCGTTCGGAACTTTGTCGGTACCGGCTTTCACCACCGTCACGATGCCTTTGCTGTCGGTGAACTTCTCGTCTTTGTCGCTCGGGATTTGCAGCTCATGCGCCACGCGCAAGCCAAGCAGGCCATCCTTGGCATCGGTAAACGTGACTTCCGTATTGGCCTTGAGCGTCGTGACCCGGTCGATGGTCCGTTCCCGGTCGGTGCCGCTGAATTCGAAGCGGGTGTTTTCTTCCAGCAGTACCTCGTTTTTCTGGTTGGTCCAGTTGGCGTGGTAGGCTAGCGTGCCGGTGGGGCCGCTGGTGGTTTCCAAGATCTTGTCGGTCTTGATCCAGCCGTAGGAGCCTTTCTTCTCGGTGGGAATGGCATAGGAGTTGTTCCAGAAGTCGAGGCCGTTGACGTTCTCGAAGTTCAACCACAACCCAAGGTGGTGGGGATGGTCGTTGGGGTCGCCGGGCTTGGGCGCCACCGGGAAGCCGCGCGTCACGACGGTGCCATTGGCGGCGTGCAATGGGTAGAGAACAGGCTTTTCCAGCGTATCGGGGTACAGAAAACTGGTGAACAGCCGCTTGCCCACGAACACATCAATTTTCTTGGCTTTCGGATCTTTAGTGATGCGCACCGCCTCCTTTTGCTGCGCCTGCACCCCCGACCAGCAAGTTACCGTCAAGAGCAAGCAAAGAACTTTCCTCATAGTGCGTGTCTGAAACAGATTAAGAAGTAAACGCTTTGCCCCCGACCATCACTTCCTGCGTTTTCTCATCAAACGTAGCCTTCAGGCCGGTATGCGCGGCGGCCGTGGTCATGATGTTGGCAATGGAGTGGTAGTAGCCGGCTTCCACCGGCGCGTTGGGCTGCTTGCGGCTACGGATGCATTCCATCCAGTTGCGCACGTGGTTGGACGTAAGCATATCACCGCCCGTATTGGCTGATGCCGCCACGGCCGTAACTTCCGACAAGCTGAACTCGGTCAGCAAGTTGGCCTGCATCTGCATTTCGTCGGCGTGTCGTTTGGTTAGGCCGCCCCTGGGTATCACCTTGTTGGTGTTCAGGTTCAGCTCGCCGCCGTTGGAATAGTAGATTTCGGTGGGGCGCTCGTCGCCGTTGTGCATGCGGGAGCCAAACGTCACCTGGAAGCCACTAGACGGGTCGTTGGTAGGGCCGTAGTCGAACACGGCCGTGATGGTGTCCCAGTTGCGGCGGCCGTCTTTCCACATATAAATGCCGCCATTGGCTACCACGCTGCGCGGGTGTTGCAGGCCCGTAAACCAGTGCACCGTATCAATTTGGTGGCTCATCCACTGGCCTGGCAAACCCGAGGAGTAGGGCCAGAACAGGCGGTACTCCAAATACTTGCGCGGGTCGAAGGGTTCGGAGGGGCGGTTCATCAAAAACCGTTTCCAGTCGGTGTCGGATTCCTTGAGCTGGCTGAGCAGCGCGGGGCGGCGCCACCGGCCCGGCTGGTTCACGTTCCAGGTGAGCTCCACCATCGTAATCGGGCCGAACTTACCGGACTTGATGAAGGCATCAGCGGCGTGATAGTTGGAGCCGCTACGGCGCTGCGAGCCAATCTGTACGATTTGCTTGGACGCCTTCACAGCTTTCAGGGCCGCCCGGTTGTCTTCCATGGTTTCGGCAAAGGGCTTTTCCACGTAAGCGTCGCAGCCGGCCTTCACGGCCTCAATGGCGTGCAGTGCGTGCTGAAAGTCGGCGGTGCCCACAAACACGGCATCCACGCCTTTCTTGGCGTACATCTCCTCGTTGTTGCGATAGGCCACCACGTCGTGCCCCATCTTCTCCTTCCACATGGCGGCACCTTCGTCCCGGCGCTGTTTCCAGATGTCAGACACGGCCACCACGTCGAAGTTCAGTTCTTTGTAGTGGTTCATAAAACAGGGCATGTGCGAATTGCGGTGGCGGTCAGAGAAGCCAACCACGCCAACCCGCACCCGGTCGTTGGCCCCGATGATGCGTTTGTAGCTGCTAGCCGACCAGGAAACCTGCGAAAACATCACCCCAGCGCTGGCCAGGGCAGTGGTTTTAAGAAAATCGCGACGTTGATATGACATAAAAAACGGGAAGTTGAGGGTGGTGGAGAAGGCGAGTAATTACTTCAACTCTTTGATTTTGATGCTCCGAAACGAGACGTTGTCGCCGTGGTCTTGCAGCAGGATGTGGCCGGCCGGTGCCTCGCCGAAGTTCGGCCATACCTTGTACTTGCTGATGGCCACCAAATCTTTGAACTCCTTGGAGCCGCGCGTGTATTCCAGCACTTTGGAGCCGTTCAGGTAGTGCTCCACCCGGTTGTCGGGGTGGACTACCACGCGGCCCACGTTCCACTCGCCAATCTTGTGAATGAAGCGCGGGTTCTTGTCGGCTTTCTTGAGGTCGTAAAGTGAGGACAGCGTGCGGTTGCCGTCGCGCCCGAGCTTGGCATCGGGGTGCAGCTCGTCGTCGAGCACTTGATATTCCAGACCAATGGCTGAGCCTTGGCTTTTCTCGGCTAGCGTCACGAAGTATTTCACGCCGCTGTTAGCGCCCGGCGTCAGCTTGAACTCGAACGACAAGTCAAACGCCTTATACTGGGCATTGGTAACGATGTCGCCGCCGTTGGTTGATTCTTTGCCTTCGGCGGGCAGCACGCTCATGGTGCCATCGTTCACCTGCCAGCCTTTGGCGGGGAAGGCGGTGCCTTTGGCGCTGCGCCACCCCGCCGAGGATTTACCGTCAAACAACAGCTTCCAGCCGTGCTCTTTCTCGTAGGGCGTCAGCATGTTGGGCATGAAGTTCACCACGTAAATGTCGGTGGGGAAGGCGCTGGGCTTGAGGTTGGTGGTATTAATCTTGATGTTCTTGAAATACACCTTTTTGCCTTCCTGCTCTTTGGTGGTGATGCCGTGCACTTGCAAGCCAATAAAGCCATTAGCATCCACAGGGTCCACCACGTAGGCCACGGGCGTGCCGTTCAGCCAGGTTTTCATTTCGTTGCCGATGCACTCAATTTTCACGTGGTTGTACTGCCCCACCTTGAAAAGCGGCTTGGCCTTGGGGTTCAAATCCAGCGGGTACAGCCACTGCCGGCGCGCCTCGTCGTACACGCCCCCCGACCAACTCCGCTCGGAGGGGTCGATTTCCACTTGCCGGCCGTACACCTTGTTCTCGAAACCGGGCGTGTTGAAGTGGCTGCGCGTCTGCACGCCCGAGTTGCTGACGTTGCTTTCCAGCATGATATCCAGCTCTAGCTGGAAGTCGCCGTATTCCTTCTCGGTGACCAGAAACGTGTTGCCAGAGTTCATGACCGTCGTCCCGACGATGGCGCCGTTTTCCACTTTGTAGTCGGCGGTGCCGGCCAGGCGTTTCCAGCCGGTCAGGGTTTTGCCATCAAACAAATTCTGCCACGTATCGGCTGCCTTGGTGGGGGTGAGAACCGGGGCCGGGCCGGGCGCAACGAATGACAAGGCCGTCCAGGCGGCTCCGAGGGTTACAGCTGTGACTTTTTCTAACATGGTGACTTTTGGAAGGTGAAATCTAAACGAGAGGCGCTGCCAGCGGCAGCGCCTCTATACTAGTAGCCAGGGTTTTGTGGAAAGGCCGCCACCCCACCCGCCGTGCGGTCAATCTGGTCCTGTGGAATAGGACGCAACTCGTGCTTGCCCGCTCTGATGTTGGCGGCGGCGTCGGGGTTGTAGAGTTTTACTCGCTCCACCAATAAGCCCCAGCGCTTCAAGTCAAACCAACGGAACATCTCGCCCTGTAGCTCCCGCTCCCGCTCTTCCATGATGAACTCCATGGTCAACTGATTGGCGGTGATTTGCATGGCGGTTTCTTTGCCGGGGAAAGCAGCCCGCCGACGTACGGCGTTGATGAACGGTAGCGCGTCAGCAGCTTTGCCGCTTTTCAGCAAGGCCTCCGCGGCAATCAGATGGGTTTCCGCCAGGCGGAACATCAGGAAGTCGCGGCTGCCAGGCTGGTACTGCAAATCGGGGCGGAGCGGGTCCAGAAACTTGGTTAGGGTGGGGAACAGGTTAGGACGATACAAGCTGGGAACCATCACTTGATAAGGCTTTTTGGCCCGTTGTGCCAGCGGCATTTCGTAGCCAGGCAGATAGATAGCCGTGTCGCCCAATTTAAAGGTTACGGATGGTTTCGACGTGTCGAAGAGGTTGGTGAACGTGCCGGGGTTGTTGCAATAATACACCGTCCGGTAGCTTTTCTGGTAACGCGAGTCGTTGACCCGGTCCTTGAAGACCGTTTCCAGCATGTAGGTCGTGGGCCGGAAGCGGCGGAAGGGCCGGCCGATTGTCACGTCGCGCTTCATCCCGGCCTGGACGTCGTATTCCATCACGTAGTACAGGTGGGTCTCGTTGCCCACGCCGTTGGTGGTAGGGTCGGAGGTGTACTGCGTGGCGAAAATTACTTCCTCGTTGATTTCCCCGGCGCCCTGCTGGAATACGCTCGCGTAGTCGGGCAGCAGCCGGTACGAGTAGTTTTTGATGACGTTTTGGGCGTACGTAGCCGCCTTCGTGTAGTCGTCGGAAGCGGCGGCTACCGAGGTAGCCTTGGTTAGGTACACCCGGGCCAGCAGGTGCTCACAGGCACCTTTCGTTACCCGACCATACTCCGGCGTGGTGGCCGTCAGATCGGGCAGCGCCGATTCCAGGTCCTGTACAATGGCCGCGTACACGTCTTTGGCAGGCGTTCGGGTGGCTTCTTTGTTAGCGGTTATGCTCTGGTTCAAGACCAACGGAACATCACCGTATTGCTGCACCAACACAAAGTAGTGGTGCGCCCGGAGCACTTTCACTTCCGCTACCCGCCGCTTCTTTACGGCTTCATCCAGGCCCGTCACGTTCGGCGCCTGGTCGATAACGGCGTTGGCTGTATTGATGCCCACGTAAAAGGCATTCCACACATCGATAATGGGCTGCGTGCGGCTATCCAGCTGGGTGGTATACTGGTTCATGTACTTGTAGGTGCCATCCGAGCCGAACGTGTAGGTGTCGGTGCCAAATACGGTCAAGTTCATGCCGTTTTCCCGGCCGTAAAAGTCGCGCAACGACGAGTATACGGCGCGCACGCCGGCTTCAAAACCAGCCGGCGTAGTGATGTAGTCGGCGCCGACTTGGGATACCACTTCCTCTTCCAATAAGTCTTTGCAACCTGTGGAGGCTAGTGAGAGCAGAACGGCTGCTACAATAGATTTGCTGTATGCGAAGGTCTTCATGTCGTTCTAATTGAGAGTGCGGGCCTGAGAACCTTAGAATTTAGCGTTGAGGCCGAACGTGATTTGCCGAACCGAAGGAATCTGGTTGTTATTGACCACATCCGACGTTTCGGGGTCGATGCCTTTGTACTTCGAGCGGAATTCGGCAAAGATGAACGGCTGCTGAATGCTGGTGTACAGGCGCAAACCGCTGAGCTTCAAACGCTGCACAATGGCGGGGCCAACATTGTAGCCGAAGTTGATGTTGCGCACCTTCACAAACGAGCCGTCGAAATATTGCAGCGTAGTGTTGTAGATCGGGAACTCCTGGTCTTTGTTGGGGCGCGGGAAATCGTTGGTGGGGTTGTTCGGCGTCCAGTAGTTGATGTCCAGGTTGTTGTAGCGGCCCGCCAGGTAGTTGGTGGTGTTGTGGAAGTCGCTGCGGATCATGTTGCCGATGCGGGCGTAGATGAAGAACGACAAGTCGAATCCCTTGAACTCGAAGCGGTTGGTAACGCCGCCTGCCCACTTCGGTATGGTAGAGCCCAGAATAACCCGGTCGTTGACGGCGTCGATTTTGCCGTCGCCGTTCTGGTCTTTCACCTTGATCTGCCCAATGCGCTGGCCAAACGCAGCCGCTTCCGACTCCTCGCCCAGCTGCCAAATCCCAACCTTCTCGTAGTCGTAATACACCTGCAGCGGCTGGCCAATAAAGCGCTGGTTACCGATGTCGTTGCTTTTGCCATTGAACAGCTCGATGATGGCCTCGCGGTTGCGCGTAAACTGCAAATCCGTCGACCACCGGAAGCCGTTAGCTGTGTTCATATTGACCGTGGTGAGCGTCACCTCAACGCCACGGTTGCGGGTGTGGCCTACGTTTTGAAGCACCCGATCAAAGCCGTTGGAAATCGGCAGTTGGTTGTACAGCAACAAGTTGCGCGTATCAGCCTGGTACGCTTCTACCGAACCAGAAAGGCGGCCGTTCCACAAGATGAAGTCGATGCCAATGTTGCCGGTACTCGTGGTTTCCCACTTCAGGTCGTTGTTGGCAATGGTACCCACCCGGTAGCCGTAGCCCGGCGACGTGCCAAACGCGTAACTGGTGCGGGTCAGCAAGCTCTGGGTTTGGTAAGGCGAGATGCCCGTGTTGCCGATAGAGCCGTAGCTGGCGCGCAGTTTCAGCTGATCCAGGAAGGAAATATTGTCCAGAAATGCCTCGTCGCTCATGTTCCAGCCCACGGCCACGGAGGGGAAGAAACCGTATTTGTTGTTGGAGCCGAAGCGCGAAGAACCGTCGTAGCGGCCCGTCAAGGTCAGCAGATACTTCTCTTTGAAGTCGTAGTTCACCCGGCCCATAAACGACTGCAACGTCCAGGTCTGCAAGTCGGTGCCAGGCGCGTTGAACGAGCCAGCCTGCCCGAGGTTGTAGAACTCCTGTGACTCCGCCGACACGGCATTTACATCAATAAAGCTGGTTTCGTAGTTATCGCGCTGAACGGAATGCAGGGCCGTGATGCCTAGGTTGTGCACCGTGTTGAAGATCTTGTTGTACGTCAAGATGTTCTCGATGGTGTAGTTGAAGCGCTGGCCGTTCTCGACGCGGGCCGTGGGGGCGCCATTGCGCCGCGCGTTGGTAAGAGCACCGGTGAAACGACCAAAGCGCTGGTTGGTGAAGTCAGGACCGAAATTGACGCGGTACTTCAGCCCATCCACGATTTTCCACTCGCCGTACACGCTGTTGAAAATGCGGACCGTTTTGGTTTCCGCAATGTTGGCACCCTTCACCACCTCCGACGCCGGATTGGAGCGCAAGCCATCAGGAGTAGGCAGGAAGATGATGTTGCCTTGGTCGTCGAAGGGCCGGCCGAGCGGGTTTTCCGATAGCGCCCCGCCGAAGGGGTGGAAGCCCCGAATCACGTAGTTGGGGTTCGGGAAGCCATCAAACGCCGGGTTGTTGATCGGGCTGTCGGCGCCGTTGTTGAGGCTGTACACCCCGAACGTGGAAGTGCCTATTTTAATCCGGTCGTTGATTTGGTGGTCGAGGTTGACGCGGAACGTGTAGCGGGTGAAGTCAGTGCGTTTCAGGATGCCTTTCTCTTGAAAGAAGTTGCCGGAAACGGAAAACTGCGTTTTCTCGCTGCCGCCCTGCACGCCCACCTGGTGACTCTGGATAGAGCCGGTGCGCAACAGCAGTTTCTGATAGTCGGTGCTGCGGCCTTGGGCAATGCCCTCTAGCTCCACGGCGGTGAAGGTTTTTTGGTCGGAAACAGTTGGGTCGTTGTCGAGGTAGATGCCGGCTGTGCGGTACGCTTCCCGCTTGTATTCCGCAAATTCGGGGCCGTTCATTACGTCCACTTGGCCTAGCGCTTTCGAGAAACCCGCGTAAGCATCGTAGCTCACCACGGTTTTACCAGCTTTGCCGCGCTTGGTCGTTACCAGTACCACGCCATTGGCCCCGCGCGAGCCGTAGATGCCGGTAGCCGAAGCGTCTTTGAGTACTTCCAGCGAGGCAATATCCTGCGGGTTGATGTCGTCGATGCCGCCCGCCACAGGTATCCCGTCCACCACATACAGTGGGTCGTTGGACGCGTTGATGGAACGGCGGCCCCGGATACGGACCGTCACGCCACCGCCCGGCTCGCTGCCCGACTGGATAACATCGACACCCGCGGCACGGCCCTGCAAAGCTTGGCGGGCGTTGGTTACGGGTAATTCCGCTATTTCCTTGGAAGTAACCGAGGAGATGGCGCCGGTGGTCTGGCTTTTCTTTTGGGTGCCATAGCCTACTACTACCACATCGGCCAAGGCCTGCGAATCTTCTTTCAGCGTGACGTTGATTTGCTTGCGGCCGTCGATGTTGACGGTTTGGGCAACCAAGCCCACCGAAGAAATAACAAGTGCGGTGCCACTAGCCGGTGCTTGCAACGTGAATTTGCCGTCTGGGTCGGTGCTGGCACCCACCGTAGTGCCCTTCACCTGTACCGTCACGCCGGGTAGGCCGGCTCCTTTTTCATCAACTACGCGGCCGCTTATTTCGGTGGTGCCTTGCTGAGCCCACGCCCCGGAGGCGAAGCAAAGCAGGAGCAACAGCAACAAGAGCGGCATCTTGCGGGTGGGGGGAGAGTAGCGTGCAGTCATACAGTGACGGGAGTGTGGAAGGGTGAGGAAAAATTGAAACAGGTCTGCAATGGTCAAGTCGTACTTCCAGCCAGTGCTTGCTATCTGGCGCCTACGGCCCTAATGCACGTCGCTAAGCTAGAAGCAAACAGCATCAGATAGTTAAGCAAATAGGGTGTTTAGTTACGCAAACGTTTTCGGAAAACGCAATCGATAGCACAAGCGTACTTGGATATTTACTTCAAATGAGGTAAGCAGCAAAAAGAGTAGGCGGCAAGCAGACTCCGGCCGAAAGCGCCGAGAGCAAAGCAGTAGCGGACAGCGCGTACTGCGAGGGAGCAAAGCGAAATAATTGCTATTGGGACTCATATTAAAGATACCCTTTTCGGTAACTCTCCTGTACTCTCCCGAATGGTAGTTTCCCCTCGACCTGAGTAGAAGCACGGAAATAGTCGAGTGGAAGTGCTACTTAGACTTGCAATAGTGAAATGAGTGGTAGTACCTAGCAGTGACAAGCACCGGTATCTACAGGATACACACCGCCGGTTAACTGGCGAACTTTAGTATGATTACCCACAGGCTTGTATTTATAGCAAAGCCCTGATCCAACGGCTACGCGTGCATCTGACTAGTTACTTTAAATCATGAATTGCGGTGTTGTTCTTGCCTTTGTGCTGTGGCTGTTTCCGGGTGGCAACGCGCCGCTTCGGCCGTTTCAACTCCAGGGTTATGCGCAAGGAACCACCTATACCATCACATACTACGCCCCAGATAGCGTGGTGGCAACTGCGGAAGTCCGTCAGCAGCTCGCCGAAATAGATGCTTCGCTCTCGCTGTATCAGCCCAACTCGTTGATCAATCAATTCAATCAGTCGCGGAGGGGAGTGGTGGCCGACCGCCACTTGCGGGTGGTAGTGGGCAAGGCGCTGGAAGTTTATCAGCAAACGGACGGGCTGTTTGATGCAACCGTGCAACCACTGGTGCAGGCCTGGGGCTTTGGTACCCGCCCCACCGAAACGGCCCCTTCGCCCGCCGCCATCCAAGCCATTCTGCCGGCCATCGGCTCCGACAAACTTCAGTGGCGTGGCGATTCTCTGGTGAAGCGTGTGGCGGCGGTGCACCTAGATTTGAACGGTATTGCGCAGGGCTACACCGTGGATGAGTTGGCGGCCCTATTGGAGCGCAAGCACATTCGGAACTACTTGGTGGAGTTGGGCGGCGAAATCCGAGTGCGGGGGCGCAAGTGGCCGAGTGGGCAGCGGCTGCGCATTGGCATTGAGCGGCCTGATACCAGCAGCTGGCAACTGACAGCAATGCAGCAAATCATAGAACTTGACGCCGGCGGTGTTACCACTTCCGGCAACTATCGTAAATTCAAACGAGAAGGAGCAGTGCGAAACGCGCACCTCATCGACCCAAAAAGCGGCTACCCCTTCCAAAATGAAATGATCAGCGTGACGGTAGTGGCCCCAGACGCCATGACTGCCGACGCCTACGACAATGCCCTGATGGGAATGGGCGTGGTAAAAGCGCTAACTTTTTTGCAAAAGCACCGCCGCCTTCACGCCTACCTTATCTACCGGCGCCCCAACGGTACCGTTGCCGACACAACCTCTCCGAAATTCCCCCAGCTACTTTCTCCTCATGATCCACCTTCCCAGACGCGACTTTCTCAAGAAAACTAGCCTGCTCACGGGCGGCCTACTGGTTGGCACCCAGCTAGGAGAAGCTTTTGCCGCACCACCCGCCGCTGGTAAACTGAAAATTGGTGTTATCGGGTGCGGTGACCGGGGCACCGGGCTGCTCAAGATTTTGCAAGAACTACCCGACCAGTACGAGGTAGTGGCCCTGTGCGACGAGCTGCCGTTTCGCTTGCGCGATGCCCAGAAAATCGGTTCGGCCAGTAAGGCCAAAACCTACGCCGACTACCACGCCCTGCTCGATTCGCGCAACGTGGATGCCGTCATTATCTCGGTGCCGCTGAACCTGCACTTCGCGGTAGCTAAAGCTGCCTTGCTGGCCGGCAAGCAAGTGTACCTCGAGAAAACGATGACCCACAACATCGAGCAGGCCACGGAACTGGTGACGCTAGCGCAGCAGCGTCCCAACCAGATTCTGCAAGTCGGGCACCAGTACCGCTACTCACCGCTGTACTACCGCGTTAAGGAGATGATAGACCAGGGGTACCTGGGAAAAGTAACGCAGATCGACTGCCGCTGGGACCGGAACGGCAGTTGGCGCCGCCCCGTGCCAGACCCGAGCTTGGAGCGCAAAATCAACTGGCGCATGTACCGGGAGTACTCGGGGGGGCTAGCCGCCGAGCTACTTTCTCACCAGCTCGATTTCATCCACTGGGCCTTTAACACCTACCCCGATGAGATATTCGGGACCGGCGGCATCGACTATTACAAGGACGGCCGGGAAACATACGACAACGTGCAGGTGATGGTGCGGTACGCTCGTGAGGGCATGGTCGGCAACTTCGGGGCCACCTGCGGCAATGCCCGCGACGGGTATCTATTCAAACTAAAAGGCACCAAAGGCACTATCTCGCTGCTCATCGACCAAGGCATTTATTACCCCGAGAAGGAAACGCTGAAGCAGTATGGCACCGTGGATGGCGTGACGGGAGCCACCAAAATTACGTGGGACAAGAACGGCGGTATTCCCATCACCACCGAGCCCCTGAAAGATGGGTCTTGGTATGCGTTGCGGGACTTCTACAAGGCCGTAAGCGACAAAAAAATGCCCGATTCCAACGTATTTACGGGGGCGCGCGTGGCCTGCGCGGTATACATGGCCAACCAGGCTATTTATAATCATACCATTGAGAAGTGGCGGCCCGAGTTCAACTTCAGCTAGGCAAGCCAACAGACTACCAGCCGAGTAGCTCTGATTTGTTGTGCGCGTTGTTTCTGTAGCGGCATTGCACTCTGCAACCGGGTTTCTGATAGATAAGTTGTTATCTATAACTTGAACTATGAAACCAGTAAACCTGAAAAGACTAGCGGAAGAACTCAACCTCTCTGTTGCCACCGTTTCAAGAGCCCTCAACGACCGGTACGATATATCGCAGGCCACCAAAGACCGGGTGCGCGAACTAGCAAGCAAGCTGAACTACGAGCCCAATCCATACGCCAGTGGCTTGCGCCGCCAGAAGAGCAAGACCATTGGCGTCGTGGTTCCGGAGGTGGCCAATCATTTCTTTTCGCTGGCTATCAACGGTATAGAAGCGGTAGCAAGAGCAAACAATTACCATGTGCTCATCTACCTGACCCACGAAGACTACGAGCGCGAGCTGGCGGTGACTCGGCTGCTGGCCAACGGCCGGGTGGAGGGCGTATTGGTATCGGTGGTGAACAACGGGGAGGATTTCAGCCACTTGGCCTCCTTGCAGGAAAGAGGTGTTCCGTTGGTCTTTTTCGATCGGGTGCACGAGAAAATGACCACGGCCAGCGTCACTACCAACGACTACGAAAGCAGCTACCAGGCCACCCGACACCTACTCGACAACGGCTGCCGTTGCATAGCGCACCTGACGGTTTCCGAGCGCCTCTCCATCGGCAAGCGCCGGATGCAGGGCTACATAGATGCCCTGAAAGCCAACGGTATTGCGTACGACGAGGAGTTGGTGGTGCACACGCAATCCAACAAAGAGCAAGACACCCAAACAATTCAGGCGCTACTGCTGAAACGGCCCGATATAGACGGGTTTTTTGCGTCGGTTGAAAGCCTGGCTATGTGTAGCTACGAGGCCTGCCGCAACCTGGGCCTCACCATTCCCGACGACGTAAAGGTCATTGGGTTTTCCAACCTGGATATTGCCTCGTTGCTGGAACCGCCGCTCACCACCATCACGCAGCCAGCCTATGCCATTGGGCAGGAAGCCGCTAAAATTCTGTTTAAGTCCATCATCAAAAACATGGCTGCAACTTCCGCACAGAACCTGGAATTGAAATCCGAACTGATTATCAGGGGCTCGACGGGACCTACGGTGAAACAGGTTTCGGCGAAAATGCACTAACAACCCTTCAGGCCATTCAGCTTATACCTACGGCGAGGGTGCTCAGCTAACCGCTACGCGGGAGTGCGCACTTTGGCGGATTTGGAGGTGATGCCGGCGGCCAATACGCCAACCACGGCTCCCATCATGGCCACTAGCGCAAAAGAGACACGCAGGCTGAACACTTCCCCTAGCAAGCCAATCAGCGGCGGGCCAAGCAGAAACCCGAAATACCCGATGGTTGAAACCAGTGCCAGCGCCACCCCCGGCGACACGGTGCGCGCCTGCCCGGCCGCCGAGTAGGAGAGGGGCGTAACCGAGGCAATACCAAAACCTACCAGCAGAAACCCGATAATAGCGGGCACCAAGTATGGAAGCAGCACGGCCAGCAGCAGCCCCGACGCTATGAGGGCGCTGCTGACTTGCAGCATCCGAGTGGCCCCGAAACGGTGGGTGAAGTAGTCGGCGAGGAAGCGGCCGAGGGCCATGGTGCTCATGCAGGCCACGTAGCCGCTAGTCACCAGCGCAGCATCGGGCCGCACCACCCGCTGGAAGTACACGCCGCTCCAATCAAACATACAGCCCTCGCAGAGCATACCGCAGAACGCAATAAGGCCAATGCGCAACAGGTAAGGCTCGGGGCGGCGCAAGCTCAGGCCGCCGGCCTCGCTGCCTTCGTCTTGGCGCAACGTGAACTGATGGGCCACCGCAATAAGGATTACCCCCAGCACTGCTACCAGCAGGAAGTGGAAAAGGGGCGTCTGCTGCCAACCAATGAGCAGCGTTCCGAGGGCGCCACCTAGGAAGCCCGCCAAGCTCCAGAGCCCATGAAACGAGCCCATAATGGGTTTGCCGTAGTGCGCCTGCACATTAATGGCCTGGGTGTTGACGGACACGTTCAGCAGATTGCCGGCAAAGCCAAACAAGGCCAGCGCCGGGGCTAGCGTCCAGAAGCTTTCCACCCACCCAAGCAGCGGCAGAAACACCGCGTATAGCGTTGCCGAGAGCAGTACCACCGTCCGGCTGCCCCAGGTGTGCACCAGCCAGCCAGCCAAGGGCAGCGCAAAGAGGGAGCCGACAGGCATGGCAAGCAGGAGTTGCCCGATGTCTCCCTCACTTAAACCGAGCTTCGAGCTGATATCCGGAATGCGAGAAGCCCAACTGGCAAAGCAGATGCCTGCTTGAAAGAAAACGGCCGCAACGGCAATTCGGCTCTTGGTAGTAGATGGCAGCATGGTAGACAATAGTCGCGCAAAGGTACGAGCAGTTACACAATCGGTTGTGTTTACCACGTAGGATTGGTAGATTGTCCCGCGCCTCTTTCCACCCGTACTTCTCTGCTGCATGAAAAAATTTGCCTCGCCTCCGCCTCCGCTGCCTCGTCACTTGCTTGGTTTGATGACCCTGGTAAGCGTATTGGCCGGTGCTTCCACCGTGCAGGCGCAAGCACCCGCAGCGCCGGTTTCCATTCAGGTGGATTTGGCGAAGCCAAAAGGCCCCATGTACCCGATGTGGGCGTATTTCGGGTACGACGAGCCCAACTACACCTATATGAAGGATGGGCAGAAGCTGCTCACCGAGCTAGCGGCCTTGAGCCCGACCACCGTGTACGTGCGGACCCACAATCTGCTCACCACCGGCGACGGTACGCCCGCCCTCAAATGGGGCTCGACCAACGCCTACACCGAAGACAAAAAAGGCCGGCCCATCTACAACTGGAAAATAGCCGACCAGATTTTTGATACGTATCTGGCGCGGGGCATGAAGCCTATTGCGCAAATCGGGTTTATGCCGGAAGCCTTGTCGTCGCACCCGGTGCCGTATCGCCACCACTGGAAGCCCGGCGACAACTACAACGACATCTATACCGGGTGGGCTTATCCGCCCAAGGATTACAAGAAATGGTCGGAGCTGGTATATCAGTGGGTGAAGCACTGCGTGGCGCGCTACGGCGAGGCCGAGGTGAAAAGTTGGCCGTGGGAACTGTGGAATGAGCCCAACATCGGCTACTGGAAAGGCACGCCCGAAGAGTACAGCAAGCTGTTCGACTATACCGAAGACGCCGTGCACCGCGCCTGCCCCGGCATCCAGCTCGGCGGCCCCGAAACCACCGGCCCTGGCTGGGACAAAGCCGCCAACTTCCTGAAAGACTTCTTGCAGCACTGTGCCACCGGCACCAACTACGCCACCGGCAAAACCGGCACCCGCCTCGACTTCATCACGTTCCACGCCAAAGGCGGACCCAAAGTGGTGGACGGCCACGTACGGATGAACATGGGTACGCAGTTCAAGGACCTCACCGAAGGCTTCAAAATCGTGGCCTCGTTTCCGCAGTACAAGAACTTGCCCATCATCATCGGAGAAAACGACCCCGAAGGCTGCGCCGCCTGCTCTGTGGACCTGAGCCCAGAAAATGCTTACCGCAACGGCACCATGTATTCCAGTTACACGGCCTCCGCGTATTCTCATCTATATGAGTTGGCCGATGAGTATAAAGTAAACCTGTTAGGCGCGGTCAGTTGGTCGTTTGAATTTGAGAACCAGCCCTGGTTTGCTGGCTTCCGCGACCTGGCCACCAACGGCGTCGATAAGCCCGTGCTCAACGTGTTTCGAATGATGGGCCTCATGGGTGGGCAGCGGGTAGCCGTCAGCAACGCCAGCGCCCTCACGTTGCCTGAACTGCGTGAAGGCGCACAAAGCCAGCGCGCCGACATCAGCGCCTTAGCGTCCACCAACGGCCGCTCCGCCAATGTACTCGTCTGGAATTACCACAACGACGACCTGCCCGCCGCTGCCTCCGAAGTGGAAATCGAGTTGCAGGGCCTAACCGCGCCGCAAGCCCTGGTGCAGCACTATCGCATTGATGGCGAGCATAGCAACTCCTACACCAGGTGGCAGAAAATGGGCTCCCCGCAAAACGTATCCGCTGCTCAACGCACCGAACTCGAACAAGCCGGCCAACTCGCCCTGCTTAATTCGCCTACGTGGGTGAAATTAAAGACAACAAAACCACCCTTCGTTTCAAACTCCCTCGCCAAGGCGTGTCACTGCTGCACCTGACGTGGTAAGGCTGTAAACAGGTATAAGACATAAACCCAGTTATGAAAAGGGCCGTCCTGCTTAGCAGAACGGCCCTTTTCACTTATGCTAGCTGCGCGCAGCAGCGACAACGGATGTTTTTACTTCGCTGGCTTTACGCCTTCGGTGGTCATTACCACGCGCTTGAGCGTGCCGTCTTTATTGTAATACAGGTAGTCAATGCAGACGGAGCGGCGGAAGCTGCCGCCGTCGGTGTTGATGGCGCCGTTGTGATAGATGAAATACGACTGGCCTTTGAAGTCAATGATGGACTGGTGGTTGGTGTTGGAGTTGCCAGCTATTTCGTTCAAGATGCCTTTGTACTCCCAAGGGCCCTCAATCTTGCGGCTCATGGCGTATACTATCTTTTCGGGGAAGCCCGAAGCATACGAGAGGTAGTACCAGTCGCCGCGCTTGTGCACCCAAGGCGCTTCCGTGAAATTGGGTAAGGCTACTTTGTTGATTGGGCCATCTAGCTCAGTCATGTTCGGCTTGAGCTTAGCGTAGTAGCACGTGGTGTTGCCCCAAAACAGATAGGCCTGGCCTTTTTCGTCGATCCAAACTGAGGGGTCAATGTCGGCCCAGCTGATTTTGTCGTCGGGCGTCATGTCGCTTGAAATCAACGCCGAACCGCGGGCATCTTTGAAAGGGCCAGTCGGGCTATCAGATACGGCTACACCAATGGCTTTGCCATTGACGGTGGCGTGCTCTACGGCGGCGTACCAGTAGAACTTGCCGTTGCGCTCAATCACCTGCGAGGCCCACGCATCATCTTTGGCCCACGTGAAATCTTTCACGGCGAGGGGCGAGGGGTGCTCGGTCCAGTTCACCATGTCGGTCGAGGAAAAGACCAGCCAGTCGTGCATCACGTAGCGCTCCTGCCGGGCAGGGGCTTCATCATGGCCAGTATAGAGGTACACAGTGCCCTTGTGCACGAAGGCAGCCGGGTCGGCGGTGTACTTTTGCTTGATGATGGGGTTGCCAGCCGGGGCCGTAGAAGCCGGGTTTTGGGCCGTAGCCGTGAAGGGCAAGGCCATCGTTCCCAAAATGCCAGCTAAGACAGCATAGCGGAACAAGGAAACAGCTTTTTTGTGGGAGTTCAGGGGCATTCTGAAAAGGTAAAGAGTTACACAATCGATTGTTAAAATTAAGCAAAAAAACCGGCTTGGCACTAGCAGCACCAAACCGGCTTTAGCCTAGTAGGTTACTCGATTACTTGGCCTGCAACGTAGCCGCTTGCAAGGCTGTCAGTACGGTTTGCAGACCCTGCTCGGCATCGGCGCCCAGGTGGATGTGCAGCGTACGACGGTCGTAGTCGTGCAAGGCTTTCAGGTCGCCGGCGGCTTGCGCGTTCTGGAACGTACCGAACGTGTAGGAGCGGCCGGGCAGTTGCAGATCCTGCGGGTGGTCTTTGGTGAACTGCACGAATAGGCCATTGTTCGGCCCACCCTTGTGGTACTGACCCGTGGAGTGCAAGAAGCGCGGACCGTAGCCCGAAGCCGTAGCAATGTGCAACTGCTCCTGCACCTGCGCCCGGAACTGGTCGAGGCTCTGGTTTAGGCTTGGCGTTTCGGTCAGGTAGGCTTGCAAGCACAGGAAGTCGCCGGCCTTGGCCTGGTCGAAGAAGGCTTGGAGCACCCCGGCGGCATCAGAGCCCGACACGGCGGTGTAGTACGCTACGCCGTTTTCAGTTACTACAGGCGCGTCGCCCTCGGGCAAACTGCCATCCTGTTCCACCACTTTCATCAACGCATCGGTAGCCGTTTTGGCGGCTTGCACGTTGGGCTGGTCGAAGGGGTTGATCTCCAGCACGGCGCTGGCTACAGCAATGGCTACTTCCCAACGGAAGAACTCCTGGCCGAAGTCATAGGCATCTTCGAGCGTAATCCGCACCACGGGGTGGCCGGCTTGCTCCAAGGCTTGCAACGCCTGCTTGTTGGCGTCGTCTGCTTCGTTCTGGTAGCCCACGTACACAAACACCCGGTCATTACCGTACTGCGCTGGCTCGCGCACCGGCTCGCCGGCAATCGGCATGATGCCGGTGCCTTGCTTGCCCGTGCTTTCCGCCGTCAGCTGCTCTAGCCACAGCCCGAAGCTGCTCAACGACTCGGGTACAATCAACGTCAGCTTGTCGCGGCCTTGCTTGGCTAGCACGCCCAGTGCCACACCCAACTCCACGCCGGGGTTTTGCTCTACGTTGCCATAAGCGCCGCAGGCACGCATCATCAGTACGGCACGCCCCAGAATCTCGCCGGTGCTCAAGCCGTACATGGCGGCAGGCACCAGACCGAAATAGGTGAGGGCGGAGAACCGGCCGCCTACTTCCGCAAAATTCAGGAAGATGTGGCGGTAGCCCTGCGCCGTAGCCGAGGCCACGAACTTCGAGCCGGGGTCGGTAATAGCCACGAAGTTTTCGCCGGCTTTGTCGCCTTTAATCTGCTTGACCTTGTCGTAGAAATAGTCGCCAAACGCCAGCGGCTCGGCCGTCGTGCCCGATTTGCTGGCCACAATGAACAGCGTATCGGCCAGCGGCACCGACTCTTCAATCTGATGTACCGTGGTGGGGTCGGTGGTATCGAGCACGGAGATAGGCAAGCCGCTCTCGTCCTGCTTGAAGCTCTCCTTGAACACAATCGGCGCCATCGTGCTGCCGCCCATGCCCATCACTACTACGTGCTTGAAGCCGGCATCTTTCACCTCCTGCGCGAATTGCTCAATGGCGGGCACTGCCGCTACCATCGTTTCGGCCACGCGCAACCAGCCCATGAAGCTGCGGATGCTTTCCTGCCCTTCGGCGTCCTGCACCCACAGATCAGCCTGCTTGTTCCAGAAGCCTTCGGTGAAGTTCTTATTGTTGAACTCCTTCACTTTGGCATCTACATCGGCCTGGTACTGACCCAGCGCCAGTTCTGCCGGAGCCGTGGTTAGCTCCAGCGCTGCCAGGCGCTTCTTCTCAATTGAGTCCATCAGCTTGGCGAAGGGCTCCTTGAATTTTTTGGCGCCATCCTCTTCCAGTGCGTTGGCTTGCTCTTCCAGGTTGATACCCAACTCGGGCAACCGGCGCAGTACGTCGGCAGCTTTGTCGAGGCCTTCTTCCAAGCGGTTGGCGGGCTGGCCTTTCTCGCGGAAAATGTCCAGCGTTTCGGTGGGTACGGTGTTCACCGTTTTCGGGCCAACCAGGTTTTCGATGTACTTCAGGTCGTCGTACTTCGGGTTTTTGTTGCCGGTGCTGGCCCACAACAGGCGCTGCGTATCGGCACCTTTGGCTTGCAGTGCCTCCCAGCGCGGACCCTGGAATATCTCCTTATAGATTTGGTAGGCTTGCTTGGCGCTCGATAAGGCCACTTCGCCCACCATGCTTTCGGCCAACGCACCTTTCTCACCACCTTCGGCAGCAATTTTCTCCAGCATCGGGTCAATCAGCACATCAATGCGGCTGAGGAAGAAGCTGGCTACTGAGTCGATGTTGTCGAGGGGCAGGCCGGCTTTCACCCGGTCTTCGAGGCCGGCAATGTAGGCTTCGGCCACCAAGCGGTAACGCTCCAATCCGAAAATCAGAGTCACATTGACGTTGATGCCTTCGGCGATGAGCCGGCGGATGGCGGGCAAACCTTCCAGCGTGGCCGGTACCTTAATCATCACGTTCGGGCGGTCCACCGTTTTCCAGAAGCGGATGCCTTCCTCGATGGTGCCTTCGGTGTCGTTAACCAGCGTAGGCGACACTTCCAGGCTCACGTAGCCGTCGGACGAGTTGTCGTGGCTGTCGTAGAGCGGGCGGAACAGGTCGCAGGCGTGCTGAATGTCTGCAATAACCATCTCCGTGTAGATTTCGTCGGTGGTTTTGTTTTGCAGGGCCAGGCTCTTAATGGCTCCGTCGTAGTCGTCGGAACCGCCAATAGCCTTTTCGAAAATGGCCGGGTTGGAGGTTACGCCGCGCAAGGCCTCGTTGTCGATGCGGCGCTTCAATTCGCCGTTGATCAGAATTTTGCGACGGATGAAGTCAAGCCAGATGCTTTGGTCAAACTCGCGGATGGCAATTAATGGATTCATGACAGGGGAATAGTGTGGAAAGCGAATGTAGGAAGTGGAAGCTAGCCTACTTGTAGCGCGGAAATCCGTTCCGAGCTACAGGTAGGCTACCTGCTCGCGCCGCTTACGAAACCACTTGCTTTTTGTCTTCTTCTTCGGGCTGACCGTTCAGTACATTATGCGCGACTTTCACGACGTTCTGCACCGTGAAGCCAAACTCCTCGAAGAGATGTTCCGCCGGAGCCGACTCGCCGAAACGGTTCATGCTGATGCTGGTACCTTCGTCGGTGGCGTACTTGGCCCAGCCGATTGGCGAACCCGCCTCAATGGTCACGCGCTTGCGTACCGACGGTGGCAATACCTGCTGGCGGTAAGCCTTGTCCTGCTTCTCGAACAGCTCCCACGACGGCATGCTCACCACGCGGGTTGCGGTGCCTTCGCCTTGCAGCACCTTCTGCGCTTCTAGGGCCAAGCTCACTTCCGAGCCCGTAGCCACCAAAATGAGCTGTGGCGTGCCGCCTTCGGCCTCGCTCAAAATGTAGGCACCTTTAGCCACACCTTCGCGGGCTGAGCCCAATACGGTCTGGTCGAAAATCGGCAGTTTCTGACGCGACAAAATCAGGCAGACCGGCGACTTGGGCGTGGTCATGGCAATGCGCCAGGCTTCGGTGGTTTCGTTGGCGTCGCCGGGGCGCAGCACTACGATGTTCGGAATGGTGCGCAACGATACCACTTGCTCAATCGGCTGGTGCGTCGGGCCGTCTTCGCCCAAGCCAATGCTGTCGTGGGTGAAAACGAACGTGGCAGCCGATTCAGCGAGAGCCGTGAGGCGGATGGCGCCGCGCATATAATCGGAGAAAGTAAGGAAGGTGCCGCCATAAGTGCGCACGCCCGCGTGGTGGGCCATGCCATTCATGATGCCGCCCATGGCGTGCTCTCGCACGCCAAACCAGATGTTGCTGCGCTCGTAGTGGCCGGGCTGGAAGCTGTCGTCGCCCGACTTATCCATTTCGTTGGAGGAAGCCAAGTCAGCCGAGCCGCCGAACATGAAGGGCACTGCTTTCTTGATGGCCGTTAGGGCTTTGCCGGAGGCCTGGCGGGTAGCTAGCTCGCCATCAGCCGGCGTGTACACGGGGAGGTCTTTGTCCCAGCCGTCGGGCAAGTCGCCGTTAAAGGAAACGTGGAACTGCTGGGCTTCGGCCTGGAATTCCTGCTCGTACTTCTTGAACTGGGCGTCCCACTCTTTTTGCAGCTCGGCGCCTTGCTGGCCGGGCTTGCGCAGGTGCTCGTACACTTCCTCGGGCACTACAAAACTGGCTTCCGGATTCCAGCCGAAGAATTCCTTGGCTTTCTTCACATTGTCGGGGCCGAGGGGGCTGCCGTGGGCCTTGCTGGTGCCAGCCAGCGGCGAGCCGAATCCGATAACGGTCTTCACCGAAATAATTGAAGGCTTCTCCGTCTCTTCCTGCGCGGCTTTGATGGCAGCCTCAATTTCGTCGAGGTTGTTGCCATCGGCTACGCGCTGGGTGTGCCAGCCGTAGGCGTCGAAGCGCTTCATAGCGTCTTCGGTGTACGCCAGGCTCGTAGGGCCGTCGAGCGAGATGTCGTTGTCGTCGTAAAGGAAGATGAGCTTGCCCAACTTCAGGTGGCCTGCCAGGGAGGCCGCCTCTGAAGCAACACCTTCCATCAGATCACCGTCGCTGACAATGGCGTAGGTGTAATGGTCCTGCACCGTGTGGCCGGGCTTGTTGTACGTGGCCGCCAAGTGCGCCTCGGCCATCGCCATGCCCACTCCGTTGGCGAAGCCTTGGCCCAAGGGGCCGGTTGTTACTTCCACACCGGGCGTCACGTTGGACTCGGGGTGACCAGGGGTGCGCGCGCCAGGCTGGCGGAATTGCTTCAACTCATCCATTGGCAAGTCGTAGCCATACAGATGGAGCAGGCTGTAGATCAGGGCCGAGCCATGGCCTGCCGACAGCACGAACCGGTCCCGATTCGGCCACTTGGGGTCTTGGGGGTTGAAGCGCAAAAACCGCGAGAACAACACGTACGCCATCGGCGCCGCACCGAGTGGCAAGCCTGGGTGCCCAGAATTGGCCGCCTGCACCATGTCTACAGACAGCAGGCGGATGGTGGTTACACTTTGCTCGTCAATGGAGGCAGTGCTAGGGTTGGTCATAGGAGGTTGAAAAAAGATGTATAATCTTGATGGGGAGAAAGCAAAAAAGCGGCACGGCTGGCCCACGGGCGCGAGTAGGAGCGAGGACTACCAGAAGTCACGCGGCCAGTATCGGGTTTGGTCAGGCCGTTTGCCTGCGTGCTTGGGCGGTCAAGCAATGCGCCACGTCAGGCACTAGTACGTAGCGGATGGAAGGCTGAAGGGGATTTATTCAGATTAAGTTAAGTGAGCAACTCGTTGCTACAAAAACTGGCTGCTTCAATGGAGCTGGTTTCTGAGCTGTGCGTTTTCAGCCACGCCACAAAAATTTCCACCAGCGACAAATTCATTCTGCCCCAGGTGGTTTCGTCGCCGTAGTGGCGGCCGGTGTAGAGTTGGCTCTTCAACAAGTCAATGTTGTGCCGGTCTTTTTCGGGCACAAACTCCGACAGTATAGTGGTGCTGTGCTCGAGGTTTTCCTTGGCGTACAAGTAGCCTTTCTTGGTGGCGCGCAGAAAATCCTGATACAGCTGCCGCTTCTGCTCGATGGCATCGGCCCGGGCAATCAGCACCGGCGAATAACTGTAAGGTATAGCGTAGTCGGAAAGCTTGAAGTAGTTCAAGGCAATGCCCTGCGTTTCCGCTTCTATGCCTTCCCAGTTCATGAATATCCAAGTGGCGTCGGCTTGGCCGGCCAGCAGGGTATCCCAGATGCCCAGTTTATCGGGGTAGGTGATGCTGATGCTGCCCGTACCGCCGTCGTTGGCAATCATTTTCCGCACGATATCGTCTTCGTAGCGGGCTTTGTAGGAGGCATACGTTTTGCCGTCCAGTTGCCTAGGGGCTTGAATACCGCTGCGTTCCAGCACCGCAATAGCACTCAGGTCGTCTTGCAGCAAAGCGGCAATGGCCTTGACAGCCACGGGTTGTAGCTTGGTATTGAGGCTGATGGCGCTTTCTATGGGAGCAACGGCAAAGTCCACTTCTTGTAGCTCTAGTCTCTTGGCGGGCGTCAGGAGGTAGTGGTCCGTGGAGGGCGTTACAAGCTCGATTTCGAGGTTGTTTTCGGTATAATACCCCAATGCCTGGGCAACAAAAAAGCCAGTGTGATTGGTGTTTGGCGTCCAGTCCAGTGCTACTCTTAGTTTTTCCATGCGAGGGCCACCAAGCTGCTTTGCCAAGCTCAGTGAGTTGAATTCACCTGCGCAAGTAAGCCTAATTAATCTATTTTTATGAATAAATAGACCAGTCAAAGTACCGCGTGCTGGCCAGTACTGAGTATTTAGGGCTTCACGGTTGGCCAGCCATCAGCGTCCCAACTCAACTTCTCGATCCGGAGCTTGGAATGTCCTTTGTCGGCGGCATCGTAGCCATGAAATACGATGTAGTCGGTATTGTCGAAATTGTACACCGAGTTGTGCCCGACGCCAAACCAGTTTTTGTCGCCTTCCAGTACCATCGTTCCGCCGCCCTGCTCTAGTCCCGTGCCCGCGTTATCTACATAAGGACCAGCCACCGTTTTTGAGCGGCCCACCATCATCTTGTAGGTGCTTTGTGGGCCACGGCAGCAGTAGTCGAAGGAAGTAAAGAGATAGTAATAGCCGTTTTTCTTGAAGATGAAAGGTGCCTCAATAGCCGCGTCGCCTGGCAAAGAGTCGGTGAGCTTCGGGTCGCGGGGGCGGCTAGCCACGGTACGCCACTGTTCTGGCTGGGCGGGGGCCGTTAAATCGGGGCGGAGCTTCACCAGTTTCATGCCGCTCCAAAACGACCCGAAGGTCAGCCACGGCGTGCCGGCCTCGTCGCGCACCAAGTTCGGGTCGATGGCGTTCCACATGTCCCGCCCTGGCACCGATTGGATAACCTTGCCTTTATCAACCCATTTGTATTCGGGGGAGGCGGGGTCCAGCGTTTTGTTGGTGGCCAGTCCGATGCAGGACGTGTTCTTGCCGAACGCCGAAACCGAGTAAAACAGGTAGTACACGCCATTGTGGAATGAAATATCAGGTGCCCAGATGTGGCCTTTAAAGCCCGGCACTGCCTTTACGGCCCACGCTGGCGGAGCGGCAAACACCGGTTTTTCCTCTTTCCAAGTTTTCATGTCTTTCGATGACCAATTCGCAATGCCGCGGCCCGTGCAGAACATATAGTACGTGCCGTTTTGCCGGATCATAACGGGGTCGTGGGCTGGAATGCGAGGGGGGGTATTTTGCGCCGCAGCCCGCAGCCCAACGAGTGCTATTAGTAAGGTGAAAAGGAATTTCATAGGTGGGAAGAAGAGAATTAACGATTGTGTAAGTAGTGCATAGTTACTGAAAATTGAAGCGGATACGAAGACCTACTTTGTAATTGTAGCTACCTGCAACGCGCTTTGTGTTTCAATACCCTGCAAATCAGGACAGCTTACGTTCTACGGTTTGTGATTCCGATATAGATGCAGCGCACAAGTACATATTGCTGCACACGCTGTTTGGGCTGCCGCTTAAGCTGCTAAGAGTGAATTAGGTGATAATGGCGGGGATGAGTTGCTATACACTCTCAAGGGAGAAATCTGCCGCGACTACGTGAAGCATAAGCACAATCGTTTGTGTTTTCGCGGTGTGTTTCGATAAATTTGTGCTACATTTCTAACTGGAAGTAGAAGCAGAACAACCGGTATACAAAGAGTGCCAAAAAGCACCGGTCTTTCGTCTGTTACTGCACCGCATACCTCTTAAGCTGAAACCAGCCTCTTAGGCATTGTGGCCACGCTATACGGTGAGGTGCAAGTAGCCCGTTATACCACTTGCTGAGTGCATACAAGCAACGTTTGCTGCTAGCATCCTTCATTAGTTTGGTTGTGCTATACTGCCGCAGCAGCATCCTGGAGTCCTTGTCTGCATCAGAGCAAGCAAAACAGTGAATCTGGACGCTTCACGTTGGGTTTAGCGGTGTTTTGTGGCCTTTTTGATGGAAAAGTTGAAGCTGCGCACTGAATGGATGCAACTTGGAATCAATTTAGGTCAAAAATCCAGTTTATAGTCTCTGAAACGGCCGTAGCTTTACGCAAAGTAATAATAGAGTGAAATATTATGGCCCCACGTGGTAAGAAGGATACCGACTCAGTGCATGTGCCCAACAGTCCGGTGTCCATGTCCGATTTAGCGCGTGAACTGGGGGTTTCTATGACCACCATTTCCCGGGCACTGAGCGACCATCACAGTATCGGTCCGGCTACCAAGCAGAAAGTGCTTAAGCTAGCTAAGAAACTTAATTATCAACCCAACCACTTGGCGGCAGCGCTGCGCAAAGGCAAGAGCAAGTTGTTGGGTGTAGTGGTGCCCTACATTGAGGGCCGCTTCTTTCCGTCGGTTGTTCACGGTATCGAGAGTGCAGCCAGCAAAGCCGGATATAGCGTCATTATCTGCCAGTCCAATGAGGACGTGGCGCACGAGCGCAAAAACATCGAAACCTTGCTGAGTGCACAGGTAGCGGGTATTTTGGTATCGCTTTCGCGCACAACGCTCGATTTCAAGCATTTTGACAAGGTGCGTAAGCGCGGTATTCCACTGGTCTTTTTCGACCGTACCATGGAAGGCGACAACGTAAACGCGGTGGTCCTCAACGACCGGGACGGGGGCTTTCAGTCCACCAAGCATCTGTTGCAGCAGGGCTGCACGCGCATTGCGCATTTCGCCGGCTTGCAGCACCTAAACATCTACAAAAACCGCCGCCAGGGCTATCTGGATGCGTTGCAGCTCTACGGACTGCCCCACGACGAGGAGCTGATCGTATACTGCGACATGACGCTGGAGGAAGGGATGGCCGGTATGCGCCGTTTGCTGGAGTTGCCCAACCCGCCCGACGCCGTATTTTCGGCCGGCGACTCGTCGCTGCTGGGCGCGCTGCAACTACTCAAGCAGCGCAATATTCGGGTACCCCAGGACGTGGCGCTAGCTGGCTTCAGCAACGAAGGCTTCACGGCCATTACCGAGCCTATGCTTACCTCCGTAGACCAGCGCTGCGAAGAAATGGGCCAGGCAGCGGTCCGGCTGTTTCTGGAGCTGGTGGAAGCGAAAGGCAGCACCTTTTCGCACCGCCAAGTGGTGTTGCAACCCGAATTATTCATTCGCGACTCTTCATTGCACCAGAATAAATAAGACGGCCGGTGGTTGGGATGAACGGAACAGAGGCAGGCATATAACAACAACCAGTGCAACAATTTTTACTTTTTGTAGACACCGAAACCACGGGACTGCCTACGAGCTGGAACAAGCCGTACGCGGCAGAACGTAACTGGCCTTGCATAGCGCAACTGGCCTGGGTGATTTACACCCTAGAGGGAGAGTTGGTGAAAGCCGAAAATCATTACTTGCGCGTACCCGCCGGCCGGATGCGGCCCACGGCCCTGGCCATTCACGGCCTGACTCCCGCTTTTCTAGAGCAGCACGGCGAAGCGCCCCTCACGGTAATGCAGCGCTTCCACAACGACTTGCGCACCTACCACCCGTTGGTGGTCGGGCACTACATGCGTCTGGATTTTCACATGATAGGGGCAGAGTTTCACCGGGCCGGCCTTTCCAACCTGCTGGCCGAACTGCCTACGCTCTGCACCATGCAAACCAGCCAGCGGCAGGCCCAGACGTTTCAGCGCAACTTTTTGCGCTTAGGTGAACTGCACGAGCACCTGTTTCAGGAGCCCATGGCCCGCCAGCACGATGCTCAGGTGGATGCCCAAGCAACGGCCCGCTGCTTCTTTGAACTGCGCCGGCTTGGTGACTTAGACGACAACGTTATTTCCGAACAGCCGCAACTGGTGGTACCGGTTGCCGAAGCCGGTATGTTTCAGCGCTACCGGTCGTTGTGGTTGCTGTTTTCACTGGTAGGCGGGGTTCTTTTCTTGCTCTTATGTTGGCTCTATGGATAACCGTTTAGCATTCCTGAAAACCGTAAGCCCATTTGATCTGCTGCCCGAGGATGTGCTGCTGGGCGTGGTCGACTTATTGCAAGAAGTGCGTTATACCAAAGAGTCACTGATCTATCAGCAAGACTCTTCCAAGCTGCGTAGCCTCGACATTATCGTGGCGGGTGCGTACGAAGCATTTTTCTACGACAGCGAACAAAACAAGCGCCTGCCCGAGTCGTTGGGCGCGGGAGCTTGCTACGGGGGCCAGTCCATTCTGCTTAACAAGAAACGCTCGATTCGGACGGTAATAGCCCAGAAGGGCACCGTGGTATATGCGCTGCCCCGCCGCGACTTTCGGGCCTTGTGCTTAGCGTACCCGGCCTTTTTCCACTTCTTCACAGCGCGCTACGGCGAGCGGATGCTCAACGAGGAGTACGCGCATTTTGTGAAGCCTATTTCGGCGCCGGAAGAAAACTTCATTGCCGCCGACCAGATGTACTCCCGCCGCATCGAGACGCTGGAAGTGCGCGAAATAGTGGCCGTACCGCACGACACACCCATTTATCAGGCCGCCCAGCAAATGGCAGCGGCTAAAGTGAGCTGTGCCTTCGTGACCAACGAGCACCAGGAAATTGTAGGTTACCTGACCGACATCACCCTCCGCGACAATGTCATAGCGGTGCAGCTGGATGCAACCCGCCCGGTGTCCGAGGTGCTGGATACGCCCATCGTGGCCATCAACAATGAAGCTTTTGTGTATGAGGCCATTCTGTTGATGTTCCAAACCAAAACCCGCTACCTGTTGGTGGAGAAAGGCGGACATTACCTTGGGTTTCTGAGCCGCAACAAGCTGCTGAGCGACTTGGCCCAGTCGCCGTTCATGTTCATACAGGCGGTGAAGTCGGCGCAGAGCATGCAGGAGCTGAAGCGCCGCTGGGAAACCGTGCCCGAAATTGTCAATCAGCTGTTGAGTCGGGGCGTGAAGCCGGAAATCGTAAACCAGGTGATTACCACCGTGGCCGATACCATTGCCCTGAAGGTGATTGAGGCGGTGCTGGCCGAGCACGGGCCGGCGCCCGCCAAGTTTGTGTTTATGGTGTTGGGCAGCGAAGGCCGTAAAGAGCAAACCCTGCTCACCGACCAAGACAACGCCATCATCTACGAAGATAAAGCCAACGAACAGCGCGAATTGGTGCGCACGTATTTCTTGCGCTTTGCCGCTGCCGTTTCCGATCAGCTCAACCACATTGGCCTTAGCTTCTGCACCGGCGGCTTCATGGCCAAAAACCACAAGTGGACGCATTCCCTTTCGCACTGGAAGCGCAACTACCATACCTGGATGAGCGAGTCGAATGCCGAAACGGTGATGAAGTTCTCGACGTTTTTCGACTGCCGCTACCTCTACGGCGAGGCCAGCATCATGGACGAGCTGCAAGCGTTTATGGGCGAAGAGTTGCGGGGACCAGTGGAGCGGTTTTTCTATTACATGGCCAACAATGCCTTGCAATACGAGCCCCCACTCACGTTTTTTCGCAACTTCCGCACCTTCACTCAAGGCACCCAGCAGGTGTTCGACATGAAGAAAACCATGACGCCCATCGTGGATTTAGTGCGGGTGTACGCCCTCAAGCACCAGATTTTCAAGACCAACACCGGCGAGCGGCTGCACGAGCTACGCGAAAAAGGCGTGTTCACCGAAAAAGAGTACCAAGAGCTGTTTCAGGCCTACTACTACCTGATGGGCATGCGCCTGAAGAAACAGGCCCGCCAGCTCATCAACGACCGAATTCCGCCTACCAACTACCTCGACCCCAAGATTCTGACGCAGGTAGAGCAAGTCACACTCAAGGAGATATTCAAGGTAATAGCCGACTTCCAGCTGCGAATCAAAGTGGTTTTCACTAAAACGCTGTAACGCAAGAGGGGCCACTCGCCAACCGTTGAACGGTGTGCTAGTGGCCCCTTGGTACAGATACCAGTACCCTATTTCTCCATGACCCGGATGCTGACGCGCCGGTTCAATGAGCGGCCATCGGGCGTGTCGTTGCTGGCAATGTTGTCGAGGGAGCCGTAGCCAATGGCCTCTACGCTGCTGGGGTCCACTCCGAATTTCAGCAAGGTGGCTTTGGCAGCTTCGGCCCGTTCTCGGCTGAGCTTCAAGTTGGAAAGCGGATTGCCCGAGCTGTCGGTGTAGCCCCCGATGCGCACTTTGGCGTTAGGAAACGTTTGGAGAATGCTGGCCACGTTGGAGAGCTGCCACATCGACTCGTTGGTCAGCACGGCTTTGTTGGACTCGAAGTAGATTCGGTCGAAGCCAATCCAGCCTCGGGTGGGGCTCACCTCGTCTACTTCGGTGCCTGGGTCCGACAGAAACTGATACAGCTTGTTTTCCGTGGAATTGGAGCCGATAATCTGCCGTAGTCCGCCTTTGAGTTTCAGCACAGCAGGTACGCCCGCGTCTCCGTACACGTAGCCGCCGCCGGTCCGGTCGAAGTTGCCGTTGGCGGTCAGAGCAGCTGGGTTGTTGGGGTCCCACACGCCGTCGTCGTTGCCAACGGTGGAGGCGAGGGTGGTGTAGGCTTCCGTGTTGGGCCTAACCTGCGTATCGGGGGTGTTGAGTTCGTGCGATTTAGTGCCGATGATGTAGCCCAATTCGGCCGTGGCCACAACCAGCGCCGCAATCAGCCACTTGTTGCTTGATTTGGGCTTGGCTACCACCGGGGCAGTGGCTGGCATCCATCGTTCGTGGAGAGCCGGAGTGAGCAGTTCCGGGATGGTAGCTACTTCCTGTTGGCTGAACTGCGTGCGCAGCGCCTGGGCCATGGTATCGGCTGTCCAGTTGTTTTCGCGGGCTTGCTTGCCAAGCACACCCAAGGCCACCGGCATCACCAAATTAATCAAGCTCACCACCGTTTTCTGCTGAATGCCAGTGGAAGTGACAATCCCGTTGATGGTTCCGAAGTAGCGGTCTTTGAGCACCGATTTCATAAGGTCGGCGCCGCGGTCGGGCGTTACGGCCAACTCTTGCTTCACGTGCTCTACGTGGAGCGCCTCGGCTTTGCTGTTGGCCTCCTGGGCCATGGCGTATACTGCATCCCGGCCGCCCACTTGCTCGCTCAGCTCCGATAGATTGCTCATTACCAGCGTGATAATGTGCGGCAGCGCCAGCTTTGTACTTACTTCCTGCTCTACTCCAACCCCGTTTGCTTTGGTCAGATCATTGCGTAGGATAAAGCGTTTGATTTCTTCCGCTAGATTTTGGCTTGTAACCATACAGGAGGGCTCGTAGTGAAATACAAGATAATCCAATTAAATACCGAATTATCATTAATCCGTACATACGTGCTTCAGCCGGAACCAGATTGATCTGCAACCATACGACCTGGTTTTTTGGTCAGTAACGAGGCAGTGTTTCGGGGCGCCACCCACCGACGAACCCGGCTGGTCGCCTAGTCGCGGAGGGCTGGCCGCAGGGGAGCCGCCACCGACTTTATTTTGAGCGTTCCGGTCTTCAATCCAGGGGCTGAAGCTGTGAGCGTAAGGTCGCCGGGCGCTTGGGTTGACTGCACCAGCACCTGCACCAAACCATTGAATGCCTTGCGTTTCCAGGTGGGAGCAGGCGTAAACACTTGGATGGTACCTGGGTTCGTGTTGGTGACATCCCAGGGCCGTTTCTTGACCAAGGGCGTGGCCGCAATGGCAACCGTATTTTTGCCGGGCTTGAGGATAGCCTTGTCAAGTTTGAAGACGTTGCCAACCACCTCTTCTTTGATGTTTTCGGCAACAGCTTTTCCGTTGACATAGATGGACTGCTCGCGCCCAATGCTGCGGTAGTAGAACGTGACTTCCGAGTTAGCCAGGTCGGCAGGCAACTCGAACGTGCCCCTTGAAACATACGCTTTGGCAATGGGAGCCAAGGCCGAAGCGTCCATCTGGCGCGCCTTGAAAGCCGGTTTCCAGCTAGAATCATCGAAGGTGATGCTTACCTCCGGGCCGTTCACCAAGGTTTCTACGGCTATTTCCCGCAAGTCCTTAATAGGCACGGGCAGCACGGTTTCCAGATACTTGTCGGCCTCCAGGGAAGTAGGGTCGCCGTTGCCTACACCAATAATTTTGCCGGGGCCGCTCAGGCTGAACGTTATTTCTTGGCCTGCTGTGGGCACGGGCAGCCGGTTTTTGTCTTGCACCTGCACCGTAATCACCGAAACGTCTTCGCGGTTGGCTTGCAAGGTGGGCTTGTGCGAGGCCAACTGAATAGCTGCCGCAGTACCCGTGGTTTTCACTACGTCCGTTGCCACCTTCTTGCCATTGCGGTAGCCTACTGCGTGTAGGGTGCCGGGCGTGTAAGGTACTTTCCACTCTAGGTGCGAATTCTTGCTCATCGTTTTCCTGCCCAAGCTCTTCTTATTCAGGAAAAGCTCTACCTCGTCGCAGTTGCTGTGCGCCCACACCTCAATGGGTTCTCCTTCGCGGCCGGGCCAGTTCCAATGGGGAAGTAAGTGCAGCACGGTCTCGTTGGTCCACCAGGATTTCAGGTAGTATACGTTGTCTTTCGGGAAGCCACACAAGTCCATCATGCCGAAGTAGGAAGTGATGGACGGCCACCCGAACGGCGTCGGTTCGCCCCGGTAGTCGAAACCCGTCCAGATGAACATCCCGGCCAGGTACGGACGCTCCGCGTAATGCTTCCAGCCCCCCTCGATACTATAGAATTTGGGGTTTGGCTTGGCATCATAGGCAGCAATGTACTGCTTGTCTTTGTCGGTCACGTAAATGCCACGGGTGGCGTGGGTGGAACCTTCTTCGGTCCCCCAGCTTGGTTGGTTGGGAAACTTAGCGTGCTGAGCATCGGTGTCGCCCTGCCCGATGTAGTTGAAGCCCATGACATCAATGGTGGTCGAAGAGCCCTGGCCCCAGCCGCCGCTAACAGCCACGGTAATAGCCCGCGTCGAGTCGATGCTTTTGGCGTACGCTTGCATGGTTGAGGTGATGCGGGCGCCCAACACGTTGCTTTCAATAGCCCATTCTTCGTTGCCCACCGACCAGCTGATGACGCTGGGGTGGTTTCGGTCCCGGACAATCAGGCGCTTCAGGTCGCCCATTGTCTCCGGCGTAGTGCCCATCATCCGGGTTTCATCAATAACCAGCATGCCCAGCCGGTCGCAGGCGTCAAGCAATTCGGGGGTAGGCGGGTTGTGGGAGCAGCGGTAGGCGTTGGAGCCAAACGATTTCAAGGTGGCAATTCGGAAATCCTGCATGGCATCGGGCAGGGCGGCCCCGATGCCCGCGTGGTCCTGGTGGTTGTTGGTGCCTTTGATTTTCACGTGCTGGCCGTTCAGGAAAAAGCCCTGATTCGGGTCGAAACGAATGGTGCGCACGCCAAAACGCGTTTCGTACTGATCAACGGCGGCGCCAGCTTGCTGCACCCGGGTTACCAGCTTATAGAGATACGGCGACTCCAACGACCACTGCTTGGCATTCGGCAGCGGGATGCGGCACGACACTTCTTGCTCTTTGTGCGGCTGCAAGCGCACCTGCCTCACTTGCCCGCTCGCCACAGTTTTGCCGGCGGCATCTACCACCTCTTGCACCACGTCAAACGTGGTAGCCGTGCTGGCCTTGTTGACGACCGTTGCCTGCGCCGTGAGGGTGGCCGTGGTACCCGTCAGCTGGCTGGTTACGAAGGTACCGTTGGGCACGACGTGCAGCGGAGCCGTTTTGGTGAGCCACACGTGCCGATAAATGCCGGCTCCTTCATAGAACCAGCCTTCTTCCATAGTGGCATCTACCCGCACCGCCACCACGTTGGTGCCTCCGTAGTTGAGGTAGTCGCTGATGTCGTACTGGAAGCCGTTGTAGCCGCTGGGTTCTGTACCCAGGTAATGCCCGTTCACCCACACAATAGAGTTGCGAAACACGCCGTCGAACTCCAGGCTGATACGGCGTCCTAAGTCGGCCTGCGGTATTATAAACGACTTCCGATACCAGCCCACGCTGGCATCGGGAAACGCCCGCCCGATGGCCTTGAACCCGTGGCTGAAGCTAGCTTTGCTGTCGAAGGGCTGCTCCACTGCCCAGTCATGGGGGAGGTCGAGTGTGCGCCAGGCGCGGTCATCGAATTTCTCGGCCGCTGCCCCGTCGCCGTAGCCGGTTTTCGCTAGGTAAGAGAAATAACCGATACCGTTGTCGAAGTCCTTGCTCGGGTCGGAAGGATGGCCGTAGGCGAAACGCCAGTTGAAGTCCATCAGCAAATGTTCGCGGGCCGCCGGAAGGGATTGAGCCTCACAGCGGATGCCCAAGGTTAAAGCGGCTACAAGTGCAAGCACCATGTACAAGCTTCTTTGCATATACATTTCAATTCAAAGTAGAAGATCAACTAGCTCCGCATTCGGCATACCCACTCAGGAGCTATGAATGGGCACGTCTGTTGGGGCGCAAGCAAGTTACACGTGTTGGCTGAAGTAGTTGCTAAAAGGTTTTAGGAGACAACAAAAAAGCTGACGCGTAGTGCCTGGTAATACAGAGAGGGTAGTGGGTAGGCAGCTAGGCGGCGGCCAAGCACTTGGCTATCCTGCTCGCGCTGCTTATGCAGCCGGAAAGAAGAGGAACGGCACTACAGCGCAGGTGCTATCCTAGCGGCGCAAACGACGTGACACAACCGGGCGCTTCTACAGCCCGTGCCAATGCCCCTGAAAATCAACTTTTCCTTAGGGTTGCTTGCGCAATGATGAGCCCCGAATTTCAATCTGAGGCTTAAGCATAATCCGCTGGGGCGAATAGTTGTCGGTGCGCTTGTGCATTTGCAGAAACAAGCGCACTGCTGCTTCTCCCATCAGTTCGCCGCGTTGCTCCACTGAGGTCAGGCGCGGCGAGATAAGAGTGGTGAAGGGCTCATTGCTGAAGCCCGAGAGGGCAATGTCCTGGGGCACGCGGATGTTGCGTTCCTGCAACACCTCAAGCGCGCCTACGGCCGGTAAGTCATAGGACGAAAAAACGGCGTCAGGAGGGGAGGCTAGTTGCAGGAACGTTTCTATGCCGGCCACGCCTGCTGCTTTGGTAAGGTTGGGTAGTTCAAACACCAGTTCCGGGTCGAAGGGTAGCCCGTACGCTTCCAGCGCGTCAGCGTAGCCTTTGAAACGGTTGCTGTTGATGTTCAGGTGCTGCGGACCCGAGAAGAACGCAATGCGTTTGCAGCCCTGCTCCACCAGATGCTTCACCACGCTAAAAGCGCCCTGGTGGTCGTCGAGGACTACCGCGCTGGTGGCCGCCATGTCAGGCATCCGGTCGAAGAACACCAGCGGTACACCTTGGCTTTGTACCTTCTCGAAATGGTGAAAGTCGCGGGTGGTGCTCGACATGGAAATCAGGATACCTTCCACCTGCGCGTTGAGCAGCATCTTCAGGTTGGCGCGTTCCTGCTTCACGTCCTCGTTGGATTGGCAGAGCATCACGTGGAAGCCGGCTTTGGAAGCCATTTTCTCGATGCCATGCATCACGGTTGGGAAAAAATAGCCGCTGATGTGGGGCACAACCACGCCCAGGATGCCGCTGCGCCCTTTGCGCAACCCGGCCGCCAGGTGGTTGGGCTGATAGTTGAGCTCGAGAGCCATTTGCCGCACCCGCTCCTTGGTATCTTCCCGGATATTGGCATGGTCGCTTAGCGCCCTCGATACGGTTGATACCGCCAGGCCTAAGTTTGTTGCAATCGTTGTAATGGAAGCTTGCTTGTTAGCCAATATGCTACGTTATTATCAGTGAAATAAGCCAAGGTCTGTCTGTGAGGTCTAGCCTAGCCAAGGTACGCAGCTTACCGGCTGCGCCGTTGAGTTGCTGCGGTTATCTTTCAACCCCGGCACGCCACCCAAAGCCCAGTTAAGTTGGTAGCAGGAGCAAGGTGAAACTCATGCAAAGCCATGATGCTCGAAGATAAAAGACAACCTGAATTTGCCTACGCCCGGTAAGGCAGTGTCCGCAAGAAGGCTGTTCTCAAAGTATAAAAAAGCCAGTGGTAGGTTGGTTTTAGGCCTTTTAACTGGCAAAGGCGCGGAAGGTAAGCAGAGGTTGCAGGGCGTTGGTTTCTGAAAGTGTGGCCGTTAAAAAAGTAAGTAGCATGGAAGGCAACGCAGCAAGCAACTCGTTACTCGTATTGACTGCTGCCTGCGCGCTAGAGGTTCGTTCAAATTCACAAGCCGGTGCGCTCCTACGCTTCATAACGGCAGTCCTACTGCTTTTCCCCACGAAAAACTGGTGTATACTTTATACCTTAGAATAGGGGTGGAGGTCTTATTTAAATCCAATACACAACGTTTGCAGTGAATTTGATAAAGGCTATATCCATTCTGTATTTTCAATGGGAGGTGGTGCAAATTTGGGGCGAAAAGGAGAGTAAACAAAACGTATTGCCTGATCTGAAACACCTGAAGCAAACTGTGATACAACATTCAACATAAGAACAGAGTATGGTATTAAACTTGTATTATATGTTTTGCTAAAACGATTGAGTATGACAAGTTTTGCGAGTATTGTGTATTATTACGCGGCCATGTAGCATTCTTGCCTGAGCGTAATGCCCGGGTGCAAATGTAGGAATCTGCGTGTGACACAGGAAAACAAGTGGTAGGTAAGCCCGACTGTAGCTTGCGTATTAGCTGCCTTCTCTACTTCACAACATAGTATCCTAACGACTCTCTGTTCTATAGTCTGTCCTATATGAAGGCAGGGACACTCTAGCTTCTTCGTACTCTTAGCCAGCAAACGTTTGCATTTATGATCAGACCTTACATCATCTGTAGTGTTCCACTTCTTGGGTTTATTCTCTTATTACCGGCTGCTGATGCAACTGCGCAGAAAGCCAGCGTTCAGCAGCTAAAGGATGGCATAGTAGTGCAACTACCCAAAGCCAACGACAACGCGGTGCGTACCGTCCGGCTGCAAGTGGTATCCGACAAGATCATTCACGTGCGCGCTAGCCCGCTCGATTCGGTTTCTTCGCAGAAAAGCTTGATGGCCGTTGACCCTGCTGGGGTAGCACCGAAGTGGCAGTTCAAGCAGAAGAAAAACCAAGGGGTGCTTTCAACCCCCGCGCTGAACGCAACGGTTTCGCTTACCACTGGGGAAGTGGTATTCACGGACTCGAAGGGCAAGCTTATCCTGCAGGAGCGCAAAAACGGTGGCAAAACCTTCACGCCCATTGTGGTGGAGGGGCAGCGCCTGTACCAAGTACAGCAGGTGTTTGACTCTCCCGACGATGAAGGGATTTACGGCCTGGGGCAGCACCAGAACGGAGTAATGAACTACAAGGGGCAGCAGGTGGAACTGGCGCAAAACAACACCGACGTAGCGGTGCCCTTCTTGGTGTCCAACAAAAACTACGGCATCCTCTGGGACAACTACTCTGTCACCAAAATAGGCGATACCCGCGACTATGAGCCGTTACATGCGCTGAGGCTATACTCGAAAGAAGGCAATGAGGGCTGGCTGACGGCCACCTACGCCAAAAAAAGCAACCCGAAAGAAGTGGTAGTGCAGCGGCCGGAAGCGTCGTTGCCTTACGAGTTCATCGAGGACATGAAGAACTTCCCGGCGCAGGTGAAGCTTGGGGAGACGGTGGCTACCTGGGAAGGCGCGGTAGCTTCGAATAGTACGGGGCTGCACCATCTCCTGCTCAAAAATGCGGGGTACGTGAAGCTCTATATTGATGGCAAGCTGATGGTGGAGAAGTGGCGCCAAGCCTGGAACCCTGGCACGGCAGTGGTGCCCTTTAACATGGAGAAGGGCAAGAAATACCCGATTCGGCTGGAGTGGGACCCTGACGGCGGCGAGTCATACCTGGGGCTGAAGTGCCTGAGTCCGCTGGAAGGCCAGTCGCAGCATGAGTACGGCTTTAAGTCGGAGGCGGCCCGCGACATCAACTACTACTTTGTGCAGGGAAATTCGCTGGATGAAGTGGTGAGTGGTTACCGCCAAATTACCGGGCCCGCGCCCATTATGCCGAAGTGGGCCATGGGATTCTGGCAGAGCCGGGAACGGTACAAAACGCAAGACGAACTAGTAGGGGCGGTGGCAGAATTCCGCAAACGGCAGATTCCGCTAGACAATATCGTGTTGGACTGGTCGTACTGGAAGCTAGACCAGTGGGGTAGCCAGGAGTTTGACGAGGCGCGCTTCCCGGACCCGAACGGCATGATTAACACGCTGCACGACAAGTACAACACGCACTTCATGATATCGGTGTGGGGCAAGTTCTACACCAACACGGCCGCCTACAAAGCCCTGGACGCCAAGGGCTACGTGTACCGCCGCAACGCCGCCGACGGCACCAAGGACTGGTTGGGCTTCACCTCGTCGTTCTATGATGCCTTCAACCCTAAAGCCCGCGAAGACTTCTGGCAGCTGCTGAACACCAAACTCTTCAACCGAAACATCGACGCGTGGTGGATGGACGCTTCCGAGCCGGACATCTACTCGAACACCAACATCGAAACCCGGAAGCGCCTTATGACGCCTACGGCCGTGGGTTCGGGCACCGAGTTTTTCAACGGCTACCCGCTGCAAAATGCCAAAGGCATCTACGAAGGCCAGCGCAAAACCGACCCCAACAAGCGCGTATTTCTCTTAACCCGCTCGGCCTATGCTGGTTCGCAGCGGTACGCGGCGGCCATCTGGAGCGGCGACATAGGCTCACGCTGGGAAGACTACAAAAACCAGATTTCGGCGGGCCTCAACTTCTCGCTTTCCGGTATTCCGTACTGGACCTCCGACATCGGGGGCTTTGCCGTGGAGCGCCGCTACGAGAAACCCAACGCCACCGACCTGGAAGAGTGGCGGGAGCTGAATGCCCGCTGGTATCAGTATGGCGCGTTTTGCCCTCTATTCCGGGTGCACGGTCAGTTTCCGTTCCGCGAGATTTACAACATCGCGCCCGAAACGCATCCGGCCTACCAGAGTATGCTCTACTACAACAAGTTGCGCTACCGCCTGATGCCTTACATCTATTCGCTGGCTGGCCAGGCCCACCACCAGAACTCCACCATCATGCGCGGACTGGTGATGGACTTCGGCAACGACCCGGCCGTGAAAAACATTGGGGAGCAGTTCATGTTCGGTCCGAGTTTGCTGATAACGCCCGTTACTGAGTACAAGGCGCGCTCGAAGAAGGTGTATCTGCCAGCTGGTTCGGGCTGGTTCAACTTCTACAGTGGCAAGTATCAGACGGGCGGGCAGGAAATCACGGAAGAGGCCCCCATGGAGCGGATGCCGCTGTTCGTGAAAGAAGGCTCTATACTTCCTTTCGGGCCGGAAATCCAGTACACCGCCGAAAAGCCCACCGACCCCGTTACGCTTTACGTGTACACCGGCAAGGATGCCAGCTTCTCGCTGTACGAAGACGAAGGCGTGAACTACAACTACGAGAAGGGAGCCTTTGCTAACATCCCTTTCACCTACGATGAGAAGTCGAAAACGCTGACTATTGGCGAGCGAAAAGGCACCTTCACGGGCATGCAAGCCCAGCGCACGTTCAACGTGGTGTGGGTAAGCAAAGACAAACCTACCCCCGTGAACTTCACCGCCGCCCCCGCCAAAACGGTGACGTACTCCGGTAGCGCCGTAACGGTGAAAATGGACTAGCCCTCAACTACTTTTCTGGTTGCTGTGACTAAAAAGAGCCCTGCTACTTCAGCAGGGCTCTTTTTGTTGAGACGCCTTGGGGTGAAGCTCTAACGGTGCCTCTGGATGGCGTTGTTAAGTACATGTCGCCTGAGTGGTCGTTTATTCGCCTGGGTAGCGGAGCCCGATTTGCTGGCGAATGGTGTCGAGCTGTTTCATTAGCTCCTCGCTGAACTGCAGGGGCAACAGGGGGCTTTCGGTGAGGCCTTGTTCCAGGCATTGCTGCACGTGTTCGGCTTCGTACTGATACCCGTAGCCCTGCTTTTCGCAAGGAATGGCCTGGGGCTCCTGGCCCGTTAGGTGTAAGGTGATGCCGTTGGCCGCGTGGAACCGCCCCGTTAGGTGCAATTGCCCTTTGGTGCCGTACAGAACACACTGGTTGTTGGTTTGGGCGGCCAGGGTGGAAAACAAGCTAGCCGTTGCGCCGCTATCGTACGCCAACACCATGGCACAGTTCTTATCGACGCCGGTGCCGGCAAGCGTGGCTACTGCTCTTATCTCCTGGGGCTCACCCAGGAACAGCTTGCTGATAAAAAGCGGGTACACCCCAATATCCAAGAGGGAGCCCCCGGCCAAGGCCGGGTTGAAGAGGCGAGCTTCGGGCTGATAGGTAGCTACAAAGCCAAAATCGGCAGTTAGGTGCTTTACTTCCCCAATGGTGCCAGCGGCAACCAGCTCCAAGGCCTTGTTGATGGCGGGGAAGAACCGCGTCCAGAAGGCTTCCATCAGAAATACTCCCTCCGTCTGCGCTACGCTGCGCATTTCGTGGACCTGCGCGGCGTTCAGGGCAAAGGCCTTCTCGCAGAGTACGGGCAGCCCGCCCCGCAGGCACAGCAAGGTATGGGCGTGATGCTCAGAATGGGGGGTGGCAATGTACACCACATCAAGGTTGGGTACGGCGAGCAATTCTTCGTAGCTGCCCACGGCATGGGGCGCCCCAAACTTGGCGGCAAACTCCTCGGCTTTGGCCACGCTCCGGGAAGCCACCGCGTGCAGGCGGGCGTTGGGCAGGAGTGTTAAGCTTTCAGCAAACTTGTGGGCGATGTTGCCCAGGCCCAGGATGGCCCAGTTGAATGTGCGCATAGGATCAGGATAAGGCGGCAGATGTAGCTAAAGGTAGGGGCTCTCAGGTGTACGGGTTGTTATTCTGCCAGCGAAGCGCACTCGGCGTGCCGCGGACAGCTTACCAAGTGGTCGTTGACGAGGCCAGCGGTTTGCAGAATGTTGTAGCAGGTTACAGGGCCAGTCATCACGAAGCCGCGTTTCTTGAGGTCCTTGCTCATGGCTTCACTTTGGGGCGTGGAAAGCGGGACGGGGTTGGTGGCGCTGCGTTGGTTGTCGAGGGTGTGGCCGCCTACGTACTGGTAGAAGAAAGCAAGCAAAGCATCGTCGCCGCCTACTTGCTGGCGCAGCCGCAGCCACGCTTGCGCGTTTACTACGGTGGCCTCTAGTTTGCGCCGGTTGCGTAGGATTCGAGGGTTGAGCAGCAGTTCGGCTATGTCGTCTTCTGTGAAACGAGCCAGCTGCACCGGGTCGAAATTCGCTAGCAGCTCCCGGAATCCTTCGCGCCGCTTCAGCACCACCGGAAAGTCGAAGCCAAGCTGAAAGGTGTGCAGCACGAGGTATTCGAACAAGATGCCCGCTTCGGCCACTGGCTCGCCCCATTCGTGGTCATGAAAGTCGCGTAGCAGGTTGTTGTGGTCGGCCCAGGGGCAGCGCCCGTCGGAACCGGTGGGTGGGAGGTTGGGTAGCATCATAAGTAGGCGGAGGCCAGCGAAACAATATTCCCTGCTACGACTACTGCCGCGTCTGCGGTTGCTTGCTGCCATTGCCGCCACCCGCAACCAGCAGGCAACGACCCCGCAGTAGGCTTGCTGTGCAAGCCGAGCTTAAAGCAGCCTCCAGCTCATCTCGTGTCTTGGTTAGTACACCCGCTTCACTGCGGTAGGAGGCTGTGAAGGGAGCTTTGCTCGTGCGCTGAACACCAACCGGGCCTGCTACGGCTGCTGGAGTAGCAACTGTAGCAGGCCCGGTTGTAGGTTCTGGAATAGTGAAGTGCCGAAGCTCTACTCCCAAATGCTGTTCGCCTCCGTCAAAATAAGTGGCTGGCCGTCGGTGATAACAATGGTGTGCTCGTGCTGGGCTACGAAGCTGCCGTCTTTGGTAGCCAGCGTCCACCCGTCGCTGAGCTGATGGGCCAGCGTGGCACGGGTGGAAATGAACGTTTCTACCGCTACCACCGAGTTTTTCTTGAAGCGTTTCAGGTTGTAGCGGTCGTAGTAGCAGGGTATCTCCTTGGGGTCTTCATGCAGGCTGCGTCCAATGCCGTGCCCCACCAAATTCTTGATAACCCGATACCCCGCTTTACGGGCTTCACCTTCAATCAGCCCGCCGATATCGGCAATGCGTACGCCGCCGCGTATGCGGCTGAGGGCGGTGCGCAAAATCTGCCGGGACGCATCGACCAGCGGCTGGTGCTGGTGAATATCGGCCCCGAGCACGAAGGAGCCGCCGTTGTCGGCCCAATAGCCGTCCAACTCCGCTGATACGTCGATGTTCACCAGGTCGCCGTCTTGAAGCACTTTGTGGGCCGATGGGATGCCGTGCGCTACTTCGTTGTTTACGCTGATGCACGTCCAGCCGGGAAAGCCATAGGTAAGCCGCGGCGCCGATTTGGCACCCAAGGCTGCTAGGATACGGCCGCCATATTCGTCTATTTCCTTGGTCGTCATACCCGGCTGGGCATACTCCCGCATGTGTTTGAGGGTGGTGCCTACGGCTTCGCTGATGCGCTGAAGGCCGATTAAGTCTGCTTGAGAGGTGATGGACATGGGGCGGAGGGGTTAGGCTCTCTGCTATGATACAGCTTCAAATAGCTAACACAGAAAAAGCGGCGCCAGTTTTAGGGTAGCAGGTGGTGTAAGCCCGTTCAGCTAGGCTCACTTCTTACATCCTGTCCCCGACGGCCTGTAACCGGAGCCCAAATAACTGAAGCTGCGGATTGGCGTAGGAACCGGAACGCCTGTTCTGTTAGGGAGCGAGTAAGGTGAAGTATTTACTCCGTCACTTTACTCGCTCCCTAACAGAACAGACCGTGGCAATGTACTGCTTCCCGGATGACTTTAGGCGCAACTTGCTGTTCCAACTCCTCGAAAAGAGCGTCGAAACTATCAGCTGCCAGACAACGGAGCGCTTCCTTAGCCCCTCGGCACCGTTGCCGCGCCAGAGCTTTCACCTGTTGCTGCGCACCGCATACGCTCGCCGAACCCAGGTGCTTGGTTGCGCTGCGGCTTACTTGTCTTTCACAAACCGAACGGGGAGGTGCGGAGGGTAGTAGCCGACCGGGTAGGTGCCGAATCTGGCGTAAGTATCACTCGGCAGCTGAATGAGCTTGAAGGCCACCGGATTGTCGCGTTCGTCTTTTTCCGAAGTCCAGAGCAGGCAGTTGGCTCCTTCCCCGTGCGCGGTGCCCTCTAGCACGAGCAGGTTGGCGGGCACCGCATTGAAGCCCGACTGGTTGTTGGCGTACCCATCCCGTTTGATCCAGTCGGTGGTAGCCATCAGCTGGCCAAGTAGGCGCTTTGACTGCACATCGTCGCCGTCGGTGCTTTCCAGGTACTCATCAAAAACGATGCCTTGGGAACGAATCAGTTTGACATAGTCCTGCTTGGTAGGAAGCCGCCAGCCCGTGGGAATCTGAATGCTCGGCAGGTCAGCAAATTTCATGAACGTGCCGTAGTACGGTTTCGAGCTATTGTTCATGCCACCGGGTCCCGCGTAGTTCACCGACATCCACTCCTGGTCTCCGATGGTAACGGTGGGGTAGTATAGGTTCCCGATTCTGACGTGCGTGCCCGACGCGGGCGGGGCCGTGTATAAGCCGCCGGAGTTGCCGTTGCCGGGGGGCGGGGTGCTGCCTACTTTGCGGTATTTCACGGAGTACTGGTTGCCGCCGTCGGTGCGTTTGGCTTCCAGGTAGTTGGTGGCTGAGGTGAACGTAGTAGCCTGCGGATCAACCAGGACGCTGAAGTACGAGCGTAGATCCTTCCACCCGAATAGGCGACTCCCGGTAGCCCGAATACTTGTTGCTAAACACCCGCATCTTGCCCGATTGGGCGTAGAAGCGCATCGAGCGAGGAGTGGATTTGTATTCCAGGCTGCCCACTATCCGGTAGAAGTAGCGCTTCACTTCATCACCGGAGTTCATGACCTCCGTGGTGTATTCCACGGCGTTCTTGCCGTCGTTGGTGAACACCATCGTCCGGAATTCCTTGAAACCCTGTTCGCCCTGAAAAGTGCCGGCATCCCAGTTGGCGGTGAGTGGGCCGTCGTTGCTGTCGGCAAACCAGGTGCCGTTCATTTCTTCAGGAATAAAGGTGGAGGGAGTATTGGGTATGACCGGCTCTTCTTCGCCGGGAGGCGGTGTAACGGCAGGTTCTGGGTCGTCTTCGCGGCAGGCGCCGAGCAAAGAGGTGCAGGTTGCGAATAGTATTAGTGATTTTTGGAGACGTAGCATGGCGGAAAGGAAGTAGGGTGCTTACCGAGAAAATGTGGAAGGGATGGGTAAATTCGCCGACTCTGCATCAGCGTTTGTTGCTGCGTTGGAAGAGCGCAGCCGTACTGCCAGCGCCCACGCCCAAGCGGTTTTTGAAGGCGTTGGGAGCTGGCGCTGGCAGCTGCTTAGTGGCGCTTGTCTTTCGGGGAGGGAGCAGCAGGCGGGGCAGGCGCTACGGTGGCAGTAGGTGCCACCGGCGCAGTTGGGGCCGTGGCGGTGGGCGCAACAGGCGCGCTTGGAGCAGTGGGGGCTACTGCGGCGGTAGGAGCTGCCGGAGCTGCCGCACGTGGCTGAGGCTTGTAGATGGCACTGGTAGCGAAATCAACGGCTAGGCTAGGCCAGAACAGCAGCAAGTCGGCAACGAGGGCGCCCACGCGTATTTCACGGGAAGGCTGGCCAGGAGCGGGAGTGGTTTTTTGATAAGCCGTCACGCGGCCGCCAAACAAGGTGGCACAGCTGGAAAGCGAGCTGGTTAGCACGCTGGCCGCAGCAACGGAAAGCACCAGTTTCTTGAAGGTTTTCATAGGTAACAAGAGGTAAGAAGGTTGGAAAAACAAGGCAAAAGCTTCCCTGAGCGACTCTCAAGTCACTTTTTCAGAATCCGGAAAATGGGTGCCAGTAAAGCCCTAGCCGTGCACTCTTGCGGCACTGGCCAAGGGGCCGAAAACGGCGTGCGGTGCGTGGCCGCTGCTTACTGTTCCAAAGATAAATAAGCCCTCAGCGGCTGGAAATGGCTACTTCACTGAATTGAGGAAAGTGGCAGCTGAAGTGCCAAATCACCTGCTTTAGGTGTTGTGTCCTTTCAATAGCCCCTGTTCCTCAAGTGGTTGGAGTGGTTTTTGATTTGTGCGGTCCGCAACGGGCAGAGCTTGCGCGGCGCTGTAGGTGAAGCCGTGGCCGCCGAGGCTGGCCGCGCTTCGGCTGCGTATCGTAGCCAGTCACAGAGCCTGCCTCGGCGCACCTTGGCCCAGGGCGGAGTTGTTGATGTCGGCTGGATGAAGGCGGTGGCTTGCGCGGGGTAAAGCCCTTGCTTATCAAGGCGAGACAAGGCGTGGTCGGGGCGCAGATAACCGACGGCAGCAAAGACCAGTACGCACAGCACGGAGGGGCCAAACCCGAGCGAAGAGTGCGCCATAGCCCGAGCCGGTAAAGCCAGCCGCAAAGTCCTTAGTGGCTGTCGTAGCTGATGTTGCTCCATTGCATCCAGCGGCCGGGCGAGGTGTTGACGTAAATGCCCTGCCAGTCGCCGGTGGCTGGGGCGTTGGCTGTGCCATTGCCGTTGGAGTCGCCACCTACGGCATCATCCTTCACCGACGTAAACTGGATGCCCGCGCCCATCGGGTTGAGCAGCTGGTCGCCACTTTCGCGCATAATCAGCTGCTTGCCGGGCAGAAACTTGAGTGTCACGTTGTTGCCTAGCTCCAAGGTTTTGCCGGCGCCCAGCGCAACGTCGTAGAGGTTGACATACGCTAGCTCGGTTTCGCGCCACACCACGTTGGGCTTCTGCTTGTTCACGTCCCAGTTCACCACAATGCCTTGGTAGGTGTTTTTCTGACCTACTTGCTGCGGGTTATGAAACACGTTCGAGTCGTCTAGGTCGATGCTGGGGGCAATGGAAAGGGGCCGGACGTTGTCGTAGAAAGTGTTCTGGCGGATAACCGTGCCGGCGTTGGTGCTATAAGCATTCAGGGCCGCATGCGTGGTCGTCGACACATCCTCGCCGTTATGGGCAAAGGTGGAGTTGGTCACGGAAGCGGAAGCGGCAAACAAATCGAGGGTAGTGCCGTCCTGGCCACCGTAGCTGAACTGGCAGTGCTCCAGCTCCGAGTTTGCGGTGCCCGTGAGCGTGACCATCGCCCAGTCGCCTTTGGCGGGCGTGGTAGCGGCATGGTCGTGGTTGGTGTCGCCGCCTACGGCATCGTTGAGGTAGGAGGTGAAGACAATGGGTTGGCTGGCTGTGCCTTTTGCTACCAAGCGTCCGGTGCCGCTGAACTGCATCTTGCCGGCTTGTAAAAACTTCACTTTCACACCCGGTCCCAACACCAGGGGAGCCGCAAACCCAATATTGCCAAGCACATACGGTACTTCGGTTTCCGCCCATTGCAAGGCCGGAGAGCCGGTGGTGCCAGCCTGCACCCAAATGCCGTTGTAGTCGTTCGTTTCGGTGGGCGTAGTGGGGTTGTGGAAGGTGTTGGAATCGTCGAGGTCGAAGAAGTTGTTGACACTTAGCGGCACCTCATTGCGGTAGAAGACATTGGCCGCAAGCACAGTGCCGGCCGCGGCCCGGCGAGCTTCCAGCACCCCCGCATTGGCACTGCTGGCGCCGGCGTTGTACGCAAAAGTGCAGTGCCGCACAGTACCCGTACCGGTGCTAATACTCAGCGTAATGGCGTAGGCGTTGTTGCCGCCGTATTGGAAGCGGCAGTGCTCGAATTGGGAGCCTACTTGGCCGTTCAGCGTTATCTGATTCCAGTCTTTCTTGGCGGGCCGGGTGGCGTTGCCGTCGCCGTTGGTATCACCGCCGTGCGTGTCGTCGCGGAAGGAAGTGAAGACGATGGGGGAGGTGGCGCTGCCCACCGCCTCGATGCGCCCGTTGGAGTTCAACGTCAAGCCGCTGGCAGCTGACTTGAATTTGACGATGGCGCCCAGTTGAATCGTGAGGACGTTGGCAACGCGCACGTCGTCGTTCACGACGTACACCTTGCATGCCTCCCAGGTGGTGGGCTGCGTGATGGGGCCGGTAATCTGCACTACCGCTGGGTTTGCGCAGCTAGGCGCCGGACTGCCCACTACCACCACATGGCTGACGGTATCGGTGCCGCCCGCGCCCTGGGCCGTGAGCTTGATGCGGTAAGTGCCGGGCTGCGCAAAGTGGTGCGTAAACTGCGTTTCTGCTTGCGTGCCCTGGGTACCGTCGCCAAAATTCCAGGTGTAGGAGGTGGCCCGCTGAGAAGAGTTGAGCACCGTAACCGGGCAGTTGCTTTGGCAGGCTGCACTGGCGTGGGTGAAGGCTGCCACCGGGCGGGGCTCTGGTTCTGTGGCCGGGTCATCGGGGCGGCAGGCACTGAACAGAACGCTGGAAGCGGGCACAAGCAGCCACACCACTCGTTGAAAAAAAGCTACAGGTTGCATAAGAAGTGGAAAAGGAAGGACGAGAATACCAGTAGGAAAAGGCAAAGCAGAGCCGTCCGAAGCAGGTTTCGGGGTAGGGGTGGCCGTACGGCCTCAGCAATGGCTCTAAGTGGTGGCTTGGTGCCGGCGCTATGATTTCACTAAGCGTTGCACCACAATTCCCTGGGGCGTATCGAGGCGCAGCACGTAGAAGCCGGCCGGCTGGTGCTGCAGGTCCAGAGTGTGGCGGGCACCCACGAAGGGTTGGCGCACCACCGTGCGGCCTTGCGCGTCAGTTACGGTAAGGGTAGCGCCGGCTAGCGTGGCCGCTGGGCCGGGGGCAGTAAGCGTGAACAGGCCGGTGGCGCTCGGGTTCGGGTACACCTGCACAACCTCAGCGAGCCGCGCGTTGCGGGTGGCGGCCACCCTGCTAGTGAAAGCCACCCCATCGAGGTAGAGGGCATTGCCAACAGTGAAGGTTTCGGCCGTAGCTGACTGGAAAAGGATGAGTACCGAATCGGGCGTTAGGCCGGACTGGTATTGGAGGGGCAAGCTCATCAGCGTGTAGGTGCTAGGCGCGGCATTCAACAACGAAATAGCGCCGGCTATAACTTCCCGTTCGCCGTTTACATACTTGGTCAGAGCTACTATCACCCGGGCCGAATCATCGGCAATGTTGGTGCCCGTTTGTTTGTAGTGAAACTCCAGATGGGTGGGCCGGTCCGTGAACGGAACGCCTAAGAAGTCCTCGTCGTCGGAGCTGGGCAGCGTGCCGAGTGCCAGGAAAGCGGAAGTTTCCAAGACCCCGAACGACTTATTTTCCAGTTTCGCGGCGAAGCTGCCGCTTTGCTTGTCGGGCGTTTTGCTTACTGCGTCGGTCGCCAATGGCACCCCGATGGCGTTGAGCAGGTCGTCGGTGGTCGACCAGTTGACGGGGCGCTCTGAACCGTTGCGTTGTTGCCAGCTTTCGAAGTTGCCGTTCGGCACCGCTTGCCCGAACGCCGATGTAGCAGCACACAGGCTCCATATAGCCACCGCAAGTTTGTACAAGGTCTTTTTCATAAGAAGGAAAGAGGAAAGGTTGATGGAAGGACAAGGGGGAGAAAGCGCGCTCAAGCCACTTAAAAAGGCGCTGAGGTAGGGCCATGCGGGGCCCTTTAGCTGCGGAAGGGCCGCACTTCGCAGGTGCTATTCAGAAGGATGGGAGTGTAGTCGGGACCTTGTCTGGTACTACACTTGTCGCTGGCTGTCCAGCCAGCGCAGAATCACGGTCATGAACTCGAAATTGCGCTCTGGGTCAGGCGCATCGGCTAGCCGCATGCTCTCCTGCTGAGTTTTTACTTTCGCGAATCCATGATCCACGTTCGGCAGGAGTTGGAAGGTGGCCCAGCCTGGGTGTTGCTGGTTCACGACGTCCACCAGAAGCTGATGGTCTTCGTTGTAGGAAATGTAGTCGGCCTCGCCGCGCAGCGCCAGCACGTGGGTATTCAGTTTCTGCCAGGCCGCCGCCAGGTTCACGTCTTGCCACTGCTGGATGTAGGAGTAGTGCTGCGGAAACGAAATCAGTTGCTTGGCATTGGGGTAACGGGCTAGCACCTGCGCGGGTGCCTGCTTTTCCGTGAGCAGCAGGTGCAGCGCAGCAGTATAGGTGCGCATCAGGTTGTTGATCGAGTCGTAGGGCAATTGCCGGAGCTGACTCTGGTTGCGCTTGTTTTGCAGCGCATACTCGATAAAGCTGCGGCTGGCCGTGCCATACACCACCACGCCTCGCACGGGCTCCCCCTCGGCTACCACCGGCGCCATGATGCCACCGATGCTGAACCCGGTAATGAAAATATTGCGCTGATCAACGAACGGTAGCTGCTTGATGGCGGCCAAGCCAGCTTTGTAGCCACTGGCCTCGGTCCGGAAGTCCGACTCCGAGCAGGGGATGCCTTTGCTGTCGCCCATGCCCGTTTTGTCGACGCGCATCGTGGCGTACCCGTGTCGGGAAAGCGAGTCGATAATGCGGTTGGTCACGTCGCCTTGGGCTAGCGGATTGTCTACCGAAAAGCACCCCACGCCCTGGATGAACAGCACCATCGGTACCTGTTGCGGCTGCTTGCCTTTGGGCCGGGTTATGATGGTGCGCAATTGGTTGCCACCCGCCTGCACCGACGAGTAGCTGGTTTCGTACCACGGACTAACCTCGGTTGGGAAAGGCTTGAGCGTAACTAGCTTGCGAAGCCTCTTCCCGTTGCGCAGCACCGTGAAGGTGGCGTTGTCGCCAGTTCGGTATTGTTTCAGCAAGCTTACAAAAGGTCCCACTTCCGGCCCGAGCACGGTGCTGCCCACTTGCAAGATGATGTCGTTGGCTTGCAAGCCCGCCGCCAGCGCCGACGACTGCGCCCGCACGCCTTGCACGAAAATGCCGTTTTTGGTGGGCAGCGCATACCGCCGCTGCAAACTGTCGGTGATGCCTTGCAGATTGATGCCCAAGTAGGGCCGTCGGGGCAGTTCCTGCGCGAAGGTCAAGCGAACAACAGCCGTCAACAAAAGGAAGAGAGCAACCGAATTTTTCATGATCAGAGGAGGAAGTAGGTAGGCTATGTAACGAGGCCAAAACACACCCGCGCCGGAGCTGCGTAGTTGCTTGCTAAGAGCGGCGGGCCGGTTGCTGTGGCCGCGCCAGTACCGTGGCGCCAGCCACCAGTTGAGGCTCCCGCAGCACGTGTTGCAACGCCACATTCAACTCGTTGATTGTGCGTAGTTGAATGCGGTTGCGGCGCATTACAAACCGCCGACCAACCGCTTGTTCTGCGTGTAAAAGCTGATGCTGCCCGTTGTAGAAGCGCACGGTAACGCGAGCCGGGCAGGCCAGGTTGGATTCAATGTTCCAGTAGCCAACTCCCACCGGAACCACCGGGCGTAATTGGGCGGGAGCTAGCAGCGGGAAGGAGAGCAAGCCAAGACAGAGGCTCAGGCGAAAAGCGGCAGTTGTTTTCATGGCTGACAGTGGTATGGAAGCAAAAAAAGCAAGAAGTAGGAGGCAGAGACAAGCAAGAGAGAAGAGGCCCTATTGCCCCGCGCGGTTCTTCTCTTCCTCGGCCCCACCGGCGCGGCGGCGCGTGGGTGCCACCTTGTCGTTGCCGAAACGGTAGCTGAAGGAAAGAGTGGCCACGCGCGAGTCGTTGCGCTGGTAGATGCGCTCGGCGTAATTGTCATAGGTGGAGGTAGCCCGTATTTTGCGGGTGTACAGTAGGTCAGCCACGTTCAGTTTGATGGTGCCTTTCCGGTCCCACACCGATTTCTGAATACCCAGGGTTAGCTGTCCGTAGGGTTTCACCAGAAAGAAGCCGTACCGGTCCTTGGCTTGGTAGCGGGCGTTCAGCTCGGCACTCCAGGTTTTGCTTAGCGTGAAGCTGCTGTTGCTCGTGAAGTTGAAGCTGCTACGCCCGGCATCCAGGGAGGTGCCCGCAATGCTGCCTACAAACTGGTTATGGTAAAACACCCCGGTGTTGTGCATGCTCCACCACGTAGCCAGCTCCACCGGAATTGTCAGCGTAACGCCCATATGCTGCTGCCGGCCCAGGTTCACGGGCTTGGCCACCACCGTGCTATCCGATTCTGGCTGCACCACGTTGATGATGGGCTGGTCGGTGGTGCTGTAGCGCAGGCTGGCGCTGAACTTTTGCTTGTAGGTGTGGCCGGCCTCGAAGTTGTAGCTGGTTTGCGGGCGCAAGTTGGGGTTGCCCGCCCCCGACGTAGTGGCGTCGATGATGACGCGGAACGGATTCAACTGCCCGTACGAAGGCCGGTCGATACGCCGACTTACGGAAAGCGACACCTCATGCCGGTCGTTGAGGGTTTGCTTGAGGCCCGCGCTTGGAAAGAGCTGGGTGTAGCTGCGCCGGAAGCTACCGTTGTCGCCGGTAGCCATCAGTTGCTGACCCGTCGCCTTGGTTTGTTCGCCCCGCAGGCCAGCTTGCACGTTCAGTTTGCCCCTGGTTTGGTTGAAGCTCAGGTAAGCAGCTGTAATGTGCTCGTCGTATTGGAAGTGGTTGGTGCGGCCCAAATCCAGCGTCGTTTCCCCGTTCACGGTTTCAGTGAACCGCACATCATTATCGGAGTACACCTGGCTGATCTTGGCCCCCGCCTCCAGGCGCGTCGTTTTCGATAGGGGATGAGTGTAGTCCACTTTCGCCGACTGGATGGTTAGCTCCCCGCGCTGGTCGCCGCTCAGCAGCACCGGAGGCCGGCCCGACAGCTCGAAAAACGTGGTCAGGTTCTGTGGCCGGCGTGAGGTGTAGCGCGCATAATCGGCATCGGCCGTCAGCTCGCGGCTACCGCTGGAATCTGGCAGGAAGGTGTGCTTGAAGTTCAGGTTAGCTGCCACATTGGGCGAGTTGAATCCACGAACGGAAACAGCCCGGTAGGCCTCCGTAAGGCTACTTTTCTCATTGAACAACGACGTGCGGGTGGTGCTTTCCCGCAAAGGAGCCTGGTTGTCTAAGCCGCTTGCCACGGCGCCCAACACCGTCCTTTCACTTAGGGTGTAGTCGGCGCCCGCTTTCCAAGTGTGCGAGTGGTTGCTGAAGTCCTGCACGCTGGCCTGCGTGATGCGGCTAGCAAGCGTACGTTCCTGGCCCTCACCCTGGTAAAAGTTTCGGTTGATGTTTAGCTTTTCCACTCCATTGCGGTTGGCGTAGGCATAGGAGCCAAACAGATTCAGGTTTTTGTGCCGATGATTCAGCGTGAGCCCGGACGTGAATTTGCCGTACTGGCTGCGGCCGTAGCTGGTATTCACAGTGCCGTTGGTGCCTTGGCGCTGGTCCTTCCGGAGGTTGATGGCAATAATGCCCGCGCTGCCTTGGGCCTCGTATTTGGCCGGCGGATTACTAATTAGCTCGATGTTTTTGAGCTGCTCGGATGGTAGGGCCCGCAGGTAGTCGGCCAGTTCGGTGCCCGTCATGGGCTGGCGTTTGCCATCAATGAGCACTAGCACGCCCTGCTTGCCTCCCAACGACAAGTTGTTATTGCTGTCCACGGTCACGCCAGGCGCACGGGTCAGCACATCCAGTGAGCTGTTGCCCGCGGCCAGCGTGCTGCCCTCCACGTTCACCACGGTGCGGTCGGCGAGGCGCTCGAACAGTGGCCGTTGTCCTACCACCGTCACTTCTTTCAGGGCCGTAGCGCCGCTGGCGGGCAGGGTTAGGGTAGGCAGTAGCACTGGCTGGGCTGCTACTTCAAACGGCTTGCTCCACTGCCTCACAAACCCCACCTGCGCCGCCGACACCACGTAGCGTCCGGCAGCGGTTTGTGCTAGTTCGAACGCTCCTTTGTCGTTGCTGAACCCGGTTCTTACCACCGCAGAGTCGGCGGCGTGGTGCAGGGTGATGGTTGTGAATTCGAGGGGGGCACCCGCGGCCGTGCGCACACTACCCGAGATAGTGAGTACGCTTTGGGCATGCGCCCCCGGGCCACTCCCTGCCACAAGCAGCAAGAGTAAGCCCGACTGTAAGGAGAAGTGCGGAAGTAGCTGAGGTTTCATTGCAGACAAGAAGCGGTTGAGGAGGAGTGGAAGAGGCATGGCCATCAGCTGGCAGCTGTCCTATTGGCTCTTTCAGAGGCCGTTACCGCTGTATTCGCTGCTGACTGATGTAAAAGTATTAGCGCCCTTCGCGGCCGGAAATCACTTCCTGCATGAATTGAGAAAAGTGCTGCTTGAACTGTGTAATCTTCCCTTTTAGAATATAGTGTGAAATATATAAAAGCGTTGAGAGCCACCTTTCCCGCATCTACTCGGCGCTACTGGCATAGGAAGCGCCAACAAAAAAGTCCGCTGGCGCGGACTTGCTTGAGACTATGAGAAAGGAAGAGAGGCGTTGTTCCGGATCGTAGAAGCGAAACTTACTTGCCCATCCAGGTTTTAAAGGGAGTCAGCTTTTCCCGGCTCACTATCACTTCTTTGTCGATACCTGGTTTGAGCTGCAACGCCAGCCGATTGCCGAAGTAGGGCTGAATCTGCTCCACACTGTCGATGGCTACTAGGAAAGACCGGCTGATGCGGAAGAAACGAGTGGGGTCTAGCATGGCCTCCAATTCGTCGAGGGTGTAATCCACGGCCATCTTTTTGCCGTCGAAGGTCTTAAACAAGTTGAGACGCTCGTCGCTGTAGAAGTATGCAATATGCGGCGTCTCAACGGAAACCAGCTTCTGGGCATACTGCACCAAAAACCGCTGCCGATACTCCTTGGGCTGCAACTGCTGCAACTCCCGAATCAGGCTGCTCACGTTTATGGCCGGCTCGGTGGCGGGGCCTTGGTACAGAGCTTTCACCTGAGAATACTTGTCGAGTGCAGCCCGCAGATCCTCTTTCTGAATAGGTTTGAGCAGGTAGTCGATGCTGTTCACCTTGAAGGCTTTGATGGCGTACTCGTCGTAGCTGGTCGTGAACACGACGGTGCTTTTCACCTCGGTTTCCTCGAAAATCTGGAAGCTCTGCCCATCCGCCAGCTCAATATCCATCAGAATCAACTCCGGGGCTGGGTGGGCATTCAGCCAGTTCACCGTTTCGCGGATGCTGCCGGCCACGCCCACTACTTCGGCCGTGGGCTCCACGGAAGCCAAGGTCCGGGTGAGCTTCTTGACGGCCATTTCTTCGTCCTCAACAATCAGGATTTTCATAGGAAGGAACTCCAGAAAAGGAGCGGCAAAATAGAGGTTAGTGGCTCGGCTGGATAAGGGGAATCGTAACCAGAAACTCGGTTTCGGTCTGCTGCACTTTGATAGCGGGCTGCTTAAGCAAACTGAACTTGCTGGCAATGTTGCTAAGCCCAACTTGGTTGGAGGCCACTTTCTGAACCTTCTTTTGTAAGTTGTTCTTCACCGTCAGCTGCCCATCGGCCCGCGTGCTGATGTGGACCGTCAGCGGATGGTCTTTGTGAATAACGTTGTGCTTGACGGCATTTTCCACCAGCAGCTGCAAGGTCAGAGAGGGGAGCAGACGTTGCTCATCGCTTGGTTCCACCGCTAAGTTTAGGTGCAGACTGTCGCCGTAGCGGGTTTTGAGCAAGTGGAAATACGAGCGGATAAACTGCAGCTCCGTGCCCAGGTTGGTGAGCTCGTTTTCGTTGTTGCGCAGCAGGTAGCGGTACACCTTGCACATCTCATCCAAGAACTCCTCGGCCTTCTCGGCATCCTCGCTGATAAGGTAGGAGAGGGTATTGAGGCTATTGAAAAGGAAGTGCGGATTAACTTGCTGTTTGAGGCTGTCGAGCTGGGTTTGCAGGTTTTCCTTCTTGAGCTGCTCGGTTTCTCGTTCGGCCTGTAGCAGCCGCGAGAAGTAGTACACCGCCTCCTGAATGCCCGTAATCAAGAAAGCAAGAATCAAGCTCCCCTGAATAGCACCCAGAAACGCTGCCTTTGGGTAATGCTTGCGAAACTCAATGGCATTGTTGAGCAGCATTCCCCCGCAGTCTATTGTAACATTGACCAGCCAGCAAAGTGGAATAACCCAACATAAGCGGGTGCGAACTTGGTGTAGGAGGGGATACTTATGCCGAAAGCGAATAATAATCCAACGGTCCAACTCCCAGGTAAGCGACGAAATTATGATGGATTCCAGCAGTAGCTTGCCGGTTTCCAGACTGAACAGATTCTCATAAGCTTTATAGGCATAGATGGCCAGAAGCACGAGAAACGTGATGCCACTGATCCGGATCCACCGATCATTTAACTGTTCCGTAGGCTGAGCTGGCATATGCAAGAGAACTTGTTCACCAAATATAAACTTCCGTCTAAGGCAAGGCAAAGCCGATTCCGCCTGATTTGGAGGAACAAAGGGTTGAATTGAGGAAAAGCGGGAATCAAGCGTGGGCGGCTTCTGGTGCGTGCGCAGTTAGTGGCACCTTTCTCAGGCGGAAGCTCAGGTAAAACATCTTTTCCAAGTGCTCCTGCCTTTCGTGATACGTGCTGGGCTTGGGGCTCTTGCAGTTGAAACGCCAAAAACTAGGGTTGAAGCAGTGCTTCGCTCAACTCGTCGTTTTTCCTTTTCCGCGGGTGTGCCCAGCGAAGATCTTGCGCCCAAACTGGCCTCTCATGTAGCTGGTGTGCTACGGCATAGGCGGTCCAGCACTTGCTTGAGGTCAAGGCGCCAACTTCACTTTTCTGTTTTATGTACAAAGCTGTTCTGTTGCTTTTAGCTGCAACAGGTTTTCTGTGTTACTCCGCATCTCTGACTTCTGCCACCCACGGCAACCAGTCAGATTACCAAGCCCTACTATCGGCGGAGCGCGCCTTTGCCGCGTTTACGGGCAAGCACGGCATCAAAGCCGGATTCACCCGGTATTTAGCCGAGGAGGCGTTGGTTGTGGTGAAGGGGCGTTATCAACTTGGCAAACCTATCTATGAGAAGATGCCCGAACAGGCCACCCTGCTGTCTTGGTGGCCCGTGTACGCCGACCTATCTGCCTCCGGTGACTTCGGCTACACCACTGGTCCTTTCGAGGTTCGGCCCCAAGCTGCCACGGATACCCCTGTCGGCTTCGGCCACTTCACCAGCGTGTGGCGCAAAACCAGCACTGGCGAATGGAAGGTAGTGGCTGATGTGGGTATAACGCATGGGGCACCAGTTCACGAAGCTGCTTCGGCTCCAAGTGTACCGGCCGGAATAGTCAAGAAACCGGTGGCTGTGGTTGACAGCGCCCTTAGCCGAAAACAACTATTGGTAGCGGAAGCCAGTATGGCGCAAGTGGCTGGCACAGAGTCGTTGCAAGCGGCGTACAACCGAGTATTGGCAACCACCGAAGAGGTGCGGTTGTACCGGACTGGTAGTATGCCGCACATAGGCTTAGCTGCCGCTGCTTTCGCCAACACGCAAACCGAACGAGCCACTTACACTACGGTACGGGCGGTAGTGGCCCCCTCCGGCGACCTTGGATTCACGTACGGTTACAGCCACTACAACCAGAAGAGCGGCCCCTTTCTTCGCATTTGGAAACGTGGGGCCAAGCTCTCCTGGCAGCTAGTGCATGAAGTAGTTGATCTGCGTTAACTGTCACTACGCACGCAAACCTGCACTAGTAGTAGCGAGTCAATTGTTGGTTAAGGCGGAAAATGGGTAACCGCATCGTGCCAGGGCTTCTCTATCAAGCTGCAGATTGGTCGGCGCAAACACAACACGCCACCCCCTGTAGTTGGTTGGCGAAACAGTAAGACTGCGCCAGGAAGTATGTACGGGGGTATTATTTGACCTAGGCCACGTGTACATTAAGCGAAAGAAAAGAGGATCAGGCAATTTCATTGGATGTGGTAGTATGACGGTGAAGTGCTTTAAAAAACACGTTGGTAGCTTGGTTTAGGTAAGCAGAAGGAGTGTCCGTCGGTTTTTGTTCGTGTCTCAGCCATGGGCGGGCGTATACCTGTTCGTGTATACTTGGTAGCATGCCTACCAAAAACGGCTTAGCAGTAAACCAGCGTTATACTGCGCACGCAGTAAAGCCGCGCCAACGTACTAGGCGTTACACAAGCACAGCATGGGGTAAAACCTTCCATTTAGAAGGCGTTTCCAGACAGTAAAAGCCAAATAGGTATGCTCCTAGTGCAACTCGCAATCCTCAACACACGAAACGGTACTCCTGAAGAGAATGCTAAGTCTCAGCTTGGGGCTGAGGGGTAAGTGCACATTCATGCATGCAGTGCTGCAAGGACACAGCCCGAGAATCCCGATGCACAACGTGCATCGGCCGAGGTAGTTCGGCTAAAAAGATTTCGTGGCAATAGGCCCGTGCAGCGCGATTCACATTGGAGTAGCTTCGTTAGATTGTGGCTAATATAGAATACGCATATGTATAGCACAAGTTGTATGTGCTTTTTATGGAGTTGTATTGCATTTATCAGTCACTAGCACACTCATCCGCAGGCTGTGTTGCGGATAGCACTTACTTGGCTAGTATTTCATACTGCTTTGCTTAGCGCTGCTTGGTGTCATTGTATCGCTTGTAGTTAGGTTAATGCTATTGCAGCCAGAGTTCGTCCTCAATAATAGGTAGACTGAGAAAGGGGGTAGCACTCACCAGATGATACCACTGGGGGCATAGATGCCAAGGAAAACGCAACTGCCTCAACACAGCAACACCCGTCAATTCCTCACAGTCGATAAAAGTGTGCGGAATCTGGATCGATATATACAAGCAGCTAGACCCGAAGCGGGCGGGTGAAAAAAAGTGTGCCACTATGGTTACAAGACTACTTATGCGTGCACATATAAGCAGCATCAAAGAGGATGCTCTCTTCAAGTAGCTGAAAGTCTAATTATTGCGCTGACTGTACCGTCTTGGCCGCTAGGTAGTTTAATAAATTGAGTGAATCACGCAATTTACACTAGCTAAATTCAGCTACTCTAGAATGTGCTTAACTGGTTTAATTTCTCTGTGCTGGATATTGAAAATACTTTATACATTGGATTGGACACCGATTACATAAATAAAAATGCTGAAGAAAAAGTTAGTTTTTGTGTTGCTAGCAATAGGTCTGGCTTCTTGTAGCGATACAAAAACAGATGTACAGAGTACTCACCTTGCGGCAAATGATTTTGAATCAGTAGACGGCTGGACAGAGAATGTCCCGGTCTCTTCTCTTACCAAGGAAAACGCGCATTCTGGGCAGTATTCTGTGAAAGTGAGTCCCGGCCTAGAATACAGCAGAGGCTACCATAATACCTTAAGTAAACTTAGTAGCAGTGAATTAAAGAAGATCAAAGTTCGAGCATGGGTAAACCTCTCATTTGGTGCTACTTCAACTCTGCTAGTAACAGCCATTGAAGATCCGTCCAACCCAGGGGCCAAACCTGTCTTATGGGAAGGCATGAAACTGACAGACGAAGTCAAAACGCCTGGGAAATGGACTGAGGTAGAGAAAGTAGTTACTCTCCCAGAAAATGTTTCCTCATCGTACAGATTCAACGTGTATCTGTGGAGCACTGGAGCAAAAGAAACGGTATTTCTCGACGACCTGACAATTGATAAAGCGGAGTAGCGCTGAGTACAGACAGTCAGTCCGGGAAGCTAACCAATACAAAGAATTCGCAGCTTCTACTGCAGATTCGAAGTGCTTGTTTTCTTCGCTCTTTCTTGAATAAATATAGGTCTGTAAATCTAGTGCTATAGCAGAAAGCGTAGGTAGTTCGATAAATGCTATCTGCTATGTCCAGCCCTAGTCACAAGAGAGTGCGTGTTCGCAGACGCCGCCGCAAGTACAATCCGCTTACTATACTGGGCTGGGTTTTAGTGGTATTTGTTTTCTCGTTTCTAACCGTGGCAGTCTGGCGTCATGGTTGGTAGATAGCACCCACTAGCAGAAGCGGTAGTCGTATGCGCTGTTCTAGCTCGGTAGCATTGAATGGTGTGCTCGAGGATGCTAGCTGTTTACTGAGCTAGCCTGTTGTGTTGCTCACATGCCAAATATAACAAGCGGTACGGCGGCATTCTTTGTAGCTGAGTAAACAAAGAGCAATTATCCACCGCTACGTATCTCCCTCGTAGTAAGACCCTTCGAATCCTCTCTACCTTGTGGGCTTGCCCAGAAACACTGGCCTGCGAGATCTTTCAAAACAATAAAAAAGCCTGTTCCTAGCTTAGGAACAGGCTTTTTGTGGTCACGCTAGGAATCGAACCTAGATCAAGAGCTTCGGAAACTCTCATACTATCCGTTGTACGACGTGACCGATAAGGAGCCGCAAAACTAGCTACAAATAGCGTTGCAGCCAAACCTAGCGCTGCATTTTCTGTAAAAACCTATGTGGGTCTACCACAACCTTACGAGCGTCAATTCAGTTAACTATCCTTGAACTCGACCAACCAAACTCCATATGGCTACCACTGAAAAGAAAACTCTCTACACTGCTGAAGCTGCAGCTGTTGGCGGCCGTAGCGGCCACGTACGTTCTACTACTGGCATTATCGACTTGGATATGTCGGTGCCTGAAGGACTTGGCGGAAAGAAAGGCGCTACCAATCCTGAAGAGCTATTCGCCGCTGGCTACGCTTCTTGCTTTCAGCAAGCTCTACTAGTTATTGCTCAGCGCGCCAACGACAAACTTGATGCGGATACTACAGTGAACTGCTCGGTATCATTGTTTCAGGAAGGCGAAGGCTATGGCCTGAGCGCCGTTCTAGATATCGACTTAAAGAAATTCGACGAAGCCAAAACCATTGAGATGGTACGGCAAGCACACAAGATTTGCCCCTACTCAGTTGGTACGCGCGGCAACATGGAAGTGGAACTACGCGTGAAGGGCCAAGCCATTCCGGTGCAAGCAGAAGAAAACGCTGGTGTAGCTGAGAAAGGCAACTAGTTTTCACTAGGTCACAACAAAGAAAGGCCGCTTGGAATATTCCAAGCGGCCTTTCTTTGTTGTGACCTAGTGAAAACTACATAGCCAGCACTTCTTTAACGCGCTCGGCAGCGTCTTTCAGAAGCACCGCTGAATACACCTTCAGGCCGGACTCATCGATGATGCGAGCACCTTCCTCGGCATTGGTGCCTTGCAGGCGCACAATGATCGGCACTTTGATGTCGCCGATGTTTTTGTAGGCTTCTACCACACCATTCGCTACCCGGTCGCAACGTACGATGCCTCCGAAGATGTTGATGAGGATAGCTTTTACATTCGGGTCTTTCAAGATGATGCGGAAACCGGCTTCTACGGTTTGGGCATTGGCTCCACCTCCTACGTCGAGGAAGTTGGCCGGCTCGCCGCCGCTCAGCTTGATGATGTCCATGGTCGCCATAGCGAGACCGGCACCGTTTACCATGCAGCCTACGTTGCCGTCCAGCTTCACATAGTTCAGGTTCGAGGCAGAGGCTTCCACTTCCAAAGGATCTTCCTCGTTGGTGTCGCGGAGGGCTGCGAAATCTGGGTGACGATAGAGGGCGTTTTCGTCGAGGGTCACTTTGGCGTCAACAGCCAAAATCTTGTTGTCCGACGTTTTGAGCACCGGGTTGATTTCGAACATAGCCGAATCGGTGTCGTCGTAGGCTTTGTAGAGCGCCGTCACGAACTTTACCATTTCCTTTTGCGCCGGGCCAGTCAAGCCGAGGTTGAAGGCGATTTTAGCGGCTTGGAAGGGACGCAGGCCCACCCGTGGGTCAACATGCTCGCGGTGGATTTTCTCGGGGTGCGCTTCCGCTACCTCCTCGATGTCCATGCCGCCTTCCGTGGTATAGATAATGACGTTCTTGCCAGTGCCACGGTCCAGGAGTACGCTCATGTAGTACTCCTTGGTTTCCGATTCGCCAGGATAGTACACGTCCTGTGCTATCAGCACCTTGTGCACTTTGCGGCCTTCAGCACCGGTCTGCTTGGTCACCAACTGCATGCCGATGATCTGGCCTGCAATTTCTTTTACCTGGTCCAAGTTCTTGGCCAGCTTCACGCCGCCCCCTTTACCGCGCCCGCCGGCATGAATCTGGGCTTTGATTACGTACCAGCTGGTGCCAGTGTCAGCGTTCAGCTTCTTGGCGGCTTCTACTGCTTCTTCAGCGGTGTCGGCTACTATGCCTTCCTGCACGCGTACACCGTAGCGTTTCAGAATGTCTTTGCCCTGATACTCGTGAATGTTCATGGAGGTCAGTTATGGAGGTGGTTCGATATGTGCACGAAAGTAGGTAGAAACAAGTGGATTGTTGATTGCTAGTGGTTGATTGTTGGATTAGTGGCTGTTAGGTGATTGGCTGGTAGGAGGCCACAAGTACTATCGTTTCGAGCATTTTTACCTCCTAACAAGCACCAGTTCAACCAGCAACGAGCAGCAACAAGCTCACTTGCCATACCATTGCGCCATCACCTGCTCGGCCGGTTTGTGCTGGGGCGTAAAATCCAAGTGGCGATGCGCAGGACCATCGGCCTGCAAGCCAGGATACCACTTCCAGATGAACGTACCACGAAACCAGGGCTGCCCCCAAAACGTCTCGAACATAGCCTCGTAGCACGTGCGTTGCGTTTGCTCGTCTAGTTCAGTGAACACCGCTGTGCGGTCGGGCCAGGCCCATGGCTCAATAGCAGCGTCTGGAGTGGTTTTGTAGCCAACTTCCGTGAACAGTACCGGCTTTTTGTAGCGCTTCTGTACCGCTTCAATCCGGCGCAGAGGTTGTTTCCAGGAAGCAAGCAGCGTGGCCTTGGTGGGGCGAGTGGTGGTGCTCAGAGGGAAATAGGCTTGAATGCCGATGTAGTCCAGGGCGTCCCAGAAGCGAATTTCTTCGAATTCTCCGCTCCAATTAGCAGCGTAAGTGAGAGGGCCATGGTATACGCTGCGCACCTTCCTAATCAAGGACCGCCACTCCGCTTCATGCCCTACCGTGGCATGTTGCAATTCAGTGCCGATACAGAGAGCATCCATGTGGGTTCGTTCAGCCAGTTCAGCATAATGCAACAAAAAGATGGAATAGCTTGCAAACCAGGCTTGCCAGTCGGCAGCGGTAGTCATATTGATGTCGCCGGGCCAGGAGCCATTGCCGCCGCGCAACCATAGATGAGGCTTGAGCATGGTACGGATGCCACGCAGCCGAGCTTGCTGGGTGGTATGAGCCAGGCCTTGGTCACTTTCGCCCCAATGGCCCCGAAAAGCGCCTCCTGTGTGCAACCGCACCTCCGGGGTGGCCGCACCCGCTTGCCAGCCAAAGGGCGTTTGGGCTATCCACGTCACGCCGCTACGCACCAAAGGCTCCATATTCGAACTGGAAACCGAGTCGGCGGCCACCCAGTTTACGCCTCGCAACCGGTTACCGGTAGGGCGGCCAGAGACACTACTGGCACTGTTCGCCGATGATGAGGGCAGGGCTACCACCTGCCGCGGCCAGTGCCACCACACTACCAGCAGTGCCACGGGTACCGCCATAAGCAGCACCGGAACCCACCAAAATCGGCGTACGAATGCAAAAGAAAAGGTAGTTGGCATAATACCGCTTACAAACAGGCCACTCAAGTAGCAGAAAACCACTATCAACTGCAATATTCTAGCCTACCAATCGTCGGGAGGCATCCCCGGACGGCGAAATCGAGTTCAACCACATAATCTGCGGGGCAAACCGTAGATTTGTTTTCTATACCCTCGGCTCACTTTACCTGGTTCCGTTTTGCTGCAAGCCATCAACGTTCGTAAGAAATATAACACGCTAGAAGTCCTGAAGGGCATCGATTTGACGATTGAAAAATCCGAGATAGTATCCATTGTAGGATCGTCAGGCGCGGGCAAAAGCACCCTGTTGCACATTCTAGGAACCCTCGACAACCCCGATTCGGGGGAGGTGCTCTTCGATGGGGAATCGGTTAGCTCACTGAAACGCTCGGAGTTGGCGCGGTTTCGCAACCGGCATATCGGCTTCATTTTTCAGTTCCATAATCTGCTGCCAGAGTTTACGGCTCTTGAAAACGTGTGCTTGCCCGCATACTTGGCCGGTCGTTCCGAAACCGAAACCCGAGTTCGGGCCCGCGAGCTGTTGGGCATGCTGAACCTAGAGCGCCGCGCCGACCATAAGCCTAGCGAAATGAGTGGCGGTGAACAGCAGCGCACGGCGGTGGCGCGTGCCCTCATCAATTCTCCCGAAATCATCTTTGCGGATGAACCCAGCGGAAACCTTGACTCACAGAACGCACAGGAGCTACATCAAATCTTTTTTCTGCTGCGCAAAGAGCTAGGTCAAACTTTCGTCATTGTGACGCACAACGACCAACTAGCTGAAATGGCTGACCGGAAGATTACGATGAAAGACGGACTGATCTGGGAGGGGGGGAGCTAGCTTATAACCTGCCGTTCAGCTTGGCCGTATATAAGGCATCTGGAAGCCATTTTCAGATGCTATTTACGTACGACCTCGGTCATGCGTCCGTTCCGCCCCGGACCATGCTTTGCAACCCGCTCCCTCGTTTTCCGGAAACGAAGGAGCGGGTTTTCTTATGCTCCATTAGCCCGTACGCAGGAGAGTAACGCCACCTGAAAAGCACACTAAAGATGCTGGGGAAGGCTAAAAAAATTAGTCAACTAAATTTTTTTGAATATGCAGTTGTAAGTGTCTGACAGACAGAGTAAAAATTCTATAAAAAATATATAGATTTGTGCACCTTTTAGGAGGCCAAGGCGTTTACATATCAGAACACAAACACGGTATTACAGGACATAAAAGAACAGACGCCATGAGCGAAGCAACCAAGACCATCAAAGAGCCGGTTCGCAAGACCAAAGTGGAGAGCTACGACATTTCGCGCTCCGACGAGACCCTGCACTTGGCTACCGATCTGGCCAAGTTCATCAAGGAAAACAAGCTGACCACTACGGTGCAAGGCAAAGAGTTTGTGAACGTGGAAGGCTGGCAGTATGCCGGTTCGCGCTTGGGCATTGTGCCCATCGTCGACCATGTCATCAACGTTTCAAACGACCAAGAATTAAAATATCAAGCTAAGGTGACGCTGTTCGACATGCGTTCCGGGCAGACAGTGGGTGCGGGCTTCGCTATCTGCTCCAGCAAGGAGCAGGGCAAAAAGTTCTACCAGGAGTTTGCTATCATGAGCATGGCCCAGACCCGGGCTATTGGCAAAGCATACCGTAACATCCTAGCCTGGATTATTCGGGCTGCTGGTTACGAGCCTACGCCTGCTGAAGAGATGGAGTATGGCGGCAACACGCCTACTGTCACGCAGCCTGCTATGGCAGTGGTACCTGCTGCTCCTGCGCCAGTTGCGGCTGAAGTAGCCGCTCCAATGATAGCCGTAGCTGCTGAGCCTGCTCCTGAAGCGCCAGTTGCTGCTGTTACTTATGCCTCGGCCGCGCAGAAGGAAGAGATTATTCGTCTGCTGAACCATCCGGTTATCACGCGCCAGGAGAAGACCAAGATGTTGCTTAACATCAACCGTCTGGACGATGAGCGAGCTACGCAGGCTATTGCCAAGCTAAAGAAGGCAATTGACGACCGTGAGAATGGTCAGTCGGCTGCCGCGTAAGCAGATACCCGAATGATTAGTACACGTACATTGAACTCACAACAAACGACGACACGTAGGTTTTAAGCTCTTGCTGATTCCGGTACACTGTCGTCTTTGCTGCTTTCGTGAAAATGGGCGACTTGAACTTCACGGCACACAGCCAACTGTAGGCCGAGGCAATGTCACTGAATAGCGCGACCACTGGTGAGGAGATATTGTACAAGGCTACATCGGTGCAGCATTGAATATCAACACCTGCGGAATACACCCATGCCATGTACTCCACACCCGCCATCTGCATGTGAGGGAAGTATTCGGTGGCCAGCCAGGCCCCGACGTCGGAAGTGATGCTCGTGACGTTGGAGTTGTCGTTAAGGATACGGGTGCAGTTTTGAGAAAGAAAGCATTGGGCTACCGCTACGCAGCATTCTTGCACGGAAGATAAAGTAAGGTCACCGTGCCAATCTAGGTAGAGCCAACGATTAGCGTTATCGAAGGAAATAGACACATTAGGTTTTTCTAATAATATATCTATGCTCATGGCAATATGATTTAAAAGAGGGTGCAGTGAGGTGTAAGTACGCAGAGCGAGGAGAGAGCAAATAGTCTTTTAAAGTCAGATGCGCCCTATACAACGTTTAAAGGCCGTTTTGACTGTTATAAATGTAACTATATTTATTTCATTGAACTATGCTCCGAAAAATAAATTTAGTAATAAGCCTTATCCATTTTATATAATATTGAAAACAAGCTATTTGCAAACACAATAAAACTTTGCCCGGATAACCGAGCCTGAACAGCAACCAATCATGCTTACTTTACTACGAGCAACAAGAAGGTAGTTTCTTACCTGAAGGTCAGCGAAACGACGGTAGCACTGGCTTTCTGTTTTAAAAGCAACGGCCGTACCTTCGTGGTTCCGCTAAGCTTACTCGTACCTTGACCTTGCCTACCGACGATATTCTGCACGTACTGCATCAGACGTGGGGACATACTGCTTTTCGGCCGTTGCAGGAGGACATTATCCGGGCGGTGCTAGCGGGGCAGGATGTACTGGCGCTATTGCCGACCGGTGGTGGAAAGAGCATTTGTTTTCAGGTACCTGCCCTGGCACGAGACGGGTTGTGCTTGGTGGTGTCGCCCCTGATTGCGCTGATGAAGGATCAGGTGGAGAACCTGCGCAAGCGGGGTATCAAGGCCGAAGCGGTGTATGCGGGGATGAGCCACCAAGAAATCGACCAAACGCTGGACAACTGCGTGTATGGCCCCGTCAAGTTCCTGTACGTGTCGCCGGAGCGTCTGCTAACGGATATGTTTCGGGCACGGATTGGGAAGATGAAGGTGAGTTTGCTGGCTGTGGATGAGGCGCATTGCCTTTCACAGTGGGGCTACGATTTCCGGCCGCCGTATCTGCGCATAGCGGAGCTGCGAGAAGTGCTGCCTAGTGTGCCCTGCATCGCCCTCACAGCTACAGCTACCGAAAAGGTGCGCCAGGATATCATACAAGAGTTACGGTTCCGGCCCGGACACAAGGTATTTCAGCAAAGTTTTGCTCGGCCCAACCTATCCTATTCAGTGCTGGCCACTGAAGACAAACTGCGCCGGCTGTTGGAAGTGATACGGGGGGTAGGGGCCGGCAAAACCAGCATTGTGTATGCCCGTACCCGCCGGCAAACTGAAGAGACCACTGCGTATCTGCAACAGCATGGCGTGCGAGCTACAGCCTACCATGCCGGCTTGCCCAGCGAGCAGCGCACTCGTACCCAGCAAGACTGGATGCAAAACAAAGTCCACTGCATAGTGGCCACCAATGCGTTCGGTATGGGCATAGATAAGCCCGACGTCCGGCTGGTAGTGCATTTAGAAGCTCCCGACAACCTTGAGGCATACTACCAGGAAGCAGGCCGGGCTGGCCGCGACGAGAAGTACGCCTTTGCCGTGCTCCTCGTCGGACCAAATGATGCCGATGAGTTGCGCCGCCGTACACAGCAGGCCCATCCGCCCCTCGATACGGTGCGCCGGGTGTATCAAGCGTTGGCTAACTTTTCTCGCACAGCGGTGGGGGGCGGCGAGTTGGTCGCTTTTGATTTTGATATTCAGCAATTCGCTGAGACGTACCGAATTAAAGCACTGGATGCGCACAACAGCATGCGTACGCTGGCACGTGAAGCATTTGTGGTTCTGAACGAAGCCGTAAACGATCCGGCCCGCGTGCATATTCCCATAGACCATACCGATTTGTATCGGTTTCAGGTAGCCAATGCCCAGCACGACCAGCTAATTAAAAGTTTGCTGCGCTTTCATGGGGGAGAGCTGTTTGCGGGGTTTCAGCGGATTTCCGAGAACAGCTTGGCGCAACACTTAAAGCTCAGCGTAGTGGACCTGCGCAAAATGCTGTTGTTTCTACACCGCTCCGGCATTATTCAGTACCAGCCTCGGCACGACTCCCCCCAAGCCCAGTTCGCCACGCCCCGCTACGACGCCGACAAGCTGCCGCTCGACCAAAAGCGCCTAACCGCAACCCGAGAACTAGCTCACAAGAAAACAGAAGCGGTAATCCGCTACGCCGCCGGAGGACGCTGCCGGCAGCAACTCTTGCTGGAGTACTTCGGTGAGCTGGATGCGCCTGCTTGCCGGGTCTGTGATTTTTGCTTAGCGCAGAAGAAGGCCAAGCAAGAGGCAGTGCCATCCGTGGCGCTCCGCGAACAGTTGTTGGCTTTGCTCCGTACCACCCCACAAACTCCGCGTGAGGTCTTGGCACATTTCAACCCCGGCCAAGCCAGTACGGTTACCGAGCAGCTGCGGGAACTGGTGGAATTAGGTGAGCTACGCTATGCTTCCGACGGCCGATTAAGCTAACGCCTCAACAATTCCCACTCCGTAACAATCAAACAGCACCAGTGGCCCCGACGAAGGGGCTACTGGGGCTGCATCGATAAACGGCAATCAACCTTCTACTTGCCTAACTGCTTGAGTAGCTCTAGCGCAGCAGGCTCCGACGAAGCTGGATTTTGTCCGGTAATCAAGTTGCCAGCTGTTACTACGTATGGCTGCCAGTCGCTTACTTTCGAGTAGTTGCCGGTGGCTTTCTTTAGTTCGTCTTCCACTAGAAATGGCACGATGTCGGTGAGTTGAACGGCCGCTTCTTCGGTGTTGGTGAAGCCCGTAACGTCTTTACCTGCCACTAGCAACGAGCCGTTAGGTGCTTTTACGTGGCGCAGAACGCCCGGTGCGTGGCAAACGGCGGCTACTGGCTTGCCAGCGGCATACATGGTTTCGAGAAGCGCAATGGAGGTAGCATCCTCGGCCAAATCCCAGAGTGGGCCATGGCCGCCGGGGTAGAACACGGCATCAAAATCAGGGGCCGAAACGCTGTCGAGCTTCACAGTGTGGGCGAGGGCGTCCTGGGCTTCTGGGTCTTTCTTGAAGCGCTCGGTAGCCTCTGTCTGGGCACCAGGCTCGTCGCTTTTGGGGTCGAGGGGCGGTTGGCCTCCTTTGGGCGAAGCCAGCGTGAGGGTGGCACCCGCATCTTTGAATACGTAGTAGGGAGCTGCAAATTCTTCCAGCCAGAAGCCGGTTTTTTTGCCTGTAGTACCTAGTTGATCATGGGAAGTCAACACGAGTAGTATGTTCATGGGAGGGCTTGTTACAATGAAAAAGGTATTCGGAACAGTTCTGTCTATACCAAAGGGTGGTAAAAGAATACTTTGCGCTCGGTGAGCAGCGGGACAATCTGCTGGAGAACTATCTCCTGGTAATGAGGTGCAGCGCGGTGCGTTTCGTACGCGGCTTTGTTGGCGTACTGCTCGTAGAGAAAGAAATGAGCTGGTTCTACCGGATCTTGGTGGGCAATATATTGCAGGTTGCCCGGCTCATGTTTCCGTACAGCTTCCATTACGCTTAGGAGTAAGTCGGCTACGGCCTTTTCTTGCCCAGCCTGTACCCGCCATTCGGCCGCCACGCAATACATATCGTTCTGCTTACTTGCTTGCTTTTCCATACGAATTGAGGTTGGCGTAGTGCTTGGGCACTACGGGTAAGTGGGCAAGACTAGAAAGCATTGCCTTACGGAGGCTTTACGCCACTTTTACTACCGCTTTGCCAGTGTTTTCTCCCTTGAATAAGCCTAAGAACGCGGCCGGAATCTGATTGAACCCTTCGGTGATGGTTTCTTCAAACTTCAACTTGCCCTGGCTATACCACTCCGTGAGTTGTTTAACGCCTTCCGGCCACCGCTCCGAGTAGTCGCTCACGATAAAGCCCTGAAGCTTGGTGCTGGTTTTGAGTAGCTTGCCTTCGGGGCGCGGGCCTACGGGCGCTTCCGTGGCGTTGTAGGTGGAAATCTGGCCGCATAAAGCAATGCGGGCGTGCGTGTTCAGTTGGTCGTATACGGCATCGGTGATGGCGCCGCCCACATTGTCGAAGTAGCAGTCGATGCCGTTGGGCGCGGCGGCAGCTAGTGCTTGCGCTATATCGGGAGTGGTTTTGTAGTTGATGGCTTCGTCGAAGCCAAGCTCTTTGAGGTAAGCCACCTTTTCATCGGAGCCAGCCGTCCCAATAACGCGGGCCCCGTGAATCTTAGCCAACTGGCCTACTACCATGCCTACTGCTCCTGCTGCCCCAGACACCACCACCGTTTCACCCGCTTTGGGCTGGCAGATTTCAAGCAGCCCGAAGTACGCAGTCAGCCCAGGCATGCCTAGCAACCCAAGAAAGTAGCTGGCGGGCGCTTTGTCGGTGGGTATACGGTTCACGGTGTTGGCGGCGGCTACGGTGTATTCCTGCCACGGCAAATTGCCGACCACCATGCTGCCTACCGGAAGGCTTTCGCTGTGGCTTTCCACCACTTCCGCCACCACTGCGCCTGCAATAGGCTGGCCTACCTCAAACGGCGCGATATATGATTTGGCCGCGCTCATCCGGCCGCGCATATAAGGGTCAACGGAAACGTAGCGGGTTTTCAACAGGACTTGACCCTCGGCCGGGGCCGCTACTTCGCGGGTTTCAAACCGAAATTGCTCGGCGGTAGGGGCACCCTGCGGGCGGCTAGCAAATAAGATGGTTTGCGTGTTCATAGATATGGAACTAGGAGCGAGTGTACACTAAAAAGTCATCCTGAGCAGGGCGAAGCTTCCTCGGCAATGCATATATCTGCCACAGCGGCAGTGTACTACAAGCCAAGCAAACTCCTGACAGGCTCAGGATGACTTTCAATTAGGGCCGTTCTAGGCGTTGGTGCTGGTGGTGAGGTTCACCTCGATATTGCCCTTTGTGGCGCGCGAATACGGGCAGATACCATGAGCGGCTTCTACCAACTCTTCGGCCTGGCTTTGCTCGATGCCGGGAATGTTGATATGCAAGTCGGCCGAAATGCCGTAGCCGCCATCTTCTGCTTTGCCGAACCCAATTAGGGCTTCTACCGTCACGCCTTCTAGTTTCACTTTGGCTTGCCGAGCCGCTACACCCAGTGCGCCTTCAAAGCAAGCTGCGTAGCCAGCTGCAAACAACTGCTCGGGGTTGGTAGAACCAGGCTTACCAGGGCCACCCATTTCTTTGGGAGTGCTAAGGTCGATATCCAGTACGTTGTTGTTGGTGGAAACGTGACCGTCGCGGCCGCCTTTGGCGAGAGCTTGCGCAGTGAAGATTTTGTCGATTTTCATAAAAGATGAAAGAGTGAAAAAGAAAAAACGCGACCAGTTAGGTTAGCCGCGTCAGTAAATGCAGGAGATGAGCGCGCAACTCTTCCATCTCGGCTGGGGTCATGTCCAGCTTCCCGATTAGCTGGCTGGGCACGTGGCATGCGCGGTTCTGGAGTTCCCGCCCCGCGGGCAGCAAACTAATGATGACCGACCGTTCGTCTTGCGGGTCACGGCTTCGGCTCACCCACTGTTTCTGCTCCATGCGCTTGAATAGCGGAGTAAGCGTGCCCGAATCCAGCAGCAGCTTTTCGCCTATTTCCTTCACCGTCAGCTGCTCGTGCTCCCACAGAAGCATGAACACCAAGTACTGCGGATACGTGAGGTCGAGGGATTGCAGAAAAGGTTGGTACGCCTTGGTCAGCATCCGGGAAGCGGCATACAGCGGAAAGCAAAGCTGGTTTTCCAGCTTCAGCAAGTCAGTGGCAGCCATAGGGTCGGTAGATGAAGTCATACGCTTTGGGTTATAAACTGGCTTTGGTTGTGTGATGTTTAATTGTGTGCAATTAAATTGTTTATGTTTATTGTAACTACTTGTAAGTCAATAATAAATATTTTAAGGTAGATAGACTAGAAGCAAGAAGGGTCGCCTTGCAAAGCAAAGCGGCCCTTCTTGTAAATGGAGTAGAAGTGTTTAGGCCTGCTGATACGCTTGAAAGCCACCAACTAGGTTGCGCACGTTCATGAAACCTTGCTGACTAAGAAAGGCCTTAGCGGAAGAGGAGCGTCCGCCCCCTTTGCAATGGACGATGATTTCCTGGTTTTTCAATTCGTCGAGGTCGTCTAGCTTTTGTGGAAGCGTACCAAGCGGAATATTTTGACTGCCCTCGATACGGGCTTCCTCGTTTTCCCAGGTTTCTCGAACGTCAATAATGGTGAGCTTTTCACCAGCAGCTTGGCGCTGCTTTAGCTCGGCAGGAGTGATATCAGGCATTCTACTTACTGATAAAGTGGAGTGGAAGGAAGGCTTACTGATGACAAAGGTGTTGAAAACAAGGCAAATCTGCTATCCAAGCTCCTCAATTTTCTCCAATTCTACTTTGTTAGTACCAAGCGTTTCGTGACTGTAAGCCGGTCATGCAGGGTGAGTTGCACCAAGTACAGCCCCGCTGGCAAGGCATGCAAATCTAAGGTAGATTGGCCTGTTTGAGAGGCTGGCTGCTGCCAAGCCACTCGGCCCAACGCATCCAGCACCACCGCCTGTGCGTAGCGGCCTTGCACCCGTACCTGCCCGTCGTTGCTGGGGTTGGGGTACACGCTGTAGGTGGCTGCTACAGCAGCGGGAGCCACCGCCAGGATATTGTTGTTCAACACGGGCCGCAGCATCAGAGAGCCGGTTGGGTAGAATGTAGCGGTAGGTTGCGACCAGCCCGGCGTGAATTGCCAGAAAGCGTCAGCGGGAATAGGCGTGTTCAAGTCCAACCCCAACCGGACCGGGTTCACAGAAAGCGTTCCGGTTGGGCCATGGCCGTAGCCTGCGTAGAACCGTCCGCTTACCGGCACTGGCACCGTGAATGGTATATCTATGAAGCTCTGGCCTGCCGGCAGCGTAGCCGGAATACTGTAGCTCTGGGTGGCTTTGGGAGTGGCCGCGGGTCGTCCGTTGGCAGCAGGGTCCGGATCAGCGTCCCAAATGTTGATTGTAATCTGGCGGCCCGTCGCCTGCGGATACAAGGGAAGTAGCTGTAGCCTGATGCTGCGTACTTGGTCGGGGCGGTTGGTCTCGAAGCGCAACGCAAAGTAGCGGTTGCCCGGCTGGTCGAAGGGGTTGATGTTGATAGTAGCTTCAGCGGTACCATCATCGAAGGCGTAGTAGTCGCTCAGTTCGGTTAGGCGAGAAATAGTGTCGTTGGGCAAGGTGAGCGGGTCTACCTCATTGCTGGCGAGTGTTACACGGTGCCGGATGGTCTTTGGCTCGGGCGTGATAGGCAGCGTGACAGACGACGCGTTGCCTTCCGCCCGTGCCTGCTTTTGGTTGCTTATCAGCGTAGTGGGAGCAGTGATAGGGAAGGTGGCGACTGGTCCGGTGGGTAACACTTGCAGCGTGCCGGTTGCTTGCAAGGGCGTAGGAAAGCCGCTCTTATCCAGGTTGTTCACCGTAGTGAAGGTGGCCGGGTTCAACTGGCTGGAGGGGTTGGCTGCTGCGTTGAATTGCCACACGGGCATGGCCGTGCCACGAGTCAGTAAGCTGCTTAAGGGCCTGCTAATGGCCACATCCTGGTACAGCGTATCAACCACGGTCCGGGGAGGGACGGGTTGCAGCGGTGCCAGCCGGACATAGTCGATGCTCCAGTTGTCTTCGTTGGTAGCAACGTCGCCAGTGGCCCGGAAGCGGAACTGGAAGTCGGCGTGCAGAAACATCGGCTGCGTGACGGCAATAAACTTCTGCCGGAAAGCCGTCCGGTTGCCGGTGGTGCTGCGCTCTATCCATACTTGCCGCCAGCCGCCCGTGTTGTCCTTGAATTCCACTTGCAAAGAAACCTGCCGGCTGCTACTATTGGTGTTGAGGCCTCCGCGGATGTTGCCGGCTTGCCAGAAGAAACCGAAGAAAATTTGATCGGCCGCCGAGCGTCCACTCAAGTCAATGGGCTGCGAAACCAGCACATCAATTTCGCTGCTGCCGCCGCCGCCATAAGGCTGGCCGTTGGCCCGCAACCCATCAAAAGTGGCCACGCCGCGCGTTGGCGGCTCGAAAGCCAAGCGGTTGTTTACCAATACTCCCGTCGGAACCACCCAGTTTTGTACTGTGGGTGCGCCTTCCTGCGGAGAAGTGAAGTCATCGAAAAAGGGTAGGGCCAAGGCTTGCACGCGCTGTGCCGTCACCGTCGTCCGAACGGCACTTGAAGAAGCGCGCGCCGGATCAGTAGTTAAGGGGCCTACACCCTGCGCCTGCCCCACCAAGGGAGCTAGGCTAAGCAAGGATAGAAACGAGTAGCGTAAAAGTTTCAAACTCATCATGTAGCACAAAGTAAGAGTCGGGATTTAAACGTACCGGAGAAAGAGAATATTTCAAGCCCTGTCATCCTGCATACGAGAAGTTGAGTGCCGCAGTCAGACAACCAAACAGCCGCCGCGCAAAGCATGGGTGCTCTACACGGCGGCTGCTTCAAGCGCCCAGGCGCACAAACTACTTGACCTCGGATAGGGGCGCTTTGCCGGCCACCCAAATATCCACGAGCTGGCCCATCCGGATGGTAGCATCAGGCGCGGCTACGGGTCGTTGTTTTACCACCGTGCCTTCCACTTCGCCTTCCTGTGGCTCCTGGTAAAATGTTTCACCTAGCTGCAAACCCTGGCCAACTAGCAGCGTAGTGGCTTCGTCGGCGGGCATGTTGAGTAGGTTGGGAACGGCAAATTCCTGGTTGCCAAGACCGTCGCCCACTTCGAGGTCTACGCTGGTGCCTTTCGCAATAGGAGCGCCGGGCGCAATTTCCTTGCCGTTCACCATCTGCCGCAATACCATGTTCTGCTCTAGGTTGGGCACTTTTATCAGCTTGCCCACCGTCAGACCATAGCTGCTAAGAATCATTTGGGCATTCTTTTCGGAGCCGCCCGTTAGCGTAGGCATCTTAATGACCGGTGGGTTCTTCATGGCCACCGTAATATAGATTTTGCGGTCTTCCTTCACCCGCTCACCGGGAGCTGGATCTTGGTTGAGCACCTGGAACGGTGGTACGCGCGGGTTGTAGGTGGAGTCGTCCACGAAGTAGCGCAGGTTTCGCTCGTCGAGGTAGCTGTCGAGGTCGGCCTGATTCATGCCCGTGATTTTGGGCACCACAATGGTTTCGCCGTGGTTGGTGGTGAGGGGCAGATACACGAAGAAAAAGCCGAACACCAACGCCGCCGCCGCCACGCCTATCACCACCAGGTGTTTGACAAGATCAAGCGGCGTATCAGATTTAAGAAAAGACATGTGCGTTAGAAATGAGATAGTAGCGCTGAGAACGTAGAGAATTCAGCCAGAAGGTTTTAGAAACGAAAAGCGGACGAGGCTAGCGCCGTGGTTCTAGGCGTTAAGCTCTAACTTATCGGCTCTCTGTTTCCCAAACTCTAGAATCTGGTCGATGAAGTCGTAGGGAGTGTAACCGGCCAGGGCAGTTTGGTGGAAAATGCAGGTGGCAGGCGTCATTCCCGGCAACGAATTTACTTCAATGATCAGTACTTCCACGGCGCCCTGTTGCCGCACTCGCACAAACGCATCGATGCGGGCATAGCCCTGAATGTCCAGCACTTCGGCCACCCGGCGCAGCTCGGCTTTCACTTCCTCGGAAATGCGCTGCCGCTCAGCCGGGTCGGGGGCGTAGCGCGCCGGGGTGATGTTCTGGCCTTCGCCGGCCAGAAACTTCTCTTCCAAGCTTAATACTTCGCCGGTGGCAAGGGCTTCGGAAGCCTCAAACACCTCGATTTCCAGCTCGCCATTAGGGCCCCAATGGGTGAGCAGGCCGCCGGTCACTTCCAAGAAGTGAGCCGCCCCGTCGCGGGCAATGAGGGTCTCGACCAGGAAAGCCTCTTTTTGCGGAAACTCTTCTTTGAACCCAAGCTGAAGCACGGTTGCATCCGCGGGCATCAGTTCTTCCTGGTCGCGGAAAATGAGGCGGCTAAAAGCAGCTAGCTCCGCGCGGTTCTTGATTTTCTTGACCGCCGAAGAACAACCGTCGTCGGCAGGCTTGGCAATGAAAGGATACGGAAACTGCGCTTCCAGGCTTTGGTAGAACCCTTCCGAATCGGCAGTCCATTCCAGACGGGTAGCCATGCGGTGTTCGGCTACTCGCAGACCGGCTTCGCGCAGCTTGCGGTTGGTTTCGAACTTGTTGATGGTGATGCTGCTGCTTTCGGCACCCGAGCCGTTGTAGGGTAGCCCGTACTGTTCCAGCTCGCGCTGCAACGCTCCATCTTCGCCTGGGCGGCCATGCAAGGCAATAAATACCTCGCTCACCTCTTCAGCCAATTCCGAAAACGACACGCGCCGCGGCTGCTCAGTGGGTTGCCCGGCGTACGCACTGGTAATGGCCTCGGCTTCGTGACGGATACGGGTCAGAATAGGGTGCGTCGGGTGGCCTGCTTCGGCCAACTCAATTTTCTCTCGAATGTCATCGGCATTGTCCTTGAGCATCACGTTGATGGGCAGCACGTAGAGCCGGAACTCTTGGCTGTTGCCCGTCAGGAACACCGGCACAGGCTCGTATTTGACGGAGGAGCTAAGCTTTTCGTAGATGTTGCGCCCACTTTCCACTGAAATGTGCCGCTCCGAAGAGTAGCCGCCCATAACCACGGCGACTTTGGTACGGGTGCGCTCTTGCTGCTGCCGTGAAGCCACGGCCGTATCCAGTTGCTTCAGCAAACCAGCCAACCGAACCGGCTGCATACCCCCCCGCCGCCGCGCCGCCAACGACGTGCGAATCAGAAACGTAAGAAACTGCGACGGATTCAGGCCGATTTCGGCAGCTTGGTGAAAGAAAAACGAAGCAGGCAACATGCCCGACGTGGTATTCGGGTCGTTGAGGAAAATAAAGTTGCCCGAGTCAGTAGCCGTTGCCTCGGAGTCCGTGACGGGCGCTTCGGAACTAATAAATCCGTCCAAGCGGGCGTACACCTGAAAACCGAAGGTCTCGAACATCTCTTCGCAAGCCTCGCGGATGCGCTGAATGTCGGCTTCGGGTAAGTCGATAGGTGTGATTTTGCGTGAGAGGCCCGGCAGGTATTTCGACCGGTAGTCGAACATCTCTTCGCCTTTCACAATTTCGGTGGGCGGCAACGCCAGCGGCTTGCCAGTTGGGTCTTCCACCACAATGCACGAAAACTCGCGCCCCTGCACGAAGCTCTCTAGCAGTACCTGGGCCTCACCATCCACATTGGTTAGCCGCACGGCCTCCGTGGTTTGCAACGTGGCGTCTAGCACGCGCAGCAGTTCTTCGGGGTGAGCTACTATCTGCTTTTCAGAGGGCTGAGCAGTGGCGTCAAGGGTACTGGAAGCTAGAGGAGCGAGGGTGGAAACTTCCACGGGAAGCCCGATACCATCCCGGATGTCCACGAGCTGCTGCACCCACTGGAGCTTGTCCCGTTCGGTGAGCTTCTGCCACTCCGCCCCAACAACAGTTTTGCGGAACAAACTGCGTTCTACGGCATCCAAGAATTTCGCTACGTCGGCTTCCCGAAGAATACTGACCCCGATGCTAGAACCCTGACGGGGTGCTTTGAACACCAACGGCAGGCCCAACTCCCGCACCAGATACTGCAGCGTGGCGGCCGGATCGGCAGCGTCCCACTCTTCCACTGACAGCACGCGGAAATTAGGCGTCGGCCGGTTCAGGGCTTTCAGTAGCTTCTTTTGTGCCACTTTGTTGATGCCAAATGCCGAGGGCAAAATGCCAGAGCCCGAGTACGGAATTCCGTACCACTCCAGTAAGCCTTGAATAGCGCCATCTTCGCCACCCGGCCCGTGTAAGGCCAGAAAGGCGAAATCCACTAGCTCGCGCAGCTCATGCGGCTCCACGCGGCGGCCTACTTCCGCAATAATGCGGTCCTGCTCCGCCTGCGTCAGCTCGCCCAAGCTTTCCAGGTACACTTGCACGGGCAGGGTGGAAGGCGGCAGCGCCGAAACCGGCGGGTAAAAGTCGCGGATGGTGCCTTTGTAGATGTAGTGCCAGTCGAGCAGGATAAAGTTGCCGCGGCTGTCAACAAATATGGGAATGGCCTCGAACAACGACTTGTCGAGGTTATCATATACGGTGCGGCCGCCCGCAAAGGAAATTTCCCGCTCACGCGACGGTCCGCCGAAGAAGATGCCAATTTTCATAGATAGCACAAAGGTAAGGGGAATCTAGAACGCAGTACCACTGTGTGGCTGGCTACACGTACGCCTAGCAGATTGGTTCCGCTGGCTGGGTTGCTGGCTTTGTGTGGGTGAAAAAGAACGGGGTGCCATGCCGGATACAGGCGGCTGATTCGCACTACTTGCTACATTCGTGCCGTACAAGGCCCAAACATCATCCCCATTCTCATATGAAAACCCTCGACCAGTACAACTTCAGTGGCAAGCGCGCCGTGGTACGCGTGGACTTCAACGTGCCGCTTGACAAGGAGTTCAACATCACCGACGACACCCGCATTCGGGCAGCAACGCCCACTATCAAAAAGATTTTGTCGGATGGCGGTTCGGTGGTACTGCTCTCACACCTAGGCCGGCCCAAAGGCGGCCCCGAAAACAAGTACTCGCTCCAACACATTGTGGCCCGCCTAGGGGAGGAGTATGGTGCCGAGGTGCAGTTTGCTCCGGATGCGCTGAAGGCTGAGCAGCAGGCCCAGGCATTGCAGCCCGGCCAGATACTGCTCGTTGAAAATGTGCGCTTCTATCCTGAGGAAGAGAAAGGCGACGAAGCATTTGCTACGGAGCTAGCCAAACTAGGCGAGGTATACGTGAACGACGCCTTCGGTGCAGCACACCGGAAGCATGCTTCCACCGCCGTAATGGCAGCGCAGTTCGCTCCCGAAGACCGGATAGCCGGCTACCTGCTTCAGTCGGAGCTGGACAATGCGCAGAAGGTGCTCGAACATGCCGAGCGTCCCTTCACGGCTATTATGGGCGGCGCCAAAATTTCCGACAAGATTCAACTGATTGAAAAACTGCTTGATAAGGTTGACAACCTCCTGATTGGGGGCGGCATGGCCTACACATTTGCCAAAGCGCAAGGTGGCAGTATTGGTAGCTCGTTGCTGGAAGCCGACAAAATGGATTTGGCTCTCCGCCTCATCCAGCAAGCCAAAGACAAAGGCGTAAACCTGGTGCTGCCTACCGACAGTGTCATTGCCGATAAATTCGCCAACGACGCCAACACCAAACAAGCCAACAACGACAGCATTCCCGACGGGTGGCTGGGTCTTGACCTCGGCTCCGAGTCGCAAAAAGCCTTTGCCGACATCGTGCGCCAGTCCAAAACAGTGCTCTGGAATGGCCCCATGGGGGTGTTCGAGATGAGCAACTTTGCAGCCGGCACCACGAAGGTAGCCGAGGCCATTGCTGAGGCTACGGAAGCTGGCGCCTTCAGCCTCATTGGCGGCGGCGACTCTGCCGCGGCAGTCAACCAGCTTGGCTTCGCCGATAAAGTATCGTATATCTCCACTGGCGGCGGTGCGCTACTTGAGTATATGGAAGGCAAGGAATTGCCCGGCGTAGCAGCGCTAGAAGGACGATAAAGCAAAGCAGTAATCAACCAGTAAAAAAAGGGAGGCTGACGCTCCGGCTGCGCACGTTGCGCAAGCGGAGTGTCGGCCTCCCTTTTTTTACTGGTTGTCTGGCTACTAATTCAGATAAGGCGTTTCCAGCACCTGGCCCATACTGCGCAACGGCGGTGAATCCAAGCGACCGGTGAGGCGAGTAGCCAAGACGCGCACTTCCGATTCGCTGAGCACATCGAGGCGGCGAAGCCACTGGAGGCGGTTAAGCTGCAACTCAATAACGCCGAGCGGGTTGATGGTGGCGTACTCGTTGCGCAAGTAGTCTTTGGTGCGCTGCTCCAAGACGCGCGTAAACTTGTCTACGGAGGCCCGCTCAGCCGGTCGGTCGGCCAGCGTGATGTTGGCACGGGCCGTACCAAGCGTCACGTGTTTCCACCAGTTGCGCTGCCCGTATAGGTAGCCCGCCAGCAGCAGCCCGCTTAGCCCGAATAGGCCAAGCCACGCCGCATTGGACATGGGGCCGCTGGTTGGGAGCAGCCGCTGCAGCACGTTCATGCTAATCCAAAGCACAGTCAAAGGAACCCAGCTTAGCTGGGGCGTGCTCCGGTGGCGGATAACGCGAACGGGCAGCACTTCTTCGTAAGGCATTTCAAATTCCAGCGTTGGGCAACCATTGCGGTTGCGCTGGCAAACGTAGAGTCCGTTCGGACGAAGAGCCAGCTGCGTAGAGCCAGCCAGCAGCCGGCGTTGTTCAATAAGCATCAGAGAGAATGTCGGAGAGTACAGTGCTTGCGGCGAGACATCGGGCGGATTGCCGGATAAGATGCACCAGAAACCAGAAATTTGCTAGCTATTGGGTTGCTGTAAGCTCTGGCTAGTGAAAAGGACTTGGGGTGAAGCACAACACAAAAATAGCCAACATCAGCCAGCCGAGCACCTTGCGGCCGGCACTAAGAGGAGCTTCATCGGGCGCCGGTGGATGATAGATGCCCGTGAAGCGGCCCAGCATCAAGCCGAAAACCAGCCACCCTGGGTTGCCGAGAATTCCAGGGAAAGCCACAGTAACAGCTAGTTGTGCTATCCATACGCCCAAACTGAGCAATAAGGCGCGGCGTGGCGTAGGCAGAGCCCGCCGAAAAACTAAAAACAGGTAGCCGAAATACGGAAGGCCCCAATACAGCCAGGTATCCAAGGAGCTATTCAAGGAAAATAATCCTAGTCCGGCGTAAAAAATAAACGCAATAAACAGCACCGCCGATAGTCGGTTGAAGCGCTGAAACCCGAGCAAGCCATACAGAATGTGCCCGCCGTCGAGCTGCCCGATGGGCAGCAGGTTGAGCGCCGTGAAAAACAACGCCAGTATGCCCGCCAGCAGCACTGGGTAGTGCATTAGCTCGTTGGGATGAGGAATCAGCGCCGGATCGGCAAAAAGGTATTCCAGCCCTTGATACAGTAGTGGCTTCGCTAGCGTGATACCCGGTTCGCCTCTGTAGACATACTGGGCGTACTCGGCGCCATACACCCGGTACTCCGGATGAATCTGGAACAGATACTCCAACGACGGCAAATGCGTGAACCCGTAAATAAGGACAGGTACGGCCACCACAAAGCCTGCTAATGGACCCGCCAATCCAACATCAAAAAATTCACGGCGCGAAAAAATTCGGTCTTTGATTCGGATAACAGCCCCAAACGTGCCAATACCAAGGATAAACGGAATATAATACGGCAGCGTCACCCGGATCTGATTGTAGCGGGCCGTAAAATAATGCCCGAACTCATGCACAGTCAGGACCCCTAGAAATGGCAGCGAAAACCACAGCCCGCGCTTCAACTCTGTCCATAGCTGCGGTCCAGGCAATAGGAATATTTCTATCGGCAGGAAATTGATACCGCCTCGCGTCAGTTCAATGCCCGCCAGCGTGGTGGTAAGCAGCGTGGCCACAAACAGCACGAGGTGCAGCAGCGTGGTGCGCCAGCGTGGGGACTCCGGCTGCTCGTAGCGAACAAAGTCCTCCTCCGTCTCATCGGCAGACGATAGGGAAGGAGACGGAGCGTCAGGAAAGGGGAGAGGCGGGGGAGTATTCTCGGGGAAAGGCACGGATGGCAGCGGGCAGAGCGTCGGTGAGGGTGTGTGGCGGAGTCAGAAACAACGTGCGCAACCCCAGGCGGCGGGCCGTTTCGATATGTTGAAAACTGTCTTCAATGAAAAGAGTTTCTTCGGCCTTCCAGTTCATCTCGCGCAAGACATGCAGGAAAATTTCTTCCCCTGGTTTGCGCAGCCCCACTTCCTGCGAATAAAACACCCGGTCCAGCACATCAGCAATGCCCTGCTCGAAACCGTACTGCGTTTTCAGCGTCTGGTTGACGGCATCGATATGAATTTGGTTGGTATTGGAAAGCAGTGCCGTTTCGTGACCCTGAGCGCGCAAATCGGCAATAAGGGCCAGCCGTTCCGCCGGTACGTCCAGTAGTAAAGCGTTCCAGGCTGCGTCCAGTTCGTCGTCGGTGGCGGTGAGGTTGTAGTGCGCGCGCAGCCCTTCCCGAAACTCGTGCGGCGTGAGGCGTCCCGTTTCCATCAGGTCAAACAATTCGCTTTGCGCGGCCTGCGTGAAGGGAATTGTTTCACCTTGCACATTCAGGCGGCGCATGGCTTCCAAGGTGCGCTGAAACTCGATATTGATAATAACTCCTCCAAAGTCGAAGAGCAGATGAGGCAGTTTGTGTGGCATAAGTTGATCGGTAAGCACTGGGAAAGCAAACGTTGCTTGGTTGAGGCGGAAGGTCAGTTGCAGCAAATCTTGCGTGCAGCGTTGCAAAATTGCCCGTAAAAGTCGAAGTTTGCGCTGCCGAAACCAACTGCTCTGGCAGTCTTCGCGCTGGGCCTATAGCTCAATCGGTTAGAGCAGCTGACTCATAATCAGCAGGTCACTGGTTCGATTCCAGTTGGGCCCACCCCAATTCGTATAGCCATCCACAGCGGGTGGCTATACTTGTTTTCAGGGTCTTTGCCACGCGGCTTCTCGAAACAAGTGCCGCCGTTACTCTTGCCGCGTCTCCTCCGAGCTAGCTTTTACGGGGCGGTTGCGGCCGAAAAATAGGGTGTAGAAACCTAAGATCTGGCGCTTTTCCAATAGAAAAAAAGAGCACCGTGCATGAGACGATAGTGGCCATGATAACGACTAAGGTGACGATCTGAATGATGTGGCCACTGGGTATATCACGCTGTGCGGGTAGCGTAGCCAACATGGCGGACCTCAGTTCCTTGGGTATCATGATGCTCATGAAAGCTATATCGAACTGCGGTGCCTACTTGTCGGTGGTAGTCAGCACCATTGGGATGCGCACCAGAAAAAGCAGCACCGTCATGCTCACACCGAGAGCTATCGGATAGCCGTTGTCGAGGACGAAAGACATGCCCACGTGCACAAATAAAAACGTGCGTAGTAGAAAAACGATTTTCGAGGAGAAGTCCTGTTCGGTGGCGGTCAGCTCCACGTGCCGAGCTGGCAAATAGTGCTGCAGGCCACCAGGACGCAGTAGCATATTGCTGAGCGTGATAGAAAAAAAACAGCACCGCAATGGGCCCGCTGAAACGAAGCAGTTAGACTGCGCCATAAAGCAAAAAGACGAAGGCCGGTGTCTAGAACCGCGTTTTGAGCAAGGTGGACACCTGGGTCATCAGTACCAACCACAGGTAGCCACACCCAACTCCAGCTAATACCGCTACAATCAGAGAAGAAAGAATTTCGGTGAACAACGTTACAACACTGAACGAAGAGCCCGAGTAAAAGCTAATGAGGGCTATAGGAATAGCCAGGGTGAAGATGTCGCTTAGCGCCGACTCCATAACCAGCGTCGTGGAGGTCTGCGGCAGGATATTCACCTTGCGGACCAACGTGGTGACAACGGCGGAAGACGTGCCCCCGAGAATGGTGCCCAATATAAGTGCGCTAATAAAGACTAGCTCTTCGAAAAGCTGACCCAGTGTGGCCACTACCAACGTGGTAACCACAAAGTTGATAGTCGTAAGCTCCAGCGTGCAGCGCAATGCGGCGCGTAGCTGTTTCAGCCGTACTTCCAACCCACTTTCAAACAAGACAAAGACCAGCACCAGGTTGGAAAACACCCGGCCTGCCCAAACGAGGCTGGGTCGAGGAGTTGGGTGATGGACCCAAGCAGCATACCCACCACATCGGGAATTTTGGTTCGGTTAAGTAGTTCGGCTAGGTAATGACCCAGGAATATAAGGAACCCGCTTAGAATGAACAGGATAGGGGTAGTCATAGGCAAGGCGTAACGTAGCTGCAAAAAAGTAGACTATAAGTAGCACCGCGGGTGCAACTGTGCATGGGGGCCAGTTAAGATGCTCCGGCTGCTTGGTTTCTAGCTACGCAAAACGGCTTTATTCCATACAAACGAGCAAGTTGCGTGGCGGATCAACTGCAGTGCTTTTACCTATGAAAGCCACTGTGCCAAAGCGGTGAAGGTGGCCGGATCTGTATGTTAGTGAGTTGAACAAGAAGCGGGATAGGCAGGACATTTTTCGCGCTTTAATGTTTTTTAACGTTGAGTTAATTGGACTCTAATGCCTGTTTGGCTTTTTTGTAAGATATCATCTGGTGAAAGTTGCTGTTTTATACCTGCGCTTTCCCATCCTCTGTCTATGGCTAAAACCATCATTGTTTCCAACCGTTTGCCTGTAAAAGTGCTCCGTACGGACGACAAGCTGTCTTTTCAACCAAGTGAAGGAGGCCTGGCTACTGGGCTTGGCTCCATCTACCGCTCCGGCGACAATGTGTGGGTTGGCTGGCCCGGCTTAACAGTAGAAGGGGCAGAAGAACAGGACCTTGTAGTAGAGGAGTTGCGTGCCAATAGCATGTCGCCAGTGTTCTTGACGAAAGCAGAGTTTCGGGACTACCACGAAGGATTCTGCAATGAAACGCTTTGGCCCACTTTCCACTATTTCGCGCAGTATGCCGTTTTCGATGATGCTACTTGGGCTGCCTATGTAGCCGTCAACGAGAAATTCTGTCAGGCGGTGCTAGAGCAAGCCGGCCCCGAGGATACTATCTGGGTGCACGACTACCAATTGCTGCTGCTACCTAGTCTGCTTCGCCAGGCCCGCCCCCAGGCCACTATTGGGTTCTTCTTGCACATTCCATTCCCGTCGCAGGAGCTGATTCGGGTGCTTCCGTGGCGCAAGGAACTGCTGCAAGGAATGTTAGGTGCTGATCTGATTGGCTTCCATACGTTCAGCTACATGCGGCACTTTCTGAATGCTGTGTCGCAACTGCTAGGATTGACCAACCAGAACGGGCAGATCGAAACAGCTGACCGTACTATCTTGGTTGACACCTTCCCTTTGGGCATCGACTACGACCGGTACGCCACGGCGGCCGTCTCGGCACCGGCACAGGAGTATGCGCATACCTATCGTGAGGCATTGCGTGGCGCCCGCATCATCTTGTCTATTGATCGGCTAGACTATACCAAAGGCATTGCCGAGCGGCTGCGGGCTTTTGAACTGCTGCTGGAGCGCTATCCTGAGTGGCGCGAATACGTGAGCTTGGTTATGGTGGTAGTTCCCTCCCGCGACCAAGTGGAAACGTACAGAAGGCTGAAAGAGGAAATTGATGAGCTAGTGGGGCGTATCAATGCCAAGTATTGCACCATCAGTTGGCGGCCCGTCTATTATTTCTACCGATCCTTACCCCTTGAGGAATTGGCCGCTTGGTACCAATTGGCAGATATTGGATTGGTTACGCCCATGCGGGACGGTATGAACTTGGTGGCCAAAGAGTTTGTGGCAAGCAAAGCCGACCAGAGCGGAGTGCTTATCCTTAGTGAGCGAGCTGGCGCGGCCCGAGAACTAGCCGATGCGCTTCTAATCAATCCTACGGATATTGGGCAGTTAGCAGAGGCGCTCCATGTAGCTTTGGTGATGCCTGAAGAAGAGCAGCGCCAGCGCATGTCGAACATGCAAAACCTTGTGCAGCAGTATGATGTATTTGCTTGGAGCCGCCTATTTATAGAACGGCTTGAGTACGCAAAACACAAGCAATTGGCTTTGGCTACCGCTCAGCTCGATGCGAGAAATGCTCAGTATCTGGTGCGTGATTACCAGCAAGCCAAGCAACGGTTGTTGTTACTGGACTACGATGGTACCCTGGTACCCTTCCTTGCCAACCCGCAGCGTGCCCGACCCGACGCCGAACTGCTGAACTTGCTTAAGGCGCTGACTAACGATGGCCACCCAGGTCGCCATCATTAGTGGCCGCGACCGGCATACGCTTACTAAATGGTTCGGTGACTTGCCCATCGGCCTGATTGCAGAACATGGCGCGTGGTTGCGGCCACCGAACGAGGAATGGTCGTTGATCCATACGTTGCGGTCCGAATGGCAACAGGAGATGCAGCCTGTTATGGAGTTGTATGTCGGGCGGACTGCGGGGTCATACATCGAGCAGAAAGACTTTTCACTGGCGTGGCACTTCCGCCGCGCCGACCCCGAACTGGGGCTGGTGCGCGCCCGCGAACTGATGAGCCACCTCACGTTTCTAGCCTCCAATACGGACCTTCAAGTGGTGGAAGGCGACAAAGTGGTGGAAGTACGCAATGCCGGAATCCATAAAGGAGCAGCCGCGTTGCGCTGGATCAGTCTGTACCAGCCTGATTACATACTGGCCCTAGGCAACGACCACACCGATGAGGATATGTTCCGAGCAGTTCCATCTGATGCCTACACCATCAAAGTGGGCATCTCTCCCCGTTCAGAAGCGCGCCACCATGTTCCGCGCATCAATGATGCGCGCCGCCTACTGCAACGACTGTTAGCACCTGCCAACTAACCAGGAACGTACCTTGGCGGGGCACTTGCATCGTAAAGCCCGTCCCGAAGCCTAGTAAGTGAACAGCAGGGGGGGTAGGTCGTTAGGGGTGTGTACTATTATGTCTCTGGCTGTGGAAGAAGACGGATATGATACGGCCGCGCTGTAAGCAGGGCTGAGAAGGACACTGCTGGTTGTCCAGTTGCTAGCTGTGGCCAGTAGTTCGCCTTGCATCACGTGCAAACCGTTTAGAGAAGGCACAGACTGCAAATCGTCATCAATGCCTTTGCTGGTAGCCTTCACCAACGCTTCCTTGCGCGTCCAGAGTTGATAGAACGCAACGGAAGGAGTGGCACTCTGCGCGATGTACGCCTGCTCTCGCAAGCTGAAACACGTTTCACTGATGTCTTGGTAACGGAAGGCGCCATCTACCTTTTCTATATCTACTCCTATGGAGTCGAGGGCAATGCCAATCAGTGTGCAGCCAGAAGTGTATGAAATAGAAAAATAAAGCGGTTCCAAGCCAACAAGCATGGGCTTGCTGTTGAAGCCACCTGCGAATTCTAAAGCCTGGCCGTGCTGTTTGCGGTATGCTCCAAGCAGAATGCGCAAAGCACATTTGCTGATTACATACTGCTCTCGTTTTTCCAACTGATGATAGCTTCCTGCTTTGGCTATCTCGCTTTCACAAAGGATGTGCTCTGCGTGGTGGACTAGGTTTTTATGAGTGCTTGTCTCTACAGCAAACAGGTGCACGCTGTTGCTGTAGAGTTTGTCGGGAAAACGGGTGCTAGGTGTGGGGATGGTGGTGTTGCACAACACCGTTACGGCAGGCATGCTGAAGTTATTGGCACGGACGTTCAGCTATTCAAACTCTATCCAAGGCGGCTTGTAGTACTCGGCCTGCTTCTACATCGTTCGGCGGGGCAAACATGTAGTTGTGGTCGCCGGGTACCTCATGGATATCAATTCCTCCTAGCGCAAATTCCTTCCAACCCAAATAAACAAAGTCGTCCATGTAGTACGTCTTTTCCTTGGCTCGGAACAAATCAATTTTCACCTGCTGAGGTACGATTTGATAGGTATTGGCTGCTGTGCTCTGTGCTTCTCCCATTTTGTGGGGGTAGCCGTACGTGATTTCATAATGCTTCACTTTGTCGTATTTAAATCTATCCGCAAGCCTTCCCAACGCTTCCCATTTATACGCCATAGTGTCTTTCGGATTTTTGTAGAGCAGCACGAAATTGTAAGCTAACCTCTTGACCGAAGACGCAATGTGTTTGATGGAATTGGCAACTCCTGACTTGAATTGCTTGGGTTGGTCTGCGTACGTATCGAACATAGCCAACGTCTCCACGGGCTTTCCAGCAGCCTGCAATTGCTTGGCCATCTCGAAGGCGATGATACCGCCAAAGGAGTAGCCTGCCAGTGCATAAGGGCCATTCGGATTTTGGGCTTGGATGGCTGCTATATAGTGGGCTGCCATAGCTTCTACACTGTCGTGCGGCTCATCGATGCCGTTGAGGCCTTGGGCTTGTAAGCCGTACACCGGCTGGTCGGGGGCCATGTTCTTGGCCAATGCATTGAACAAGAGTACATTCAATCCTCCGCCGTGCACAATGTAGAGTGGTGTTTTGGTGCCGTGCGGCCTGATAGGAACCAGTGAGTTCCAGGTGATAAACTTGCTGTCTAGCTGTAATACAGCAGCAAGCTTCTCGACAGTGGAACTCTCGAACAGCGTGGCTAAGGGTAGCTTTTTGCCGGTTTCTTTCTCTAAATGCGCCATCACCTGAACGGCAATTAGGGAGTGGCCACCTATTGTAAAGAAATCATCGAATATGCTGATGGTGTCTAGCTGTAAGTACTTCTTCCAGATAGCAACTACCATTTGCTCTACGTCCGTTCTCGGCTCCCCGTGCTCAACGGTGGTATGGCGAGGAGTAGGCGCGGCAACCTGTAGCAGCGCATTTCTGTCGACCTTGCCGTTCAGCGTTCTGGGGATGGATTCAACAACAATAAAATCGTTGGGAATCATGTATGCCGGAAGTTTATCGGCGAGAACCTTTCTCCAAATGGAAATGCCAGCGTCTTGGTGCTGAGTGGCAACGGCAAGCACTATGTAGGCGCGCAAACGCGTCAGGCCGTAGCTGTCTTCTTTGGCCACTACTACGGCTTCCTTTATTTCGGAAATGGAGGTAAGCAGATATTCTATTTCACCCGGCTCGATTCGGTATCCTCGCACTTTGATCTGCTGATCGGCCCGGCCTAGATACTGGATTTCGCCGGTATCTATCAGTTTGGCTAAGTCGCCGGTTCGGTATAGTTTACTGGCTACATCCGGTGAGAATGGATTGGCAATAAATCTTTCCCGGTTTAACTCTGGGCGGTTTAAGTAGCCGTTGGCTACACCGGTGCCGGCAATGTATAACTCACCGGCCGTGCCGGGCGCAACCAGACTGCCTGACTCATCCAGAATGTAGAATTGAGTGTTGGCAATAGGCTTGCCTATCGTAATTACTTGGGTTGGGGCCGTGACTTGCTTTACCGAGGAATAGATAGTGGTTTCAGTTGGGCCATACATATTCCATAATGCCTTGCAGCGGCTAGCAAGACGTTCCGCAAGTTCATTGGACAATGCTTCGCCGCCGCTGATAGCCTGCAAAGGATACGGTTCTATCCAGCCTGCATCGAGCATCATGCGCCAGGTTGAGGGCGTACCCTGCAGGATAGTAACCGCTTCCTCTTCGACCAGTTGTAACAGCAGCTGGCCGTCCTTGGTGGCGTGGGTTTCGGCAAGTACTACGGTGGCACCACTAATCAGTGGTAGGAAAAGCTCTAACCCAGCTATGTCAAACGAGATGGTAGTAATTGCCAGTAGCTTATCGTCTGTCGATACGTTGATTGCCTCCTTGATGCTACGCAGCAGATTCACCATGCTGTGGTGCTTCACCTGCACGCCCTTCGGTAACCCTGTCGAGCCCGACGTGTAGAGAACATACAGAACGGCCTCATCCGGTATAACAGTTAAAACAGCAGAAGTCGGATGTTGGCTTGCCTCCAGCAGAGCGTCCTCGATGCGGTAGGTTTCCGCCCCAGCAGTAAGAACAGTACCGCTTACTTCTTTAGACGAGACAAGCAGTCTTGCAGCTGAATCACGCAGCATAAACTCCAGCCTGTCATCGGGGTAGGTTGGGTCGAGAGGGAGGTACGCCGCCCCGCATTTTATAACGGCCAGCAGCGTTACGACCAGTTCAAGAGAACGGTCAAGTGCAACACCAATAATGTCTCCGCTCTTAATCCCTTTCTGAAGGAAGAAATGAGCAAGTTGATTTGACTTGGTGTGTAAGTCAGAATAAGACAATGTAGCGCTACGGAATTTGATTGCCGTTTTATGGGGCGCTGCAACTACTTGATTGGCAATAAGAGCAGGTAGGGATATGCCTTTCGGGTAATCAACAGTTGTATCGTTTAGCAGCGAATATGCAGTTGGTACTTTGTTGGCGCTGTAGCTTTCCCGCTGCACCTTTTTCTGGCTGGGAGCAGTGGTAACCTCTTGTAACAGCAATTCAAATTCGGCCATCATGCGGCCAATCCTTGTTTCCGTAAACAGCGCCGTATTGTAAGACCACTCTAAAACCACGTGGTTTTCCGATCCGCTTGCGTTCAAAAACAAGTCGAAGGTTTCATAAGCCCGAGGGTTTGTGCGCACCTCATACCTTAATTGGTGGAATGCCACGCCATTTGCAAGGCCCATATCCACGTTGAAAACAACGGGAACCAAGGGAATCCTGCTGGCATCCCTGGCTACGTTGATGTTCTTCAACAAACTCCCAAACGTGAGTCCCTGATGGTCGTAGGCATCGAGCAGATAGGCTCTGCGTTGTTGCAGAAAGCCCTGAAACGTGTCCTCGGGGCCGAAGTGGCTCTTCAATGGTAACAGGTTGACGCAGTGCCCTATCAGGTGCTGGCTGCCAGTGGTCGGCTGGCCCGCCGCGGGTAACCCCACCACTACCGTTTCCTGACCGGTTAGGCGGTGCAGCAACAGCTCAAAACTTGCCAGCAATGTCGTGACAAAGCTGCAACCCGCTTCCACCCCCACTTTTTTTAGCTTGGCAACTAGGGTGCTACTGAGGGGAAAGTCTAGGCGGGTACCTTGGTACGTGCGAAAGGCTGGCCGGGGAAAATCAGTTGGTAGCTCTAGCACCGGCACCGAGTCGTGGTACTGTTGTATCCAGAATTGCTCGATCTGGGCGTATTCCTCACTGCTCCGGAACAGTGCTTGCTCGTGGGCGTACGTGCTAAATTCTGAAGCTGGAGGCAACACAGGCCGCAAGCCTTGACTGTAAAACGAATAAAGCTTGCCTACATCCTGTAAGAGAATGCCAAGCGACCATCCATCACACACAATGTGATGAACGGTAAGGACAAGCTGGTGCTCTTCGCTGCCCAGCCGAAGCAAGGAGGCTTTCAGCAGGGGACCATGCACCAAGTCGAACACGTGCTGCGCATCCTGCTCGATGAAGTTGCTAACGACACGAGTTTGCTCTGCCGCTGGTAGGCTCGCAATGTCTTGGTAGGCCAGGTCCGTAGCCACGGTAGCAAACACGCACATATGCTTCCCGTTGGCGCTGAAAACAGAGCGTAGGGCCTCGTGTCGGTTCACGGTTTGCTGCAAGGCCTGTTGCATAGCCGCCTGATTGAGCGGCCCGGTGAACCGCACCGACAACGACTGGTTGTATGCCCGGTTTGCATCGTCGCCGCCCAGCAGGCTGGCCAGCCATATTTCAGCCTGCGGATCGGTAATCGGTACCAGCCGAGTAATCTCCGGCTCCATAAAAGGGTCGAAGTCCACTGCCAAAGCTTGTGATCCTGCGGTGCGTTGCGGTGCTTGAATATCGGTTAACATATGCTTCAACTTTTCTAGCGCGTGTTAGAAGTACACGCTAGATGTCATGTATTACCTGCTTATAAAAAGAGTGTGAGTAATTCCTTTTTCTCAATGGAAATAGGAATTGGTGTTTTAGTTGATATCAATCTTTAAATACTTGCCAGGTATTTCAGGATTGGATATATACCAAGCCGGATTGCCGTTATGGTCTCTTCCTAATCTTGCGCCTGGTACCGGCGGTTGATTTACAGAAAGCAGGTTTTGAAGCTTAGGAGTGGGTTTTGGATGGTTGGGGCTCTCTGGAAAGAAGCCGGCCTGTATCATCTCGTTCACACTTTCCTGAAACAAAGAAATAAGCAGCTCTATTTCCTCGAGGGTGTGCGCTTCAGTCATGAAGCAAGGAAATCCGTCCCAAATATGAATTCCTTTTTCGCGCATTAGCGTGAATAGTAATTCGCTGTATGGAATTTCTTTTTTGAATTTAATTTTCCACAAAGAGCCGAATTGAGCTGCGAAAGCGGGAAGCCGTTCTTCTTTGAATATCTGGTTGATTCCCTCCACCAATTGGTTGGTCTTTGCTGTGAGGGTTTCTTGCAAGGCCGGGCCTTTCTCTTTCATATAGAGCAGGGTGGCTTTGGTCGCGGCTAGGGCGAGAGGATGTCGCACGAAGGTGCCCGCAAAATACGTGACGCCTACCTCGGGGTAAGAAGCGTCATCATATTGCCAAAAGCCGCCATCCAGCGCGTCCATGAACTTCTTGTGCCCCGCAATGACGCCAATAGGTAAGCCACCGCCTACCACTTTGCCATAAGATGCCAGATCAGCTTTGATACCGAAGAGTGCTTGGGCGCCGCCAGGGTGCATGCGGAAGCCGGTAATCACCTCATCAAAGATGAGCGCAGTGCCAGACTGCTTGGTTATGGCTCGGACCTGCTTGAGGAATTCGATAGGCACAAACTCCGGCCGCCGACTCTGTACAGGCTCCACCAATACGGCTGCTAGCTCGTGGGCCCTCTCCTTGATAATGCGCAGGCTTTCATCGGTGCCATAGTCCAGGATTAGCATGTTGTGTACGGCTTCGGGCATAATGCCGGGGGCAGCCGGATACGACTTCAGTTTCTTGGTTCCGCGTACCAGCACTTCGTCGTTGATGCCGTGATAGGAGCCAGAGAAGGCCACAATGAGGGAACGGCCAGTTACCATACGGGCTACGCGCATGGTACCTAGCACCGCCTCGGAGCCAGTGCTGCACAAGGCCACTCGGTCGAAGCCGGTGAACTCACACAACAATGCACTGACCTCTCCAGCCAACTCGTGCTGAGGACCCACCTCGTAGCCGGTTTCTATTTGTTGGTGCAGGGCATCCGTAACCACGGTGGGTTGGTGGCCGAGCATAGAGGAGCCGAACCCATTGAGTGCATCAATGTACTGGTTGCCATCAATATCCCAGAGCTTGCTGCCCTTCGAACGGTTAACTACCAATGGATACACCACCTCTTTGGTAAGCGGCTTGAAGCCTGATACCACGCGCGGGTCGGCCATGTGGGCGCGGTGCTGCTGCGAATACGCCTTGCTACCCCGGGTTTTCTGATTGTAACGAGAGGTAAGCTGCCACACAAAATCCTGCTGTAGCTCACTTAGCTCCGTTGCTTGCCGCTCGATGCGGGCAGTTGCACCGAAGGGTTTCTTCAATTCCACTTCTTCCTCCGGCGTAAGTTCCGGGCTGCTGCCTGCAGGTTGCTCTGGAAGTGCGCTAGCCGTGCTGGAAAGAATAGCTGTTTCCAGTGTGTAGGATGGGGCAGCAGAGGCTGGCAATGCATTAGCACTTGCTGTTGGTACTGCTTGTGCGGAGCCTTGAAGCAACGTGACTTGCTGAGCCAGCAGATGCAGCTGTTGGGCTACCAAGCCCAGAATGGTGTCATTGGCGGGTACGGCAGGAACTTGCGCAGGTGGTAAGATGGCAGCAGCTACAGGTGCCAGAACTGGCTGCGCAGCGGGTGCCTGATGAATTTCCGGAGGCAATTGGCTATCCAGATACGAGACCAAAGCCTCTAGAGTAGAGTACTCTTGGTTGAGCTGCCGGAAGGTGATGGGAAGCTTGAACTCTTTCTTTAACGTGATAGCTACCTGCGTGATAAGCAAGGAGTCGAGTCCTATTTCCAAGAGAGTCATGGTAGGGGTGACTCCGTCCATCTCAATACCAGAGGCGTCTTCCAGTATGGTCTTTACTTTGCCAAGAAGACTGTCTTTTCTCGAAACAGCAGGTGGCAGAGAGGGGCGAGGGGCGGCAACTAAGGGAGCAGAAACAATAGGAGTAGGCACAATCGGCGGGGTAGGAGCAATAGGGGTGGAAGCAACTGCTGGTTCAACCCAGCAGTATTTCCGGTCGAAGGCGTAAGTAGGCAGGGCTAGTCGAGCCCTGGTCTGGTTGGCGTAGAAGTTCGGCCAATTGGGTTCCAGCCCGTGCAGCCATAAATGGCCGAGGGCTTCCAGCAAGGCTGGCTGTTCTTGCAGGGGCTCTTTTTGGCCGCTGAAGCTGGAGTGCACCGCTCCGGGTCGGGTGCCGCGTTGCTGTCGGGCCAGCGTGGCTAGCGTATTGCCCGGACCTACTTCCAGCAGTAGCGGTTGCTCTTGTTGAAAAATAGTTTCTAGCGCATCGGCGAAGCGCACTGTCAGTCGCAGATGTGAAGCCCAGTACCGTGGGTCGGTGGCTTGGGCGTCGGTGAGCCAGGTTCCGCTAACAGTAGATACCACCGGCTTCTGCGGCCTGCTCAAACTGATGCCCTCCACCACTTGCTGAAAATCAGCCACGATAGAGTTCATCATGTAGGAATGAAAGGCGTGGCTGGTAGCCAACAGGCGGTTCGGGACCTTTTGCTCGTCGAGCAGCAACGCAAACGTGGCCACATGTTCGTCGGCGCCCGCTACCACGCAGTGTACGCGGCTGTTGATAGCCGCAACCGATAGGTCTTCGGGTAGAAGCGCAAGTAGCTTTTCCGCTTCCATGCGTACGGATAGCATGCTGCCCCGCGGAAGCTCGCTCACCATGCGCCCTCGCGTAGCCACCAAGGATAGAGCGTCGGCCAAGGAAAACACACCAGCTAAATGAGCTGCCACAAATTCTCCGATGCTATGGCCGCACAAGACGGAAGGGCTGATGCCCCAACTCATCCAGAGAGTAGCCAAGGCATATTCCGTGACGAAGAGAGCAGGCTGCGCGTAGCGGGTATTTTTCAGCGTGTCTTCTTCCGCACTCGTACTGGCGGCGGGATAGATAGTATGCCGTATATCAGTGCCCAGGTGCGGCAGCAGTAAATCGGCGCAGGTATCCACCGCCTGCCGATATACAGCTTCCGTTTCATACAGCGTGCGGCCCATCTGTAGGTATTGCGCGCCCTGGCCCGGAAACAGAAATACCACTTCTCCGGGTAGTTGTTGCAGCGTTTGGGCGTCGGTGGCTGACGGTTGGGCGCGAAGCTTGGCTGCCAACTCCGCAGGCGTAGCGGCTACTGCAAAGCGCCGATGCGCAAAACGGCCCCGGGTCTTTTGCAGCGTATAGGCCACATCTGCTACAGTAAGCAAGGGCTCCTGCTCCAAGTAATCAGCTAGGTTGCTGGCATAAGCTTCTCGGCTGCCTACCGATTTGGCCGACCACGTAACCAACTGCGCTGCCCGACTTCCTGATGACGGGGGGGGCACGTTTTCAAACTCTTCGAGTATCACGTGCACGTTGGTGCCCCCAACGCCAAACGAGCTAACGCCTGCCCGGCGCACCTCCGAGGATTGCCAATCAGTGAGTGCGGTGGTTATAAAGAAAGGACTCGCGGCAAAATCAATACTAGGATTGGGTGCATTGAAGCCCAACGACGGTGGCAACTGCTTGTGGTGCAGCGCCAAGGTAGCTTTTATCAAGCCTGCTACACCGGCTGCTGGGGTCAGGTGGCCCATGTTACTCTTGATGGAACCCAGGGCACAGCTCTGTTTTGCTACCTGGTCTCCAAACGCCATGGTCAAGCCTTCTATCTCAATTGGGTCGCCGAGGGGAGTAGCTGTACCGTGAGCTTCCACATAACCGATAGAGGTGGCTGCCACGCCCGCGTCTTGGAGAGCCATAGTGATGGCGCCGGCCTGCCCAGCTGCACTAGGAGCCGTGAAGCTGCCTTTGCCGCGGCCGTCGTTATTAACGCCCACACCTTTGATAACAGCATAAATTGTATCACCGTCTTGCTGGGCAGCGGCTAAGCTTTTCAGCAAGACTACGCCCGCTCCGTCGCTGAACACTGTGCCTTGCGCCTGCGCATCAAATGGCCGACAATGTCCGGTGCGGCTAAGCATGGCGCCTTCTTCGTAGAGGTGGCCGCTAAACACTGGTGCGGTAATACTGGCTCCTCCTGCCAACGCTAACGTACAGTGGCCACTACGAATACTCTGCACCGCTTGTGTTATGGCCAACAGGGACGTAGAGCAGGCCGAGTATACACTCACGGCCGGGCCTTTCAGGTTGAGTTGGTAGGCCGTTCGGGAGGCTATGTAATCCTTTTCGTTCGCCGTCATCACCTGAAAGCTGCCCACCTGGTCTACCAGATGCTGGTTGCCGAGCACATTACGCTGGTAATACGTGTTGTTGCCACAGCCCGCAAATACCCCGATGCTCCCGTCGTAGTGCTGGGGCAGGTAGCCAGTTTGCTCTAATGCTTCCCAGGCAATTTCCAGGAACACCCGGTGTTGCGGGTCCATCAACGCGGCCAGTTTAGGGTTCAGGTCGAAGAAAGCCGCGTCGAACTGGTCGGGGTTATTGATGATTCCTCTGGCTTTGACGTAGAGTGGGTCGTTTTTGACGTGCGCCGGGATAGTGGCATCCAACTCGTCGTCGGTGAAGAAACGCGTGGTTTCCTTGCCTTGCTTTAGCAGTTGCCATAGGTCTGCTATGCTGTCGGCACCCGGAAAGCGCCCCGCCATACCAATAATGGCCACTTCCCCATGTGAGACGAGTGGCGGGCTTGCTGCTTGCTTTGGGGCAGGAGATGCGGCAGCGTGCTGCCCTAAAAGACTGGCGGTTTCCGCTACCGTAGGATGCTGGTATAGTTTGGTTATGGGCAGCGTGAGTTGGTGTTCCGTCTTCAACACGGCCACCGTTTTTTGCGCCAGCAACGAGTTACCGCCCAGTTCGAAAAAGTTATCATCTAGCCCTACTTTGTCTACCTGCAGCAGGTTGGCCCAAAGGGCAGCAATGGTTGTTTCCAGCGCAGAATGCGGTTTTCTGTATAGTGCCGAAAGCTCTGGCCGCTTCAATTCGGGGGCGGGTAACAGCTTGCGGTCAACCTTGCCGCTGGTGGTGAGGGGTAGTTGCTGCATCCACACGAAAGCCGAGGGCACCATGTAGTCTGGCAGGCGCTGCTCCAGCGTTTTTCGGGTTGCTTGGCTGTCTTGGCTGGTAGTTTCAGAAACCAGGTAAGCAACCAGTTTTTTCTGATTGTCGGCGTACTCACGGGCCACTACGATGGCCTGCTTGATGCCATCCAGCGTGTTCAAAACGGCTTCAACTTCGCCAAGCTCGATGCGGTGGCCACGGATTTTCACTTGGTCGTCCTGCCGACCCAAAAACTCCACGTTGCCATCTGCCAGGAAGCGGCCTAGGTCTCCGGTTCTATACAACCGAATCTGTTCGCCCGTTGTGGTTTGCTGAGTGATAAACTTTTCGGCGGTTAGCAGAGGTTGATTTAGGTAGCCTTCGGCTAAGCAAGCGCCCCCGAGGCAGATTTCTCCGATGCTACCTGCGGGCACCGGGTGCAAAGCCCCATCAACTACCACGATGAACGTATTGCTGATGGGCTTGCCAATGGGGGGCAAAGGGGGCCAAGCACTAGTGGCTCCTTCCAACTTGAACTCCGTAACGACGTGGCATTCGGTGGGCCCATATTGATTGTAGAGCACACAATCCGGTAGAGCAGAAAACAGCTGCTCGAGCTGCGGAGTGATTTTCAGCTGCTCACCCGCCGTCATGATTTCGTTTAAACAAACAGGAAAAAGCTGTTCGCTGACGGCGGCCTCTGCCAAATACTGCAATGCCACGAACGGCAGAAACAGCCGATTTACAGCGTGCTGCTTGATGAATAGCAGCAGCCCAGCTAAATCCAGCCGCAACTCTTCCTTGATCAGCAGCAAGCGGCCTCCGGTGCTGAGCGTGGCAAAAATCTCTTGAAAGGAAACGTCGAAGCTTAGCGGCGCAAACTGCAGCGTGCGGCTCGAGCTCGTGGCTCGGGACTGTGCGTTTTGCCAGTGCAATAAGTTGAGCAGCGCGGCGTGGCCCATGCACACTCCCTTGGGCTCGCCCGTAGAACCGGATGTATAGAGTACGTACGCGGTAGAGCCGGTGTGGCTAGCAGTGAGGCCCGTGTACGGATGCTGAGTGTCAGACTGAATAGAAACAAGCCCCAGCTCTTGAAAGAGCACTTGGTCTTGGTGGGCCGACAAGCAGGTGGAAACGCCTGAACTCTGAATGACTTGCCGGAGGCGTTGAGCAGGATAGTTGGGGTCAAGCGGCAAGTAAGCTTTGCCCGCTTTCAAAATAGCCAGAACGCCCACAATCATTTCCGGGCCCCGGGAGGTGCTTATCCCAATAACTGCTTCCTGCGGAGCATATTGCAGAAGCGCTTGGCACAGATTGTTGGCTTTGTTTTCCAGCTGTCGGTAGGTGAGTTGCTGGCCCTCATACTCCACAGCTACAGAGTCTGGATATGTAAGAGCGGCGTGCTCGAATAGCTGATGTACCAGCGTAACAGGAGTAGGAGTATGAGAAGAAAACATCAGCAGCTAAACCAACAATAAAAGGAAGGCAAATGCCTGTATCAGAAATTACACTGTAAAAGTATAGAAATCAGATGATATAAATTGTAGAAAATAGCAATATAAACTATGTATTATGAATTATTAAAGATAAAATATATGCATAGAAAGCATAAGTGAAGATTCAATGAATATGTAAGGAAAGTATAAGCTCGACAAATATTTACTTTTATTAATTGTATTATTTAAATACATGACTAAACTGTGAATTTGTGTGGTTTAGCTCGTTTGTAGCATGTTGCTCTTAGGGTATTTTTATATGATGTTACTATTGAGCATTGAAGCGCCAAATCAGGGAAAAAGCTGGCCCGACGGGAGGCACGGCTTCCTTCTTCGGTGTTGCAGATAGCAAAGCAGCCTCTTGGTATTTTCCGCGTCAGGTTGTCTTTCCTTTTGTTCTTTGAGAGGGTAGAGTATTTCGCCTCTAGCAGAGGTGCGTAGCATGGAATGCTCAACCTTACGGGGGGCTAGCTGTACTTTTACAGCAGTTTGCCTCGTAGAACGAGCTTGAGTCTGTTGTAAGCTGGCGAAACGAAGCACGCCGGCGTGGCTGGCCTTAGGCGTTTTGTTGCCACGGCCTCAGCCCATTATTTCCCATCCTGTACACGATCATACATGAAAATTCTGCTCGTAGAAGATGAGCCCAAAGTGGCTTCATTCCTGCACAAAGGCCTTACTGAGCAACAACACGCTGTTGAAGTAGCTACCGATGGACCCACCGGCCTACGGATGGCGCTGGCTGGCGCACACGACCTCATCATTCTGGACAACTTGCTTCCTGGCCTCAGCGGCCTTGATGTATGCCGGCAAGTGCGCGCTCAAAACCCGGCCGTCCCTATCCTGATGCTAACGGCCCTTGGCGAAACCGACGATAAAATTCGGGGCCTCGATGCCGGCGCCGATGACTACTTGGTGAAGCCATTTGCTTTCCAAGAGTTGCTAGCACGAGTGCGGGCCTTGGTGCGCCGTCGTCCTGAACCTAGCTCCACCGCAGCCATCCTGCACCTCGCCGATCTAACCCTCGACCCCGGCAGCAAGCGTGTGCAGCGTGCAGGCCAGCCCATCCAACTCACGGCCCGCGAGTTTTCTTTGTTGGAGTACTTGCTCCGCCACAAAGGCCGCGTCATATCCCGGGTTGATATTTTGGAGCACGTGTGGGAAACCAGCTTCGATACGGGTTCCAATGTGATTGACGTGTACATCAACTTTCTGCGGAAGAAGATAGATAAGGACTTCACTCCCAAGCTGATTCATACGCTGGTAGGAATGGGGTACGTCATGAAAGAAGAATAAACCAACCTGCGCAAGAGGCGGCAACTTAGCGGCATAGGCCGAGAAGGAACTGTATGTTGCCAGCAGCTAGCCATGCCCGCAAGCACCGCCGCAACTGGTGCCATTTCGCCCCGCTTAATTTCATTGTTGTCATGTCGATTCGCTTGCGTCTGGCTTTGCAGTTCACCGCCATTCTGGCCGTGACGCTGCTCTTGTTTTCGGTGGTGATTTATTATTCCACATTTCAGGCCCGGCAAGAATCTTTCACTGAAAGTCTGTTTGCGCGTGCTCGTGTTGTGGCACACGTGTATCTAGACGGTACCAACCGCGCCGACGAGGCAAGCCGTATTTCCTATCGGCGCTACTTGCGGCAGTTTTACCGGACCCTACCCGAAGAGGAAGTACGCGTGTACAATGCCTCCAACCGCGTGGTGTTCCGGGAAGGCCAACTCACGGATGTGCCCGTGCCCCTGAGCTTGCTTATGGCGGTTCGGCAAGCCGGCCGGCAAGTGCAGGTGCGCAACGGTTTTCACCAAACGGTTGGTATGCTGTATCAGGATGTGCGCCGCGGCGACTTTGTGGTAGTAGCTTCGTCCGTTGATCTGGACACCCGCGACAAGCTCCAGGGGCTTCGTAACATTCTGGTGAGCGGGCTCTTGGCGTCACTTATTGTGGTAAGTATTGGCGGCTGGTTTTTTGCAGGACAAGCCTTGAGCCCCATGCAGAAAGTGGTGCGCGAAGTGGACAGCATCACGGCTTCCGACTTGCACCGCCGCCTCTCGCAGGCTGGTGGCAAAGACGAAATAGCGCACTTGGCCCAGCGCTTCAACCAACTGCTCGACCGGCTGGAAATAGCCTTTGCCGGCCAGCGTACCTTTGTGCGCGATGCTTCGCACGAACTGCGCACGCCGCTTACTGTGCTCATTGGCGAGCTAGAAGTGGCGTTGCTACAGCAGGAGCGCAGCCCGCAGGAATACCGACGGGTGCTGCAAAGCACTTTGGATGCCTCCCGCCTGCTGAAGGATCTAACCAACGGGCTACTCCAGATTGCACGTGCCTCCGACGACCCCTCGCAGGTACCGCTGAGCGTAATCCGCCTGGATGAACTGTTGTTGCAGGCCCACGAAGAAGTGCAGCGCCGTCACCCTATCTGCCGGGTTGACTTGGAGTTTGGCGACGTGCCAGCTTGGGTACGGCAGCCGTTTGCGGTGAAAGGCAACGAGGCCCTGCTATTATCGGCGTGTCTAAACGTGTTGGAAAATGCCTGCAAGTTCTCGGTGGGTTGTGGAGCGCCAGTAGTTGCTATGCTAACCACCACCGGATACCATGTGGTGCTGGAAGTGCGCGACCAAGGCGTAGGCATGAGCGAGGCTGATCGTCAACAGGTATTCGTACCCTTCTTTCGGGCCGAGTCTATGCGGGCCATACCAGGGCACGGCATAGGACTACCGCTTACGGCCAAAATCATGTCGTTGCACAACGGGGTAGTGCGAGTGGAAAGCGAGCTAAACCAAGGCACGCAGGTGCGGCTGGAATGGCCAGCTGTTGGATAATAGAGAATCCTATTTAACACTTCCTTCCACAGGGGTTCTGGTCGGGCTACAGCAAAAATAACTCAACTTTAATCCTGTTTTAATTCCTTTTTAACCGTGTCTTAATTACGGGTCCGTAGACTTGTAAGGTCGTAGTGCACCGCGTTCTGTTTCATCAGGTTGCCTATCTTCTTGCTGGTCCCTCTGTATGCCTGAAATAACTCAAGCTCCTCGAAAGGTAGCTTCCACTGCTGTCGCTACCAAGGTTAGCTACTTAGGCAACCTCGGTAAAGATATTCCAGCCGGACTAGTCGTTTTTTTGGTGGCTCTGCCATTGTGTTTAGGTATATCACTGGCTTCAGGAGCTCCTCTGCTATCGGGTATTGTTACCGGTATTATAGGTGGGGTGGTAGTTTCCTGGCTTAGTGGCTCACAGCTGAGCGTTAGTGGCCCGGCTGCAGGCTTAACGGCCATCATTCTAACGGCTCTCCAAACGCTGGGCTCCTTCGAAGCGGTGTTGGCTGCCACCGTCATAGCTGGCTTGCTGCAAATCGTGATGGGGCTTGTGCGGGCCGGTATTATCGGTTTGTATTTCCCAACCTCCGTCATTCGAGGCATGTTGGCCGCAATTGGTCTTATCCTGATCCTCAAACAGATTCCTCACTTGCTCGGGGTGGATACCGACTACTTCGAGGATATGACCTTCCTGCAATTTGATGGGAAAAACACGTTCTCGGCTGTTGCATCGGCATTGCGCTCCTTCGGGTGGGGGTCAGCGCTTATCGGGATGCTGTCTTTGGGCGTGCTGCTGTTCTGGGAAAACGTATTGAGCAAGCGCTTTGCTTTGCTCCGCATGATACCTGCCGCGCTGGTGGTGGTTATTCTTTCCATTGTGCTAAGCTCCGTGCTAGACCTCGCGCTGCCCGTGCTGCGTGTTCGGCCGGAGCATTTGGTGCAACTGCCTATCGTGTCCTCTTGGGGCGACTTTTTGAACATCTTCATGGCCCCTGATTGGTCGGCTTTCAGCCGTTCGACCACCTACGGCGTGGCTTTCACTATTGCGGTGGTGGCATCGTTGGAAAGCCTGCTCAGCGTTGAGGCCGTCGATAAACTAGATCCGCACAAGCGTGCTACCCCCACCAACCGGGAGTTGATGGCACAAGGCGCTGGCAACATGATAAGCGGGTTGTTGGGTGGTTTGCCCATGACGGCCGTTATCGTGCGCAGCTCGGCCAATATCAACGCCGGTGGCCAAACCAAGGTGTCGGCTTTCTTTCACGGGTTGCTTCTGCTAATCAGCCTGCTGTTCCTGGAAACCATTCTCAACAAAATTCCACTGTCGGCATTGGCCGCAGTGCTGCTGGTAGTGGGGTATAAGCTAACTAAACCGGCGCTGTACCAAACGCAGTGGCGCCTGGGCATGCAGCAATTCCTGCCATTCATTGTAACGATTATAGCTGTCTTGCTCACCGACTTGTTGAAAGGCGTTACCATTGGCTTGGTAGTGGGCATCTTTTACATCCTAAAGACCCACTATGAGTCGGCTTATTTTATGCGGGCCACTCCTGAACTGCAGGGCACAGGGGTGTACCACCTCAAACTGAGCGAGCATGTTTCGTTTCTCAATAAGGCAAGCATTGTGCGGGTGTTAGAGCAGTTTCCTGCCGGTACGCACATCATCATTGACGGCTCAGAATCACAAATGATAGACTACGATGTGCTGGAAGCCATTGAGAACTTCCGCCAATCGGCGGTTGACCGGGGCCTCAAACTAGAGCTGCGCGGCATTAAATCGGTTGCGGTATTAGGGCATTAGAACCCTGGACAGCATGCATCTGCCTGGCAGACACCTTTGCTGAGCCTCCCAAGACCTAGTCCTGCGCATTCAACTCACGCTCTTCAAGCCAACAAAGTGCATGGCAGCATGCCCGAGCACGACGACAACCAGACAAAGACAACCGGTGCGGACACCAAAAAGAAAGCAGGCGCTACAGCCTAAAGAAATGAAAATTCAGTGCACGATGTGAGCTAGAATTCACCCTCTTGCCTTAGGGCAAGTTAATTAGTTAAGTGTGGTTAGAACCGCCGTGGCCCTTGGCTGCGGCGGTTTTGCTTTCAGGAACAGCCACGGCGGCAGCGGCCAACGCAAAGAGCCGGTTCGACTGGTAGCGAGGCGCTACGTATGCTGTAGCTCACTAATCTGATGCCGCTATGCAAGCAGTCTATTTCAAGCAATATGGTCCCGCTGACGTGTTGCAGTACGGCGAGTTGCCAACTCCCTCTATCAAAGCCAACCAAATTCTGGTTCGTGTACGAGCCAGCAGCGTGAATCCCGTCGATTGGAAAGTTCGCCAAGGCGACCTAAAGCTTATTACCGGACTTAAATTTCCTAAAATACCTGGCCGAGACGTGGCAGGCGAAGTAGCAATTGTAGGAGCCAACGTGGTACGCTTTGCCCCCGGCGACCGAGTGTATGGGTTGCCCAACGACGGAGTGGGCGGAGCCAATGCCGAGTATGCTGTGCTGGCGGAGTCGGTGGCCGCTTTCATTCCAGAGAAGTTGAGCTTCGAGGAAGCCGCCGCCGTACCCTTGGCAGCTCTTACGGCCTTGCAAGCCCTACGCGACCATGGCCAGCTACTTTCTGGCGACCGGGTACTTATCAATGGGGCATCTGGCGGAGTGGGCTGTTTTGCCGTGCAACTGGCCAAAGCCCTAGGCGCCGGGGAGATTACAGGCGTGTGCGGCCCAGACAACGAGGAGCTAGTACGCAGCCTTGGCGCCGACCGGGTGCTCAACCACCAAGACAACGACTTCACCAAGGAACTAAGCCGTTACGATATCGTCTTCGATGCGGCCGGTAAAAGCTCGTTTGTGGCTAGCAAGGAGGCGTTGCGCCGCAACGGCCGATACATCACCACCACTCCCGACCCGACTGCTATTCTTGCTGGTACGGCCGCGGCCGTCTTTTCCACCAAGACACAACACGCCTTTATGGCTAAGGAAAGCGGCTCCGATTTAGCCCTGATTTCCGCCTGGTTGCAAGCCGGCACTATTCGCCCCGTCATTGACAAAACCTTCCCTCTGCAAGAGCTTGCCGAAGCGCACCGCTACAACGAGCAAGGCCACGCCGCCGGCAAAACTGTGCTAACGGTACAATAAATAGCCTGCCATCAGCACATAAAAAGCCCCTTCTACAGCACGTAGAAGGGGCTTTTTATGTGCTGATGGCAGGTTGTGCTTTATTACGAGGCTCTTATTTGGCCTGCTCAATCTCAGTCACGGCCTTATCAATGATGGGCTGCTGCATACTGGCGGCAGGACCCGGCTTTTCTTTGGTGATGCTTTGTAGCAACCCAATCATCGGCTTATCGGCGCCGCGCGACTTGTACTGGATGGCAATGGCCTTGATCCGGTCCACTCCTTCGCTGAAGGCGGTTGGGTCTTGGAGGCGCGGCAACATCGTGGCAATGTCTTCTAGCATACCAAACTTGCCTTGTGGCCCGGCGGCATCGTACTTGTTGCGAATGTAAGCCCATTCGGCCGTGCCGCCCGCCATGGCGTACACCGCTGTTACTGCTTGCGTCAAGGACTCATGCTCGTCTGCCTCGTAGGCTTTGGCTTTGGCAAGTGCCTGCGCTGGGTCAGTGAGGGCCAACGCTTGGAGAGATGCCCCTTGCACCGCGTAGGACTTACTGCCGGTTAGTTGCTTAGCGAAGGTTTTGGCATCGCCCTTGTCCTTGAGTTTCGCCAGCGTTATCAGGGCGTTGGCTAGCACCGAGGTTTCTTTCTCGCTGTTGATCATCTTACGAATGGCAGGAGCCGCCGCCTTGGCCACCGCTTTGTCTTCGAGTTCGAGGCGTTCCAGCGAAAGCGAGCGAAGGTTGGCAAACTTGTCGCGCAGGCCGCTCAGGAGCAGGGTACGAGCAGCGGCATTGGTTTTCTGCTCTTTGGCAGCAGCCAGCAGAGCTTCGCGGCGGTCTAAGTAGAGCGGCGCGTGGTTGTACTGGTACACGTAGTCGGCGAGGGGCTTATTCTCGGTGGGCTGCCACACCAGGGTTTTTTCAGCGTCCACGTTCACCAGATCGGGCTTGCTGTCCAGCGGCATCGTGAAGGTTTGGGTGGCCTCGGTCATGGTCACGCGCTGGCGCTGGGCTTTGCCTTTCACGTAATAGTCGATGGCGAAAGGCAGGCGAAATACCTCGCCGGGCTGCGTCTGCTTCACCGTTACGGCCTGCACCTTTTTAGAGGCATCCCAGGTATACTCTATCGTAACGACGGGGTGGCCAGAGCGGAAGTACCACTGGTTGTAGAACCAGTTTAGGTCTTGGCCCGATACGGCTTCCATGGCAAGACGCATCTGGTGGGCTTCACCGTTGCCGAGGGCATTGTCTTTCAGATATTTCTGAAGACATGCAAAGAATACATCGTCGCCAAGGTAAGTGCGAAGCATGTCCAGAATGGCACCGCCTTTCTGGTAGCTCACCAAGTCAAACATCTCCTCTTTGTCGCCATAGTGGAAGCGCACCAAGTCTTTGGCGGCGTCGCGAGGGCTGGAGAGGTAGTTGCGCAGGTTGCGGTAGTTGTGCGCATCAGCGGCATCAGCCCCGTACTTGTGCTCGGCGTAGAGCCCTTCCGAGAAGTCGGCCATCGACTCGTTCACGGTCAGGTTGCTCCAGCTTTCGGCCGTCACGTAGTCGCCGAACCACTGGTGAAACAGCTCGTGGGCAATAACGGACTCGTTCTGGTATTGGCGGTCGAGCAACTCCCGGTCGGTCATCTGCACAAACTCGCCGTGCAGCGTGGCCGAGGTGTTTTCCATGGCGCCGCTCACGTAGTCGCGCACCACAATCTGGGCGTACTTGTTCCACGGGAATTCCACGCCCAAGCGGGTCGAGAAGAACTCCAGCATATCGGGCGTGTTGCCGAAGATCTGCTTGGCATAGGGCGCGTACTTGGGCTCCAAGTAGTAGCTCACTTCTTTGCCGCGCCAGGTTTCCTTGAAAATTTTGAAGTCGCCGACGGCCATCATGAACAGATAGGGCGCGTGTGGCAACTCCATCTTCCAGGTATCGGTGCGCAAGCCGGCGCCAGCCGGCTTCTGGCTCACCAGCGCGCCGTTGCTGAGCGTGACGTACTTGGCTGGCACGGTCATGCTGATTTCCGACGTGGTCTTCTGGTTGGGCCTGTCGATGGTGGGAAACCAAGCCGATGAGGCTTCCGTCTCGCCCTGCGTCCAAATCTGCACGGGCTTGCCTTTCTCGGTGCTGTCGGGGTTGATGAAGTACAAGCCCTTGGCATCGGTGATGGCCGCGCTGCCTTGCGCTTTCAGCTCGTTGGGCTTGGCCGTGTACTCGATGTAAATGGTGTAGGCGGTGCCCGGCGCCATGGATTTGCCGAGGTTGATGCGCAGGTTGCTTTGGTCGTAGTCGAACTTTAGCTTCTGTTGCTGCTCTCCAGTCATCAAAGCCACTGACGTGATATCCATGCCTTTGGCATCGAGCCGCAACGAATCGGTGGCGTAGGCGTGGGGCTTGAGGGTAACCCACTCTTTGCCGTAGAGGTAGCGCTTCGCGTAATCGAAACGCACATCCAGCTTGGTATGCACTAGGTCATTGATTTTGGTGGCCGATGCCCGGTAGGGGCCAATCGGTTCGGCCGGTGCCGTGGGAGCCTGGCCTTGCGTGTTGGCACTGGCCGCCAGAATCAGCAAGCTCAGCGCAGAAAGGTGCTTCATGAAAGGAATGTGAGTGGAGAAAGAGGATTCAAGTCCTAAAGATGTGGACTTCGCTCTGAAGTTGCCCGCTTTCTTAAAAGAAACGGCCTAGGCTTTCGGCATACTGCCTGTGGCTTCCGTGCTACGGGGGCTGCCTCAGTCGCCGCCGCAACCTCCGCAGCCCGAGCAACCACTGTCGCCGCCACATCCACTGTCACTGTCGCCCCCGCAACCGCTGCTGTCAGACTCGCCGTGGCCGCCACAGTGGCTGTCGAAGGTGTCGCTATGGCTCGGCCAGCTGAAGTCGCCCCCGTCACCGCCGCTAAAGTCGCTCCCCAGGTCATGGGCCGGCTCGGGAATTTGTCGTAGCTCCCGTTCAAGTTGGTGGCCTACTTCGGAAGAGAAGGAAGGTAGTAGAAACAGCATGCCGCCAAGGTGCTGGCTGAACTGGCGAGCGTCGGAGGGGTTGCTGGCGACTCGGCTAGCAAATTCTTTGTCGAGACGTGCTAGCTCGTTTTCTGTGGCGGCCTGTAGTTGCTTGCCTTTCGGAGTCAGGTAGCGTATTTGGGTCAGACGCCAAAACCAGTGGTGCGAAAACAACTGCCCGGTCCGCATATTCTCTTCGATAAGCTGGTAATACGCACGCGGAGTCTGCGCCTTCCCAAAAATCATGCGCACGTACTGCTTGAACGGTATCCGTAGCTGATCATCGGCCTGTAAAGCATTGATAAGCAATGCCTCATGCGGTAAAGCTTGGTAAGTGGCTAGCGCCGGTCCCCCTATTACAAACTGCTGCCACGTGACCGGATCGAGGAAGTGCGGCCGGTATTGCTCGGTGCTAATGGCTAGTACCTGCTGACGCAGCAAGTCGAGGAACGTGACGCGCAGTAATTGGCGCAGACTAGGATTGTGGTACTGCTCGAGCAGCAACAGCAGCTCGGCGGGGGAGTGAGAGGAAAGGCTGGTCATGTTTTGCGACGGAAACGAAGTTTAGGTAGCAGCCAAAAAGCACTCAGGTTCACTCGGCGAAAGTTTACATCTCGAAATCGGGTTTCATTGTCGGGCCAAATATCGGCGGGTGCCGCGGCGCCAAATACCTCCTGGTAGAGCGCCTTGGTGCGGCCGTACCAGTCGTTGAATTTGCCGCGCTCGGCATCGCCACCGCGGGTAGGGCCGTGATGAATCGGGCGGCCAAGCACTTGCTCGCAGAAGTCCAGCCAGTAGGAGCGGGTATAGAGCAGGTGCAGGTGCCACACCTGGTCCACTTGGTCGGAGGGGGTGAGCGACTGCTCGGTCAGGCAGAGCAGAAACATAAATTTCTTGTACTCCAGCACCGCCCGCAGAGCGTATTCGAGGGGCCAGCCATTTTCGCGCGCCAGCCGGTCGGTGAAGGAAAACGCCGCAGTTGGATCATCCAGCTCGAAGCGCCGGATGCGGTTCCACAGGTCGGGTTGCCGGACTGGCATCATGCGGGAAGTGGTGGCAGCTATGCGTTTTCTAAAGGTAGCGGATTTTGAATGTAAAAAGCTGACTTGCAGCTCCACAATACCCTTTTCTGGCTCTGGGCGTAGGTGTTTCTAGTGTCCATCTAACTTTCTAACCGTATGAATCAGCCTATTTCTCGTAAGCAGCACGGCTTCTCCGACCTTTCCTATGTTCCGCTCGCCCTTGCCCTGCCTAGCCTGGCAGGATTTGAAGACGAAGAAAAAGCCGTTGCGGTGACCCGCTTCCTGGCCGGCAACGTCGCCACTGTGGGGCTGTTCACCCGCGCCGAGTGGGGAGCAGTCAAAAAAATACCGTTCAAAGCCCACTTGCTGCTCGATATAGGTGCAGGAGTAATGGCTGCCGCTTCACCTTGGCTGTTCGGCTTCGCCGACAACAAAAAAGCTCGCAACGGCCTCTTGCTGCTTGGCGCTATGAACATCATGGCCGGCGCTTTGTCGCGGCCCGAAGAAATGCCCGAGGATACTTATTAAGAGTTCAGAGTATACAAGACACCGAACGGCCTTGCACTTGCTTCTAGATGAAAGCAAGTGCAAGGCCGTTCGGTGTCTTGAGAATAAATATCTAAAAGCTAACGAGCTAGTTCCTCTCCTCATCTGAGAAGGGGAACTAGCTCGTTAGCTTTATGAAGTAACGTTACGCCTCTTCTTCTTTCAAGGACTGCATGTCGATGACGTGGCGGTAGCGCACTTCTTTGTCCATCAGGTCGTCGAAGGCTTTGTTGATTTCCTGCATGGAAATCATCTGCACTTCGGGCAGGATTTTGTGTTTGGCGCAGAAATCGAGGACTTCTTGCGTTTCGGCAATGCCGCCGATGATGGAGCCGGCTACGGTGCGGCGGTACATGGCCATATCCATGTTGTTGAGCGGCTTTTTGTACTCGCCTAGCAAGCCCACAGCTACTACGGTACCATCGAGGTCGAGCAGGCTGACATAATCGGTGATATCGTAGGCGTCGGGGATGGTGTTGAGGATGAAGTCGAACGAGGCTTCGTGCTGCTTCATAGCGTCGGAGTCGGTAGAAATCAGTACTTCGTGGGCACCCATTGCCTGGGCATCCGCCTGCTTCTCTTTGGACGTGGTAATAACCGTCACGTTAGCGCCTAGAGCTTTGGCCAGCTTCACGGCCATGTGGCCCAAGCCCCCGAGGCCCACAATACCGACCCGGTCACCTTCCTTCACGTTCCAGTGCTTCATCGGTGAGTACGTGGTGACACCTGCGCACAGAATCGGCGCGACGGCGCTGAGGTTCAGCCCTTCGGGGATACGGAGCACGAAGGATTCCTTCACGGTGATATTGGTGGAGTAGCCGCCGAAGGTATTGGCACCGTTGCCATCGGGCTTCATCGGGCCGTTGTAAGTGGCCGTCCAGCTTACGGGGCCTTGGCAATAGTTCTCCTCGCCTTGCTGGCAAGGCTTACACTGGCCGCAGGAGTCTATCATGCAGCCCACACCCACGATGTCGCCTACTTTGAACTTGGTGACGGTGCTGCCAACTTCCAGCACTTGTCCTACTATCTCGTGGCCTGGTACACAGGGGTATACTGTGTTTTTCCAGTCGTTTTTCGCCTGGTGCAAATCGGAGTGACACACGCCGCAGTACAGAATGTCAATGTGCACTTCGTCGGCTTGGGGCGGATGCCGCTCGATTTCCATGCGCTTGAGGCCGTTGAAAATCGAATTGGTGGCGCCGTAGGCAGGGGTTTTGATAGTTGCGACAGTGCTGGATGTGGGGGAGGTGCTGGTTTCCATGAGCTAGAAAGATTGGTTTTGGAGGTAGGGAAGAGTGCGATAAACTCAGGCAGCCGGAGCGGCTAGAGTACTAAGGAGTTACGGTGACCTTTAGGAGACGTTGACAGTTGGGCAGCTAATAGCAAAATGTTGTTGGCTGTAAGCCAACCCCGCTGGCACCGACCTTTTCCTGGCATAGCTTTGTTGCTCTTCCTCCCACCAAATCAGGTGTGGGCGTAACGATAACAGCAGCGTATGCCGCGTAGAAAAAATAGCTGGACATTCCGTTTAATGCTCTTCCTGGTGCTAGGGCTAATTCCTATGGCTACATGGGCGCAGAAAGGCCGCGCAACCACTGGCCCACCGGCGCTACCCGCACCGCCCGGCACCGTGCGAGTAACTGAAAACCTGTTCATTGACCAAGCAGAAGTAGCCAACATCCATTGGCTGGAATACCTGCACTTTATCCGTCGCGACTCTGCGTTAGCCTTTTACAACTCTCAATTACCTGATTCTACGGTCTGGCAACCCGTCCCGACAGTTGAGCAGAAGCAAGCGCCCCAAGCGTACTTCCGGGCTGCAACGTATGTGTATCATCCGGCCACGGGCATTAGTTACGAGCAGGCGCTGGCATATTGCCACTGGCGTAGCATCATGGTCAACCGTGGCTATTTCCAGAGTGTGGAATTTCGCAAGCAGCACCCCGAACTGCGCGACTACCAGGTGACGGTTGAGTTCGGGTTGCCCACGGAAGCCGAATGGCAGCTAGGTGCAGCCGGGAGCTTGCCGGCGGGCCCGCGCCCCTTCGAGGTAATCCAAACCAAACCCGCTGGAAAAGTCAAAGGCCAAAAGTTAGCCGCTGTCAAAGACCTAGTAGCCTGCCTCGACGCCCAACAACTGCCACATTCTGCCACCGAAGTAGCCTATGAGCTGCCGTTCAACCTACAGGAAAACTACTACCTGGCGGGCAGCAACCAGGTATTCACCTGCGCCCCACCCAAAGCGGAATTTCCGTTGCAGCTAACCGTACGAGGGCCACTCAACGGGTTTGGAATGCAGCACATTATCGGTAACGTGGCAGAAATGACGGCCGTCAAGGGTATGGCCAAAGGCGGCTCTTTCAAAACCTCCGTGCAGGATCTGAAATTAGCGTCGCGCCAACTATACCAAGGCCCGCAAAGCTGGTTGGGCTTCCGGTGCGTAGCCACAGTCCGGATAGCACCGAAGACGGGGCAGTAAGACAATTCAATGCGTAGCTAACGGAAATTACACGAGCTATTCCACTCGAAAGCCAAAGGTCTACTATGCTATCCGACTTAAGCGAAGAACAACTGTTTCTGTACGACTTCATGAGTGACATTTCTGAGAGATGTTACTGTGCCGGCTGGTTGCTGAATTTGGAGTACGTGCTTTGGAATGCTGTGCTAACAGGACCTAGAAAATATGGCCACGGCATGATTACGCAAGAGGATATACATGAACTGCTGTCCTTGGCAAACCGCACGGATAGTTGGATCGTCTTCGATGATGAAACCGAGGAAACGGCCGTAGCGCTTAGTTTCTGGCGAGCTAAGTACCTGAATGATATTTCACTCGATTCGACTCTTATCAAAGGTTGAGGCAGCTAAGCAAATTCGGGCGAAACACCTGCTCACTACGCAACTGAAAAACGACTTTTTCTCACTGTATCTTTGTTGATTCCCTGCTGACCGACACGTCAGCGAAGTCAGTTTACTTACTCAGCGAGAATCAACAATTTGAAAGTCTGCATTGCCGAAAAGCCGAGCGTTGCCCGTGAAATAGCCACTGTACTCGGGGCCAACCGACGCATGGACGGTTACTATGAGGGCAACGGCTACCAGGTCACTTGGACATTCGGCCACTTCTGCCAGCTCCGGGAGCCCGAGGACTACCGCCCCGAATGGAAGCGTTGGAGCATCCACGACCTGCCCATGCTGCCCGAAACTTTCGGCATCAAGCTCATGCGCCGCGACGACGGTGTGGTGCGGCAATTCACGGTTATCAAAAATCTGCTGGCCAACGCCGAGGAAGTGATAAACTGCGGCGACGCCGGGCAGGAAGGGGAGGTGATTCAGCGGTGGGTGCTGATGGAAGCCAAGTACCGCAAGCCATTCAAGCGCCTCTGGATTTCGTCGCTCACCGAAGAAGCCATTCGCCAGGGCTTTGCCAACCTGCGCGACGGCGCCGAGTTCGACAAGCTCTACCAAGCCGGCAAAAGCCGCGCCGTAGGTGACTGGCTACTTGGCCTGAACGCCACGCGCTTGTTTACGCTCAAGTATGCGGCGGGTCAGCGGCAGGTGCTCAGCCTTGGCCGGGTGCAAACGCCCACGCTGGCGCTGCTGGTAGACCGGTACCACGAAATTCAGAACTTCAAGCCGGAGCCGTATTGGGTGTTGCGCACCGAGTACCGCGGCACCATGTTCAGCCACGTCGCGCCGCCCAAAAAGGGCAAGGCCGATGACGATGAACCCGACGAAAAGGCTCGCCTGAAAGCCCGCGGCTATTTCGTGAGCCAGGAAGAAGCCGATGCCGCCATGGCTGCCGTGAAGGACGTGCCACTCACGGTAACGGGTGTCGAAATCAAGAAGGGCTACGAAACGCCTCCTTCGTTGTTTGACCTGACTTCCTTGCAAGTGCAGTGCAACAACCAGCTGGGACTTTCGGCCGAGGACACGCTCAAGACAGTGCAGAGCCTCTACGAGAAAAAAGTGGTGAGCTACCCGCGCGTAGACACCACCTTCCTGCCCGACGACCAGTACGTGAAGATTCCCGACATTCTGCGGGGCTTGGGTGGCTACGCGGGCCTGACGGCGCCGCTGCTGGCCACCAAAATTCGCAAGAGCACCAAGGTTTTCAACAACAACAAAGTCACCGACCACCACGCCATCATCCCGACCGGCGCGAGTGCCGGCGGCCTCGGCGGTAACGAAAGCAGTGTCTACGACATCATTGTGCGCCGTTTCCTGGCTGCTTTCTACCCCGATTGCGAAGTCTCGAACACCACCGTAACGGCCGAAGCGGGTGGCTACCCGTTTCGGGTGCGCGGCCGCCAGATTTTGAATCCTGGCTGGCGCGTGGTGTACGGCGACCCCGAGAAGCAACAGGCGCCTTCCGCCCCCAAAGCGGCTGGGGAGGGTGAAGACGATGTGGTAAGCACGGTGCTGCCCAACTTCGTGAAAGACGAAACCGGCCCCCACAAGCCCCGCCTCGACCAGAAAGTAACGCAGCCCCCGCGCGAATACAGCGAGGCCATGCTGCTACGCGGTATGGAAACCGCCGGCCGCAACGTGGACGACGACGAGCTGCGGTTGGCCATGAAGGAAAACGGCATTGGGCGCCCAAGTACCCGCGCCGCCATCATCGAAACGCTGTTCAAGCGCGGCTACATCGTGCGCGACAAGAAGAAGATTCTGCCTACTGCCACTGGCGTTGAGCTTATCGGGCTTATCCGTAACCCCACGCTTAAGTCGGCGGAGCTGACCGGGCAGTGGGAGCGGAAGCTGCGCCAGATAGAAGCTGGCAACTTGGATGCTGGCTTGTTTTTGGATGAGCTCAAGCAGCTGGTGCGCGAAATGGTGATGGAAGTGAAGCAGGACGGCTCGGGCCGCGGCATCACCGTCAGCAAAACTGAGCTAGCCGACCTCACGGGCCAGAAGAAAGCCGCCGCCACCAAGGCTGCTCCGCCCAAAGCCGCCGCTACGCCAGCTGTTCCCGGTGCGCTTGGGCCGTGCCCGGCTTGCGGCAGTGGCCACGTGCTACGCGGCAAATCGGCGTTCGGCTGTTCGCGTTGGCGCGAAGGCTGCCAGTTCCGGCTACCTACCGAGTTCGAGGGCAAGAAGCTCACCGACAAGCAGATGCAGCCACTGTTAGTGAAGGGCCGTACGCCGGTTATCAAAAGCTTCTTGGACGATGCTGGCCAGAAGTTCGACGCGGCTGTTCGCCTTACGCCACAGCGTACGTTGGAGCTGGTGCGCGCGGCCGAAAGCAAGCCTACTACCGCCACCGACCCCGGCCAGATTCCGTGTCCGGTGTGCCGCCTTGGCCAAATGCTGAAGGGCAAAGCCGCGTATGGTTGCTCCCGCTTCCGCGAAGACTGCCAGTTCCGGGTACCCTTCGAGTGGGGCGGCAAAACCCTGAGCGACACGCAGATGAACCAGTTGTTGCGCAAAGGGAAAACCGGCGTCATACGTGGTTTTATATCGGCTAAGTCGGGGCAGCGGTACGAGGCGGTGCTACAAATCAGCCCTGAGGGTCGTATTGAGCCGGTATTCGGGCAGGGATAGAGAAGTAAGTTTCTGAAGCAGTATATTACTTATATGAATCAGTCAACTTTCTTGCCGCGCCTGGCCGCCTATTGCATAGGCTTACCTGTGGTGGTCATCCTCTATCTGTCTTCGCAGAGCATCATATCTAGGGAAGTGATGTTGCCACTTGTTGCGGTGGCTCTGTTTGTTGCCATTTGGGGACAAGCACGTATTCGGCGCTCTTATCCCCAGGATTTCAGCCAGCGGGTGGAATGGCAAGCTTTCGGAGTATTTCTGGTCCTGGTGATAATAGGGGCCGTATCCATCTTTGGATAGCAGCAAACTCAGTGGTTGGCTATGACGCCCCAACTCGGTAAACTCCTTGTTTTTCTCGGTTTAACCGTGGCGGCCCTTGGCGCTTTTATCTGGCTCGGGGGTGGCTCGTTGCTGAGCTGGTTTGGCCGCTTGCCTGGCGACATCCGCGTTGAGCGGCCCGGCTTTCGGTTGTACGCGCCTATCGTTTCGATGCTGCTGGTGAGCGTGTTGCTAAGCGTGCTGCTGTGGCTGTGGCGGCGTTTCGGTTGAGTTAGGGGCTTAGCGTTCCTTGCTCAGCCGGTACTGCAGGCGTACAGCTACTTGATGATGGCGGCCGAAGTTGGTGGCACCGTATGGCTCCACCCACAGGCCCGTATGGCCCACCGGCACGCTGGCACTTACAAACCCCATGCTTACGTCAGGTGTGTATTCAGACAACGCTACTCCTGCCAGTACCTGCCGGCTCCAGGTGGACCCCAGGCCGGAGCCCAACGCTATGCGGCCAGTTGGATTGCCTAGCCCAAGGGGGCCGGCCCCATAATCGGCTTGAGCGAACAGGATGCGCCGCACACCCAGCCAAAGCGCGCCTTCTGGCACTACATTTATTTTGTCTAGGCCTCTTGACACATCATACCTCCCAACGTGTGCCAGATTGCCCACGTGAAGGCCTACCCGAAAGCCGTAGCCAAATCCGCCGGCGCGTATCCTATCCCGCTGAATGTGAGGATTTATATCAAACAGGGAGAAGCGTTGGCCGTCTTTAGGGTTGGCTGTAAGGAAGGGCCTACCCGGCGTAAGCTGTTGGGCATTCACGTATTCCCGGCCTCCCCACACACCTACTCCATAGCTCACACGGCCCGCTTTACGCTTCGACGGGCGAGTATACGCAAAGTCGCCCCCTACGGCCTGATACTGATGGTAGTAGCCCACTCGGTACGCCGGACTAGAACAACCGCCTCCGCCATCTATATCTTGGTCGTAGGTGCCGTTGATGAAGCCGGGAGTAAAAGAGAAATAAGGAGTTTCAGTTGAATCGGCAGGGACTTGGTTAGTGAAGAGCAAGACCACCGACGCTGCCGTGAGTGGCAAACCAATCCGGCGCGTGGTTACAGCGCCGTGCAAGACACTGCCCGTCGCCAGCACTACTACAACCAGCAGTGCCGCCTTTACCACCACTACCTCAGGTGATGTAAGCGCGCCAACAGGTAGCAGCAACGTGCAAACGAGCACTGCCACCACAACCAGCAGATTCCGCACTGGCTGATTGGTGGGCGGCACGTCTGGTATCAGTGCCATAAGGCGGGCGCGGTACACCAACAGGCCCCATGCCCCGAGCAATAGCGCCGCATAAGGCAGCAACACCCATTGCAACTCCAGCATAGAAATGCTTCCCAACCTGACAATACCCGCGCCCACAGGTTCACTGGCTGGGTCGCGCCAGAAGTCGATAAGCAGCCGCCCCACTACCAGCAGCCCAGCTTGCAACAGGGCCCGGCTGCCCGCCGGCCACGCTCGGTGGCGCGTCAGCCAAAGCACCAGCCCAACCCCCGCACAGAGCACCAGCGTGTAGAGTTGGGTAGGGTGCAGCGCGAGAGAGTGAGGGGCCCCCGGGGCTAGTAGGCCTTGCTGCTGCTGAAAGAGGTAAGGAATAGACCCCGCGGCATACGTGACTCCCCAGCTACCATCCGTCACTTCCCCGAAGCAACAGCCCGTCAGCAGGCACCCCACGCACTGCACCACCAAGCCCGCGCAAAACGGTCCCGCAAACACATCGGCCACGTGCCAGCTGAAACCCAGCCAGCGGCGCAACAATACCAGCGCCACCGCAAACCCAACGCCGCCGCCCAGCACCGACCGGGCCGTAGTGGTGGGCCATTGGCCGTGCTGTAGCAGGGCAGGCCACTCATGCGCAGGTATGGCAACTAGCTTGGTGCCAACGATGAAAGCCAACGTGCTGGCTGCTAACAACACCAACCATGTCTGGAGCGGATAGCCGCGTTGATAGCCCGCCCGCAGCAACAGCGCCAACTGCACCCCGAAAGCCAGCACGTAGCAGACGGTGTAGTACTGGTGCCCTTCGGCGGAAGGCAACAACAGAGTAGAGAGTAGAAACATAAAGGCAGCATTGGGAATGGCGGAAAGCGCACAACATCCTTCCGGGTGGAGCTACTCGTTTATGTGCCTTCCCGAACGGGTTTGCCTTGTGATGGGCAACGGTATACGTTCCAGTTGTGGACGGCTAAAAGAAGCAGGCAGCTAAGTACTTACAAGCTATTGGGTCTTCTGCACCCGCCCCAACGACAACCCTTCCTAATCAGACTTTAATCTGTCCTTGCTTCACCGGTAAATAGCAGATATAGAATACTGTACGTGCGTAACCAAAGGACATTGCAGCGCGCAACCCCAGAAGCTTCAGGTGCGGGCGGGGAGCCCGGATGTTCGAGAAAAGACACTACTCCACTACCAGCCGGCCTGGGTTCACGACGACCTCTCCATCCTGATGCACTTCGTAGAAATACAGACCTGGTGCAAGACCCGCGCGGTTGACAGGCAAGTCCAGCCCTTTCAGGTGCGTAACCTGACGTACGGTGCGGCCTAAGGCATCGCGCAAGGTTAAGGTGGCATCATGCAGGGTCGGGCGGCCACTCAAGCGCAGCACCGCCGTTTCGGCTACGGGGTGGGGTAGCACCACGGCCCGTACTTGCCCACAGGTAGCGCATGCATTTCGCACGGCTTGCACAAGTGCCGGAGCGCTACTGTCATAGCCGTCGAAAGCACCGCCCTGAAATTTTGTGCTGCTGAAGCCCGTGCCTGAACCGGTTGGCGCGCTAGGGGCGCCAGGACCGCTCATGGTTCGTACGCCACGGATAGAACGGTGGCTGGTGCGGTCAGCAAGGGCACTGCCCCCGTAGCGCCGGTCGGATACAGCCGCCCAGGAATCCGGCCGGCTCCAGTTGCCGCCGCGAAAATTAGAGCCTAGTACGTCGGTGCTATTAGGCCAGGTGAGTTGGTTGTGCTCACCAGTGGCGGCCAGCGCGCCGTCGCCCGGGCTACCATCAAACAGGCCCGCGTTGGTGGGGCGGCCGCCATCCTGCGCCGCTACGGTTACGCACCGCTCCCAGCAATTAGCCGTCATTTCCATCACCCCATAATAGGTAGCGCCGCTTTGCTGGCGGGTGGTAGCGGCCCTCGCGAAAATGCCGCACCGCAGCGGTCCTGCGCCGCCATCACCGCCCGCAAACGTTTCATTGTTGTAGGCACAATTGGCGGCAATATCGGTGGTTTCGGTGCCGTTTTCGGTTCCGCTGATGGTCCGCGCTGCCGTGATGCTGGCGTTGCCCCAGGCATACTCACTGGCAACGGCTGGCTCCGGACCCCGACAAATTTTCTCGTATTGCAGTTCTGTCATAGGGGCCAGGCCAGCCCAATCGAGGTAGGCGGCACCATCGGCCCAGATCAGAAAATTGGCGGCGCGGTCGGGGCGAGCACAACTGAACACGACCGGCAGGGTGGTGCCCATGCCACTGGCCGGACAAGTGATGGTGTTGCGCTGGGCACCTGCGGCAGTACTAGCGTTGGCCATGACGTAGGTGGCACCACCCGCCGGACTGTCGTTGGCAATATTCACCGGAACTCGCCGTATTTGTTGGGTGCGGCTAAGCGCATTCAGGAAATCGGTGTATTGGCCTTGGCTCAACTCGTACTTCATGCAATACTGCGCCCCAACGCCTTTTGGGTAAGCAGCAGAAAGCGCCGCCGAGCCTGCGTAAATGGTGTCGCCTACGGTTATTTCGTTGCCGCTGCCACCGCCGCCGCCTTCTTTGGCCCACCGGATGGCCCCGGCGGGCAGTGCGGCTTCGCTGGTAAGCTGCGTGAGGGAGCCGGCTACCCGCTGAAACTCAGCTTCCAGCGCAGCTTGCTTGGTGCTGTTCAGGTTGAAAGCCCCTTCCGGGATGTACACCATTTCGGTGGCGTAAACCTTGATTTCGTAGGAAGAGCCCGTGTTCAGCGACAGGCCCTGCGCCGCCGCATTCCACGTAACCCGAACGCCCGCCGCCGCAAAGGAGCCGCTGCCCGTACCAGCACGGTGCAGCAGCAGGCCCGTACCGTCGTTGGTGTCACTCCACGCCACACCAGCAGGCGTTTGGGGTTGGTTGAAACCGAGGGTGGCATGGCTCCAGCCAGTGGTAGAACCCACTGCCCGGTACTTCACAAACACCCAGGCTGCATCCCAATTGGTAGCATCGCGCCAGGAGTTGTCCCATTGAATATCAAACAGGATGTCTGCTCTGCTACCCGTGTTGTTGGTTAGCCGGACGTTGGAAACGGTAAGGTTGTTGGCCTGGACTGTTCCCCAAGACAGCAGCAAAACCAATAGGAAGGCGTAGCATTTTCGCATAGAAATTCAAGCAGCAATGATCGGATAGAATGGCGGCACAGGAAACCCGGCTCAAGATAATAGCTAGTGCACAATGCGCAGGCTGGCACTGGCCATTTCACTGCTAACGCGCACCACATACAACCCAGCTGCCAGTCCCTCCAACGATACGACGGCCCGCTGCCCATTGCCTTCTGGCAGGAAGTGCAGGGCTTGCACCTGGCGGCCCAACCCATCAAAAAGAGCGGCGGTAGCGGGCCGCCGCGAATTCAGTTGCACCGTGAGCTGGTTGGCTGCTGGGTTAGGCCAGGCGCTCAGGTCGGCGGCTAGCTGCGCCGAAGCAGAGGAGGTGCCGGCCAAGATATTTTGAAGCCGAGCCACAAAAACGTCGCGGACGTTGGTGGGCTGCGAGGTAAGCGGCAAGCTACCATCCGCGGTGAAGGGGCCGCCGGTGAAGTAGCCGGTGAGTACGAGGTTGCCAGCCGCATCGGGCGCGACACCATAGCCGAGGTCGTCGGCGGGGCCACCCAGGCGCCGGAGCCAGCGCAACGTACCGGCTGCCGTATAGGAAGCCACTACGGCATCGGAAACGCCGGCTGCCGTGGCCGTAAGGGGCGTGCCACCAGATGTGCCGGTTGGGAAGCTGATGGTTTGCTGGAAGTAGCTGAGCGCGTACACATTATTTTGTGCGTCGGCCGCAATGTTGATGCCGGTGTCGAGAGCTGGGCCACCAGCGGGCCGCGTCCACAGAACAGTGCCTTGAGGCGAGTATTTCACCACCACCACGTCGCGGTTGTTGGCGGTGGTAGCAAGTTGCACCGAATCGGTGGGCGTGTTGGTGAGGGTTAGCGCGTCGTTGAAGTACGTCATCAGGTAGATATCCTTGCGACGGTCGGTGCAGATGCCGCGCCCGATAACCACCCCGGGGCCGTAGCCTACGCGGCCCCAAAGTGGCGCGCCGTTGGCATCATACTTCACCACAAACGCCGCCGCTGACCCTGAGCGGGCTCGAATGACAACGGGTATGCTACCCTCCGCGCCTTCAAACGTGGCCGTTCCCCTAAACGACCCCGTCACGACGCAAGCGCCGGTCCGGTCTACGGCAATGGCTCGGCCGGCATCAGTTTCACTGCTACCACCACGCCGGGCCCACAGCAAGGTACCCACCGGACTGTATTTAGCTACCACTACATCGGTTGCGCCCGCGCTGTTGAGGGTGGCAGTACCGCCTCCGAAAACAGGAGTATCCCGAAACTCGCCGGTGATATAGGAATTGCCTACGGAGTCGGTGGCAACGGCATAGCCACTTTCAGCTGACGTGCTGGCGCTACCGATACTGCGGGCCCAAAGCAATGCCCCAGTTGCATCGTATTTCACCAGAAACAAGTCGTCGGCGCCGGCACTGGTTAGCACGGGCATAGTGCTAGGGCCGCCGGTTTGGAAGGTAGCCGCGCCCGAAAACGAGCCGATTACAGTGGCGCCACCTTGCGCGTCGAGGGCTACGCTATTTGCCTCTTCGGTACCGGGACCACCGCCCCGCCGTGCCCACAGCAACGTTCCGGACGGCGCGTATTTCGCCAGAAATACATCGGCCGTGGCGACCGTGCCCGAGGTGGGCGGTGTGCTGACGAGGCTAACTTGGTTGGGCGTGGTACCGAACGTGGCCGTGCCCCGAAACACGCCGGTTACGTAGGCGTTGCCTTGCTCATCTACGGCCACGCTGCGGCCTTCATCGGCGCCGGGGCCGCCGGCTTGCTGGTTCCACTGAAACGTCTGGGCTCGGCCCGGAAGCAGTGCAGTAAGTAAGAACAGCGAAATGAGTAGGAGTTTCTTCATGTACCAGAGGCTAAAAATGAACCAGGACAGTAATATACCATGTCAGCACATGAAAATTACAGTAGAAGGTACACAAGAATTCAGCTCCAGCTTCACTTGTCCCGCCGTATCTCCTTCACCTAGTAGAAAAGAAAAAGCCAACCAGTAGCCAGAGAATAGACGGCCCGTTAGCATCGCCTATCCTGGCTACTCGTTGGCTTACGCAGGATTCAGTTGGCGCTGGCTGGGGTGGCGTATTGTGGCAACGGCGTTGATTCGCCGTACTGCACAATGTTCTCGATCATGCCCCGGAAAATAATGAAGTGGAACGGCACCAAGGAATACCAGTAGAGCCGGCCCGCCAGGCCCCGCGGGCGGAAGGAAGCCAACTGTTCCAGGGTGTGCGACCCATCGGCGTTGGGCAGAATGCGGAATTGCAACCACGCTTCGCCGGGGAGTTTCATTTCGGCGTAAAGCAACAGGCGGCCGCTTTTCCGGTCGGCAACGAGCACGCGCCAAAAGTCGAGCGGGTCGCCGGCGCGCAGGCTGGTGGGGGAGCGGCGGCCTCGGCGCAAGCCTACGCCACCGGCCACTTTATCCATGAGGCCCCGTACGCGCCACAGCCAATCAACTTTGTACCAGCCCCGTTCTCCGCCGATGCTCCACACGTTTTGCAGCACCTCTTGGGGTGGGCGCGTGAAACGCAGCGTCTGGCGGTCGGTGAGCAGGCCGTGTTGCGGAATCTGGATGTGGTCCATGTAGTTGCGGGGCATCACGCCGCTGCTGAGTGCGTCGCTCCAGCTGCTTATCACTTCGTTTTGCTCGATGCGCTGGAACGCTAGCTCCACGGCGGCATAGTAGCTCATGCATTCGTGGGGCAACACGCGGGTTATACTGCGCGCCGGATCGGTTACGGTATCGTTGCGCAGGCTTTCCACCAAGCTCTGGGCCAGTGAAAACGTGGTGCGCGTCACCAGAAACAGCCACCACGACGAGAGCCGCGGCGTAAGCACGGGCACCGTCACAATGTAGCGCCGGTAGCCCCGCACACTGGCCAGTTTCAGCAGCATTTCGCGGTACGTCAGTACATCGGGCCCCCCAATGTCGAAGGATTGGTTGAGGCAGGCCGGGTTGTCGAGCACGTGGGTCAGGTAGTACATCACGTCGCGGATGCCGATAGGCTGGCAGCGCGAGTTCAGCCACCGTGGCGTTACCATCACGGGTAGCTTTTCCACCAAATCCCGGATAATCTCGAACGAGGCCGACCCCGATCCAATAATAATGCTGGCCCGCAATACGGTGAGGGCCGCTTTGCATTTGCTTAGCACCTCTTCCACCGCTTTGCGCGAGCGTAAGTGCGTGCTCAGGTCGTGGTCATTGGCGATGCCGGAAAGGTAGATAACCTGGCGGGCCGTGGTGGTGTCAAGGTACTGCCCGAAGTGTTCGGCGGAACGCTGCTCCGACTGGAAAAAATTCTTGTCGTTGCCGCTCATGGAGTGTACCAGATAATACGCCGCGTCGATGTCGGTGGGTAAGTCCTGCAGCGACTCTGGTTTCAGCAAGTCGCCTTGTACTATCTGCACGCGGCTAAGCAGTCGTTCGGGTAGCTCGAAGCGGCGCGGGTCGCGCACGAGGCATAGTACATCGTGGCCAGCTTCCACTAGCAGGGGGAGCAGACGTTGGCCGATATAGCCGTTGGCACCAGTGAGCAGGATTTTCATAACGGTCAGGCAAGGAGTGGTTTCTCTTTAACCGAAGCGCGGCCATTCAGTTGCCTAAACTGCTGGCTGGTTGGCGAAATCACCAGACTTCGCACGTGCCACCTAGCACAACCTGTTTATTTATAGTAAAAAATATATATTTAACTAGTTTCCAAGCTGGCCGCAGCAGTACAGGGCCAGCGGTGGCAAGCAGCTAGCACCCGCTAGGTTCGAAAACTAACCCGCCATTCCCCGATGTTCCGCCACTTCTTTCGCTTTCTCGGGCGCTTGTATGAAGTTTTCTGGATGCTGCTCCTGACTGCTCTGCTAAGCGTGGCGGCGGTAGTAACTTGGCATTTCTACCAGCAGGAGCAGTTTCAAAACCAACTGAAGCGCCAGGGCCGACCCGTAACAGTACGAATCGAGCACACCGACCGAAAGCCGCGGGCCATCTGGGATGCGCTAGGCAACGCAGTGTATATCGACTTCACGTACCAGCAGCGCCCCTACGAAGCTCGCTGCATCAGCGACACCGTGTGGCTATCGGAGGGGGAGCCCATTACCTTGCTCTACCACCCGCAACTGGACCAGTTTGGCCAACTGCAACAGGTGCAAGCTCCCGCGCAGACACGGGTCGCGTCGAGGCTGATTAAATGGACGGTTGCCACCAAATTCGATCAGGAAACCAAGGCACTGGGGCTCTTCCTGTTGATTGCAAGCACGTTGTTTTTCGTTGGAAGTGGCGTGCTCGTGTACCTCACGGGCCTAACGTTTATCCGAGTTATTGCGCGAAGTGTGTTGCTTGTGGGGTTGGGAGCGGGGGGCGTATTTTTCACGTACGATACCATCGCGTATTATCGGTACGCAGTCCAGCTGAAGCGCAACGGGCAGCGTATGGAGGTGGTCGTGCACGATACCGACCGGCATACACATGGTCGCAAAACCAGTTGGCACACCTACGACGCCACTTTTCGGTTCAACAACCAGGACCGGGTAGTAGCTATTGATGAAGCCGACTATAATCGTTTGAACACCAGGGGCTCACGCCTTGCCGTACGCTACGAAGCGGCCTTGGACGACTTTATTGCTGTCGACTACCCCCCGCGCCTCTCTCAGGTGGTGATGCCTCTGTTTTTCTGGTTGCTTTTTGTTTTGCTGATTCGGCCTGCGCCCGTTCGCCAGTCTGCCCCCCAACCTGACAAACAGCTCTGAAAGGCAGGGCTGATACGAGCAGGGCAGGCGCAGTCATCTGCTGGTTGACGAAGCATAACGGCACCCCCGCTACAGCCTGTACACGGTTAGCATCGCCTGTAGCCGCACTGGAATGGAGCCGGTGTAATTCTACAGAAACAAGCCCAGCGAGTTGTTGCTTTCCAGGCTGTCAAGCAGTTCGTGTAAGCGTTGCACCCAGGCCCGCTGTTCATCGGTCAATTCGGAGTTAGCAAGCTGCTCAACTAAGCTTTGTGCTTCCTGCAAGCTGCAAGTGGCTGCCGGAAGAGAGGTGCGATAAAGTATCAAACAAGCCCATAAGTACATGCGGTAAGTAGATGATAGAACTAGCCAACGGCAACAATATACACGCTTGCTGCTTCACTTAAACTGGCTCCTACCATCTCCACGCGGGAGCGGCAAGAGCCAGTTACTATGTGCAACGTACGCCGGGTGAACACCCAGCGCAAAGCTTCAGCAAGTTGTCGGCGGTTATTCGCCTACGTACACGGCGGGTGCTTTCTCGCGCAAGTTGTACCCCGACGACATCACTTCTCCATACGCTCCCGCCGAGCGGATAGCGACCAAGTCGCCGCGCTGCGTTTCGGGTAGAAGCACGGCTTTACGAAACGTGTCCGACGACTCGCAAATGGGACCTACCACATCGTAGAGCTGTTCTGGGGCCTGGCTGCTGAGGTTCTGAATGTGGTGGTAGCTGCCATACAGGGCTGGGCGCATCAGTTCCGTCATGCCAGCATCGAGGATGGCAAAATTGGTTTGCTGGCTCTGCTTCACGTATAGCACCTTGCTCACCAACGTGCCGCACTGCGCTACCAAGGCCCGGCCCAACTCTACGTGCACCTGCTGGCCCGGCCGCCGGATAAGGTGCCGCTCGAACATCGAGAAGTACCCTTCAAAATCCGGAATCGAGTGCGTATCAGGCTGCTCGTAGCTGATGCCGAGGCCGCCACCCACGTTGAGGTGAGGCAAGTGGTGGCCCTGGTCGGTGAGGGCGGTTTGCAGGTCGTTGAGCCGCTCGCTGAGTTTGGCAAACACCTGAAGGTTAGTAATTTGGGAACCAATGTGGGCATGCAGCCCAACCAGCTCCAAATTCGGCAAGGAACCCAGGTGAGCTACCACCGCCGGCAGATCAGTGAGGCTGATACCAAATTTGTTGGCCGCCAAGCCAGTCGTGATATGGGGGTGCGTATAAGCGTCCACGTTAGGATTCACCCGCAGCGCCACCCGTGCCTTGCGGTTTTGGGCGCCAGCCAGCGCATCCAGCACCGCCAGTTCCTCCGCCGATTCGGCATTGAAGCACCAGATGTCGGCGGCCAGGGCCAGGTTGATTTCCGCGTCCGACTTGCCCACGCCCGCAAACACGATGTGGTCGGGGGCGAAGCCCGCATCTAGGGCCCGCTGCACCTCGCCACCGCTCACGCAGTCGGCACCCAAGCCCCGGTTTTTGATGCGTTCCAGCACGGGTAGGTTGGCGTTGGCCTTCAGCGCGTAGTGCACTTGGAAGTTGCGGGGTTGTGCTGCTTGCTGCAACGCTGTCAGGGTCTCGTCGAGCAGGCCAAGGTTGTAGTGGTAGAAGGGGGTGGGCTGCGACAGCAGCGCGGAAGAAAGTTGAAAAGACATAGGGCGTAAGGGCCTGACCACGTTAAGAAGACCAGTGCTAGTGTTAAAGCTAAGCACTGGTTGATGCACTTACTTTTGCTGCCTGTTAAGGGTGTGCAACCGAGTAAGAACTAGAGGTGGTTGACTAGGGTATGTGTATGGGTTCTGGAAAAGAAACTACAGAAAGCAGCTAGCTGGGCTTAGCCTACCAATTCAGATTCTCCCTTGGGAGAGGAGGTGAAGGCGTGCGGCCGAAACAGACCCCTGTTCAGCGCTTGCAAGGTCTGCACTTTGTCGGAGGTATGCACCAGGATGCTGATGTTGTTGGGGGAGCCGCCGTAGGAAATCATGCGCAGCGGAATATCTTTCAGTGCCTCAAACGCTCGTTGTGCCGCCCCGTGGTGGGCCTGCACCAAATTGCCTACCAGACAAATGATGGTTTGCTGCTCGTCTACTTCCACGGTGCCAAAGCGGCGCAGCTCGTCCAGGATTTGGGGCAGGCGGGTGGTGTCGTCGATGGTAAGGGATACGGCTACTTCCGACGTGGTAATCATGTCAATGGAAGTGCGGTACCGCTCGAATATCTCGAACAAGTTGCGCAGGAAACCATGCGCCAGCAGCATCCTGCTCGACTTCACATTGATAGCCGTAATACCGTCTTTGGCTGCTACCGCCTTGATGGCTTCGTTGCCGGTTTTGCTGGAAATGAGCGTACCGGGGGCCTCCGGCTGCATGGTGTTCAGCAGCCGCACTGGGATGCCGTGCAACCGGGCCGGAAGTACCGAGCTTGGGTGCAGAATCTTAGCTCCAAAATATGCCAGTTCCGCGGCCTCGTCAAACGACAATTCGCGCAACGGATATGTGTCTTGAACGATGCGCGGGTCGTTGTTGTGCAAGCCGTCAATGTCGGTCCAGATTTGAATTTCCGTGGCATCCACGGCCGCCCCGATAAGCGAGGCCGAGTAATCGGAGCCCCCACGCTTGAGGTTGTCGATGAAGCCCTGCGCATTGCGGCAGATGTAGCCCTGCGTGACAAACAGCTTTTTGCTTTCATGCTGCGTCAACTGGGCGGTCAAATGCTCCTGGATATAGGCAGTGTCGGGCTCATCGTCCTGGTCGATGCGCATGAAGTCTAAGGCAGGCAGCAGCACGGCATCGTACTGCAAAACGCTGGTCAGATACTGATGAAACAGGTAGGTGCTCAGTAGCTCGCCCTGGGCCAGAATCACCCGCTCACCAGAAGCCGACAGCGGCTGCCGCATGAGGTCGAAGATGGCACGAAAGATACCGTCCAGCTTTTTGATAGCCACTGTTGCCAAGGCCTCGTCAGCAAATAACTCGCGGGCTATCATGTGGTAGTCTTGGCGCATGATTTCAATGCGCGACGTGGCGGCCGTCTGGTCGCCGTCGTAGAGGAGGCGCGCGATACCAACCAGGGTGTTGGTGGTGCCGCTCATGGCCGACAGCACCACAATGCGTGGCTGTTCCGGGAGGTCAATCAACTTGGCCACTTCGCGCATCCGTTGCGCCGACCCGACGGACGTGCCGCCAAACTTGAGGATTTTCATATAGGTGAAAAGAAAAAGCAGAGGCGTGACAACAAACAAAAAGCGCCGGTCCAAAGAGGACCGGCGCGGAGGGTTCAGGAGCAGCTAGGTGCAAGGAACAGCAACGACGGTCAGGCCGGAATCCGTTTCTTGCATTTCTTGACCAATCCGCACACGCCCTCAGCTCCAACCAGCGGCCGGGCAGTGAAAGCGCATACAAAAGCGAAAGGGGTCATGGGAAATGAAAGCGAGCAGTAAGGCGTGGCTTCGGGATGCAAGTAAAAACATAATTTGCATTTCTCCGCATAGTGGTGCGCTCTTTACTGATTCGTTGTGTGTTGTGCTGCCAGGGCAGTGAGGCTTTTGGCCGCATGGCTGAATTCCGACGGAATCAAAACCACGGTAGTTGTGCTGTTGTCGATGCCGATTTCGGATATCATCTGCATCCGGCGCAGTTCCAAGGCCATGGGGCTGTTTTCCATTTGCTGCGCCCCCTGCGTGAGCTTGATGCTGGCTTCCAACTCGGCTTCTGCCTTGATGATGCGGGCTCGTTTCTCGCGTACTGCCTCCGCTTCGCGCGCCATAGCCCGCTGCATCGACTCGGGAATCTCGACATCCTTGATTTCCACCAGCTCAATCTTGACGCCCCACGGCTCGGTGGCCGCATCTACGAGTTGCAGCAAAGACGCATTGATTTGCTGGCGGCCACGCAGTACTTCATCCAGTTGGTGCTGCCCAATGATGTTGCGCAACGCCGTAACGGCCAACTGGTACACGGCTTGGTTGAAGTTGGCTACTTTGATAATAGCCCCAGCCGGATCAACTACCCGGAACCACAGCACCGCATTCACCTTGATGGTGACGCTGTCTTTGGTGATAGTTTCCTGCTGCTCCAGGTCCACGGTTTTGGTGCGGATGTCAATAGTGACGCGCCGCTCGATGAAAGGGATGATCCAGTACAAGCCCGGCCCGCGCACCCCCGTAAACCGGCCCAGCCGAAACACAATGGCCCGCTCGTATTCCTGCGCAATGCGGATACCGAGCAATAAAAAACCAACAAGAAGCAAGACAACCGTAAGTACAGGCATGGCCGTAGGGAGGAAAGTGAAATAAGTTGCGGTCAACCAACGGACCGTGCCATACCACGCTACAAAGCGGGTGCCGACTGCCTACCACAGAATGAGGTGCCAAGCGACTGTTTCCCCGTAACCTGTAATCCAGTACCATACAGGCCTTTTTGCGCTACAAAGACCCAGTTTAATACTGTACAAGCGGATACTAAAGCAGCGTCGGCTGCGCGCCACCCTACCATTTTGGATGGGTGGTATTGCCGTTATAAAAGGGTTAGGCGGGTACTTTCCCTGGATGCACAACGCCCACAAAAAAGGAGCGCACCCTTAGGATGCGCTCCTTTTTTGTGGGCGTTGCAACTGGTTGGTTGCAAAGAGGTGCCTAGTTTAATACCCCGGGTTTTGCTCCTCTGCCCGCTCTTGAGCGGTTAGCGGCTGGCCGTTGCGGAAGATGCGCTCCAAGTGAGTCTGTGGGATGGGCCGCAGCTTGAATTTAGGATCGGTAACGCCTGCTGCATCGGGGTTGAAGAGCGGCGCACGCAATTGCAATGTTTCGGTACGAGCCAAGTCTTCCCAGCGGTGCAACTCGCCCAGCAACTCGCGGGTGCGCTCATTCAAAATGAAGTGAATGAAGCGCTGCTCGGTGGTCGTAACCGACGCCGGATAGAGTTCTTTGGGGTCGTTGGTAGTGAAGTTGGTCAGCCGAGCCATCAGGGTTGGATACGTGCTGGTTACGTCGCCGCGCGTGCCACCCTCGACGCGCCAGTTCACCGAAGGCTTCACTTCACCTGCTTTGTAAGCGGCCCGCTGCCGTAGCGCATTTACATATTCCAGGGCCTTGGTGTAGTTGTTTTTGCGGCCGTATGCTTCCGCTGCAATCAGGTACGTTTCGCCGGTACGAGCCAGCAGACCGTCCTTGGTACCGGCTTCCTCGGCGGCACTAGGCCGGTAGGGGTCGGTGTACTTGATGAGCTGCGGAAACTTGTTGCGCACGGCTAGTGTGCCGGTTGGGTCGTAGGCTCCCGTCACCACGTTGCCAGCGGCGTTGCGCACGTAGCGGGCAAAAATTTTGTAGCGGGAGCGGTTGATTTGCGCCTGTGGAATCGGGTTTTCGCGGGTATTGACGATGACGTAGAAGGCCGTGTCGTTGATAGCGAACTTCGGCTGATTTACCAGGGCTGGCGTCGGAGCGTCGGCGGCCGTCCAGCGGGGGTAGCCAGAGGGGCTGGTGTTGTTGGCAATCCAAGCCGTTTTCATCATCTTATAGAAGCGCGAATCGTTGCGCCGGTCGAAGATGTCCATGGCGTAATTGGTGGGCATCACGCGGCGGAAAGGACGGTCATTGAGAATGTCACGGGTCATACCGGGCTCGTTGTCGTACTGCAACGTGAAGTAGGAGTGTACCCGGTTGCCGAAGCGGCCCGAAAGCGTGACGATGTTGTTGAACTGCGCCGAAAAGAGGACTTCGCGGTTGGTTTGCGCTGCTACGCTGTTGGCATAAGTAGCAGGGTTAGCAACGGAAAAGGGAGTAGTGGGAGAGTTAGCTACATCGAACAGATCGGCATAGTTAGCCGCTAGCGGGTTGCGGTTCGAGGTGATGACCTGTTCGGCGTAGTAAGCGGCGCTGTCCATGTCGGTAGGCTTCTGGCCGCGCACGTCCGTCACAGCACTGCCACGCGTCAGGTACACCTTAGCCAAGTAGTGCATGGCCGCGTTCTTGGTGGCCCGGCCGAAATCTGCGGTGGTCGGCGCTAAGTTGTCTGACGCAAATTTCAGGTCAGCTACAATAGCGCGATATACCTCAGGTACGGGCGTGCGGGTGAACTCCAACTTTACGCCCTCGGTGGGTTCCAGTAGCAGCGGAATGGCGCCATACTGCTGCACCAATTGGAAGTAGTAGTACGCCCGCAGGAAACGCAGCTCGGCTAGGCGTTGGGTTTTCTGCGCTTCTGTGCGGAGCGTAGTGGTGCCTTGGATGCCGGGAATGCGGGCAATACCGATGTTGCAGCGGTTGATACCGTCGTAGTCGGCCGTCCACACCCCATCTACGAACCCATCAGAGGCATTGAGGCGGTTGTCGTAACGGTTCCACCACTCGACGTTGATCTGGTCGGCGCTGGTCATCTCATCGACGCCGTAGTTGAACATAGCGAACGAGTGCTCAAGAGCAAATTTGTAGCGAGTTTGCTCGTAGCTGGATTTCACCAAATCCTCCAAGCCCTGCTCGGTGCTGAAGTAGTCGTTGGTAAGCGTGGAAACCAGTTCTTCTTCTAGATAGTCTTTGCACGAGCCCAACCCAAGTCCCATCAAGACGGTCAGGGAGGCAATGCGTACGGTACGGGTGATTTTCATGGCAATATGTGCTGATTGCTAATTGTTGATTGTTGAATTGTTGATTGTTGAGTTGGTTGAGCGGCTGTTACCCCATGCCTCAACTCAGCAATCAGCAACCAACTCAGAATCCTACGCGCAAGCCGAACACTAGGCTTTTAGTGCCCAAGTTGCGGGCCTGCGCCCGTTCGCCGGACGTAGAGCCAACGTCAGCAGCTTCTGGGTCGAGACCCTGGAAGTCGGTGAACAGGAAGGGGTTCACTGCGTTGGCGTACACGCTTAGGTTGCTCATTTTTACTTTCGAGCTGATAGCCTGCGGTACGGTATACGTGAGCGAGATATTGCGCACCCGAGCAAAGCTGCCACTTACAAAGGCGTAACCACCGTTGTTGGCGGATTCAGCTTTGTAGATAGGCCGCGGGTATTCGTTGGTGGGGTTGGTGGGCGTCCAATAATTCACTTTCTGACTCTGGAACACCCCACTCAGACCAGGCGTGATGCCGGTAGATACCAGCTGGCCCACGCGGGCGTATACCAGGAAGCTCAACTCAAAGCCCTTGTAGTTGAACGTGTTATTCACGCTGCCAGACCATTTGGGCCGGTTCGAACCTAGGATCTGGAAATCATTGGCATTAATGACGGGCCGGCCGTTGGCGTCGAGTACACCGTCGGTATCCACCACGCGGATGTCGCCGGGCACTGCGCCGTACAAGCGCGCTTCGTCGGCCTGATCGAGCTGCCAGATACCATCGTTCTTGTAGCTGTAGTACACGCCGAGCGGCTGCCCGATAAACCAGCGGTTCCCGATGTCGTCCTGGGCGCCGGAAGCCAGCTTCACGAACTCCTCCTTGTTGCGCGTGTAGATGAAGTCGGTAGCCCAGCGGAAGCCGCCAGCCGTTTCCACGTTGATGGTGGTCAGGCTGGTTTCGATACCGCTATTGCGCGTCTCCCCAATGTTTTGCAGAATGTTGACTACCCCGCCGGCCGTAGGCAAGCCGCGCGGCAGCAGCAGGTCGGTGGTGTTGGCGCGGTACACTTCCACCGAGCCGCTCACCCGGTTCTTAAGCAACCCGAAGTCCAGACCCAGGTTGATGGTAGAGGTCCGTTCCCACTGTAGTTCGGGGTTGGGAATACCGCCGAGCGTGTTGGGCAAGGTGCCAGGTGTAGGCGAATAGCCGTACGCGGGGGTTTCGTTGAAGGCGTAGGAGGAACGCTGTAAGGTGCCGCCCGTGGTGTAGGGGTCCACGGACGCTTGGCCCACGGTGCCGTAGCCGCCACGCAGCTTCAGCTCGTTGATGACGGCTACGTTCTGCAGGAAGCTCTCTTGCTGAATTTTCCAGGCCAGTGCCACCGAAGGGAAGAAGCTCCATTTATTGCCTGGGGCCAGCACGGAGGCGCCATCGGCGCGGCCGGTAGCCGTCAGCACGTAGCGGTCCAGGAAGCTGTAGTTGATGCGCCCCATCCACGATTGCAACGTGCGCTTCGAAAAGCCGGTGCCGAAGCCGTTGGCGGCCGCCTGATAGGTCGAGCCCAGGTTGTACCACTTCTGGCTGTCGTACGGTAGGTTAACCGCGCTGACCGACGAGCTTTCCCCGCGGTCAGCCTGTACGCTTTGCAGGGCCGTGATGCCCAGGCTGTGCTTTTCGTTGATCTGCTTGTCGTAGAACAGCAGGTTTTCCACCACGTAGGTGAAGTTCTGTCCCTGGTCGTACTGCGCGAAGGAAGTTGAATTTATACCACCGGCATCCCGAGCAATAGCCCGCGCCGACTGAAAGATACCCGTCCGGTTGTTGCGGAAGTCGGGGCCTACGTTGAGGCGGTAGCGCAGCCCTTCAATGGGGAGCTTCACTTCGCCGTAGAAGCTGCCGAAGAAGCGGGTTACGCGCCGCTCGTTGAAGGCGTTTTCAGCTTCGCGCAACGGGTTGTAAATGGTTGATACGAAGGCTGGGCTAACGATAAACGTCCCATCAGGCTCATACGGCGTCGCGTACGGAATCTGCCCCACGGCGCGGCCGTAGATGTCGGGTCCGTAGTTCTGGATAGCCAAGCTGGCATTGGTGGAAGCGCCCAGCGTGACGATGTTGTTAACCTTGTAATCGAGGGTGACGCGGGCGTTGTAGCGCGTGAAATCCTGCCCTTTCTGAATGCCTTCCTGGTTGAGGTAGCCCACCGACATGGAAGCCCGCAACTTGTCGGTGCCGCCGCTGGCGCTGATTTGGTGGTTCTGGGTAAGAGCCGTGCGCAACGCCAGCTTCTGCCAGTCGGTGGTGCGCACCTTGCTGGCATCGTAGATAGGAATCTGGGTGACATTGGCACCGTAGAGGGCGCGCTCTTCCTCGGTGGTAGGCCGATACGCTACTTTGCGCGCTGCGCGGTCTTCCCACTCATAGCCGTCGGCAATGCCTTCCCAAGCAAACTGGTCGTTTTGACCAAATAAAGTGTAATCCAGGGCTGGATCAGCGTAGCGAGGAGCGTAAGAATTGGTGTTGCGGTTGGCTTCGCGCTGCAATTCCAGGAACTCACCGCCGTTGAACAGGTCCAGCGTGCGCGAGGCCTTATCAATGCTGAAATAGTTGTTGTAGTTGAGCGTGAACTTGCCTTCCTGCCCGCGCTTGGTGGTCACAATCACGACGCCGTTGGCGCCGCGGGAGCCATAAATAGCCGTGGCCGACGCGTCCTTCAGCACTTCCACCGACTGAATATCCTGGGGGTTGAAGTCGTTGAGGCCGGTGCCTTGCGCCAGCGGAATGCCATCCACCACGTACAGCGGTTCGTTGGAGGCTCGCACGGAGCGGTTGCCCCGGATGCGGATAGCGGGCGTTTCGCCGGGGCGGAAGTTGCCGCCGGCCACGTCCACTCCAGCTGCCCGACCTTGGAGGGCCTGGGTCAGGTTTTGGGTGGTTACCTGCTGAATCTGCTCTTCTGACACCGACGACAGGGCGCCCGTTACGTCGCTTTTTTTCTGGGTGCCGTAGCCGACTACCACCACTTCGCCCAGGGCCTTGGTGTCGGTGCCTAGTACAATGGATATTTCCGAGCGTCCATCAATCGGTACTTCCTGCGTGGAGTAGCCGATAAAGGAAAAAATTAACGTGCCCTGCCGGTTCGGTACATTGATGGAGTAGCTGCCGTCGGGTCCGGAGGCGGTACCAGTGGTGCTGCCTTTCAAGACAACGGTTACGCCGGGCAGTGGGGCTTTCGAATCGTCGGCGGTGATTTTGCCAGTTATTACCTGGCCCACCGCGGCTGGCGCCACCAACAGCAACGCCGCAGTGGGGAGATGCCGAGCCAAACCATAAAGCTTCTGCATATAAGTGTGGGATTTTAGTTGAATTCTGCTGGAAGATTCCAGTAAAATATTGACCTCCCATCCCGCACTCTCCTGTATGCAAAGGTTTACGGACGCATATAGGTGTTGTCACCCAGCCCGCTTAGGGCTGGCTGTGAGTGCTTTAACAATATGTGTAGATACAGGTAGGTATAGAGTGCCCTAAAATGAAAAAGCCCCTTGCTAACCTCAGCAAGGGGCTTTTTCATTTTAGCTACCGTCAAAGGCAGTACGTCTTCAGTAGCTAAACTGCATTTCTGTACCAGCAGCTTCGTGCACAGTGGCGGTGGTACTCACCATCCCAAAATGGGTAGCGCTACGCTCTGTACACCCGTTTACAAGGCAACTCTACTGTAGTGTACCGGGTGGCCCAATGGAAAAACCAATAGGCTGATTAATGCCAGCCAGTAGTAACTCGTTTGGGTGCCCGAAATGGAATAGCCGTGCTACTGGCGCTAGCTCGGTTGCCATTAGCATCTAGCGCTGTAAATGTAACCGTGTAGTCTGCCTGCGAAGCTAACTGGAAGTTGCCGCCACATGTAAACCAGCCGATCAACAACATATTCTGCCAGCTGATGAGGTAACTGGTAGTTTGCTGCCCGCTCTGCTTATGTTGCACAGTGGTTTTAACAAGGCAGTCGGAAGCGTCCTGAAGAGGGTGGTTGAAGGCAGCATAATGCTCTATTCCTTCGCTATTCTCTTCGTATACGGTTTTTAGCAGTGTTGGAGTGCTGGTCCAAATAGGAGCACGGGTGTCAGGTGCTGAAACTACTTGCCAGCGGTAGATGGTAGCCTTGCGTTTTTCAGGCCCAAAAAAGCCATTCTGAAAAAAATAGAATACGTCTTCTGTTCCCCTCTGGGCGCGCAACTCATACGTACTGTCTGTTAGCAATGGTCGGTTAGCCTGCATTAAGAGCTGCTGAGTTCCCGCGTCAAGTAGCTTATCCCGTACTACCAACGGCACCGAATCGTGTGCCGACCAAAGATACAAGTGGATATCAGAGCCTAGCTGCTCAAAGCCAGCGTGCAACACCGGGTCGCTGTAGGTAGTAGTGGAGATAGTGAATAAGAATATCTGCCGTGGCTGAATTAGTGAAGTTTTGTTGCTGGGCCAGACACTTATCCAGATAGGCGCCTCGCACTGAGCTTGTGCCGCTGGGATTGCAAGGGCTAAGCAGAACAAAAGCGTCAACAACGCTAAACCACGGATAGATAGGCTCATCATGAGCGGAATCTTATCGTACCGGCTTGGGCAACACCGGCAAGCTCTCGTGCCCCTCGGCATCCACCGATACCACCCCGAAAATGAAGTTGTCTTTGCTGTGGGGCAGGTCGGCTTTGGTGTCGGTCACGAAGAACTTTTGCTGCCACTCCGGGGCGCTGGTTTCGCGCATGAGCACGTAGTAGCCAGCGGGTTTTTCGCCAGCTTTGGGCGCTTCCCATTGCAGCTCGGTGCGGTTGGTGAGCTTGGCCGTGAGCACCCCCACGTTGGTGGGAGCAGCGGGGGCTAGGGCCAGATTCGCCAACGTGGCGAGATTCACGCCCGTGTTTTTGCGCAGGTAGGCGAAGTCCATAAACTTGGCATAGTCGCCGTATTCTTCGCCGTTTTCGGTGCGCAAGTCCTGGTGTTGGTGGCGGAAGTCCTCGTTCACTTCCGAGAAGCGTATGGCCGTAAAGCCCTGCTGATTGAACGGGGTATGGTCGCCGCCGCGTAGGAACCGGTCGGGGCGATATTCCAGCACCACCTCGTGGCCAGCTACGTGGTTCTTGGTGATGGTGCGGATGTAGCGGGCCAACTGGCGGCTTGGGGAGTCGTTTTCCGAAGACAAAGTGCGCCGCACTTTTGCTTCATCGGGCGTTTCGTTGGCCGGCACGCCTTCACTGAACACGCGCAGCTGGGTGGTGTTCTTGATTTCGGGATCGTGGCCGGTGGAGTTGCCCATGATGTCGTTGTTGAGCATCGCCACCAACTCCCAGTTTTCGGCTTTGGCGCGCTTGGCCATGTGCGTCGAGCCATAGAGTCCTTGCTCTTCGCCCTGTACGGCCACAAAAATGATGGTAGCCGGAAATTGCTGCTTGCTCATCACCCGGGCCAGCTCCATAACGGCCACTGTGCCGGAACCGTCGTCGTTGGCGCCGGGCGCATCGGCGGTGGCGTTCATCACATCCGAAACCCGCGAATCAATGTGTCCGCTCACCACGAAGATGCGTTTGTCAGCGGGGTCGGTGCCGGGCAGTGTAGCCATAACGTTGGCCATGAGCACCGGCCGGTTGATCCGGCGGCCGTCGGGCTTGACGGTGAAGGTATCCTGCTCCACTTTCAGGCGTCCACCACTGGCCTTGCTGTATTTCTTGAACTCGTCTTCCACCCAGTTGCGGGCCGCACCGATACCGCGCTTCTTGCTTTTGGTGTCGGATAAGGTGTGGCGCGTCCCGAAGCTGACGAGCTTATCTACATCGTCGCGCAAGTTCTTTTCCGACACTTCTTCCACCATCTTCGTGATGAGCGGGTCGGGGGTAGTGGTTGGCTTGTTTTGAGCGAAGGCAGAAGCGGTGAGGCCAAGCGTGAGCAAGAAAAGACTGGAGCGAAGCATGCAGAAAATTTAGTTGAGCCGACAGTAAAGACACGCAAACCCGCTAGAGCGTTGCGAATAGCATGCAATGTAACGCCAACTGGAATTTTTAGCACTTTCATCAAGCAAAGCGCCTTCTTTTTATTGAAATCTCAACGGGCAGGAAAAAGCCTGGGCATTCTCTCTACAATCTCGAAACCACTACGCTGGCCGCATTGCCTCCAAACCCAGCGGCGTTTATCAGAATCCGCCGAATGGGGCGGGCCGCGTCGGTGGCCAGATCCGTACTGAACGGAGCTGCTGGCCAGCGTTGTGTCTCCAATACGTGCAGGGCAAAATCTAAGCTCAGCGCGCCCGACGCACCAAGCGTATGGCCCACCAGCCATTTGTTGGACAAAAGCGGCGGTAGTGCCTCACCAAAGATAGTTCGTAGTGCCGCTCGCTCCGACGCATCGCCGGCTGGAGTGCCCGGACTGTGCAGTACTACGGCATCCACTTCCGCAACCGTGCAGTTGGCTTGGTGCAGCGCTTGGCGCATGGCCTGCTGAAAGTGCTGACCATCGGGCGAGAGGCCAGTCTTGCTGGCTATGGCCTCGAACCCAAACCCTACAGCTTCCAGCACAAACACCGGCTGCGCCGACTGTTGCAACGTGGCCAACGTATCGGCGCTTACTTGCTCCAACGCAAATACAGCGGCTCCTTCGCCCAGCACGAATGTGGAAGGGCGGCCCGCACCAGGCCGGCAAGGCCAGTCAATAGCCGGGAAAGTGGAGTAGATGCCCAACGCGTGCAGTTGCGCCAGCGTGAAATCAGTGAGCGGAGCTTCGGTACCGCCGGCCAGAAAGTGCGTTGCCATGCCTGCCCGCAACCACGCCACGGCGTTGCCAAGGGCCTGAAACGCACTACTACAGGTGCTGGAATGGCTGAGTGCGGCTCCGCCTGTACTGCCCGCATCAAAAGCCACCCAGCTGGCTACGTTGCCCAGCGTAGTAAGTGGCGAAGCGGCCACCGAAACACTACCCTCCGCCAGAAATTCACGATGAAATTGTTCGAGCCGCTCGGTGGCCCCGCGGCTGGAACCTACGCTGACGCTGATGCTTGCTTGCTGGTTGTGGTTGGTTGGTTGTTGCCTGGTGACGGATTCCAACTGCCCACGGCCTATTGGAGTTGAAAGCCCACCCGATGCCAGCCAGCCGGCTTCGGCGGTGGCTTGGCGAGCTGCCAATAACGCTAGCAGCACCGTCCGGTCGAGCTGGCGGTAGGCCGGGTGGGAGCGGCGTAGCTCGGCTATGGAGTATTCGGTAGTGGCAGCCAGCGCCGCTACGGGCAAAGAATAACTGCCCACGGAGCGGGTTTGGAAAGGAATGGTGGCAGGCGCCGCGTAGGAAGTGGAGCTGGTGCCAAGCGCGCTAACCCGGCCCCGGCCCCGGATGATGATGGAGTCCGTGGGGTTAGGCATGGGTGGAAGAAGCGGTGAGGGTAAGCACCAATTCGCGCATCTGGCTCAAGACGCGGTACAGCAGTTCCAATTCCTCGTTGGTTGTGCAATAGGGCGGGAGCAGGTACACTACATTGCCGAGTGGGCGCAATACCACGTGGTGGCTGAGGGCTAGCTGGTACAGCGCGTCGCGGAGGTTGCTGAAGTAGCTGGTGCCTTCGCCGGGGTCATACTCTACGGCCAGCACAGTGCCTAAGTGGCGTACGGCCCGAATACCCGGCTGGCCTTCTAGCTGCTGTTGAAAAGCGGCGTGGGCGGTTGCAATGCGGGTTCGGTGGGCGGTGCAGTCGGCAGAACGGGTTAGCTCCAAGCTCGCCAAGGCCGCCGCGCAAGCCACCGGATTAGCGGTGTAGGAGTGGCCGTGGAACAGGGTTCGTAGCCGGTCTTCGCTTAAAAAAGCCTCGTAGATAGTAGCCGTGCAGGTGGTGAGGCCCATGGCCATTGTGCCCCCCGTTAGGCCCTTCGAGAAACACATGATATCAGGCTGCTCGGTGAGGTACTCGCTGGCAAACAGCGGCCCCGTGCGACCAAAGCCGGTCATCACCTCATCGGCAATGCACAATACGCCATGGCGGTGACAGCGGCGCACTAGTTCATCGAGCACCTCCGCCGAATACGTAATCATGCCGGCGGTGCCCAGCAGCAACGGCTCGAAAATGAAACCGGCTACATCAGGCCGGGCCACAACGGCGTCCAGCTGTGCCAGTACTTCAGTTTCGCGACCTGGCACGGGCACATCAATAAACTCTACGTCAAACAAATAGGCGCCAAAGGGTGCCGTAAACGCGCCCCGGCCGCTCACCGACATCGCCCCAAAGGTGTCGCCGTGGTAGGAGTCGCGGAAGCAGATAAACGTGCGCCGCTCGGGCTGGCCCTGGTTGTGGAAGTATTGCATCACCATCTTCAGGGCCACTTCCACGGCCGTCGAGCCGTTGTCGGAGTAGAACACGCGGGCCTGGTTGGCGGGAAGAATCTGTAACAGCTGCTCGGCCAGCTCCACGGCCGAAGGGTGCGTGAAGCCCGCAAACAAGACGTGCTCCAGGGTGTGCAGCTGGGCACTTACGCGCGTCGCAATGTGCGGGTGTGCATGGCCATGCAGGTTCACCCACCACGACGAAATGCCGTCGAGGTAGCGGGTTTCGTCTTCCGCAATCAGCCAGGAGCCTTCACCGCGCACGATGGGCACGGGCAGCGGCGCGGTTTGCATTTGGGTGTAAGGGTGCCACAGTACGGCGTGGTCCCGTTCGGCAAGAGTAGGCATACAACAGTAACAAAAGGGGGCGGCAAAGGTAACGGCTCTGCCGCATCAAGCCCCGCCACTACTAGCCTACAGCCCGAACCACGCCCGGAAAGTGGCCGCATATTCGCTCACTACAGCGGCCGATACTTCTGTTTCCTGCCGTAGCCGGGGCATGAGTGGAACGTTGGTGTGCGCACTGATGAAGTCTTCGGTAGCCGGTGTGGGCTCCCCATTGAACACCAGGCCCCGTATCCGTAATCCGCGTGCCTGCAATGCCTCCAACGTGAGCAGCGTGTGGTTGATGCTGCCCAAATAGTTGCGCGACACCACCACCACCTCGAGCTGGAATTGCTGCGCCAAGTCGGCTATGAGCAAGCCCGGCGCCAACGGCACCAGCAGCCCGCCTGCACCTTCCACAATCAGATGATTATCGGTAGCAGGCAACTGAAAATCAGTGGCTCGGAGTTCTAGGCCTTCAGCGGCGGCAGCGGCGTGGGGCGAAGCTGGCAGTTGCAGTTGATACCGTTCGGGCCAGAATTTGCTAACCGGATTCCGTACCAAGCTGCGCACCGTAGCCGCATCGGTAGTAGGCTCTAGGCCTGCTTGCACAGGCTTCCAGTAGTCGGCCTGTAATGCTTCCGTCAAGATGGCTGACACCAGGGTCTTGCCCACATCCGTGCCAATGCCGGTGATGAAAAGTTTTTCCAACGGGGTGGTTCTTTAGATAGGGGTGTTGAGGTTAGTCTAGTTCTGCTCGAGAAAACAGATCATGTATCAGCACTTCATCTTCAACGGCTGTTTTGAAGGCAATAGCGAACTGCTTCAGCGCCTCTTTGTCTGATGAATAGGCGCAATACATGCTGCCTTCCGGATCAAACTTCACTACGCCAGCAAGCTCCGGCTGTTTCTCTTCTAAGAACACTTTGGCCAAAGACGCCCAATCATACCCGCTGCCTTCAAAGCCCTCCTTTGCTCTTGTCTTGAAGAGCTCATTCCGGTAGTCACCAACCGTCAGGCATACAGACGCGCTGTTGTCGCTTTCCGACCAGAAGAAGGGACTGATGGTTTCCTTGAAGTTGATGCTACTCATACTATGGCACTCTTAAGTGAGATGATGCAACACGCAATGCTTTCTTCAACCGATACTTGCCTGCTCTAACACCGCCGCCAACCCGTTAATTTCCTCTCGTGTGTTGGAGCTGTGCACAATAAGCCGCAGCCGCTCCGTACCCGCCGGCACTGTCGGCGACACGATGGGGCGCACGTCGAAGCCGGCTTGCTGGGCGGCAGCGGCTATGCGGCGAACTGCTTCGGGGCCCGGACTATCAGGGAAGAAGACTGGGTGGATGATGTGGCTTTCCAGCGGCACGTGCAGGCCAGGTACGGTATTGAGCGTAGCCTTCAAATACTCAGAAAGCGCGAATAGCTCCTTCCGCTCCGCTACTAGAGTGGGCAACAGCTGGTAGGCTGCCGTTAAGCCAGTTATTGTGAGCGGCGGGAGGGCCGTGGTGTAGATGAAAGGACGGCTGAAGTTCAGTAGATAGTCGCGCAACACGGTGGGGCCAACCACGGCGGCACCTTGGCTGCCTAGGGCTTTGCCGAAGGTGAGGATGCGGGCAAATACGTCGGCTTCCAATCCTAAGGCACCTACAAGTCCTTCGCCGGCCGGCCCGTATATGCCATTGCTGTGGGCTTCATCTACTACAAGGTAAAGGCCTCGGTCCCGACAGAATATAGCCAATTCAGCCAGCGGCGCCATGTCGCCGTCCATGGAGTACAACGATTCTACGGCCACAAATACCGCCCCGGTGGCGCGGGCTAGCCGCCGTTCCAAGTCGGTCAAATCGTTGTGGCGGAAGCTCCAGGCCGTGGCGAAGCTGCTCCGGATGCCATCTTTCACGGAAGCATGGGAGGCATCGTCATAAAGAATGGTGTCGCCGCGACGGGGTACGGCGGAGAAGAAGCCCATGTTGGCTGCGTAGCCAGAGTTGAATAGCAACGCCGCTTCGGCCCGGTGAAACTGCGCCAAATGGGTTTCTAAAGCTTCTGTGGCGGCGGAGTTGCCGGTGAGCAGCCGGGAGCCGGTGCTGCCCGCCGCTTCGGAAGTGGCTTGCTGTACGGCGGCTTGAAGCGCTGCGTGGCGGCTGAGCCCGAGGTAGTCGTTGGAACTGAAATCCACCAGCCCGGCCGCTGATTGCGTGAGGCGGCGGCGCGTGCCGGTGGTTTCGCGCTGGGCGAGCTGCTGGGCAAGACGTTGGTGGAGGGGAGAGTTAGGCATGAAAAGAAAAGCCAGAGCTAAAAACTAATTCCCCTCCTTATTTCCAAGAGGGGTGGCCGCAGGCCGGGGTGGTTCAATCGTTGAACGACAACTAGTTTTAGCTCTAGTTAACCACCCCAGTCTGCGGCCACCCCTCCTGGAAATAAGGAGGGGAGCTGTGTTGTAATAGCCTTAAAGCTACGCGCCTACGGGAACCTCTTTGCCTAATACCACTGCTCCTTCCGGCACGTCTTTAAACGACTTGCGGGGCTTCAACCCCAGCAGCGCAAACATCTGCTTGTCGGCGTCGAAATCGGGGTTGGGCGTGGTGAGCAGCTTTTCGCCGCTGAAGATGGAATTGGCGCCGGCTAGGAAGCAGAGGGCCTGCTCCGTGACGGGCATTTCCTGGCGGCCAGCGGAGAGGCGCACCATGGTGTGCGGCATCAGAATACGAGCTGTGGCAATCATGCGCAGCATTTCCCACACGCTCACGCGGGGTTGGTCGGCGAGAGGAGTACCCGCTACGGGCACCAGCGCATTCACGGGCACCGACTCGGGGTGAGCAGGGAGGGTGGCCAGGGTATGCAGCATGGCTACCCGGTCCTCGTCGGTTTCGCCGAGGCCGATGATACCGCCGGAGCACACCGAAATACCCGCTTTGCGTACGTGCTCCAGCGTGTTCAGCCGGTCATCGTAGGTGCGGGTGGTGATGATGTCGTCGTAATGCTCGCGGCTGGTGTCGAGGTTGTGATTGTAGGCGTAGAGGCCGGCTTGCTTGAGGCGCTCGGCCTGGTACTCATTGAGCATGCCCAAGGTGCAGCACACTTCCAGGCCGAGGCCGTTCACCTGCTCCACCATGCCCAGCACCCGGTCGAAGTCCCGGTTGTCGCGGATTTCACGCCACGCGGCGCCCATGCAGAAGCGGGTGCTTCCCGAATCTTTGGCGCGTTGGGCCGAGGCCAGCACTTCAGCATCAGGGAGGAGTTTGTGCGCCTGCACGCCGGTATGGTAGCGGGCGGCTTGGGGGCAATAGGCGCAGTCTTCGGGGCAGCCGCCGGTTTTCACGCTCAGCAGGGTGCACACCTGCACTTCGCCAGTGGCTTGGGTTTGGGCATGAATAGCGGCGGCCTGCGTCACGAGTTCCAGCACGGGCTGGTGATAAATGGCGTTTACTTCTTCGAGGGTCCAGTTGGTACGGAGCTGCATATGGGGAGGGGTAGGCAGTGAAGAATTGACAGGAAACAGACCCTGAAAAGGGCAGCCCGCCGGCGCTGACGCTGCACGGCGGGCTGCAAGATACGCGAGAAGCGGATTTGCACCGATGAAGAACTGGGTTTGTTACGCCTTGTTTTGCTGGTTCTCTGCCGGCCGCAGCACTCGGCACGGATTCCCGACGGCCACCACCCCAGCTGGAATGTCGCGCGTGACTACGCTACCGGCCCCGATGGTGGTGCCCGCGCCAATCGTTACGCCGGGCAGTATAACTACTCCACCACCTATCCACACGTTGTCGCCGATGGTGATGGGGCGGGCGTATTCCCAGCCGGTTATGCGTGGTTCCACCTCTACGGGGTGGCCGGCGGTGCTAAGCAGCACATTGGGCGCGATGAACACGTTGTCGCCGATGGTGACGGGGGCACAGTCGAGGATGGTGAGGTTGTAGTTGGCGTAGAAATTCCGGCCTACTTTGATGTTGTAACCATAGTCGCAGCGCAACGGGGCCTCGATGTGGGCGTCGGTTTCATAGCCAAGCAACTCGGCTAGTACGTGCTTGTTCAGCTGCACGGGCTCCTGGTTATAGCGGTGGCACAGGGTCTTGGCGTGCAGGCGTTCCGCTACCAGCTCGGGGTCGTTGGCCTGGTATAGCTCACCAGCCAGCATCTGTTGTTTGGGCGTCATCACCATACGTAAAAGAGGCTAATGGTGCCAAAGCTAACTCTTGCCCTATCATTCCGCCATCCCGCGCATCAAGCGGCGAGAGGAAGTTGAGCAAGATAATTGAACGGCTTCCACTTAGATGCCCCTAAGTCGGAACAATAAAGTAACTCTCGCTCTACTGTAGCTCTTACAGCGGGTTGCTGTTGGTACGGCTGTCCCGCGTGTTTTTCTGAACGGCAATAGCCCCAAACAGTGCCAGCAAAAACGACATACCATAGAAGCCTTTTTCGCTGAGCGCAAGGGTGGCGTTCCAGAGGCCTACCACTAGCAGGGCCACCGACATCAGAGTGGAAAACCAGCTCAGGCTGTAGTAGATGCCCGTCACCGGCACGCCTTCCATTTGGTCGCGCACGGTCTTTTGGAGCGAAACTGCCGAGAACAAACCGTATAGCAGCACGGTGAAGTAGTAGCCTTTTTCGTTGAGCGCCATGTGGGCGTTCCATAGGCCAACAATAAAGGCAGCCATTCCGGCTAGCAGCGCCACCCACGAGGCGGCAATGAATGCGTTGGAGGGCTTGGTGTTCATCACGGTAGAAAAGGGTTGGTGGAAAACAAGCGCCGGGTAGTAGCCGGTCGACAAGCCAAACATAGCGGGTACCCCCACCATCCCCGTATCCAAACTTCTGTCTTGATTAGACTTTTGAAACTATGAAATCAGTTTTGAGTGCCGCTTGCTAATTCAAGCTTGAATATTGCATAACTAGCTATTATAGATGAAATTAGGTAGTCATATGCCAGATTGCAGACAAGATAAAATCAACGATACTTTGCTTTGAAATTAGATATTTAAACAGTCGTATTTTAGTAAGGTATTGGTAAGACTAGGTGCTATTTTCCCTCAGCTGAGGAGGGGCTAAGGGCGGTTGACCATCCGTTGAACGACATCTAGTAGTGGTTTCCAACTCCAACCTTTCAACCATCCCTAGCCCCTCCTCTACTGAGGAGGGAACTAGCTTTTAACTGTATTCTAAGGCCTGTTACAGCACGCTAAACATGCAACGAGCCGCCCTAATTGGAGCGGCTCGTTGTGGTTAAGAAGTTAAGAGCGTTTGCCAGGTCGGGCGCTGCCGCGGGTGCCGCGGGTGGTGTTCTTGGGTCGGCTGGTGCCACTTGAGGGACCTTTAGATGAACCGGCCGGGCGGTTGGGCCGGGCGCCAGGCTGGCCGGTGGGGCGTCCGGAGCCTGCGGCGCGGCCTGCAGAAGCCAAGCCGCGGGGCGTTGCCGCCTTACGACCCGCGGGTTTCTCCACCCAAGCCCCCGCTAGTTTAGTTTTAGGCTTACGAGGTGCGTCCTCGTTGCCTGGGCCAGAGGCCGGGCGTGCCACAGCGGGCTGGCCGGTCATCGGGCGCGAGGTTTTGCGCGATGGCCGGTCGGCCCATTGCTCGGCGGTGGACACGGTTTTGCGGCGGCGTGGGACCGAGCCATCGTCGGTGCCACTGGAGTGCTCAATCATGCCAAACAGTTCCTTCAGCTCCTTTTCAGTTAGCTCGCGCCAGTCGCCGATACCGATGCCTTTGATGTTGATGTTCATCACCCGGATGCGCTCCAACTGCACCACCTCGTAGCCAAATGCTTCGCACATGCGCCGAATCTGGCGGTTCATGCCCTGGATGAGCGTGATGCGGAAAATGTAGTTGGTTTCCTTCTTCACCTCGCACTTCTGCGTCATCACGCCCAAAATCGACACGCCATTAGCCATGGCCTCGATAAACTGGTCGGTGATGGGCTTGTCCACCATCACAATGTATTCCTTCTCGTGCCGGTTGCCGGCCCGCAGAATCTTGTTGACGATGTCGCCGTTGCTGGTGAGCAGAATCAACCCCTGCGACTCCTTATCGAGGCGGCCGATGGGGAAGATGCGGACGCTGTGCTTGATGTAGTCGATGATATTGCCTTTCACGCCACGCTCGGTGGTGCTGGTGACCCCCGGCGGCTTGTTGAAGGCAATGTACACGGCGTCTTCCTCGGCCCGCGGCTCAATGGCGTGGCCGTTCACCACCACTTTGTCGCGGGCACCGACTTGCACGCCTACCTCGGCCCGCTTGCCGTTCACGAACACGCGCCCCTGCTCGATAAACTTGTCGGCCTCCCGCCGGGAGCAGAAGCCGCTTTCACTGATGTATTTATTGAGCCGAGTTGACATGAGGTAGTGGTTGATTGCTGATTGTTGGCTGCTAGGGTTGTAGCAACAGCCAAATGGCCCGCTTACGTAAGCAACGCAAGCGGGCCACAAAGATACGGCAGAAGCAAGCGGTTACCTTAAACTGCCGCGCCAGCCGCCTTGAAAAACGCAAACAGCGCCGTTTCCACTTCTGCCGGCAGCGTGGCGGGCGTCACGGGTTGCAAGTGTAGTGGTGCGCCGGCTTGCTTGGGCGTGTAGGTGCCTTCACTGGCGTTGAAGCGCAGCTTGCCTTGTGTGAACTCGCGCTGCTGATTGTCGGCTTCTGCACTCATCGATACGAACGTAAGCGGATGCAACGCTTGCGTATCCTTGTTGAAATACAGCCAGAAATATACGTCGCCGGGGTTGTCGCTCTGCACGTCGAGGCGCTTAATTTCGAAGAGGGAGGCGTTGTCGGCTTCGAGCAGAAATAGGGTGCGGTAGGGAATGGACATTCGTGAAATTGTACGTTAGGTAGTAGGCTTTACAACGCAACCTTCTTTTCGCCCTTGTTTACGTTCACTATCCACTTCGTTAGCCCGCTCATATAGGTCTGCTGGTCGTCGTAGAAGCTCATGTGGCTGCCGTTGGGGCAGATGAGGGCGGTGCCGTTCTGCACCTGACTAGCAATGCGGCGCATGTGCTCGGGGTCCATAGTGTCGTACTTGCCGCCGATGCTAAGAACGGGTACGGAGAGTTTCGGTAGGTCAGGAGTCCGGTCCCAGGTGGTGAGCTTGCCGGCAATGCCGAACTCACTAGGACCCTGCATGGTCACGTAAAGCGACTGGTTGCTTTTGCTGAACGAGCGGTTGACGGGCTCAGGCCACTTATCGAGGGGTAGACGCAGGACGTGCTCGGCGTAGAAGTTGGGCATGAGCAACTCCATGTAGCGCGGATTCTGGAAGTCTTTGCGGGCCTCAATCTGCCGGATTTCAGCTAGTACTTCGGGCTTCATCTGCTTGGCCAACACTTGCTCGGCGTACTTGCCGTACTCGGGGCAGCTCATCATCATATTGCTGATGACGAGGCCCTTCAGGTTCTGCTGATATTTGAAGGCGTATTCGGCGGCCAAGATGCCGCCCCAACTGTGCCCGAGTAGGTAAAAGTTGTCGTTGGTGAGGTTGAGGGCTTTGCGTACCTGTTCCACTTCCTCTACGTAGCGCGGCAAGCTCCACATGGCCGTGTCCTTGGGATTGTCGGAGTTGCCGCAGCCAAGCTGGTCGTAATAGATGAACTCTATGCCTTCCTGCGGCAGGAAGTTTTCCATGCACTCGAAGTACTCGTGGGTGGCGCCTGGCCCGCCGTTGAGCAGCAGCACCTTCATCTTGAGGTTGTTGCCGAAGCGCTTAGTCCAGACGTTGAACGTACCCTTGGGCGTCGTGATGGGTATCATCTGCACCCCACCGTCCTGTACGCCCGTTTCTGTGCGCTGAAAATAGGTAGTGGGGGGAGAGGCAGCTGTATCTTCCTTAGGCTGGGTGGAGCAGGCGGCCGCGAAGAAACCGGCCAGAAGCAAGAACACGCACTTACAAGAGGGGAGAGTTGGCATAGCTGTTGAAACAAAGAGAAAGGGTGGGCCTGTGGCTACTTTCATTGGCTGACAAGCGGTTGGCCGCTGCGCCTCGTAGCTTCGCCAAAGCTACTTCACTTGCATCGACTGCTCTAGGTCACGAAACGGAATAACCGTTTTCACTCCGTAGTCTTTCACTGGCCACGACTGCAGAATGGTATCAATTTGCAAACCCAACTCCTGCACGGCCTGGTATAAGCCCGCTTGCCGGGGGCTGGCTTTCTTGATTTCGCCCTGCCGAGCTATCCACACGAGGTCGTCTTCAAACAATAGTTTTTCGCTGGGGAAGTAGTAGATCAGGTAGTCGTTGGTGTGCTGCGACTTGCTGCCAATCACGTGAATCTGCATCTCGAACTTCCCATCAGAAATAGTCTTTACGTGTTGTATTTCCTCGGTTTGCAGGAGTTTGGGCTGCAGTTGCAGACTGTCGGGCCGCAGGGTGTGGGGGGCGGCGGCCAGGTACTGCACGTAAGGCACGTCGGCGGCGGTGGTTAAGATGGTGGCGCCCCGGTGCACGAAGGGCCGCAAGCCACCTAAGTAATGCGGATGGTAGTGGCCCGCCACGAAGTAGCGGATGGGCTTGCGCGGTGCAATTTTGCGCGCTTCCGCAATAATCAGCTCGCCGTTTTGGCTGTTCAACGGCGCTTCCGCCACCAGCAAAAACGTGTCGAATTCCACTAGCAACACCTTGTCATCCGTGTGTGGAAGTCCAATCAAATGCAAGTGCGGGCTATAGTGCTCCACGCTAGTTTCCGGCTTTGCTACCACTTCCGGTGCCAGGGTGTAGCCCACTGGGGGCGCAAGCAAAGTAGGTGCCGCCGACACCAAAGTAGCCGCCGTAATCATGACTTTGTCGGTCAGCTTGCCGTTTATTTTGCTGATGGTAACGGTTTTCGGATACGTCAGTTTGCCAAGGGCAGCGTAATTTTCATAGGTGTACGTGGTGTGCACATCCCCGAATAGGTCGTCGTCTTGCAGGGTGGTTACCTTACTCAGCAGGTTGTCGGCCGTGCGGATATAGAGCCGAACGATAGTACGGTGCAGAGTGGCTTTGTACACGACTAGCTCCCGCGTGCTTTCCGGTTCGGGAGTGCTTTTCGCGGCGAAAAAATACTGAATCAGCGTACTCGGCTCGTAGCGCGCAGCCTGTAAGGGCTGTTCCTGGAAGTCGCCCTGCGTGACGCGCGTCAGCTGCTTGTCGCCGTAATCTTGGAAGAGCAGCGTGGTGGGCGTGAGGTGGGTTTGGGAGAAATACGTTTTGGTGCCCTGGTGCAGCGTGTCACTTTTCAGAAAGTTGCGGGCGTTGCTCCATATCCGGCCCGTGCCGGTGTAGGTAGTTGCCTGCCACGGTTGAAAGCTGTGTTCCAGCTTGTTCAGTGTTTCCTGATAGCGCCACGAAGTGTAAGTGTTCTGCAAAGGCCTGACTTGCTGGTTCCAGCAGGCCCGCAGGTTGTTGGGTGCCTTGGCAAAGGCCGGCAATCCTATAAGCAAGCATACACTTAGCGCTACCAGCAAGCGGGTCATAAGCAATACTAGTATAAGTGGCTTCCTGCAGTCGTGCACACGGTTTGTACGGGCTAGAGGTAAGTAACAGCAGAAAAGATAGCCGTTTATTGCTTGTCAGGTAAAGTGTATTCTATGCCGTAAGATTCAACTTGTCAGCTACCAGCGGAGCGCAGAATGAAATCATAGCCATGCTCAGTGTAGTACACTGAAATTTTTGCCCAAGGTAGATTCTGGGTCCGTGCCCTTTGGTGAGCAATATAGACCAACTGCATATACTGAGCTATAACGAGTTGCTCGCACCAGTCCTTGGCTTCTTCCTCATCATCTGCATCCTCCTCGAAAGCTTGCTGCAACTCTTCATACCCAGTAATAACGAAGGCAGGAGTGGCAATCCAATCTTCTGCTATATCTGTCAGCCATTCGGGGTCTTCGAGGCCACCATCTTGCGCGTACGCAAACCCCTCTATGCTCCAGACCTCAGTGTTGATGTCAAACTCAGTTAGCTCGAAGTATAGCGCTTGGATAGATGAGTTACTGGCTATAGCATTATAAAAATCGTCAATCCATGAGCACAGGCCATCAGCTAGGCTAAGCATTGACTTGTCGAGCACCGAATGAAACGGAGAAGCTGGGACAGCGGCGAGCTTGCTTTTGGCAAACTGTATAGCCTGATCGAATTTCGCTTCCTCTAAATAGGGGTTGATAGCTTCACTGTATTCAAAATTCATGGGGCTCGTCTGCTATGTGCTCTTTGCAACAAATTAAAGAGAAACAGGCCGCTTCGTTGGGTGCCACCCTTTCTTCTTTGGTTTGAAGTATTTCGGTTGCCCCAGCGGCGGTATGCACTTCGCGCAGCGTGTTTCAACTGTCCAGTGATTTTCAGCACTTCCAGCAGTGAGCCATTTCTAAAGCATCCGGCCGCTAGAGCTCCATAAGCCTACCGCTTTCCGGATGCTGCGTGTACTACTTTACGGTCACGCTGATCAGCTTGCTTCCGCTAACAGCGTAGCCCTCCTGGGTGGAGTAGAAGTTTGCCACAGTAATCATATAGATGCCGCTTAACTCGATATCCGACCAGTGCTGTCCCCCGTCTTTGGTTTGTCTGACTGCACCCTGATATACACCGAAGTCGCCGCCAGTGTACGGCCCACCGCCCCATATCAGGCAGGAAGTAGCCGTGAGAGCGTTGATTTTGTAGACTGGCCCGGAGGCCAACAGCACTTCCTCCCAACTGGTCCCGTTGTCGGTGCTTCGCAGAGCAGGGCCGTATCCTTTTAGGTGGTAGCCGGTACCGCCGCTGAACGCCATGTCATTGACGTAGTTGTACGTCAGGGTTGCCGCGTAAGGCCAGCTGGAACCATCGTCGGTGCTACGGGCGATGCGCGAACCGCCCCCCGTGTAGAAGCCCGACGTGCCATTGAAAACCACCTTCGACATGCTGTTGGCAACATTTTCAGTACGAGTCCAGGTGGCGCCAGCGTCATTGCTCCGCCAAATGCCAGACTCCGCGCCATTAGCAGCCGCAAACAGGCCACCCGTAGCATTGACAGCGAGTGAAACGAATTCGAGGTTGGCCTTGCGGTAAGCAATAGCCCAGGTACTACCACCATCAGTAGTTTTCAGCACCAACCCGCCGGGCGGCACGCACCCATTGCCGTTGCAACTGGTATTGCCGCCCACTACGTAGCCGGTGGTGCGGCTGGTAAATAAAATTTGGTTGAGGTATACGTCGGAGCTAGGGGCGCTGTACACCAATGTCCAACTGCTTCCCTGGTCGGTAGTTCGGTAGATTTTCCCATCGCCAGTACTAACTAGCCCTGTCGTCTGATCGAAGAAATGCAGGTCTCGGCTGTAATTTGGTACAGTATTACCAACCACACGAAGGCGAATATCGTCGTTTTCGAAGGGCAGCGTGGCAGTAACCCGAGCCACGGGTTGCTCTGGAGCTACTTCTTTTTTCTGGCATGCGCCAGCCGCCAGTAGTAGCAAACCAGATATGAAGGCAAGAAATCTCATGTGCAAGGGTCGCAAGGAAGTGAAAGAGAAGCCAGTACTACTAGCCAGTGGGAGTAGGAGCCACTACACGTTCAGCAGGTTGCATTCACTTACAGCCCTAGATTTAGGCAACAACGCTAACGCAACGGGCCACCCCAACTGGAGCGGCCCGCTTCATAACCCAATCGACTGCTACAAGTGGGGCTTTAGCCCAGCGTGTGGTACACGGCCTGTACGTCGTCGTCCTCTTCGAATTTCTCGATGAGGTTCATTACCTCTTCCAGCTGGTCGCCTTCGAGGTGGACGGTAGTGTTAGGCACGCGCTGGAGCTGGGCCGATACCACGTTCAGGTTCTTTTCTTCCAACGCCTTCTGCATCTGGCCGAAGTCATGGAAAGTGGTTTCCACCACAATAAAGTCCTTCACGTTGCCTTGCTCGTCTTCTTCCTGGTCGGCGTACACGTCTTCGGCGCCGGCGTCAATCAGTTCCAGTTCTAGCTCGTCGAGGTCGAGGCCTTCGGCGGCGAGGCGGAACACGCCTTTGCGGGTGAAGGTATAGTCCGAGGAGCCGGCGGTACCGAGGGCGCCGTTGCCGCGGTTGAAGTACATGCGCACGTTGGCTACGGTGCGGGTCGGGTTGTCGGTGGCGGTTTCAATTACCACGGCCACACCGTGGGGTGCATAGCCTTCATATACCACTTCCTGGTAGTCCTTCTCTTCCTTGCTGCTGGCCCGCTTAATAGCGGATTCCACCCGGTCTTTGGGCATGTTCACGCCTTTGGCGTTCTGCATCGCCGTACGCAGGCGGGAGTTAGCGTCCGGATTCGTGCCGCCTTCTTTCACGGCCATTACAATTTCCCGGCCGATACGGGTGAAGTCCTTGGACATCCGGTCCCAGCGCTTCATTTTGCGGCCTTTCCGGAATTCAAATGCGCGTCCCATCTATGGTGAGTTGGTGAAATAGTGAGTTAGTGAGATTTCAGATCGGCGGGGTGGGCCGAAGGGGCTGCAAGTTAACAGAAAGCCCACCCGAGCGCAATGGTGTTGCTAGTACGTTAGGGTCTCAGGCAATTTCACCACGCAGTAGCCGCTACAGCAGTACAGCTTTCAATGGCGACCGAGGAAACACGTAATACTCCGGTAGTGTGCCTTCAAGCCACTTCTTACTGCGCTATCCATCATATGGCTAGACTGTGGGCTTGGGCCCAACCAATTACCTGTATACTCACTGGGCTTGGAGCGTGTAAGTGCTATAGTTACCTGCTGGAAATCCCTGAATGGTGAGAGTCAACAGTCTGTTACGCAGTAGAAAAGACCCTTGATCGGTGCGAGATTCCCCTTTCTTATCAGTGTAGAAAAAGCTGATTTTGTTGCCGGAGAAGGTGAAGCGGCCGGTTTGGTCGAAAGGTATGGTACTGCCGTTGGCAGTTAAGATTAGGTGCTTCTGGTAAGTGCCATTGGGGTTGAGCGTGAGAGTACCACCAACGCCGCGTGCCGCTATGGGTGTAGGGCCGCTACCTTTATCTAATATAGCGTACGTTAGATACGTATAGGTGGCAAAAAACGAGGTTCTCTGCCTAGGGTCAGGTGTAGCAAGGAACTGGTTGATTCCGCTAGCATTGGCCACGAGATGAACTTTAGCATACACTGATGCATAGCTCTGCAAAAAAACAGAAGAAAGAAGCAAACAAAAAGCGGGGTGACACACCATAAAGCAAATTGCAAGACACTAAGCGTTGAATCTAGGTAAGAAATAACGCTTCCAAGAAAAGGGAATACATCATGAAGTATATCGGTCAGCTGCAGTAGCGTTATCGTACAACCTCAACCCAGCCCTTCAGCTCCTCGTGCGTGTTCTTGTGGCGTAACATGTAATAATAGATGCCGGCTGGTTGGCCGTCCGCCTGCCAGTCATTTTGGTAAGAGACTTGATAATATACTTGCTTACCCCATCGATTGAATATTGCAACAGACCAGTTGCTGGGCTGAAAAGCTTTCATTACAAAGCGTTGATTTTCATTGTCTCCGTTGGGTGTAATGATGTTAGGTAAATCGCAGGCTGTTAGAGGTTGTGACACCACAACTGAATCGGTGACGGTACAGCCGCCGGCTGATTTAAAAGTTACGCGGTAGGTGCCCGGCTCGCTAACCCGGCGTGTAGGTTGCGTAGTGGCCCCATCGGCCCAACTGAACGTGCCTTCTGTGCTAGCTGCTGCAGTAAGCAAAATACCCGACTCACCACAAAGCAAAGTTCCCGTTTGCGTCTCAGTTCGAAGCCGTACAGTTGCGCTCGGTGGTATGGTCACTTGTCGGGTTTGCACCATGCGGCTGCCATCAGTAAACTCGGCTGTTGCTTGCAGTTCACGTGTTCCAGGCTGCAAAAAGACTGGAGCAATTTGCGACCCTGTATATACAGTTGCATCAGGTGAAAACGTCCAAGTTACATTTCGCAATACGCGTTTGGTACCACGTACATAGCTGCTAAACAGCGAAGGGCTGCCAGCGCAACTAGGCTCTCCCGTGATCTGAAATTCGTCTTGCACTACACTGGGTTCTAAAATCGGGTTGGCTATGTAGTCAGGCAATCCATATTGAGACCTAGCGAATAAATACAACGAATTCGTTCCAGGTACTAGGTAAGCGTTTCGTATGCTATTACAATTCTCTAATATTCTGAGTCCGGGAGCGTTGAAAACGGCGATATAAATTTTTCCGTTAGGACCCCGCAGAAAATCACCGACATAATTCTCATCCAATATTCCTAGTTCGCGTCGGGAAGCCCGAATCGTTTCAGCAGAGTTGGAAAAAACATCAAATTGTAAAACAGAGGCCCCCTCGTGCGTATAAAGCAAACTGCCATCTGGTGAGAATTCTACCCCAACACAACGACTCTGCTTGAGCGTACCACCATCTGAGGGTGTAATTAGAGCAAGCCCATTACTCACTTCGCCTGTGGATGGATTGAAATCAAAAAGTTGTACGCCACCTAAAAGCATTGTAACTGCTAGCCGACGGCCATCAGGAGAACCGCGAAGTACTCCTGTTTGAGCAGTAGTAGCAGCAGAAAATGTAGGCCCTACAGAGCTAACAACTGGGGTTGATGATAAGCCATCAGCTGTCAAAGCAAACGCATAAAATTTATTGTTATTAAACCCGTGCACTATAATCCAGTAATCGCGCCCATTGTCTTGAGGAATAGCAGTTAAGTGTTCGGTTGGCAATACCGCTTCTGGCAGGGGTATAGGAACGCCTCTCTTCGTGACAGCACCCAAACCGTTCTCCAACCGCATATCAATCAGCGAATAGCGAAAGCCATTACGCAAATTGTTTTCTTTGGAATCCAACGTAAAGAGATAGTAATCCCGAGTAGAGCCAACGCCACGCACTATTAGCGCTCCTTGGCTAGCAGAGGAATTACCCCCTAAGGGGAAGCCGTTGGGCATTAGATTATGGTTTTTCTGCCAAATACTTTCAGCGTCTGAATAAAACAGAAGATTTCCGTCATCATCAGCTATTGAGGCACAAGCCTCAAACGTATTCATTGAGCTAAATGCTATTGGAGCAGGATCCGGCTCTCCAGGCGTGAATTTCAATGATGCACGGGTACCGAAATACCAAACGTCACGCCCATTTTGTGCTTGCAGAATGGAGCTAGGTGCCAGAATGAAGAGCAAGCAGAAAAGTAGGATAGATTTAGGCATAAGTAGATTAGATAAAGTTGAATGTCAATAAGATGCCACCCATGCATATGCGAATATGTATAAGTTTAGCCTTGAGCGACGTGCGGCAACGTAATTTGTACTAAGTTGACAAACTATTAAATTAAAATAAGCATCCAGCTTCTAATTTTATTGGCAATTACGGTTGCGCGCCTAACGATTGTATCCAAGCTTGTTTTTAACCACAAACCCCACTCAACCAACAATGTGCTTGGTTGAGTGGGGTTTGTGGTTAAAAACAAGCTTAGGACGCAGCTAGGTGTTTAATGATCTAACGACCTTGCGTACATCTTGGTTGAGTTGATCGGCAACGATTGAGGGGCTACACGTTGTACTTCGGGCCTGCTGTGAAGCGTCGGGCCGAAACGTACTCGGTGGTGGGATACCCTTCCTTCCGGTGCTGCCGGCGGCGCTGCATCAGTAAGGCAACTCCTGCCAGCAATCCTACCCCCATAATAGCCAAGGTGATGCGCTGCGGGAAAGAGTCTTCCGGGGCCGGAGGAATGTAGGCCACACCGTTTTCATCGAGCCGGGCTGGGTCATTGACGTAGCGGCCGTGCGCCGGCATTGGGAAGAAGTTGGCAAGCTGCTGGAGGCCGTTGGTAGCCTCAACGCCTTGAATGGCAGGGCCATGGCCGCAGCCGATAGCCGCCGGCCGCAATGCCGCTAGCTTCTGCACCGACTCGCGTACCTGCTGCCAGTTGTAGTTGAACGGGGCGCCGGCCACACTCACTTTCGGGAGTTGCAGCAGCACCGATGGCACCGACTCGTGGTTGGTGGTAGCAAAGGCATCAGCCCCTAGCAACGTGGCGTCTTTCTCCCGAAACAGCGCTATTTGTCCGGGCGCGTGGCCGGGTACATGCAGCAAACGCCAATCGGGGAGGAAGGGAGCGGTATCGGAATCAGCTGGAATAGCCTGCACAACGCTGCTTAGCTGAAACGACTGCGGAGGAAAGAAACGAGACACAAAGGCCAGCGAACCTCCGTTGTCCACGGTGGGGTCGGCGGGCGGATACACGGCGCGGGCCGTGAGGAAGGGCAACTCCAGCGGATGCGCCAGCACAGGCACCTTCCAATGCTCGGCCAGTGCCAACGCCGAACCGGAATGGTCTAAGTGCCCATGCGTTAGAATAATAGCTGCCGGGCGCGTGCCAGGATAAAAAAGCGCATCGGCCGCGGCAATAATAGCTTTTTCGGAACCAGGCAGCCCGGTATCCACTAGCACCCACTCGCTAGGGGTACTGGTTTCCACAAAGTAAAGGTTAACAAACCGTTGGATGGTGAGCTGGTGCACGCCAGCAGCTACTTGTTTCATATAGGTCCGGCTGAATGAGGAGGTAGGTTTAGAAAGTAGTACGAGAATCAGGCTGCAGGGTAGAAGCTTACGGTTGAGTTTAATTTCCGGTGCTCGGCGGAAGGCACCATGCACAAACAAAAAAAGCTCCCCAGTTGTGGGGAGCTTTTTAAATAGCATGCAAAAAATGCTGTGGGTCGGGGGCAGACTATTGGCCTGTGGTAGAACCGCTACCGGCGGTAGAGCCAGTGCCAGCCGTGCTGCCGCCAGCCGTAGTGCCACCAGCGGTGGTGCTGCCGTCGGTAGTGCCAGTGCCACCAGCGGTGCTGCCGCCAGCCGTAGAGCCAGTGCCAGCCGTGCTGCCGCCGGTAGTAGTGCCACCAGTAGTGGTACCACCCGTCGTGCCGCCCGTAGAAGCAGTACCAGCACCCGTCATCGAGGTGTCGGCGCTCATGCCAGTGCCGGCATCACCGCCGGTACCGGCGTCGGAAGTGGAAGATTCGGTTGAAGTGCCGGAAGCGTCGCTGGTTTCGCCGCCAGCCTGGCTGCCTTCACCTGCATTGTTGCCGCACGAAGTAAACGTAAACGAGGCGGCCGCTAGGGCCATGAACAGTGCCTTTTTCATAAGTTTGTTTTGGTTGGTATGGGTGAACAAGAGTGGAAATGGAAGTTGCTTATCGGCTTAATACCAGAGGCAACTGCTTCTTAATACAGGACTTCAACGCGAGGTAACCCGGAATAGACTAATAAATCTTAGATTTATTATAACAGTTGAGCTTCATTCGCTTGTTGCAGCCTGCTAAAGCCGTTATCATCTAGGAAAAAAGGAGGGTGCTTGCTGGTATGCTAAGCTGCTTTTGAGGGCCTGCAGCGTGGTTTTTATCGGTTGCCGGTAGAAGCCTGGCTGACGGTTTGCGGCCCCCACTAACAAGAGCATAAGTAGTAACGACACACGCAAAAAATTAGGAAAGCGAATCATGGTATCGGAAAGAAAGCCGCAAACAAAGCCGCGCAAAGCTGCCCCGGTCCGATACGGGCAATCAGGAATATAGATCAGAAAGTGGTGTTAAGTTTTCGTAAACCCTGTAGGTTGCGCGCACTTCAGCACCAAGCTGGCCCTTATAATGGGCCGGTGGAAATACGCTCAGCACTGCTGCTGGGCTTTATGCTGGGCGTGTAAGTGCAGGTAGGCCGCACTACACCAAGTTGTTAAGCCAGGATGCAGTAGTAGACAACAGCAAACCGGTGAAAACTTAACATTGAAAAGTGCATCTACTGTTGAGTCAAGCAAAAACGGGCTATTAACTTTGTGGTAACAATCACTCACTATGCAACCACAAACTACTCCCTCGCGCGACAACCTGCTCACCGCTTTATTCATGATTAGCCTCGTAGTAATGGCGGCCTTGTACTTCACCTTAAAATAAGCCTGTGCCACCGCCGAACGTCACTATTCGGCTGTTTTATGCACGTAACAAACAGTGGCCCCCTAGCGTCGAGAAGTCGGCGCAGGGGGCCACTGTTTGTTGGGGCCCAGCGGTGGTTTAGAGGGATGATCAGTGCGCTTTTTGCACTCTGCAACTGCTTTGGTACGCTAGTGGTATAAGCATGTGGGGTAGGGACCCAAAGCGGCAAATAGCTTTTGCTGATCGTGTCTTTTAGCTTCCTTAACTGAACAGCACCACTCACGCTTGCAATAACACGTAGTAGCAATGAGTCCTGCTTTGTGTGCGGCCACTGCTGTACTAGCGTGTACTGCACATGAGGCGGGAGCAAAGCCCTGTTATTTCACTCTTTCTATTTCCTATGGTTGTCAAGAACGTTGTTGTCGTGTTTCTGCTGCTGGCCCTTGCGTTGCCCTCATCGGCCCAAACCATGAAGGTTGCCACCTACAACATCCGCTATGACAATGTCCAGGACACGGCCAACGCTTGGATGAAGCGCCTGCCTCACTTAACCAATCTGATTCGGTTTCAGGATTTTGATGTGCTAGGCACTCAGGAGGTATTGGCTAATCAGTTGCAGGATATGGCCAGCAAACTTCCCGGCTACGAACACATTGGGGTGGGCCGCGACGATGGCAAGCAGGGCGGCGAGTTTTCGGCCATCTTCTACAAGAAAGACAAGTACAATCTGCTCCAGCAAGGCACCTTCTGGCTGTCCCCGACCAGCACCGTACCTAGCAAAGGCTGGGATGCCCAGTTGCCGCGGGTGTGTACTTGGGGGAAGTTTCAAGAGAAAAACACCGGCTTCACGTTTTACATGTTCAACACCCACTTCGACCATGTAGGGGTGGAGGCCCGCAAGGAAAGTGCAAAGCTGATACTCGCCAAAGTCAAGGCAATGGCTGCCACAACCCCCGTTCTCCTAACCGGCGACTTCAACATCGACCAGCGTGATGAGAGCTATACCATCCTCAACACGTCTGGCGGCCTGAAAGATGCTTACCAGCAAGCCGAGGTGGTGTACGCACCCAATGGAACCTTCAACGGATTCAACCCACAAGCGAAAACCGACGCCCGAATCGACCATATTTTCCTGAGTCCAGCTTTCAAAACCACTCGCTACGGTATCCTGACCGACACGTATGGCGCAGGTAAAACACCTTCCGACCACTATCCAGTGGCGGTGGAAGTGCATTACACGGTAGGGAAGGCGGGCCCCAAAAAGTAACCCAGCTGAGTGCAAGGCTATATGAAAGTGGTGTTAGGCTAATAGGGCTCCAGGGCAGCCAGTTGCTTGCCGCACGATCTTACTTTAGCTAATGGCTGCTCTAAAGGCATTCATGACGGGGCTTGTTTTATTGCGGGCTAAAGCTCAAATTTATAGCACAAAGCAAATATAATATTAGGAAAATACAATGGTAGCACTGCCTTGTCACGGTGCTGTCTACTATTCTCGTTTCTTGTATGCATCATATTGTGTATCAAAGCTATGCTGTAGGGCAACCTGCCACCTCCGAGTTGCGGACGCTACTTAAGCAGGCACGGATCAACAACGCAGCCTTGGGTGTTACGGGCTTGCTACTCTACAGCCACGGGAGCTTTTTACAAGTGTTGGAGGGCGAGGTGGAGGTCGTGCAGGAGATTTACGCCAAAATTAAAGTCGATTACCGCCATACCCGCGTGATTACCCTCGCCGATGGGTATATCCAAAAACGATTTTTCACTGATTGGTCAATGGGGTTCCAGGAGCTTTCAGGAGACGATTTTGTGCGGCTTACTGGGTACATCAACCCCTACCGCTCCTCTTTCCTTGATGCGCACTTGCCCGAAATTGACGAAGACATGCTGGTATTGCTGAAGTCGTTTGTGCTGAACGATGGCTCGCAGATGTAAATAGGTTGGCAAGCAGAACTAAGCCCCGTAACAGAAAGCGCCACCATGTAGCATGGTGGCGCTTTCTGTTATAGAACTCCATATTACCGGTTCCGGTCGTTACGGTGAGCGGCTTCCCAGCGGGCGCGCTCCTGTGAGGTTACCTTGTGCTTTTTATCGTACCCGTAGTTGAAGTCTTTCTCGTTCCGGCCGTCGTAGCGGTTGTTGGAGTCCCGACGGTCGTAGCGGTCGGCCTGACGGTTGTTGTAGTCCCGCTTGTCGTAGTCACGGCGGTCGGTGCGGTGGGCGGCTTCCCAGCGGGCCTTTTCGGCTGGCGTTACTCTGTGTTTCTTATCGTATCCGTAGTTGAAATCTCGGTCGTTGCGGTCATCGTAACGACTATTTTCTGTGCGGCGCCTGTCATCGTCGCGGTGGTCGGGGGCAGCAGCCAGGGAGGCAGTCGAGGAGAACAGAACGAAAGCAGCGGCAAGTGAAAGCAAGGAGGTTTTCATACGTGACAAAAGGTTGGAAGAGGAAGGATGAAACTGTTGCCTTGAGGCAAACGGCTAATGAAAATGAAATGCTAAGCGCTTTAATCCCCAATTGCAAGCACGGTGCCGGCTTTGCTGTTCTCGCGTCAAACTCGGATTTGATCGGCCAAACAGCTGGTTCTATCTGTGAATCCCGGGTTTCAGTCGCCGTGGCCACGCGCAAGTAGCTGTACTAACGGGGGGCAGGGCGGATTGGGGTAAGGCTTGGCAACACGCCGAGGCTGTTCTGTTGTAGCCCATACATGCGCTGACCTTTTGCCCGTACACCTGTTTGATAGTTAAACACCAGCCATGAGCCCAGACGACACCTTCGCTTTCCCACAAGGCACTTTTCGGCGGCAAGACGAAAGCCCCGATGCCCATTTTTACCAGCAGCCTCGCTTCGTTACTCACATCGACGATGCGGCCATTGCGGCTGTCACGCAGCTTTACCGGGAGTACTTCGTGCCCGACAGCACGTTGCTCGACCTGATGAGCAGTTGGGTGAGCCACTTGCCCGCCGAGGTGCCTTACCGGCGCGTGGTGGGCTTGGGCATGAACGAGAAAGAGCTGCGCGCCAATCCACGCCTCGCCGACTATGTAGTGCAGGACCTCAACCAACAGCCTGCATTGCCCTTCGACGACGACACCTTCGATGGGGCCGCCATTTGCGTATCCATTGACTACCTGACGCAGCCTGTGTTGGTGCTGCGCGAATTGGCCCGCGTGCTACGCACGGGCGCACCCTTGGTTATTACGTTTTCCAACCGGTGCTTCCCCAGCAAAGCGGTAGCCGCCTGGCACGCCCTCGACGACCGAGGCCACGTAGCACTAGTACAGCAGTATCTGCAAGCGGCCGGCCAATGGCATCCTATCGAATTGCTCGACCGTAGTCCTGCTCCACGGCGCTCCGATCCGCTTTTTGCCGTAATCGGGAAAGTCAACAAATCTGAACCACGCCATACAGAATAAGCTGGCTGCTGCTTACTATTGGTGACCTTTCGGAGCGTATGTTTGAGGAAAAGGTTCCAGAAATGGGAACTTTCTTGCGCCGAATAGCATCCATAAGGGCTTGACGCGGGGCAGATAAAGTGGAGTGTGCAAAGAAGGAGATTTATACTATCCGTGGAGGGTGTGGTTTTAGTAAGACTAAAAATTTCCTTAAATAATGGTCATGAAGCGGGAAGAAACGGTACTGGAAGTAGTAAGCAGCTGCATACGTGCCGAGCATCTCAACCAGCTGAGTGCATTGGTAGGGAAGGAGCCTGCCGTAATGGGGCCAGTGCTGGCGCAGTTACTGCCCTTGCTAATACGTGCCCTTGCTGACCGAGCAGGCCGGGCACAAGGCGTTGAGTTTGTATGGAACCTAGTTCAGCAGGCGCAAACCAATCAAGCACTGGTGCAACTCGACGCCATGGAGGTAGCCCGTTGGGACGACCGGGGTGTACGACTCGTACAAAACCTACTCGGCGACTCCTACGAAACCACCACCTATCGTTTGGCCAACAAAGCCGGGCTGCCGCTGGCCGCGTATGCGCCAGTGCTGGAAGTAGGTGTGGCGGCGGTACTGGGCGCCTTGGGCAGATATACTACGGAACACGGCCTGAACCCCACCGAACTAAGTGAGTGGCTGCAAGCAGAAGTGCTACCTGCGGGCGGCTCCGTGATTTCGCCACCGAGTGCCGGAGCCGCCACAACTCGGCCCCTTCCCTCCCCGCAGGCTATGCCGGCCAAACAAGCACCAGCCCCTACGTTTGCGGCGCAGGCCGGGAAGTGGCAAGAAGTGGGCGGAGGAAGCATCTTTATACCTCAGCAGGCATCGGCTTCGAAAGCCAACAAACAGCGCTGGGTGTGGCCATTGTTACTGCTATTAGGCCTAGCGCTCGGCTACGGCATTTTCCGCTGGACGTATGTGCCGCTCCAGGCCTCGACGGAGCCTACAGTGCCCGTGGCGTATGCGGGCACGGCTGCCCAGCCTACTAGCGTGCCTGCACCGCCCGCCGCTACCCCCGCCGATGCAATACCCGCCGGCCACTATGATTCCGCCACCGACACGTATATCTATGACACCGGCCGGCCTCTGGTTATCACGCTCTTCAACGGAAGCACCCTGAAGGTTGGGGTCAACTCCACGGAGTACCAGCTGTACCGTTTTCTGGCCGATCCTACGCAGCAAGTTGATCCGCTGAATGCCGGCGCCGGTTGGATAACTGCCGACCGTATGTACTTTGCTCCGGACCAAGCCACCCTAACGCCTGCCTCCACAGAGCAGCTACGCAACCTAGCCACCATCTTGCGCACATTTCCGCGGGCACAGCTCCTGTTCGGGGGGTACACGGATAGCAGCAGCAACCTGAAAAACCGACAGCTAAGCGAAGCGCAGGCGCAAGCTGCCGTGCGTGCCCTGATTGCCCAGGGGATTTCGGCCCGTCGTCTGCAAGCTATTGGCTATGGCGAAGCGGCACCCGTAACCTCCAACAGCAGTCCGGAGGGGCGGGCGCTCAACCGGCGGCTGCTTATCAAAGTCATCAACAAGCTAGGGCCCTTGTTACCACCTGCTGAAGCAGGTTCAACGCCGCCGCTCTTAGCCGCTGCGAAGCCAACCGACAGCACGCGTTTACCGATTTCGCCGGCCCTTGCAGCGGCGGCTGGTGAAGGTCCCGTTGAGCCGGTTATCGAGCAAGAGGAAGCCGACAGCCGCTACGTGGTAAGCGTGCAGATGGCGTATCTTTTCACTGCTCCCACCCAAGCGAAGCCCACCAAGAAATATTTGCGCAAAGGCGACATCCTCTACGGCGTGGAGGAGCGTAGCGGCCTAGTGAAAATCAGGTTCTGGAACCCAGATAGCGCTCTGGCCACCGGCTGGCTGAAGCGGCGTGAGCTGCAAAAGCTGTCGGAAGAGGAAGCTGTACCTCCCACCCAAACCGATTCAAAGTCTGATAGTTCAGGGTCCACGTCATCCGACTCCGATGGCTCCGCATCTACTGTTGCGGTTCCTGAAGCAGCGCCTCCCCAAGCAAGTCGACAACGGCCCTAAGGCCGGCCTGCTTCAGGTTCGCCATCAAACCCAAAGCCCTACTAGTATTAGTTTTTGCTCGAATACATTTCGAGACGGAAGCTAGTGCTACTAGGGCTTTGGGTTGATAAGTGGGAGCTACGTCAGACAACTCATTACCGCGTCTAGCCACCTTGCTTGTCTTGCGGTTGGTGGTTGGGTATAGAAGCTCGAATAGCCGGTTGCAAGCTGGCATAAGCCTAATTTCTGGTTGCAGGAACCGCGAAAGAAAAACTCAGTATTGTTGGAACTTTTTTTAGAACTATAAATACATAACTGATTGATAGAAAGTATGTAAGGAGTTGTGGGATGTGGTACGGTTTATGGTATTTCAATAAAAAATTGTGTATCCCACAGACTATAATCTTACTTGACGATGGCCTTGAAGCGGGAAGAAACGGTACTGGAAGTAGTAAGCACTTGCATACGCGCCGAGCACCTCAACCAGCTTAGCGCAGTAGTCGGCCAGAGCCCTGCCGTAGTAGGGCCAGCCCTGGCGCAGCTCTTGCCGCTAGTGGTACGTACGCTCGCTGAGCGTACCAGCCGCCCGCACGGTGTCGAGTTCCTGTGGGAACTGACCCAGCAGGCGCAAACCAACCAGGTACTGAGCCAGCTCAACGCCTTGAATATAGCCAGCCAGGAGGGACGCGGGGTGCTGCTGCTGCAAGGCCTGCTCCCCGATAGCTACGAGACAACCATTGCTCGGTTGGCCATCAAAGCAGGGGTGCCGCTGGCCGCGTATGCGCCGTTGGTGGAAGTGGCAGTAGCAGCGGTGCTGGGCACTCTAGGAAAGTACACCACCCAGCACCACTTACAACCCACTGAGCTAGCAGACTGGCTGCAAAGCGAAATAGCAGTTGCCGGCAGCATGCACGCCTCACAGCCCCAGCGCAGCGCAGCAGCTTCCCTGTCGGCCATGCCTCGCCATTCTGGGTCCGGCAATGCGGCCCCGGCGCCTACGTTTGCAACGCGGGCTGGCCAGTGGCAGGAGGTAGGCGGGGGTAGCATTTTCACGCCGCAACAAGCCGCACCTGCCCGCCTCAAGGGAATGCAGCGTTGGGGGTGGCCTTTACTGTTGTTACTCGGCTTGGCGCTCGGCTACGGCTTTTTCCGCTGGACCGAAATTCCCACGCCGGTGGCCTCAACAGAGCCGTCCGTGCCCGTAACGTATACGTCTGCTAAAACGCAGCCGGCTTCTGTGGCGCCCACTACCCCGGCCTCAGTGCCCGCCGACGGCGTACCCGCCGGACACTACGATTCCGCCACCGATACCTACATATATCATACCGGTCAGCCACTGATTATCACCCTTTCCAACGGTACCACCCTGGAAGTGGGCTCTAATTCCACGGAGTATCAGCTGTACCGTTTCCTGGCCGACCCCGAGCAGCAAGTTGACTCGCTGAATTCCGCGGCCGGCTGGATCAACGTCGACCGGGTGTATTTCAATTCTGGGCAGTCCACGCTGACTACCAGGTCTACGCAGCAGTTGCGCAACCTGGCGGCTATCCTGCGCACGTTCCCGCGGGCTCAACTCTTATTTGGCGGCCACACCGATGGCAGCGGCGACGGCCTGAAAAACCTTTATCTGAGCGATGCCCGGGCGCAGGCGGCTATGCGTGCCCTGGCTGGTCAAGGAATTTCGCCACGCCGGCTTCAGGCCATTGGCTACGGCGAAGCCACGCCGGTGGCGGCCAATAGCGGCCCAGTGGGCCGGGCGCTCAACCGGCGGCTGCGCCTCAAGGTTGTCAACAAGTTGGGGCCTCTGCTACCCGAGCCTACCGTGGTGCAGCGGAATTCTGCACCGCTGGTGGCCCCGGTGGCAGGGCCAGTTACGGAGCCAGCTTCACCTACCTCGTCGCCTCGGCCTGTTGCTACGCAGGCGGTGGAGGTGCCAGCACTAGCAGAGCAAACAGCCCAAAGCCCAACAACTGCGGAGCCGGCCGCCGAGCAGGAGGCGACAGGTGATAGCCGCTACCGGGTGGCTGTGCGCACTGCCTACCTATTTGATGCTCCCACCCAAGTGCAGCCTACCAAAAAGTATCTGCGCAAAGGCGACATCCTGTACGGCGAAGACGAACGCAACGGACTCGTGAAAACCAGCTTCCGAAACCCCGACGGCGCAGTTACCACTGGCTGGCTGAAACTGCAAGAGCTTCAGAAGCTGTCGGAAACCACCACGGCCGCTGCCCCTGTTCGCAATGCTCCGAAGGCGGCCCGACTGGCAGCAACCACGGCGCCCACCGGATTCAACAAGTCGGCCTCTACTGTTCCGGCTGTTGGTGCGCGCGCCAAAGCCAACCCAAACGGGTCAGTAACGGCGGTGGTGCGTGTCGCCAAATCATACTTCTTTAATTCGCCGAATCTGAGCCAGCCGGAAACCCGCAAAGCGCACTGTGTGCGAGGCGACAAAGTGCAGCTTGTCAAAGACGGTGGCGATGCCGTGTACGTGACGTTCACCAACTGGGAGAAAGTAACCACGGCCGGTTGGATGCGCAAAGACGCCTTGGATTACAACTAATATCGTCAGCTCGAACAGGCAACAGCAGCAGTCCGCAGCTTGGCTGACCTGACGCCCGCCAAGTGGTAGTGTAATGCAAGAAGCTTACTAGGTGCACCTAGCAGTAACACAAAGAGGAATTTCAGTGAGGCACCAGTTCAACAAGAAGCCGGCTATTTTTGCCGGCTTCTTCTGCTTAAGTGAACGTCATGCAATCCTCTACTACGGTATTTCTGGTGCGCCCTGTGCGCTTTGGCTTCAACCCCGAAACTGCGGCTTCCAACCATTTTCAGCACAGTATGGCAGGCCTCGATGCCGCTGCCGTGCAAGCACGAGCCTTTGCCGAGTTCGACGCCCTGGTTGCCAGCCTGCGCGCCAAGGGAGTAACCGTGTGGGTTTTCGACGATACCCCCGAGCCAGTTAAGCCCGACGCCGTATTTCCCAACAACTGGCTGACCCTGCACCCCGATGGCCGAGTGCTGCTCTACCCAATGTGCGCCCCCAACCGCCGCCCCGAGCGCCGGCCCGACATTCTGGAAGCGTTGCGCCAGCAGTTCGCCGTCAAAGAGGTGGTGGATTTATCGTTCTACGAGCTGGAAGACCGGTTTCTGGAAGGCACCGGCAGCATCCTCTTCGACCACGAGCACCGGGTCGCCTACGCCTGCCTTTCGCCCCGCACCGATGCCGGGCTTTTCGCGGATGTAGCCGCTCAGCTTGGGTATCGGCCGGTAACGTTCCGGGCCTGCGACGCCAACGGCCAGGAAATCTACCACACCAATGTCATGCTGAGCATCGGGGCCGGGTTTGCGGTGGTGTGTTTGGAGAGTATCGTGGACGCCGCAGAACGCGCGGCTGTTGTGGCGTCGTTCGCAGCCACCAACCACGAAATCGTGGATATTTCTTTAGCACAGGTAGCGCAGTTTGCTGGCAATCTTCTGGCGTTGCAGCCCACCCAAGGGCCCGCTCTGCTAGCTATGTCGCAAAGCGCCTTTGATGCCCTGACACCCGCGCAGCGCCGCACGTTGGGCACGTATTGCGAGTTGCTGCCGCTACCTATCCCCACTATTGAAACCATTGGGGGCGGCAGTGTGCGGTGCATGCTGGCGGAAGTGTTTTTGCCAGCTATACCAGCTGAAAGCACCAATAGGAAGCAACCGTAAATTATGGTTTGGCTGGCTATTCAGGGGCATTTTTCCAGCTAGACAAGCGCCAGTGTAAGAGGGCGGCAGCACAACCCCGCAGCGGAAGTCGCAGTAAAGTTTGTTGGCAATAGTGTGCGGTGGCCTGTTGTGCCAGGCCGCTTGTGTTGTTGCCCAACTTTCCTCTCAACTACAATCAGTGTCATGAATTTAGCTGGAAATACAGTTCTTATCACCGGAGGGGGCTCCGGTATTGGCTTTGCCTTAGCAGAGCGTTTTGTGAAAGCCGGTAGTACGGTGGTCGTGTGTGGCCGCCGCGCCGATAAGCTAGAGGAGGCGCAACAGAAGCTGCCTGGTTTGCACACACGCGTCTGCAACGTAGCCGTAGCCGCCGAGCGGGTGGCACTGCTGGCGTGGGTCAGGTCGGAGTTGCCGGCGGTAAACGTGTTAGTTAACAACGCCGGCATCCAGAACCGGGTGTCGTTGGCCACTGACGCCGAAGCGTGGGAAACTCGCCAACAGGAAATTTCCATCAACGTGGATGCGCCCATACATTTAAGTATGCTGTTCATCAACCATCTGCGCGAACAGCCCAATGCTGCTATTATCAACGTGACGTCGGGCTTGGCCTTTGCGCCGGCTGCGTTTGCGCCCATCTACAGTGCCACCAAAGCGGCGCTGCACTCCTTCACGCTCTCTTTGCGGCATCAACTAAAGGATACGCCTATTAGCGTACTGGAAATCATTCCCCCAGCCGTCAATACCGACCTGGGAGGCCCCGGCTTGCATACCTTCGGGGTACCCGTTGATGCGTTCACTGATTCGGTGATGGAGCGGCTGGCCGGCGGCGAAATAGAAGTGGGCTACGGCACGTCGGAAAAAAACCGAATGGCTTCCCGCACAGAACTAGATGCCGTGTTCGAGCAAATGAACAACCGCTGATGCGCGCCTAGGGTAGTTGCTGCCGTCTACACACAGAAGGGCCGCGTTTTGAAGGTGCTCGGTACGAAGCTCCTCTGAAACGCGGCCCTTTTATGCGCCGAAAAACACCTTATTCCTTCTCAACCACGGGCTCCGGGTTCAGCCCCAGCACGGCACTGGTGCGGGTCCGAACCTGGGCTACCAGTTCCGGGTCGTCTGACAACGACAGCCCAAACGAGGGTATCATGTCGCGGAAGCAGGCTTGCCATTCTGGCGTGACCGACTGCTGCGGAAAGCACTTCTGAATCAGGTTTACCATGATGCTCACGGCCGTAGAAGCACCCGGTGAAGCCCCGAGCAAGGCCGCAATAGAGCCGTCGGCGGCACTCACCACTTCCGTCCCGAATTCCAGCACGCCGCCTTCTTTCTTGTCCTTCTTGATAACCTGCACGCGCTGGCCGGCAATGGCAAGTTCCCAGTCTTCGGGCCGCGCCTCGGGCAGATATTCCCGCAACGCCGCCACCCGGTCTTGCGGCGACTGGCGCACCTGCTGAATCAGGTACTTGGTAAGCGGAATGTTCTTCAAGCCGGCCATAATCATGGGCCGCAGGTTGTTGAGCTGAATGGAGCCCGGCAAGTCAAGGTACGAGCCGGTTTTCAAGAACTTGGTGCTGAAGCCAGCGTAGGGGCCGAACAGCAATTCGCGCTTGCCTTCTATCATGCGGGTATCCAAGTGGGGCACCGACATGGGCGGTGAGCCCACGGCGGCTTTGCCGTAGACCTTGGCCTCGTGCCGCGCAATGACGGCCGGGTTCACGCACTTCAGCCATTGCCCACTCACTGGGAACCCGCCAAAGCCGTTGGCCTCTGGAATTCCGGATTTTTCGAGCAGCGGCAAGGAGCCACCGCCAGCCCCGATGAAGACAAAGCGCCCACGCACTTTTATGGTCTCGCCCGATGTCAGGTTTTTGGCCTTGAGGCGCCATGTGCCGTCCTCTTTCTGGCGAAGTTTCTGCACCTCATGATGGAAGTGAAACGTGACGCCGGGTTTGGCTTCCAGCAAGTGAAACATGCCGCGGGTAAGGGAGCCGAAGTTCACGTCGGTGCCCAAATCCATACGGGTGGCCGCTACGGGCTGCTCGGCGTCGCGGCCTTCCATTACCAGCGGCATCCAGCGCGTAAGTTCTTCCCGGTCTTCGCTGAACACCATGCCTTTGAACAGCGCCGATTCGGTGAGGGCTGCGTGGCGCTTGCGCAGGTAGTCCACGTTTTTCAGGCCCCACACAAAGCTCATGTGCGGAATGTGGTTGATGAAGCGCTGAATGTCTTTCACCTCGTAGCGCTCGGCCAGGAAAGACCAAAATTGCTTGGACTCCTCGAACTGCTCGGCAATTTTGAGGGCCTTGCTGATGTCGATGGAGCCGTCGGGGCGTTCGGGGGTGTAGTTCAGTTCGCAGAACGCAGAGTGCCCCGTGCCGGCGTTGTTCCAGGCGTCGGAGCTTTCGGCAGCGGCCACATCCAGCCGCTCTAGTATGGTAATGGTTAGGTTGGGGTCCAGCTCTTTGAGCATCATCCCCAGGGTGGCGCTCATGATACCCGCGCCAATTAGCACGACGTCGGTTACAGGTTGTTCAGCTGAAATATCAGTGGTAGGCATAAAGCAAGTGACAAAGGTTCAGGAACCGCCCCAGCCCGATAGAAAGCATCGAGCCAAGGCGGATTAGAAAAAACAATCGTTGGGAGAGCGGAATTCCAGACTACGTCGAAAACTGCGGAAAAGGTGCTGTCAGGCACTTAAAGCAGCACAGTGCGCGCTAGTCAGGGCTACCAGCGTGGTGGTGTGCTTTGCAGCCGTTGGCAGCTTATCTGCCGCAAGTATAGCCCACAGAAAGCGGGAACAACTACTGCACAGGCTTACTTTTTCGGGCGCTGCGTGCGTGCGTGCGTAGCGGAAAGAAGGTGCTGTAGCGCTGTGAAACGCCTGATTTACAGGTAGTATAATATTGGTTTTTATCTGCTTTTAAGGACTTATATGGTGGTGTTTGGTGTTCTATCAACAGCTACCAAATCTGCCTACTTGATGTTCGATTCATTGCCTGTATTGCCCTTGTTCGATCAGCCCACCGCCGCCCCCTTTATGGCGCCGGAGCCCCTCACGAAGTCGGCCAAACTGTGGTTGCCGAAGCGCGTGCTGTTCACGCCCGATGCCCTTGATGAGCCTTTCGGCCAGCAGATTTACGAGCGAGTAACGGCGCACGACTTGGAGGTGGAAATCCTGAAAAGCAACCGCCTAACCAACCTGCGCGGCGCTGATGCGCGCGAAACCTACCGCAACGCTAAAAACACGCTGGCCGTGGTGAAAGCTCCGGCCGGTGCCCTGCGCCTACAGCCCACGCCTCCGTCTGCCGACTGGCAGATGAACCTGGCCGAAGGCTGCCCCGCGCACTGCCAGTACTGCTACCTCGCCGGTAGTTTGCAGGGCCCGCCAGTGGTTCGCGTGTTCGCCAACCTGCCTCAGCTCCTGGAGAATACGGCCAGCTACGAGCAGCCCGGCCGCCTCACTAGCTTCGAGGTGAGTTGCTATACCGATGTGCTGGGTATCGAGCACCTGACGGGCAGCCTGGCCGAGTGCGTCCGCTACTACGGCACCCGGGAAGGGTCGCGGCTGCGCTTCGTGAGCAAGTACGACCACGTAGACTCGCTGCTGAATTTGCCGCACCAAGGCCACACTCGGGCGCGCGTCAGTTTGAATGCCGAGCCGGTTGCGCGGCGCATGGAAGGCGGCACGGCCTCGGTGGAGGCCCGCATACAAGCCTTGCGTAAGCTGGCGTTGCCGGTGGAGCAGGGTGGGGGCGGCTACCCAGTAGGGGTGGTGCTGGCGCCTATCATGCTTATTCCTGATTGGCGCGAGCATTATACCAACCTGCTCGACCGGGTGGCCGCCGCCCTCGATTTCGACTGCGACCTGACGGTGGAGTTTATCACGCACCGGTTCACGCCCGGCTCCCGCGACGTGCTACGTGAGTGGTATCCCAACACAGCGCTCAACTTCGATGAGAGCATTCGGGCCGCGAAGCGCAACAAGTTTGGGGGCGTGAAGTACGTGTTCAAGCCCGACGACATGCGCCCGCTCAAGCAGTTCTTCTACGAGGAGTGGCAGCACCGCTTCCCCAATGCGCCCGTGCTCTACTGGACGTAGATAGATCAACAAGAACGTGCATTATGCCGCGCGCCGCGTTGGCTCCCGCAAACAGCTTGCCCGCTTCCAATGCAGGCCAGGCGTTTGCGGGAGCCAACGCGGCGCGTTACTTTTTGCCGTGCAGCTCGCGCCACTCGTGGTCCAGCATACTCATTTCCACGAGACTCCAGTACTCGTCGTCGTGTTTGAGAATGTCGCGCAGGACGCCGTCTTGTTTCATGCCGCACTTCTCGTAGCAACTGATGGCGGCCTTGTTGAAGTCGTAAACTCCCAGGTCGATGCGGTGTAGGCCAAGGTCTTCGAAACCAATTTTCAGGACCGCTTTTATCATGCCCTGGCAGATGCCCCGGCCTCTGGCGGTGGTATTACCAACCAGCACCCGGCTGATGCGGGCCGAGTTGTTTTTGCGGCTGATACCCCCCAGCGAAATATGGCCAACCACTTCCCCACTCTTCGACTCGATGGCCTTATACACCAACGCATCCGACTCCTGCAAGTCGTTGGTGCCTTCCAGATACCACGCCAACGAGCTTTCGGTGAGCGGAAAGCTGAATAGCGCCCCCGACCAGCTTTGCAGTAAGTCGGGTTCCTGAATCCAGGAAATTAGCTGCGAAAAATCGGCAGGGGTGAAGTATTCTAGCTTGATCATGAAGAGCAGGAAAAACGGGCGTACCGTGGTAGCAAAGGTGTGGTGGCCTAAAAATGGCGTGCCAAGATACAGCAGTGCCCGCTGGTGTGGAGCTTGCAAAGCACACCAACGACCTTTTTTGCGGTATGCCGATATATGTTCTTGGCTTACCAATACAACCAGTTTCGCCGCTACTAAGTGCCCTAGCGGGCAGGCCTGCTTAGCTTGCTTCCGCTACGGCTCCGGTGGGCAAGAACGGTTGGGTAGGGGCGTCCATGGTGGTGCGGGTTTTGGGTAGGCTAGCAGGATACTTGTCCTGAATGAAGGCCACCAACTGTTCCCGAACTGCGCAGCGCAAGTCGAAGGCCCGGCTGGAATTGGAGGCACTAACCAAGGCCCGCAGCTCCATGGTGCGCTCTTTAGAGTCGGTGACTTGCAGCACGCACACGCGCTGGTCCCAGAGCGGGTTTTCTTGCACAATGCGCTTCAGCTCGGTTCGGACCTCTTCCACCGGCAACGAGTAATCGGTGTAGATAAATACGGTGCCAATAAGCTGAGCGCCGGTGCGGGTCCAGTTTTGGAAAGGCTTCTCAATGAAGTAGTTGAGGGGTAGTACCAACCGTCGTTCATCCCAGATGCGCAGCACTACATACGTGAACGTTATTTCCTCGACTCGGCCCCACTCGCCTTCCACCACCAGCACATCATCAATGCGAATGGGCTGCGTGAAGGCAATCTGGAAACCCGCAAGCAAGTTGCCGATGGAGCGCTGGGCTGCAAACCCCACAATGACGCTGGCAATTCCAGCCGAAGTCAACAAGCCCGTGCCGATGCGGCGCACCGTAGCGAAGCTCATGAGCACCAAGGCCATGGCCACGAAGATGATCAGCGAAACCACCAGCTTGCGCACGAACTGCAACTGGGTGAACAGCTTCCGTACCTGCAGGTTGTTGTCGCCTTCCAACTGGTAGTGTTGCTTCACTAGGTCTTCTATCACGTCCACGGTCTTCACCAGCCCCCAGGCAAACGTGATGATGAAGGCCGTAACGGTTACCCGTTCCAGCACCCCCATATATTTGGGCGCAAGGGGCGCCAGTGGCAACACAAACAGCACGGCCAGCACCGGAAAAAAGAACGTGCTGACCTGGTTGAGATGCCGCGCCACTGAATGGGAAAGCAGCGTGGTTTCGCGGTTGTTGTAGGCCCGCAGCACCCGGAAAGCAACAAACTTAACCAGCAAGCCGAAGGCCAGCCCTCCTGCTACCAAAGCCAGGGTATGTAGAATAGCTTCCACCTGGTCGGGTAGAAGCTCCGGTAAGTTAAGTTTCATGTGCAACAAGCAAATCCATCTGCCATTACCCGGCTCTAGTGCCAAAGGTTGTCTGACACTCTATTTAAATGGCTTTTGCAGCCTACAGATACTGCCGCGGAATAGCGCATAGCTTGGCCACAAGACAAGAAGAACGTGCCTTAACGGAACGGTCAATTAAGCTTGCGCTTTCCTTGCCAGTTAGCTTTCTAGCGGCCGGCCTTCGCAGAAAACCAAGGCCAGCATAGCGTGTCTTATCGGAATTCGAAGTTCTTGGTAGGACACGTTGTGCTGGCCTTGGTGAGGTTAGTTTGTTGAACTTCAGCGGACGTCGGCGGCTTGCACAAACTGGGCACCATGCGCCAGCAACTCCTCGCGGGCCTGAGCGTATCCTTCGGCCGCAATAGCGCGGGTAGCGTCTTCAATGAAAAACACCTGGAAACCTTGCTCCAAGGCATCCTTGGCCGAGAAGTACACGCAATAATCAGCGGCCAAGCCAGCTAGATACACATCCGTTACGCCCCGGCCGCGCAGGTACTCGGTGAGGCCAGTGGCTTTGCGGTGGCCGTTGTCGAAGAAGCCACTGTAAGAATCGATGGTGGGGTCGGTGCCTTTGCGAAAGATGGCTTCAATGCGGTGCTGGTCGAGGGCGGGATGAAACTCGGCGCCGGGGGTGGCTTGCACGCAGTGGTCGGGCCAGAGCGTTTGGGGCAGGCCATGCAGGTCTATCTGTTGGAAAGGCTGCTGCCCCGGATGGCTGCTGGCAAAGCTACCGTGTCCGGCCGGGTGCCAATCCTGAGTGGCCACCACCAATTCGAAGCGTGACTGCAACGCATTGACCAGCGGCACGATAGCATCGCCGCCCGGCACAGCCAACGTGCCGCCCGGGATGAAGTCATTCTGAATGTCGATTAGCAGGAGGGCTTTCATGAAAGAACACAAAAAGTGAAGGCGAAAAGCAGAGGGTGCTTCTTTCCGTCCAATATAAAGCGGGTTTTGTATTAAGCCCCAAGACGAGTGCAGGCCACAGGAAAATAAACCTGCTGCTGCAATCGATGGCAACGTTGCCGGTAACGATTGCATAAAAAAACAGCCCCTAATCTGATCCGCAAAGGTTTGAGATACTTAATATCAGACAACGGTAACTTCTAGCTAGGCAACCATTCAGGCGTACCGTATCGATTTGCCTTCTCTCTTCACTCCAATTCCCACTAGTATGAAGCACGGTTTATTACTACCTGCCATTCTATTGTGCGCAGCCGCTCCGGCTTGGGCCCAACAGACCCGGCAACTTTCAGGGCAAGTGCTGGATGCCACCACCGGCGAGGGCCTAGCTGGTGTTACGGTGCTAGTGAAAGGCACCACCAATGGGGCATCCACCAACGCCGACGGTCAATTCACGCTGAGTGTACCCACCACGGGGGAGGTACAGATTACGGTCAGCTATATCGGCTACGTGACGCAGACAGTGACGGCCAAAGACCAGAGCAACCTGAAAATCAGGCTGGCCGGCGATACCAAGGCGCTAGATGAAGTAGTGGTTATCGGCTACGGCCAAGTGAAGAAAAGCGACGTAACCGGCGCCATTGTGTCGGTGAAAGAAGAAGACATCAAAAAGGCACCGGCGGCCAACGTCATGGAATCGTTGCAGGGGCGGCTGCCAGGCGTCGACATCGCCCGGACCAATGGCTCGGCCACGTCCGGCGTGAGCGTGACGGTACGAGGCAACCGCTCACTCACGGCCAACAACGGCCCGCTGTTCATTGTCGATGGGGTACAGTACAACTCCATTCAGGACATCAACCCCAACGACATTCAGTCGATGGAGGTGTTGAAAGACGCGGCTTCTACGGCCGTTTATGGTTCGCGCGGGGCCAATGGTGTTATCATCGTCACCACCAAGCGCGGCACCTCGGGCCAGCCGCGGGTTACCATCAATTCTTACTACGGCCAAACTGACGTTGCCAACTACCCCAAGGTAAGCAACGCCGAGCAGTACGTGGCACAAAAGCGCGAAGCCAATCGCACGACGGGTCTGTGGAATAGCACGGCGGACGATTCCAAAATTTTCACGCCTTACGAACTCGAATCCATTGCCAACGGGGTTTCCACTGACTGGATGGATTTACTGCTGCGGAAAGGCATCCAGCAGGAGCACCAGATCGGCCTGTCGGGCGGCTCCGAAAAAACCAAGTTCTATACCTCGTTCGACTACTTCAACGAGCAGGGCCTGTTCAAGCTGGACGACCTTAACCGCTACTCCATCCGCTTTAACATCGACCAGGAGATCAACAAGAAAATCACTATTGGTCTGCAAAGCCAACTGACGTATTACAACCAGAGCGTTCGGCGCGACCCCACCAACCAGGCCAACAAAATCAACCCGTTGCTCACGCCCTATGACGCAAACGGCGACATTGCCATTTTCCCCAACAGCGGCAACTTCATCAACCCCATCATTGATGAGGTGAATGGCAACTACGAGAACAACACGCGTACCACGCGCACGTTCACGACGGGTTATGCGAGCTACCAGATTCTGCCGAGCCTGAACATTCGCTCTAATTTGGGTTTGACGCTATCCAATGCCCGCACGGGTGTTTATTTGGGCAGCAACACCTTGGACCGCAACGGTTCAGTGCCGCAGTCGTCGTATGGTACGCAGTTCATCACCAACTGGAGCTGGGAAAACATCATCAACTACAACAAGACGTTCGGCGACCATTCCATTACCGCCACCGGCGTCACGTCGTTGCTTACCTTCAACACCGAGAATTCCAACGCGCAAGGCCGTAACCAGCTGCTGGCTTCGCAGCTCTACTACAACCTAGCCAACGCCAACCAGCAGATTGGTATCAACAGCGGCTACGAGGACAGCAAGCTGATTTCGTTTACGGGCCGCGTGCAGTACGGCTACAAAGGGCGCTACCTGCTCACGCTCACGGGCCGCGGCGACGGTTCCTCGAAGCTGGCGGCGGGAAATAAGTGGGCCATCTTCCCGTCGGCGGCCGCCGCGTGGCGCATCATCGACGAGGAATTCATGAAGAGCATTAGCACCTTCACCGACTTGAAGCTGCGCGCAAGCTATGGTCGGGCCGGCAACTACGACGTGCCCGTGTACTCGTCGCAGTCGTTGCTGACGCGTATTCCGTTTGGCTATGGCGAAACCAGTGCTCCGGGTTACACCTTCGCTAACCGCATCGGTAACCCCAACTTAGGATGGGAATTGTCAACGACCACCAACATCGGGTTAGACTTCGGCCTGTTCGACAACCGTCTCTCGGGCTCGATTGACGTGTACGACACGAAAACCAGCGACTTGCTGCTCGACCGGTTCTTGCCACTCAGCTCGGGCGTGTCCATCATCACGCAGAACATCGGCAAAACGCGCAACAAGGGTGTGGAAGTGGGCTTGAATGCGCGCCTGATCGACAACGAAAACTTCAAGTGGAACGCGGGTGCCGCGTGGTTTATCAACCGCGAGGAGATTGTGGACTTGGGCGGTGCCAGCAGCGACATCACCAATGGCTGGTTTATCGGCTCGCCCACTCGCGTGATCTACGACTACGAGAAAACGGGTATCTGGCAGTTGGATGAAGCCGACCAAGCCAAAGCGTATGGGCAGAAGCCCGGTCAGATCAAGGTGCGCGACCAAAACGGCGACGACCAGATTACGGCCAGCGCCGACCGCAAAGTACTGGGCTGGCGCGTGCCGAAGTGGAACGGTAGCTTCAACAGCGACTTCAGCTACAAAGGCTTCGATTTGTCGTTCCAGTTCTTCGCCCGCATCGGCCAGATGTTCAACTATGAGTACAACAGCTTCTACGACCCCCAGGGCATCGAGAACAGCTCGCAGCAGAACTACTGGACGCCCGAGAATCCCTCAAACGACTATCCGCGGCCGGATGCTAGCTTATCGAAAACCACGCAGCAAAACGCCTTGTACGGCAACACGCTATACTACCGCGACGGCTCATACGTGAAGCTACGTGCCGCCACGCTGGGCTACAACATTCCCCAGCCGGTACTGGAAAAGCTGCACATGTCGTCGTTGCGGGTGTATGTGCAAGGCAAGAACCTGGTGACGTGGAGCGACATCAAAGACTATGATCCGGAGCGCGGTGGCGCCATCACGTCGCCGATTCCACGGGTGGTGTTGGCCGGTATCAGCTTAGGTTTCTAAATCATCCTCACGCACGAACAGACATGAAATTCTCGACTATTAAACTTGTGCTGACGGCCGGGGTGCTTACACTGACGCTCCCTGCCTGCGAAAAGCAGCTAGAAGAATACAACCCCTCCGGCCTCACGGCCGAAACCGTGTATACCACGCCCGCCGGCTTCGAAACCCTCGTGAATGCGGCGTACTCGCACACCCGCTGGTGGTACGGCAAAGAGGACGGCTTCAGTGCCTCCGAAATGGGTACCGACCTCTGGCTGCGCGGCGGCGGCGACGTAAACCCCGACCTGACCGATTACACCACGCTGCAAGGCAGCTCCCGCGCCCTCGAAAGCCTATGGGGAAAGTTGTATGCGGCCGTTAACCTCTGCAATGCGGGCATCAACCGCATCGGGCAGTCGGGCATGACGGACGCGCAGAAGAAAACACGCGAAGGCGAATTACGCTTCCTGCGAGCCTTCTACTACTGGCATATTGTGGAAACCTGGGGTGGGGTACACTTCACCACCGAGGAAACGACCAGCGTGCAAACCACGGCTAACCGCACGCCAGTTGAAACCTTCTACAATCAAATTTTCGAAGACCTGAACATTGCAGTAGCCAACCTGCCTAACACCACCACGGAATACGGTCGGGTGACGAAGCCCGCCGCCGAGGCCTTCCTGGCTAAAATGCACCTGACCCGCGGCCAGAACAAGGAAGCCGCCGACTTGGCTGAAAAAGTAATTTCCGGCTACAACTTTGCCCTGCAAGCCCGCTACGCCGATTTGTGGTCGATGACCAACCTTGAGAACAGGGAAGTGGTGTGGGCCGTCAACTACTCGAAAGAGTTGAGCTTAAATGACCGGCGTGATGATGTTTTGTACCCTGATGGGCACCCACGGGGGGGCAACAACGGCCACTTGCTCTGGATGATGAAGTATGATGACCGACCCGGTATGGTCCGCGACATTGCCAACGGCCGCCCGTTCAACCGTTTTATGCCTAGCCGGTACCTGCTCGACCTTTTCGACGAAACCAAGGACTCGCGCTACGCAGCCTCCTTCCGAACACTGTGGTTGGCCAATACCGTTGTGGCAGGTAAGCTAGCTGTTAACGATACGGCCATCATAGCAACGAAAAAGGTGATTCCCGCTGCTAGGCGTACGAACAAGAACTATTTTGTTGTCGACCGCAACGACATTTATAACCCCAACGGCACCGGCAAAAACCGGCTGCAGTATGTGTGCCTGCGCAAGTTCGACGATCCTACCCGTCCGACCATTGCGGAAGAGCAAAGTGCCCGCGACGCGTACGTTATCCGCTTGGCCGACGTGTATCTGATGGCGGCCGAAGCGAACTTCAAGCTCGGCAACCTGTCAAAGGCTGTCACCCAAATCAACGCAGTGCGGGAACGGGCTGCTGTGTCCGGCAAGGTAGCCGACATGCGCATCACGGCCTCTAATTTGAGTTTGGACTTCATCTTGGATGAGCGGGCGCGGGAACTGGCGGGCGAGCAACTGCGCTGGTTCGATCTTAAGCGCACTGGCAAGCTGCTTGAACGGGTACGGGCCCACAACCCCGAAGCCGGAGCCGCTACTGGCATCAAGGATTTCCACACGGTGCGCCCCATTCCGCAACGGCAGTTGGATGCCATTACCAACAAAAGCGAGTTTGTGCAGAACCCTGACTACCGCTAACATTTTCCATCAAACCCCACTGGTCGACGGGCCGGTGGGGTTTTATTTGCTGCAATGAAACAACTCACCTTTTGCTTTCTCGCGCTTCTCGCGTTTGTTGCCTTCGCTTTCCGGCCCGCTGCTGAAGCACCCGTACAGATTTTTTTGGTGGGCGACTCCACCATGTCCAACAAACCCCTAGACAAAGCCGAACGCGGCTGGGGCATGTACTTTCAGCAGTATTTCGATGCGGGCACTGTGGTGCACAACCACGCAATGAATGGCCGCAGCACCCGCAACTTCCGCACCGAAGGCCGTTGGGCCAAAGTGCTGGAGCAAGTGAAGCCCGGCGACTGGGTATTCATTCAGTTTGGCCACAACGACCAGAAAACCGAAGACACTTCCCGCTTCGCCGCTCCCCAAACCGACTACCGCAAGAACCTAACCCGCTACGTGCAGGAAGCTCGCGCCAAAGGAGCCAATCCGGTATTGCTCACGCCCGTAGGCCGGCGGTATTTTGATGAGGCGGGCAAGCGCAAAGACGACCACGGCGAATACCCAGCCGTGGTGCGAGAAGTAGCTAAGGCGCAGAAAACACCCCTCATCGACTTGCATGAAACCAGCTGGGCCATGTACAGCCAGCTTGGCGATAAAGGCAGCCAGCAACTGTTCTGGAGCTACCAGAACGGTGCCAACGCGCCCAAGCTCGACAACACGCACTTCTCGGCCTATGGTGCCGAGCGGGTAGCGCAGTTGGTAGCGCAGGATGTAAAGAAACTCAACCTCGGCATCGCCAGCCACTTGCGCCCAATGACCTTCGCGGGCAAGTATACCTTCGACCTGCCAGTGGTGCTCCAGCCGTATTTCAACAAGGATACCTTCAACATTGTGAAGTACGGCGCCGTGGCCGATGGCCAGACCCTGAATACCGAGGCGTTCCGCAAAGCCATTGAGGCCTGCAGCCAGAAAGGCGGTGTGGTGCTAGTGCCGCGCGGCTTGTGGCTCACCGGGCCAATAGAGTTGAAAAGCAACGTCAATCTGCACGTGCAGCGCGGGGCACTGGTGCAGTTTAGCAACAAGCTGTCGGACTTCAAGCTGATAAAAACCAACTGGGAGGGCGTGGATGCCGTGCGCAACCAGTCGCCCATTTCCGGCTACGACCTGGAAAATATTGCCATTACCGGTGAAGGTGTATTCGATGGCGCCGGCGACGCGTGGCGCATGGTGAAAAAGGAAAAACTCAGCGAAGGCCAGTGGCAAAAGCTGGTGAAGTCGGGGGGAGTGCTGGACGCCAAAGGAGCCGTGTGGTACCCTACAGCGCAGTCGTTGAAGGGCTCCACCACCGAGAAGCCCGGTATTCTGCAAGCCGGCAAAGACATTGCTGACTTCGCCGACATCAAGGACTTCTTGCGGCCCAACATGCTTAGCCTGCAGCGCTGCAAGCAAATTCTGCTCGAAGGGTTCACCATCCAAAACTCGCCCGCCTGGACCATTCACCCGCTGCTCTGCGACAACATTACGCTACGCAACGTAACGGCCCGCAACCCCTGGTACGGCCAGAACACCGATGCCCTCGATCTGGAATCTTGCCGCAATGGCATCGTAGAAAACTGCACCTTCGACGTAGGTGACGACGGCATCTGTATCAAGTCGGGCCGCGACGAGCAGGGGCGCAAGCGCGGTGTGCCCACCGAGAACTTTATCATTCGCGACACGAAAGTGTACCACGCCCACGGCGGCTTCGTGATTGGCAGCGAGATGTCGGGAGGCGCCCGCAACCTGTACGTAACCAACTGCACCTTCATCGGTACCGATGTGGGCCTGCGCTTCAAAACGGCCCGCGGCCGCGGCGGCGTGGTGGAGAACATCTTCGTGGACGGCGTTGACATGACAGATATTGCCGGCGAAGCCATCCTGTTCGACATGTACTACGCTGCCAAAGATCCGGTGCAAGTAACGGGTGAGGCGTTTTCTATTCCGGAAATCAAAGCTGAGCCGTTAGGTGAAGGGACTCCCCAGTTCCGGGGCTTCCGCATCAAAAACGTGACTTGCAAAGGTGCCGCGACCGGTATTCTGGTGCGCGGTCTGCCGGAAATGAACGTGAAAGATGTGGAAATTGAAAACGCCGTACTGGAAAGCAAAAAGGGGCTGGTGTGCCAAGAAGCCAGCGGCATCCGCCTGAAAAACGTGTCGCTGTTTTCTGAGGATACCAAGCCCGTATTGGAAGTTCAGAACAGCCAGAACATCACCCTCGACAACATCCGCTACGCCAACGGCGCCGATCTGCTGCTCCGCGTAACCGGCGACCGGAGCAAGGCCGTTAAACTCGTCAACACCAACACCAAGGCGGCAAAAAAGGACGTGGAAATAGGCCAGAAAGTAGCCAAGAAAGCGGTGACGGTGTCGAGCAGGTAGGTGAGTGCACAGGAAGCGCAGCGGAGTCTGGCCACTTGCCCAGACACGGTTGCGCTTCACCCCAACCAGGGCATTGGACCCCGCTGTCGGTGTTGTTTAGTTGGGGGATCATGCGTACACTTACACCCACACAGCGCGTTTCATGCTGCTGTTGGCATGCCCGATCTGGCATCCGCTCCCCGGCGCGCCCAGCGTATTGAAGTTGGGCCACGGAGTAATTATACCGCACTAGCGAAATGCCTTGGCAGCTAGCGGCCACACCAAGAGGGCAGGTTGTGCAAACGACCCGCCCCCAGATACGCCAGCTTCTTCTCTGCTGGACAGCCAGCTTCCCGTTATAGTCTCAGCTTAACTTCGATTCATGTCCCTTCGTCGCTTCTTTTCCGCTGGCTTTTTGCTGGCCTCTCTGAGTACTACCGCACAAACAGCCGCCAAGCCCGCCACCGGCCCGGCTATGTCGCAGCGCATGGCCGACGCGTTCATCAGCTGGCACCCCGATTCCATTCTGATTGGCACGCGCAAAACCGCCCGTTGGGACTACGAACAGGGGCTGATGATGAAGGCCCTGGAGCGCGTGTGGGAGCGTACCGGCGACGCCCGCTACTTCAAGTACATTCAAAAAGACCTCGACCAATTTGTGCAGCAAGATGGCAGCATCCGCACGTACAAGGTGGAAGACTACAACCTGGATAACTTAACTACCGGCCACGCGCTGCTGTTGCTCAGTCAGTTGTCGTTGGGCAGCCAAGCCACGCAGCAGAAATACGTGAAAGCCGCGCAGCTACTGCGCAAGCAGCTTGACGGGCAGCCCCGTACCAAGGCCGGCGGCTTCTGGCACAAGAAAATATACCCCAACCAGATGTGGCTCGATGGCCTGTACATGGCTGAGCCATTCTATGCTGAATACAGCAAGCTATTCAATCAGCCCGCTGGTTTTGATGACGTAGCCAAGCAGTTTGCGCTCATCGAGAAGAACCTTGTCGACCCCAAAACCGGGCTGCTCTACCACGGCTACGACGAAAGCAAAGAGCAGAAATGGGCCAACAAAACCACCGGTCAGTCGCCCAACTTCTGGGACCGGGGCATGGGCTGGTACGCCATGGCGCTGGTAGACGTGCTCGACTATTTTCCCGCCAACCATCCACAACGCGCACAGCTCATCAAAGACGTGCAACGCTTGGCCCCCGTGCTTGCCAAATATCAGGACCCCAAAACGGGCACGTGGTCGTTGGTGGTGGACCAAGCTACTCGTAAGGGCAACTACGCCGAAGCATCGGGCAGTAGCATGTTTGTGTACGCGCTGGCTAAGGGCGTGCGCATGGGCTACCTGGACAACAAGTATGCGGCCGTTGCCAAGAAAGGCTATGATGGATTGTTGAAAACCTTCGTGGCGACGGAAGGCAATAACGCCCTGGCTTTCAATGGTACCGTAAGCGTAGGCGGCCTCGGCGGCAACCCCTACCGCGACGGTAGTTTCGAGTATTACTTGAGCGAGCCGTTGCGCAAAAACGACCTGAAAGGAGTTGGGCCGTTCATCTTGGCCAGCGTGGAAATGGAAATTGCCGCAGAAAACGCGGTAGGCAAAGGCAAAACCGTAGCCCTTGATAATTACTTCAACCACGAAGTCCGCAAAAACAACCTGAGCGGAGAACAGGAAGCCTGGCACTACACCTGGGAAGAGCGCACACATGGCGGCTTCTACCTCTGGGGCAATCAGTTTCGGGAATTGGGCGCCAAAATCGTGACGGTACCCACCGCACCCACCGCTGCCTCGTTGAAAGGGGCGAATGTATACATCATCGTGGATCCGGACAGCAAGAAGGAGTCGCCGCAGCCGAACTTTGTGAAGCCTGCCGATGTGCAGGCCGTAACGGACTGGGTGAAGGCTGGCGGTACCCTCGTGCTCATGGCCAATGATACGTCGAACTGCGAGATTCCGCGCTTCAACACGCTGGCCCAAGCCTTCGGTATCACGTTCACCAATACCAGCATGAACATGGTGAAAGGCGACCAGTTCGAGCAGGGGTTGGTAAAATTCCCGGCGGGCAACCAAGTGTTCAAAACGGCCAAAACTGCTTACGTGAAAGAGTTGTCGGTACTGGACTTGAAAGGTTCGGCAAAGCCGTTGGTGAGCACGGGTAGTAGCGTGATTATGGCCACTGCCAAGCTTGGCAAAGGAACGGTGTTTGCCATCGGCGACCCGTGGCTGTACAACGAATACACCGACGGCCGCAAAATCCCAGATACCTTCGACAACTTCGAAGCCGGTAAAGACCTGGCAACTTGGCTGCTGCAACAGTCAGGGCGCTAATTGGAGCGCACCCTGTTGGCAAGGCCTTGTGGTGAGGAGCCTGGCTTACAGGGTGCGCTTCTTTGTTTTCGGTTTGTAGCAAACTGCTTCTTGGGGTTTGCTGGAAGCGGCTGCTGCGCGCTACAGGTGTCTACAAGTACTGCGGGCAATTGCCTATCAAACACCAACGCCCTGAGCGGGGGCACACCAACAAATACCAGTTGGTGCGGCCCCGCTCAGGGCGTTGGTGCGTGCAGTGTGTTCTACGCTGAATGGTCTCTGGCCGGCTGGGTGCCCAGCAGAGACGTTATAGGGTTCGGGCTACGCCTACGTGCTCTGCGTGCTCCGTTAGGTTTGTGGAGTGCCGGACGATAAGCTCAGTGGGTATCTTAACGGTGTCAACTGGCTTGGCGCGTAGCTTGTTTTCAATTAAATCAATCAGTCTTTCGGCGGCCACCTGTCCTATTTCCTGGGCGGGCTGTACCACCGTACTTAAGGAAGGGGAAAGCAAATCGGCCACGTTCAGGTTGGTGAACCCGATGAGCGACACATCCTCGGGAATAGCCAGATGGCGCTGGTGCAGCGCTTTGAGGCAGCCCACGGCCAGCCGGTCGGAGGCGGTGAAGAAGGCATCTGGGGTAGGGTCGAGGGCCATTAGCTCGTCTACCATCGGGCCAACTTCATCGGGCCCGAAAGTGCCGTAGCGGATCAAATTCTCGTCGAACTCCAGCCCGTGCTTTTCCAAAGCGGCCCGGTAGCCAGCCAACCGCTCCTGCGTGATGCTCAGCCACGGCTGAATGGTGAGGTGCGCAATGCGCCGCCGCCCCGATTGAATTAGGTGCTCGGTGGCGGCAAAGGCCCCGCCGAAATTGTCGGCTACCACCTGCGTGACGTTCAGCTCCGCCGACACCCGGTCGAAGAGTACTACGGGTACGTTCTTGTCGATTACGTCGCGCAGATGAGCTACATCGGAAGTTTCGCTGGAAAGCGAAATCAGCAACCCATCCACCTTGCGCGACATGGCTTGGTTCACGTTGGCCATTTCCCGCTCGTAGGATTCCTGACTTTGGAAGATGATAACGTGGTAGCCGCGGTTATACGCAATAGCCTCTATGCCATTAATGGCCTGCGAAAAGAAATAGTTGGCAATTTGGGGCACAATCACTCCGATTGCGCGGCTGGAACTGCCTTTCAAGCTGAGCGCAATCGGGTTGGGGCGGTAGTTGAGCCGCTCCGCACATTCCATTACCAGCCGCTTGGTTTCCGGGTTGATTTCGTAGCTGCCCCGCAAAGCGCGGGACACGGTAGAAGTGGAAAGGTTTAACTCGCGAGCAATGTCCTTTATAGTGAATGTTTCCAACGTTCAGACTGATTTCAAAGGAGTAGGGTGGATAGTAGGCTTTCTAAAGTGCAATGCCTGCAAAAAGCAGTACGGAAGGGCTTGCGGGGCTGAAAGTATAAAGAGCTAGCCGAATTTATCGGAACTCATCTATTGCTACCCGTCAAATGGCACAATGGCAACGTTCCCGATAACGTTTGCGCGAATAAACATTGTGCTATTCTTCCTTTTGGGTCACACAACTTTTAATCTTAACAGAATAGATGTGCCGTACATCGTACGAAAAGTACATTAATTTCTCCCGAAAAGTTTACAAACTCCTATTCGTATGGCTCTTGCAGCTTCCTTCGATTTGACTGGCAAACGCGCATTGGTAACGGGCTGCACCCGCGGCATCGGCCAGGCCATGGCCATCGGATTAGCAGAGGCCGGGGCCGACATCATCGGCGTATCGGCTTCCTTGGCCCTGACCGGCAGCGAAACGGAACAAGCAGTGCGTGCCCTCGGTCGAGAGTTCAACGCGTACCAGTCCGATTTCGGTGACCGGGCCCAGGTAGATGCCTTTATCGCGCAAGTGCAGGCTGATTTTCCGCAAATCGACATCCTCATCAACAACGCTGGCACCATCAAGCGGGCCCCCGCTGCCGAGCATTCCGACGAATTGTGGGACGAAGTGCTGCGCATCAACCTCGATGCGCCTTTCCGCTTGGCGCGTGCTATTGGCGGGCAAATGCTGAAGCAGGGCTCCGGCAAAATCATCTTCACGGCCTCGTTGCTCACGTTTCAAGGGGGCATCAACGTGCCGGGCTATGCGGCCAGCAAAGGGGCCATTGGCAGCGTAGTGAAAGCCTTAGCCAATGAGTGGGCCGGCCGCGGCGTCAACGTGAATGCCATTGCCCCTGGGTATATTGCCACCGACAACACCGAGGCCCTCCGCAACGACCCCGACCGCAGCCAGAGCATTCTGAGCCGCATCCCGGCCAACCGCTGGGGCACCCCCGAAGATTTCAAAGGCCCGACAGTTTTCCTGGCTTCCTCGGCCGCCGACTACGTCCACGGCACCATCTTAACGGTAGATGGCGGCTGGATGGGCCGCTAAGCAACCTGCTTACAGTATCACTCTCCACCCACTTACGCAGTTTCTCTCCCTCTCATGACCCAACGATATGCCATCAGCCCGCGCGAGACAGCGGCTATGAACACCGCCGAACTCCGGGAAAATTTCTTGGTGGAAAATCTGTTTGTCGCAGACAACATCGAGTTGGTCTATACGCACTATGACCGCATGATTGTGGGCGGCGCCATGCCTACTACCGAGCCCCTGACGCTCCCAAATCCCGAGAACCTGAAGGCCGACTTCTTTTTGCAGCGCCGCGAACTAGGTATTCTCAACATCGGGGCTCCCGGCCACGTGACGGTCGATGGCACGGTATACGAACTCGGCAACCAGGATTGCCTCTATGTGGGCAAAGAGGCCCGCGAAGTGGTATTTGCTTCTTCTGATGCTAGCAAGCCCGCTCAGTACTATTTGCTGTCGGCGCCTGCGCACCACGCCTACCCAACACGGCGCATGACGCAAGCCGAAGCAACGCCCGTGCAGCTCGGAACGCCTGAAACAGCCAATGAGCGCACTATTTTCAAATACATCTACCTGGAAGGCATCCAAAGCTGCCAGCTGGTGATGGGCCTGACCCAGCTCAAGTCGGGTAGCGTGTGGAACACCATGCCCTCACACGTGCACGACCGGCGCATGGAGGTGTACGTTTACTTCGACCTGCCTGAAAACCAGCGCGTGCTGCACCTGATGGGCGAGCCCCAACAGACCCGCCCCCTATGGGTAAGCAACGGCCAGGCAGTGCTGTCGCCCCCGTGGTCGATTCACACCGGCTGCGGCACTAGCAACTACACCTTTATCTGGGGCATGGCCGGCGAGAACCTCGAGTACACCGACATGGACCCCGTTACCATCGACCAACTTCGCTAAGCCTTCATGTCAACCACTGAAACCAACTTCCGGCTAGACAACGACAGCCAACCGTGGACGCAGGTAGCCGAAGGTATGCGCCGGCAAGTGCTGGCCTACGACCCGCAGATGATGCTGGTCAGGGTAGCGTTTGAGAAAGGCGGCATCGGAGCTCTGCACCACCACGTGCACACCCAAATGACCTACGTGGAAAGCGGGGTCTTCAAATCGACAGTAGGGGAGGAGACGCGCGTGATGCGAGCGGGTGACGTGTTTTATGCGCCATCCAACGTGTGGCACAGCGTGGAGTGCCTGGAAGCCGGCATGCTGCTGGATACCTTCAGCCCGATGCGCGAAGACTTTATTTAGCCTGGTTCACCCTCCCTCATTTAATGCGAAACCAGCTTACCATAGTAAAAAAACTGCTGCTCCTGCTGTCGGGAATAGGGGGGATGGGGATCTTTTCAGCCCGTGCTCAGCAGGTGACAGTGGCGGCGGATGGTTCGGGAAATTTCCGGACCATCCAGGCCGCTATCAATAGTTTGCCCAACCAAGCTGCCAAGCCGCGGACGGTGTACATCAAAAATGGCACCTACCGCGAAAAGGTGCTTATCGATAACAAACAGCAACTTGTTCTGAAGGGACAAAGCGAGAAAGGCGTCGTGCTGACGTACGCCCAAGCCCGCGACGAGTGGCGCTGCGACCCAGTGGCCGGCGCCGACGACTGGGGCGTGGCTACGCTCAACATGCGCAACTCCCCCGACGTTACCTTCGAAAACCTGACGGTGCTCAACACCTATGGCTTCGACGCGAAGGGGGAGGTAACCATTGACTGCCCGACCGATCTGTCTAAAACGAAAACCATCAGCAAAACTGGCCACCAGATGGCGCTGCGCACCATGCCCGGCACCACCCGGCTGATAGTAAAGCAGTGCACCTTCCGTGCCCTAGGCGGCGACACCGTCAGCCCCTGGGATGTGGATGCGGGCCTGTATTATTTTCAGGATTGCACCATGGAAGGTGGGGTAGATTTCTACTGCCCGCGGGGCTGGGCCTACGCCGAAAACTGCCGCTTTATTTGCCACAATCCCAATGCCGCCATCTGGCACGATGGGTCCAGCAACAAAGACTCGAAAACGGTGCTGAAAAACTGCGTTTTCGAGGGCGACGACAACTTCAAGCTGGGCCGTTTCCACCGGGAAGCGCAGTTTTATCTGTTGGACTGCAAGTTTGCCAGCAACATGGCCGACGCCGACATTTACTGGGCTCAGTCAGGCCCAGGGGCCAAGCAGTGGGGGCGGCGCGTGTACTATGCCAACTGCCACCGCGAGGGCGGCGACTTCGCTTGGCACAAAAACAACCTGAGTACAGCGGAAGGCGCGCCCAAAGCGTCGAAAATCACGGCGGAGTGGACCTACGGCGGGCGCTGGTACCCGATATCGGGCAAGAAAGCCACGGTAGCGCTGGCACCGTCCAATTTCAGCAAGGCCAACTCGATGGTGCCCACCGCCGCCAACCTGCGCGCCGACCTAGCAGACAGCGTAGCGGAAAAGATGCTGGTGTATCAGCGCAGCGTGGGCGGGTGGCCCAAGGCCGTGAAGATTGCGGGAGTGGAAGAGAAAGTGGACTACACCAAACCACTGTCGGCCGCGAGGCGGGCCAGTACGTTGGCAGACGCTGGCCGCAACGACGCCACCATCGACAACAACGCTACCACTCGCGAAATCACCTATTTGCTGCAAGCATTCAAGCGCACCAACCTTGCTGCATACAAACAGGGCGCAGAGCGTGGCATCCAGTATCTGCTGAAGATGCAGTACCCCAACGGCGGTTTCCCGCAGTACTACCCCGATGCCAGCAGCTACCGCCACCTCATCACCTACAACGACAACGCCATGATTCGGGTGCTGGACTTGTTGCGAGCCGTAGCCAAACAGGAGCAAGAGTTTGCGCTGGTGAATCCGGAGCTGGTGGGCCAAGCGAAAGGTGCTGTAGACCGTGGCGTAGACTGCATTCTGAAAACCCAGTATGTGCAGAAAGGCAAGCGCACTGCGTGGTGCGCGCAGCACGACGAAAAAACTTTGCAGCCCGCTAAAGCACGGGCGTTCGAGTTGGCTTCCCTGAGCGGATTCGAGTCGGCCCGCATTGTGGAGTTCCTAATGGAAATCGATAATCCTTCGCCGGAAGTGAAGCAGGCCATTACCAGTGCAGTAGCGTGGTTCGAGCAAGTGAAGATGCCGAACCTGGCGCTGAAAGATATCCAAGACCCCAACCAGCCCACCGGCCGCGACCGGGTGATGGTGCAGGAGCCGGGTGCCATCCTGTGGGCTCGGTTCTATGAGCTAGAAACCAACCGTCCTATCTATGTGGGGCGCGACAGCAAGGTGCACTATGCCTTGGCTGAAATAGAAAACGAGCGGCGGGCCGGCTACGTCTACGCGGGCACTTGGCCCGCAAAGCTGCTCACCAAAACCTATCCTCAATGGCAGCAGAAATACGCCGCCACTACCACCCCGCAGGCCAGCAAATAACAACCCCCGCTATGTCCCACCTTTCGAAGTCCCTCGTTCTTTCGGCCCCTACCACAGCGGCTGCACTTCCTACCGCCGAGCATTTTGAACTGCCTGAAAAGGTGCTGCAATTTGGCACGGGCGTACTGCTGCGTGGCCTGCCCGACTACTTCATCGACAAAGCCAACCGCCAAGGCATCTTCAACGGCCGGGTGGTGGTAGTCAAGAGCACCGACGGCGGCGACATTACCGCGTTTGAGCGCCAAGATGGGCTCTACACGCTGGTGGTCCGCGGCGTAGAGGACGGCCAAACCATTGAGGAAAACGTGGTGAGTTCAGCTATTAGCCGGGTGCTGTCGGCCAAAAGCCAGTGGAGCGAAATTCTTGCTTGCGCCGCCAACCCGGAGCTAACGGTAATCATCTCCAACACCACGGAAGTAGGCATCCAACTGGTGGCCGACGACGTGACGCAGGCACCGCCCGTTTCGTTTCCCGGTAAGCTGCTGGCTTTCCTGTATGCCCGCTACCAAGCCTTCGACGGCGACAAAGCCAAGGGCCTCGTGATTGTGCCCACCGAGCTGATTGTGGACAATGGCACCAAGCTGGAGGCCATCCTGCTGGAGCAAGCGCACCGCAACAACTTGCCGGCTGAGTTCATCGACTGGCTGGAGACGGCCAACTCTATCTGCAATTCCCTGGTTGACCGGATTGTGCCGGGCCGGCCCGATGTATCGATGCAGGAAAGCCTGGCCGAACAGCTAGGCTACGACGACGAGCTGCTGACCATGTCGGAGGTGTATACGCTGTGGGCAATTGAGGGCGACGAGCACGTGAAAGAGGTGCTCTCGTTCCACCAGGCCGACAAAGGGGTAGTCATCAAGCCCGATATCAACCAGTTCCGGGAGTTAAAGCTGCGCCTACTCAACGGCACTCATACGCTGAGCTGCGGACTGGCGCTGCTGTCAGGTTTCACCACCGTGCGCGAGTCCATGGACGACAAGCTGTTCGCCAGCTTCGTGCACAACCTGATGCTAGCCGATTTGCTGCCGGGCATCCCATATGCCATCGACGAGAAAGTGGGGCAGCGCTTCGGGATGCAGGTGCTGGACCGTTTTCGCAACCCGTTTATCGAGCACCGGTGGTTGAGCATCAGCCTCAACTACACCGCCAAACAGCAGATGCGCAACGTGCCTACGCTGCTGCATTACTCGCGGCAACTGGGGGCGGTGCCGCACTACGTGGCGCTGGGGTTTGCGGCCTACCTGCTGTTTATGCGGGGTACGCGCCAAGATGCCAGCGGCTGGCATGGCGAAATCAACGGAACCGAGTACATCATTCAGGACGAGAAGGCCGGGTACTTTGCGGATGTTTGGAACCGCCTCGAACCAGCTGAACTAACCCGGACGGTGCTGCACAACACCACGCTGTGGGGCCACGACTTGTTGGCCGTACCTGGCTTTGCCGACGAAGTAAGCAACTACCTGGAACAGCTCCTCACGCATGGCGCCCACGCAACCCTGGCGAAGGTGTTGAACCAAACCGTAAGCCAGAAAGAAGTAGCGAAATGAAATTAAACTGATTGTTGTTTTACGGCTGCGTACGCTCTGGCGTCGCTCTGGAAATCAACAAAAAATCAGTAACCTCGGAGACACAAATCTGCCTTGTCTCATGCCGGCCCGGACGGCCGCAAATCAAGAACAGCAATGAAGCATCTAGTAGCGAAAATTCATCCTGATGATAACGTGTTGGTGGCACTCACCGACCTGCCCGTTGGTACGCCCGTCACCCACGATGGCGTTACCATCACAACCACCGAACGGATACCGGCCAAGCATAAGCTCGCCATGCAGTTTCTGGCCCCCGGCGACCCAGTGCACATGTACGGGGTGCTGGTCGGGAAAGCGGCGCAGGCTATTGGCGTGGGGGGCTTGCTCACTACGGCCAACATGCGGCACGCTACCGACAGCTACGACGAAAATCAGGAGCGCCGTGCCACCTGGACGGCCCCAGACGTATCGAAGTGGCAGGACCGCACCTTTATGGGCTTTCACCGCGCCGATGGCAGCGTAGGTACCGCCAACTACTGGCTGGTTGTGCCGCTGGTGTTCTGCGAAAACCGCAACATTCAGGTGCTGGAAGAGGCTTTGGTCAACGACCTGGGCTATGCCCGCCGCAAATCGTATCAGCCCCAAACCCAGGAGCTGATTTCGTTGATGCAAGCCGGCAAGTCTGTGGAAGAAATCCTGGCTACTGACTTGCACAGCGCCGAAGGCAAGCACCAGAAGCCCAAACTGTTTCCGAACGTGGATGGCATCCGGTTCCTAAGCCATGAAGGCGGCTGCGGCGGCATTCGGCAAGATGCGCAAAGCCTCTGCGGGTTGATTGCCGGTTATATCACGCATCCAAACGTGGCCGGAGCCACCGTGCTTAGCCTCGGCTGCCAGAACGCGCAGGTGAGCATGTTGCAAGACGAAATCAACAAGCGCAGCCCCAACTTCAACAAGCCGCTCTTCATTTTAGAGCAGCAGAAGCTTGGCACCGAGGAAACCCTGATCAGCACCGCCTTGCGCCAGACGTTTGCGGGCCTGATGGAAGCCAACCAAGTGCAGCGCCAGCCGGCACCGCTCAGCAAGCTGTGCATCGGCCTGGAGTGTGGCGGTTCGGATGGCTTCTCGGGTATTTCAGCCAACCCCGCTGTCGGGCACGTCTCTGACTTGATGGTCGGGCTGGGCGGTTCGGTTATTCTAGCTGAATTCCCGGAGCTGTGCGGGGTAGAGCAAGAACTCGTGGACCGCAGTGTAGACCACGCCACGGCCGAACGGTTTAGCCACCTCATGAAAGCCTACGGCGACAGTGCCATAGCCGTTGGTTCAGGCTTCGACATGAACCCCTCACCAGGCAACATTCGCGACGGGTTGATTACCGATGCTATGAAGTCGGCGGGCGCGGCGCGCAAAGGCGGCAGCTCGCCCGTGGTAGCTGTGCTCGACTACCCGGAATTGGTAACCAAACCAGGCCTCAACCTGCTCTGCACCCCCGGCAACGACGTGGAATCGACGACGGCTGAGGTAGGCTCGGGCGCCAATATCGTGCTGTTCACCACTGGGCTGGGCACACCCACCGGCAACCCCATTGCCCCGGTTATCAAGATTTCCAGCAACACGGCGCTGGCCAACCGCATGCCCGACATCATTGATGTAAACACAGGCACCGTCATCGACGGCGAAGAAACCATCGAGCAGGCCGGAGAGCGGATTCTGGACTATGTGATTCGGGTGGCAAGCGGCGAAGAAGTGGCGGCAGTTCGCCACGGGCAAACCGATTTCATTCCGTGGAAGCGCGGCGTCTCGTTGTAAATAATGCAGTTGTGGTGAGTTACTTGTAGCAGCATAGCTAGTTGCTAAACCCGCAGTAGTCTCCTAGTGCCAGCCTGAAAAACCTAGCAATACTAGGAGACTACAGGGAGGCAACCACCACCCGATACAGTACATTTCTAAAGTGGCGTACAGCAACTCCTTACGCTTCCAGTCCTCAAGCTCCATTTAGTATGAAAAAGCCCTTTCTGAACGAGGATTTCTTACTGCAAACTGAAACCGCGCAGCAGCTCTATCATGAGTATGCTAAGTCGATGCCCATCATCGACTATCACAACCACTTGCTGCCCGACCAGATTGCGCAGGACCGGCAGTTCGAGACCATCAGCCAGATCTGGCTTTACGGCGACCATTACAAGTGGCGCGGTATGCGCGCGAACGGGGTGCCGGAGCGCTACATCACTGGGGATGCCTCGGATTGGGAGAAGTTTGAGAAGTGGGCGGAGACCGTACCCCAAACGGTGCGTAATCCGCTCTACCACTGGACGCATCTGGAATTGCAGCGCTACTTTGGCGTTACCGAGCTGCTGAACAAGGAGAGTGCGCGCCGCATCTACGACGAGTGCAACGCCAAGCTACAGACCCCGGAATACTCGGTGCGCAACTTGCTGCGCAAAATGAACGTGGAAACCTTGTGCACCACCGACGACCCATCGGATTCGCTGGAGCATCACCGCGCCCTGGCCGCCAGCGACTTCGCAACGCGCGTGCTGCCCACGTTCCGCGCCGACAAAGCCATGACGCCCGAGGACGCCACCAGCTATAACCACTACCTCGACAAGCTCGGGGAGGCGGCCGCCGTTGACATCCGCACCTACTACGACCTGCAAACAGCGCTACGCCTACGCCACGACTACTTCGCGGCCCTCGGTTGCCGCTTGTCTGACCATGGGTTGGAGCAGATTTACGCTGCTGATTACACCGAGGCGGAAATCAACGACATCTTTGCCAAAGTACGAGGTGGTGAGGAGCTAACGGCCAGCGAAGTGCTGCAATTCAAATCGGCCATGCTGGTATTTCTGGCCGAAATGGATTGGGAAAAGGGCTGGACTCAGCAGTACCACTTAGGCGCTTTGCGCAACAACAACTCCCGCATGCTGCGCGAGCTAGGTCCCGATACCGGCTGGGATTCCATCGGCGACTTCCCACAAGGCCGTGCGCTGTCCCGCTTCCTCGACCGCCTCGACGGACAGGATAAGCTGGCGAAAACCATCATCTACAACCTCAACCCCGCCGACAACGAGCTGATTGCCACCATGATTGGCAACTTCAATGATGGCTCGGTGGCAGGTAAGGTGCAGTTTGGCTCCGGCTGGTGGTTCCTCGACCAGAAAGACGGCATGGAAAAGCAAATCAACGCGCTGTCGAATATGGGCCTGCTTAGCCGTTTTGTGGGCATGCTCACCGATTCGCGCAGTTTCCTTTCGTACCCACGCCACGAGTATTTCCGCCGCATCCTGTGCAACATCATCGGCAACGATGTAGAGAATGGCGAGTTGCCGGATGATATGGAATTATTGGGTACTATCGTGCAGAATATCTGCTACGGCAACGCCAAAGCCTATTTCGGGTTCGATACCGTTACCGAATCAGTGCCGCAGACTGAGGCAGTGCTTCGGTCGTAGGAGACGAGCCCCAGTACCCGTTCAACAAGGCACCCGGCCGCAGCTTGGTGCTCCATCTAACAGCAACACGTACGGAGCACTGCTCCGTGGTACATATCAACCAGCATGAAACAGGTTGTCACCTTCGGGGAGATTATGATGCGCCTCTCGACGCCCCTGAACTACCGGCTCACACAATCGGCTAGCTTGGAAGTGAACTACGGGGGCGGCGACGCCAACGTGGCGGCTGCCGTAGCCGGCTTAGGCGTACCGGCCGCGCACGTCACCTGCTTCCCTGCCAACGAACTAGGCCAAGCGGCCGTCCAAAGCTTCCAGCGCCTGGGCGTTGACATGCAGCACACCGTGTACAGCGGCAAACGCCTCGGGCTATACTTCCTGGAAGTGGGAGCTTCGCTGCGCCCCAGCAAAGTGGTGTACGACCGTGCCGACTCGTCGTTCGCCAACTTGGACCCGGCTGCCTTCAAGTGGGACACGATTCTGCAGAATGCGCAGTGGCTGCACTGGACCGGCATTACGCCCGCTATTTCAGCTGCCACCGCGCAAGCCACGGCTGATGCCATTGCCGCGGCCCGCCGCCTTGGTATCACGGTTTCGGCCGATGTCAACTACCGCCGCAACCTCTGGCAGTATGGCCAGACCGCGCAGCAAGTCATGACGGAGCTAGTAGCCGGCTGTGATGTGGTGGTGTGCTCGGAAAACGACGCCGAAGATTTGTTTGGCATTCAGCCCACGCCGGGCGCCGACAATAAGTTTGCTTCGATGGGGGAGCAGCTGATAGCGCGCTTTCCTCAAATCAAGCAAGTGATTTCCACCCGTCGCAAAACCCAGAGTGCTTCGCATGAGCGCATCAAGGGCATGCTGTTCGACGGGTCTTATACGGAAACCCCGTATCTTGACATCACGCCTGTTGTGGACCGTATTGGTGGCGGCGACGCCTTCATGGGCGGTTTCATTTATGGCTCTTTGAAGTACGCTGCTCCCGCCGAAGCCCTGAGCTTCGCGCTGGCGGCTTCTGCTCTCAAGCATACCATTCACGGCGACGTGAACTTGGTGACGGTAGCCGAAGTAGAGCACGTCATGCAAGGCAACACCACCGGCCGCTTAGTGCGATAAACGCGGTAGAACAGAAACTATGGAAACCAAAAACAAGTCCCGATTCTCGTCGGCCGAAGCATTTGAAACGGTACTGCGCTACCCCGTAGTCCCCGTGTTCTACCACGCGGATGTAGCGTATGCCAAGCGTATTGTACAGGCTTGCTACGACGGTGGTTTGCGCGTATTCGAGTTCACCAATCGGGGAGAGAAAGCCTTCGACGTGTTCAGCGAGTTGGTGACTTTTGTACACGACACCTGCCCAGACATGCTGCTCGGCATCGGCACGATTTACGTGGCCGAGGACGCCGAACGGTTTATTGCAGCCGGCGCCGACTTTGTGGTGCAGCCTTGCCTAACGGCTGAAGTGGCCGCTGTCTGCCGCGCCCACGATGTGCCGTGGCTGCCCGGTACCATGACCATTTCCGAGATATACCAAGCCACGCAGCTTGGGGCCGCCATCGTGAAGATATTCCCCGGTAACGTGGTAGGTCCTGGCTTTATTAAGAGCTTACGCGGGCCTATGCCTACCGTGCCCATTATGGTAACGGGAGGAGTGGAGCCCACTCAGGAAAGCTTGAAAGAGTGGTTTCAGGCCGGCGTGAATGCTGTGGGCATGGGCTCTCAGCTCTTCAAAAATGCCGACGATACGGCCGCGCTAAGCCAGCAGATTGCTGATTTGCTGGCGTATGTTGATACCTTGAAAAAATAGAGAAGTGCCAGGTGGCGCGTCACGTGCGCCGTCGGTTTCACTGGTGTAGTGAGTAGTACCTTACTCTAAATCCCGAACTTGATGATACCATCCCCGACCCAATCCCCACCCGCGCCCCCAGTTGATACTTCCACTATTGGCAAGTATCGGTGGACGATTTGTGCGTTGGTGTTTTTTGCCACCACGGTAAACTACCTCGACCGGGCAGTTATCTCGTTGCTGAAGCCAACACTCGAGAAGGTGTTCAACTGGAACTCCGGTGACTACGCCAACATTGAAATTGCGTTCAAGCTGGCGTATTCCATTGGCATGCTGGGAGTGGGCCAGATCATCGACAAGATGGGCACGAAGATGGGGTATGCCATGTCCACGTTCCTGTGGAGCTTGGCGGCTATCGGGCATGCGTTTGTTACCAGCACCATGGGCTTTAGCGTAGCCCGCGCATTTTTGGGCGTAACGGAGGCCGGCAACTTCCCGGCCGCCATCAAGACCACCGCCGAATGGTTTCCACAGAAGGAACGGGCTTTGGCTACCGGTATTTTCAACTCGGGCTCCAACGTAGGGGCCATCATTGCGCCACTCACAGTGCCGCTGATTGCCGCAACTATCGGCTGGCAGTGGGCCTTCATCATCACCGGCGCATTGGGTTTCGTGTGGTTGGTGTTGTGGTTTATCTATTACGAGGTGCCGGCCCGGCATGCCCGCCTTACCAAAGCTGAATTCGACTACATCCATAGCGACGTAGATGATATGGCGGCTGTAGCTGTCCAGACCCAACCCAAGATTTCATGGTTCAAGCTCTTAACCTTCCGCCAGACCTGGGCCTTCGTGTTGGGCAAGTTCCTCACCGACCCTATCTGGTGGTTCTACCTGTTCTGGTTGCCCGACTTCCTGAACAAGCAGTATGGGCTGGAAGGCACTGAAGTGGCTTTCCCAGTGGCGGCCGTGTACGTGCTGTCGAGCGTGGGGAGCATTGGCGGGGGCTGGATTCCGCTGAACTTCATGCGCAACGGCATGCCGGCCTTCAAGGCTCGCAAAATGGCTATGCTGCTTATTGCGCTCTGCGTTTTCCCCATTGTGTTTGCGCAGCGTTTAGGACAGATGAATATGTGGCTGGCTGTGTTGGTGATTGGTATAGCTGCCGCCGCGCACCAGGCGTGGAGTGCCAACATCTTCACCACGGTATCCGACATGTTCCCTAAGCGGGCCGTGGCCTCCGTAACGGGCATTGGCGGAATGGCTGGTGGCTTGGGTGGTATCCTGCTGTCGGCACTGGTGCAGAAGCGCATGTTTGTGTACTACGAGAGCATCAACCAGCTAGAAACAGCTTACTTCATCATGTTCCTGATTTGCGGCGGTTCGTACCTGGTAGCCTGGCTGCTGATGCAGTTACTGGTGCCCCGCATGAAGCTGATAAACCTGGATAATCCAACCCAGTAGAGTACAGGACGAAGCCAAGAAACTTCTGGCTTTTCTTCACACAGACGTTCACCTGAACCCGTCGATTTTCTCCCACCACGCCCGGCTTTTAGCTGGACGCCACCCCCTTACTGCCATGAAAAAACTGCCTTTTCTGCTGGCTCTGTTGCTGTTAGCTATACCGGCCCTCACTTTTGCTCAGAACGCTAAAGATGCTGCCGCTGCCAAGGAGGTGGAAGCATTGGAGCGACAACGCTTTGAGGCACAGGTGAAAAAGGACTACGCTATCCTGGAAAAGGTATTCGGCGCCGACCTAGTGTACACCCACTCCAACGGCAAGCAAAACAACAAGACCGAGTACATCCAGTCGATTCGGGACGGCAAGAGCGTGTACGATAAGATTGATGTGGAAGCTCTGAACGTGCGCGCTTACAACGATGGCAAAGCAGCCGTTGTGAACGGTACCATCACCATCTACCAGCCCAACAAGCCCGACGGTACGCCCAATGTTGCGCACCTCAAGTACGTGGTAGTGCAAATCAAGGACCCCAAAAAAGGCTGGCAAGTGGTGCTGTGGCAGTCCCAGAAACAGCCTGAAACCAAGAGCTAATAGTTTATTTCTACCCTTGCCCTCTCCCTGTTGGGGGAGGCTCTGACCACAGATCCGAACCCAGAGCTTCTCCTTCAGCGAGCAGAAATGTGAGGTAGATACCCTCCACCTGTCAACTGCTGACCCTATGAGCATCACCAAAGAAAACACTCTAGCGCAGCCGGTTGGCATTACGCTGGAGCGCTACATCATGCGCAAGCAGGCGGAATTTCCGTTTGCTACCGGCGAGTTGTCGCAGCTGCTGCGCGACCTAGCACTTGCCGGCAAAATTGTGCACCGCGACGTGAACCGGGCTGGTCTGGCCGACATCACGGGCGGAATGGGTACCCAAAATGTGCAAGGCGAGAACCAGAAAAAGCTGGACATGGAAGCCCATATCCGGTTTGTACGGGCCCTGAAAAATGGCCGCGAAACATGCGCTATTCTGTCGGAAGAAGAAGCGGAAATCATTCATACCGATAATGATTCCGGCAACTACGTGGTGGCCATGGACCCTCTAGATGGGTCGTCGAACATCGACGTGAACGTGAGCATTGGTACGCTGTTCAGCATCTACCGCCGCATCACGCCGCCGGGCTCCAAGGCCACGGCCGCCGATTTCCTGCAAGGCGGCCGCCGGCAGGTAGCCGCCGGCTACATCTTGTATGGCTCCAGCACCATGTTCGTGTACACCACCGGCCACGGCGTCATGGGCTTCACGTACGAGCAGTCATTGGGCGAGTTTTTCCTTTCGCACCCCGATATTCGGGTACCGCAGGACGGCACTATTTTCTCTTGCAACGAAGGCTATTGGTTTGACTATCCGGACTCTATTCGGACGTTCCTGATGGACTGCAAGCGCAAAGAGTATTCCGGCCGTTATATCGGTTCCTTGGTGGCCGACTATCACCGCAACTTGTTCAACGGGGGCATCTACCTCTATCCGCCCACCAGCAAAAACCCGCGCGGCAAGCTACGTCTGCTCTACGAGTGTTACCCGTTGGCCATGCTGATCGAGCAGGCAGGAGGGCAGGCTGTAATATCTGCCACCGAGGCCATCCTCGACATCGTGCCCACGGAACTGCACCAACGGACCCCACTCTTCATCGGGTCAACCAATATGGTGCGGGCCCTGGTGGGTGCCGGCGAAACCGTGCCAGCTTCCGGCCAGTTGGTGGCTTCTGCTGGCTAAGAAAAAGTTAACTAGTTCCGAGTGTCTACTTCCAATTCCCATCCCATGAACGCAAACCACTACGATTCTTCGCGGCGCGATTTTCTACAGAAATCTGCGCTGGCTACGGCGGGGCTGCTGACCCCGCTGCCACTTACTGTGCTTGGAGCGCCTGCGGCCAAGCGGCGGGTTGCAATGGTCGGGACGGGCCACCGCGGTACCAGCATGTGGGGCAAACTGCTACTGGAAGAGCACCGCGACGTAATTGAGTTTGTGGGCCTCTGCGACAGCAACAAAGGCCGGCTTGAAACCGCCAAGAAGCTACTGGGCGTTTCGTGCCCCACCTACACCGACTTCGAGACGATGATGCGGCAGGCCAAGCCGGAAACCCTTATCGTGACCACCGTGGATGCTACCCACGACCAGTTCATCATCAAGGGCATGGAAATGGGAGCCAACATTGTGTCGGAGAAGCCCATGACCACCGACGAAACCAAGTGCCAAGCTATTTTGGATGCCGAAAAGCGGACGGGCAAGAAAGTAACCGTTACGTTCAACTACCGCTATTCGCCCCACCGCCAGAAAATCTACGATTTGCTCCGCAAGGACACCATCGGCAAGATTACGTCGGTTGATTTTCACTGGTACCTCGACAACAGCCACGGCGCCGACTACTTCCGCCGCTGGCACCGCCTGACCGAGAAAAGTGGCTCGCTGTGGGTACACAAGGCCAGCCATCATTTCGACTTGCTGAACTGGTGGCTGGAGTCAGAACCTGAAACGGTGTACGCGAAAGGGGCTCTGGAAAACTACGGCAAGAACGGGCCATTCCGCTTCAGCAACTGCCGGCCCTGTCCGCACAAAGCCAAATGCCCCTACTACTGGGACATGACCAAGGATGCGCGCCTGATGGCCCTGTACGCTGCCAACGAGCAATACGACGGGTATCTGCGGGACGGCTGTGTGTACAAAGAAGACATTAACATCTACGACAAGATGGCGGCGACCATCGCCTATGCCAATGGTGTGCAAGTCAGCTATTCGCTCACTACCTACTCGCCCTACGAAGGGTACCGCATTGCTTTCAATGGTACTAAAGGTCGTATAGAGGCCTGGATCAAGGAAAGTGGCGCCATGAAAATGGAGCCGTACGACGAAATCATGGTGTCGCGCAATTTTGGCAAGGTCGAATACATCCAGGTACCGCAAGCCGAAGGCCACGGCGGCGGCGACAAACTGCTGCGCGCCCAGCTTTTCCGGCACCCCGAAGCAACCGACACGTTCCGCCAAGCGGCCGGCAGCCGCGACGGAGCCATGGCTATTCTGGTAGGAGTGGCCGCCCGCAAAAGCATAGCGAGTGGGCAAGCCGTCCGCATTGCCGACCTGACCGATCTTAAGCCCGTGGCTATCAAAGCCTAATGGGCAAGCTTTGTTGACTTGCGCTGATAGGTTGGCAGACGTCAGCCAGGTATCTCGCTTACACGAATTGCGGAAAGCGTCTCGTCTTCATTGAAATCATTCTTTTCTACTTTGCTTTGGGAACAGGGCTGACCTCAACTTTCCAACCTGTTCCTTCCTTCTCATGCCTAAACTTATTTCGCCTCAAGTGGAGTTCAGCGGGTTGCTGAGCCAGATGAAAGCCGCCACGCCAGAAGTTTTCTCGCCGGACGGCAAGGTGCTGAACCTGATGGAAGGCCGCTGGCAGGAAGCTGGCACGCCCCGCGAATTCGTTTCGCCCATTGATGGCAGCGAGCTGGGCGTGATGCCGATGCTGAACCGCGAAACGGCACTGCGGGCCGTGGAATTTGCCAAAGCCGAAGCCTCCACGTGGGCCGCCACCGACCTCGACGAGCGCAAACGCCGCGTACAGGACTGCCTCAACCAGTTGCGGGAGCAAGTCGAACTGACGGCCAAGCTCATCATGTGGGAAATCGGGAAAACCTACAAGTTGGGCTTCACCGACATTGACCGCGCCATTGAAGGCGTGCAATGGTACATCGACAACATTGAAGGTATGCTGGGCCAGCGCAAGCCGCTTGGGCTGGTGAGCAACATTGCCAGCTGGAACTACCCCATGTCGGTGCTGCTGCACGCAGTGCTGGTGCAGGTGCTGGCCGGCAACTCCGTTATTGCCAAAACTCCCACCGATGGAGGCTTTATTTCTTTGAGTCTGACGTTTGCTATTGCCCGCCGCTGCGGCTTGCCCGTGACGCTGGTTAGTGGCTCGGGCGGGGAGCTGAGCGACGTGCTGGTGAAGCATGATGCCATTGACTGCCTGAGCTTTGTGGGTGGCCGCTACAACGGCCGCAACATTGCCGACGCCCTGAGTTCGGTGCACAAGCGCTACATGTTGGAAATGGAAGGCGTAAATACCTATGGCATCTGGGACTACTCGGATTGGAACGGCTTGGCCGACCAACTCAAAAAGGGCTACGACTACGGCAAGCAGCGGTGCACGGCCTACGTGCGTTTTGTAGTGGAGCGTCGGTTGTTTCCGCAGTTCTTGGAAACCTACTGGGAGGCTATCCGCAATTTGAAGGTGGGCAATCCTACGCTCGTTGACGCACCCAACGACCCGCTGCCAGACTTGGCGTTCGGGCCCGTTATCAATGCTACGCAGGCCCAGGAGCTGGACCGCCTCTACGCCAACGCGCTGAAAACAGGTGCTACGCCTATCTACGAAGGCAAGCTCGATGAGTCGTTGTTCTTGCCCGGCCAGGACCGCTCCGCCTACCGTGCGCCGCGTGCCCTCGTGAACCTACCCCGCCAAAGCGAACTGTACTTCAAAGAGCCCTTCGGCCCGATTGACAGCATTGTGCTCGTAGACCGGGTGGAAGAGCTAGTAGGCGAGATGAACATCAGCAACGGCGCCCTAGTAGCGGCCGTAGCCAGCGACGACCAGAAGTGGGCTGCTCGCACCGCCAAGGAGGTACGCGCCTTTAAAGTGGGCATCAACAAACTCCGCTCCCGCGGCGACCGGGAAGAGGTGTTTGGGGGCCTCGGCGAATCTTGGAAAGGGGCCTTCGTGGGCGGGGCTCTCTTGGTGGAAGCCGTAACCGAAGGCGACAAACCTATACTCGGCAACTTCGCCGAAGCCCTGCTGCTACCAGAGAGAATCTAACGGCAGTAAAAGCCACTGTTTTTAGCAACCGAAAGGCTCTGCTGCTCGCCTCTTTACACGCCGTAATTACGAACCGTGTTAGGAAGGCGAGTAGCAGAGCCTTTTATGCGTTAGTTTCTGCTTCCCTTTTGAAATCAAACAGCTGCAACGACTGCCAGGGGCCGTTGCGGTAAGCCCACAGGTGCAAGCCCGTACCCGTTGTT